>NZ_CM142928.1:0-627500 GCF_054941095.1 Dellaglioa sp. L3N
TTGTTTACTCTCGAAAATTTATGGACTTCACTGACAGATTATTTCAAAACACAACTCAACCCTGTGAGTTATGAAACTTGGATTTCTTCAGCTGAACCAAAGCAATTTATTAATAACGATCTCATTATTGAACTTCCTTCCCAGTTGCACAAAACTTATTGGATTCAACACTTAGCCCCAAAAGTTGTTGCTTTTCTTTATGAAAAAACTGGCGAAGAAATCAATCCTGTACTACAAATAAAGGGTGAATCAACCACTCGAGCTCAAAATAATATGTCCTTAGCAGATGCCACAAAATCTAATAATGATAATGTCCCTACCTTTATGCGTGATGCCAAATTAAATGACAGATACACCTTCAGTACTTTCGTTACCGGAAAAGGTAATCAAATGGCGCACGCTGCTGCTTTAGTTGTTTCTGAAGAACCCGGTCGCTTATACAATCCGCTATTCTTCTATGGTGGCGTTGGATTAGGTAAGACGCATTTGATGCACGCTATTGGTCACCAGATGCTCTTAAATAATCCTGATGCAAAAGTGAAATATGTGACAAGTGAAGCCTTCACAAACGGCTTTATTAATTCACTACGAAATAATACCCCTGAAGCTTTCCGAAAAGAATATCGCAGTGTTGACCTCCTATTAGTAGATGATATTCAATTTTTTGCTGATAAAGAATCAACTCAGGAAGAATTTTTTCATACGTTTAATTCATTATATGATGATAAAAAGCAAATCGTCTTGTCATCAGATCGCTTACCAAATGAAATTCCTAAATTACAAAAACGGTTGATATCTCGCTTTAAATGGGGTCTTTCAGTTGATATTACGCCCCCTGATTTAGAAACTAGAATTGCTATTCTAAGAAATAAATCTGACGCTGAAAATCTTGAGATTCCCGATGATACCTTAAGTTATATTGCCGGACAAATTGATTCAAATATTCGTGAACTTGAAGGGGCTTTAGTTAGAGTTCAAGCTTATGCAACATTATCCAACTCAGAAATAACCACGAGTTTAGCGGCTGATGCCTTAAAAAACTTGAATTTAAACAACAAAGCAAATGAAGTTTCAATTGCTATCGTCCAAGATCGCGTTGCTAAATTTTTCCATGTAACTGTGGGCGATTTAAAGGGCAAGAAGCGTGTTAAAGCCATCGTTATGCCACGTCAAATTGCGATGTACTTGAGTCGTGAATTAACTGATAATTCTTTACCTAAAATTGGTTCTGAATTTGGTGGTAAAGATCATACGACCGTTATTCATGCGCATGAAAAAATTGCCGGATTATTGGAAACTGATGACAAACTTCAGCGCCAAATTGCAGACCTTAAGAGCGAACTCAACCAATAATTTATGTGGATATTTGTGGATAAAAGAGCTACTTTACTCACAAGTTATACACATGTGGATGCTTTTATTCATAAGGCTCAACGTATTTCTTAACATGATTAACAGGCCCTACTACTGCTTCTATTCTTTTATTACTTAATTAATAACTAAACTCACCGGAGGTTTTACTATGGAATTTACAATTAATCGTTCAGCATTTATCAAACAATTAACAGATGTTCAGAGAGCCATTTCGTCAAAAACAACGATTCCTATATTAACGGGTATCAAAGTAGTTTTAACTGCTTCAGGCTTACTTTTAACAGGTAGTGATGCAGATGTTTCTATTGAAACATTTTTATCTGTTGAAGATGACGCAAATAATTTAACAATCGAATCAACTGGTGAAATCGTGCTTCCTGCTCGTTTTTTCAGTGAAATTGTTAAGAAATTACCTCAGGATACATTTTCATTAACCGTAACTGATGGTTATCAAACAGAAATAACTTCAGGATCAGCATCATTTAATATCAATGGCTTGGATGCAAACAATTATCCTCATTTACCAGAAATTGATACTGCTGATAACCTAGTATTTTCAGGTTCAATCTTGAAACAAATTATTAGTCAAACCGTTATTGCGGTTTCTAATCAAGAAAGTCGCCCTATTTTGACTGGTGTTCATTTTGTCATTGAGAATGGTGAATTTTTAGCAGTTGCAACAGATAGTCATCGTCTAAGCCAACGTAAAATTACATTGGCAGGTGCTAATGCTGCTAAGTACGATATCATTATTCCTGGTAAAGCCTTAGTTGAATTATCACGAATGATTGATGATTTAAATCCAGATATTGAAATGCGTATCTCAGAAAACCAAGTTTTATTTATTATTGGTAATACCTCATTCTATTCACGTCTGTTGGAAGGTAATTATCCTGACACAAGCCGCTTAATTCCCAATGAATCAGCAACAGATATTGACTTTAACGCACCAAAATTATTGTCAGCAATTGAACGTGCTTCATTGTTATCACATGAAAGTCGTAATAACGTTGTAAAGCTCGCCATTAATGCTGCTGAACAAAAAGTTGTTATTTATAGTAATTCACCTGATGTTGGTAATGTTGAAGAAGCTTTAGAATTCAGTAACTTATCAGGTAATGATCTTGAAATTTCATTTAATCCCGATTATATGAAAGATGCTTTACGGTCATTTGGTCAGACTGAAATCAAAGTTGCTTTTACGCAACCATTAAGACCCTTTACTTTAGTACCAACTGAAGATACAACTCAATTTATTCAATTAATTACACCCGTTCGAACATTCTAATTATGCGTTAGATTGTTATCATTCATGAAAATGGAGTGAAAATCAGTTTTAATTAACTGTTTTCACTCTCTTTTTTTAGGCAAATTTAGCTTAAAATTTAAATAATGTGGTAAATGTAATTTTTGAGTTTGGTTTAACCCTCAAAAAAGGGATGATAGTTGATTTTAGGCAATTAATTAAAAATATAGCCTTTTTAGTATGTTGAGAGTAAAAGGACTAAATAAAAATTAAATCGCTTAAATCGCCTTATAATGAGATGTGAAATTGTAATTTAGTCACAAAAAAGGTATAATGAAAAAGGAAGAAAATGGAGGTTGACGACGATTTGAAATCAGATATTTATTTAGAAACACCTTATATGATGTTGCAACAAGTCTTGAAATCAGAAACAATTATTAATTCTGGTGGCGAAGCAAAATGGTTTTTACGTGAGAACGAAGTACTCGTGAATGGTGAATTGGAAGACCGACGCGGTCGTAAATTATATCCTGGCGATGTTATTGAAGTCCCAGGTATTGCAATTATTACAATGCATTCAATGGACGAAAAGTAGGCTTATCAATGTATTTAGAAAATCTAACCTTGAGGGATTATCGCAACTATGAAGATTTAAACGTCTCATTTTCACCAGCAATCAATATTTTACTTGGTGAGAATGCTCAAGGTAAAACCAATTTACTGGAAGCCATCTATGTGCTATCAATGACTCGAAGTCATCGAACGAATAATGATAAAGAGTTAATTAAATGGGATAAGACGGCGGCGATAATTCAAGGTCGAGTCAGTAAACAAGTCGGTTCAATACCACTTGAGATACAAATCAATTCCAAAGGCAAGAAAGCTAAAGTTAATCATTTGGAGCAAGCGAAATTATCACAATACATTGGTCAGTTCAATGTGATTTTGTTTGCACCAGAGGATTTAGCCCTCGTAAAAGGAGCTCCAGCTGTAAGAAGACGATTTATTGACATGGAATTTGGTCAGATTAATGCCCGATACTTATATAATTTGGGTCAATATCGAACTATTTTGAAACAACGTAATCAATATTTAAAACAACTACAACACAAAAAAGACCAAGATTTGGTCTTTTTAGATGTCTTATCTGATCAATTAGCTGCTTTTGGTGCTGAGATTGTGCATCAACGATTAATATTTCTTAAACAACTCGAGTTTTGGGCTAATCAATTACAAGAAGAAATTACGCAGTCAGCCGAAACAGTGACATTTGAGTATGCGACTCATTTGGAAAATGCTACAGAACAAACGGTTGAACAACTATATGAACAATTACAAAACAATCTAAAAAAAGCAACTAAAAAAGAAATATTCCAAGGGACAACCCTAGCTGGACCACATCGTGATGATGTGCGTTTTTTAATTAACGGCAAAAATGTTCAGACATATGGTTCTCAAGGACAACAAAGAACCACTGCATTATCAGTTAAATTAGCTGAAATTGAGTTAATGAAAGAAGAGACTGGTGAATATCCGGTCCTTCTTTTAGATGATGTTCTTTCTGAATTAGATGATATGCGTCAAACGCACCTTTTGAAGACGATTCAAAACAAGGTTCAAACATTTTTAACAACACCAAACCTAAGTGGGATTGCTAGAACGTTAATTAACGAACCGAAGATTTTTCATATTAATCAAGGTAACTTACTCGAAGAGGAGGAACACACAGTTGACTGATCAAGAAAAACAAGCTGAAATAGCAGAAGAATTACATGAAGAAAAAGCAAAAGAATACGATGCAAGTCAAATTCAAGTTTTAGAAGGACTTGAAGCTGTTAGGAAACGTCCGGGTATGTATATCGGAACAACAGCTTCACAAGGTCTTCATCATTTAGTTTGGGAAATTATTGATAATGGTATTGATGAAGCTTTGGCCGGATTTGCTGATGAAATTAATGTTGTTGTTGAAAAGGATAACAGTATTACGGTTCGTGATAATGGTCGTGGTATCCCTGTTGATACGCAAGCCAAAACAGGTCGTCCAGCACTTGAAACGGTCTTCACCATTTTGCATGCTGGTGGTAAGTTTGGTGGCGGTGGATACAAAGTTTCTGGTGGACTTCATGGTGTTGGTGCCTCAGTTGTTAATGCGTTATCAACCGAGTTAGATGTCCGAGTTATCCGTGAAGGTAAAATCTATGGTATGGACTTTGCTCGTGGTAAAGTAACAACAGAAATGGCTGTTGTTGGTGAAGCACCTGAAAATGAACATGCAACAATTGTTCATTTTGTGCCAGATCCTGATATTTTTACAGAAACAACGGTCTATGATATTAAAATATTAACAACACGTATTCGCGAATTAGCATTCTTGAACAAGGGACTTAAAATTACGATTGATGATAAACGTGATGGTGGGCCCGGATTACAAGAATTCCATTATGCTGGTGGTATTAAGCATTATGTTGAATATTTAAATAAAAATAAAGATGTTATTTTTCCAGAACCTATCTATGTTGAGGGCGAACAAAAAGGAATTATTGTTGAAGTTGCCCTTCAATATACGGACGATTATCACAGTAATTTATTGACTTTTACAAATAATATTCATACCTACGAAGGTGGGACGCATGAGTCTGGGTTTAAGACAGCCTTAACCCGGGTTATAAATGATTATGCCCGCAAAAATAACCTGATGAAAGAAAATGATACCAACCTTTCTGGTGAAGATGTTCGTGAAGGATTAACTGCGGTTGTCAGCATTAAACATCCAGATCCTCAATTTGAAGGCCAAACAAAAACAAAATTAGGAAACTCTGATGCACGAACAGTGACTGATCGAACATTCTCTGAACATTTCACTAAGTTCTTGATGGAAAATCCTAAAGAAGCTAAAATTATTGTAGAAAAAGGGATGTTAGCTGCTAGAGCACGAGTTGCGGCTAAACATGCTCGAGAAGTAACGCGTAAAAAGAGTGGCCTTGAAATCAGTAATTTACCTGGTAAATTGGCTGATAATACAAGTAAAGATCCTGCAATTAGTGAACTATTTATTGTCGAAGGTGATTCAGCTGGTGGTTCAGCTAAACAAGGTCGCTCACGTTTAACGCAAGCTATTTTGCCTATTCGTGGTAAAATTTTGAATGTTGAAAAAGCCAGTTTAGATAAGATTTTAGCTAATGAAGAAATTCGCTCATTATTTACAGCTATGGGTACTGGATTTGGTGGCGAATTTGATGTTGAAAAAGCTAATTATCATAAATTAATCATTATGACTGATGCCGATGTTGATGGTGCGCATATTAGAACATTATTGTTAACGCTATTTTACCGTTATATGCGTCCACTCGTTGAAGCTGGATTCGTCTATATTGCGCAACCACCTTTATACCAAATTCGACAAGGTAAAATGATTCGTTATGTTGATACTGAAGAAGAATTAGAAGAAATTCAAGGTCAGTTGACGCCGACACCAAAACCTGTTATTCAGCGATACAAAGGGCTTGGGGAAATGGATGCTTCTCAATTATGGGAAACAACTATGGATCCAGATGCGCGTCGTCTATTACGAGTTAATGTTGATGATGCTATTGAAGCTAATGATGTCTTTAACATGTTGATGGGTGATCGTGTAGAGCCTAGACGTGAATTTATTGAAGAAAATGCCACTTACGTAGAAAACTTAGATATTTAAAAATTTGGTCGTAAAGGAGGTTGGTTATTTTGGCAGAAGAACTACCAGCATCAAGCCGGATAAAAGATGTTAATCTTTCCGGAGAAATGAAAAAATCATTCTTGGATTACGCAATGAGTGTTATCGTTGCTCGTGCGCTTCCAGATGTTCGAGATGGGTTAAAACCTGTTCATCGTCGTATTTTGTATGGGATGAGTGAATTGGGAATTACACCTGATAAACCATATAAGAAGTCAGCTAGAATTGTTGGGGATGTTATGGGTAAGTATCATCCTCATGGTGATTCATCGATTTATGAAGCCATGGTACGTATGGCTCAAGATTTTAGTTACCGTTACATGTTAGTTGATGGACATGGTAACTTTGGTTCTGTCGATGGTGATGGCGCTGCTGCTATGCGTTATACCGAAGCTAGAATGAGTAAGATTGCTGTTGAAATGATGCGTGATATCAATAAAGATACGATTGATTTCATGGATAATTATGATGGTAGTGAACATGAACCAGTTGTTTTACCTGCGCGTTTCCCTAACTTATTAGTTAATGGTGCAACAGGTATTGCTGTTGGTATGACAACGAATATCCCACCTCATAATTTGGCAGAGGTTATTTCAGGATTACATATTTTAATGGATAATCCTGATGCAACTGTGGCTGATTTGATGGAAGCTATTCCTGGACCTGATTTTCCAACGGGAGCTACCGTTTTAGGTAAATCAGGCATTCGTAAAGCTTATGAAACAGGTAAAGGGACAATTACAATTCGTTCAAGAGTTGAAATTGAAGAACAAAAAAACGGTAAAGAACGTATTATCGTTGATGAATTGCCTTACATGGTCAATAAAGCGCGTTTAATTGAACGTATTGCCGACTTGGCTCGTGATAAAAAAATTGAAGGTATTACTGATATTAATGATGAGTCTGATCGTGAAGGAATGCGAATCGTAATTGATATTCGTCGTGATATGAGTGCTTCAGTTGTGTTAAATAATCTTTATAAATTAACGCTATTACAAACCTCATTTAGCTTTAACATGTTAGCTATTGTGAATGGTATTCCTAAAGTTTTAAGTTTAAAGGAAATGCTTGTTTATTATCTTGAACATCAAGAAAAAGTAATTCGTCGTCGTACGCAATTTGAATTGAAAAAGGCGCGTGCTCGTGCACATATTCTCGAAGGATTAAGAATTGCACTTGATCATATTGATGAAATTATCCGAATTATCCGTAGTTCAAATACGGGTGAACTCGCTAAAAATCAATTAATGAGTAATTACGGTTTATCAGATAAACAAGCCCAAGCTATCTTAGATATGCGTTTGGTTCGTTTAACTGGTTTGGAACGTGAAAAAATTGAGGATGAATATCAAAATTTGATGGCATCAATTGCTGATTTTGAAGATATTTTAGCGCATGATTCACGGATTCATGAGATTATTTATCAAGAATTGTTAGACTTACAATCAAAATTTGGTGACGAACGTCGTACTGAATTGTTAATTGGTGAAGTCTTGAATCTTGAAGATGAAGATTTGATTGAAGAGGAAGAAGTGATGATTACCTTAACGCATAATGGGTATGTCAAACGACTTCCAACCGATGAATTCAAAGCGCAAAACCGTGGTGGACGTGGTGTCCAAGGGATGGGTGTTCATGATGATGACTTTATTGAGCATCTTGTGTCAACATCAACGCATGACACCTTACTCTTCTTCACGAATGCTGGAAAAGTCTACCGTATGAAGGGATATGAAATTCCTGAATACGGTCGTACAGCCAAAGGAATTCCAGTTATTAATCTTTTAGGCGTTAATTCTGGCGAAAAAATTCAAGCTGTTATCAATGTAAGTAAGCAAGAAAATGATGAACGTTATCTTTTCTTCACGACGCTTAACGGAACAGTTAAGAGAACGCCAGTTTCAGAATTTTCTAACATCCGAAATAATGGATTAAAAGCCATTAAATTGCATGATGAAGATGAATTAATTAACGTTGCGATTACAGATGGAACTCAGAATATGATTATTGGCACACATCTCGGTTACGCTGTTTCATTTGCTGAGAATGATGTTCGTTCAATGGGACGTTCTGCTTCTGGTGTTCGCGGTATTCGTTTAAGAGAAGATGATTACGTTGTTGGGGCTGATTTATTAGCTGCTGATAGTCACGTATTCATCATTTCTGAAAAAGGATATGGGAAACAAACACCTGCTTCTGCTTATGCGATTAAAGGTCGTGGTGGAAAAGGGATTAAGACAGCCAATATTTCTGAAAAGAATGGCCCAATTGCTGGTTTAGCAACTGTTCAAGGTGACGAAGATATTATGTTAATTACGGATCAAGGTGTGATGATTCGATTTAACGTGAAGAACGTATCGAAAACAGGTCGTGCGACTTTAGGTGTTCATTTAATTCGAATTGATGAAAATGCTAAAGTTGCAACAATGGCTAAGGTTGAAGCTGCTCCTGAAGAAACAACAGTTGATTTAGATGAAGTTGTATCTGACATTGAAACTGAAATAACGGATCCAGAATAAAATAAATTTAAAAAATTAAATAAAATCCTAATTAACGACGTACTTAATAAGTGTGTAGTTAATTAGGATTTTCTTGCTTTAAGCGAATGTCAGTGATATACTTTTAGTTCGTAAGTGTCTATAGCATTAAATAGATAACTTCCCTTGTTCTTGCCATGAGGTAAGGACCTAAAGTCCATAAGGAGGTGTAAACAGTCATGAGTAAATATGAAATTACTTATATCATCCGTACTGATCTTGATGAAGCAGCTAAAGCAGCTTTGATCGAACGTTTCGATGGTATTTTAACAAGTAATGGTGCAGAAATCGTTACTTCAAAAGACTGGTCAAAACGTCGTCTTGCATACGAAATCAGCGGTTATAATGAAGGTATCTACCATATCATTAATGCTACAGCCGATGACGATATCGCAATTAACGAATTTGATCGTCTTTCAAAGATCAACGAAGGAATTTTGCGTCATATGATCATTAACAGAGATGAAAAATAATTCATTTTAATAAAATAACGGAGAGGAGCAACACATTATGATTAATAGAACAGTACTTGTCGGACGTTTAACAAGAGACCCTGATTTACGCTACACAGCTAGTGGTGCTGCAGTTGCAACTTTTACAGTTGCAGTTAATCGACAATTTACGAACGCTTCTGGCGAACGTGAAGCCGATTTTATTAACTGTGTTATCTGGCGAAAAGCAGCTGAAAACTTTGCTAATTTCACGCATAAAGGTTCTTTAATTGGTGTCGATGGCCGAATTCAAACGCGTTCATACGATAACCAACAAGGAACCCGCGTTTATGTTACTGAAGTTGTCGTTGAAAACTTTTCGTTGCTTGAATCAAAATCTCAGTCAAGCCACCAACAAGATAACGCTAATAATCAAAGCAGCGCTCCTCAATCAACTTCATCATCAGTAAATAACAATGCTAATCCGTTTGGTGGCGCAAGTTCGAATAATAATTCAAACAAAACGCAAACCAACGATTCAGCAACTGTTGATCCATTTGCAAATAATGGCCAACAAATTGATATTTCTGATGACGATCTACCATTCTAATTAGAGGAGGAAACTCACATGGCACAACAACAACAACGTAGAGGTGGTGGCGGTGGCGCACGTCGTCGTCGTAAAGTCGACTTCATCGCAGCTAACCACATCGAATATATCGATTACAAAGATACAGACTTGTTAAAACGTTTCATTTCAGAACGTGGTAAGATTTTACCCCGTCGTGTTACGGGAACAAGCGCTAAAAACCAACGCAGTTTAACAATTGCAATTAAACGCTCACGTATTATGGGCTTATTACCATTCGTTTCAGAAGAATAGTAATGATTAAAGAAGACTATGCAAATAGTCTTCTTTTTTTTGTCCATGGGAAGATTTGTGCAGGTAAATGTTGAATGTGATAAAATAGATAACATCTAGAATTCAAAGATGAGGAGATACTATGAAAAAGTTCCTTTCGAACGAGAAACTTCCCGGTTTTTTGAAGAATGAACGCTTAAGATGGATTGCGATTTTTATCATAATCATGTCTTTATTTAGTGTTGTTCTATCTTTTACGGTTAATTTATTTTTAGGACTTATATTATTAATTATTGCATTGGGTGCTATTAGTGCAAGCATTTATATCATGTCTCAAATTACCGCAAATACGAATGAATATATATCAGAATTATCATATCGAATTAAACGTGGTGAGCAAGAAGCGCTTATTAAGATGCCAATTGGTATCTTAATTTTCAATGAAAAGAATGAAATTGAGTGGGTTAACCCTTATCTACAACCTTATTTTGAAAAAAATGATGTATTAGGTAAAAAAATTGAGGCTGTTGATGGCGATTTAGCTTCAATTATCACGGATAATATTGAGAATAAAGCTGCGGTTACAGTTACGTGGCACGAAAAAGATTTTGAAATGATTATTCAAAATGATATCCATGTCGCTTATTTGATGGATGTTACACGTTACTCAGCAATCGAAAAAGAATTTGAAGCTGAACGCGTTGTTATTGGACAGGTCTTTTTAGATAATTATGATGAAGTGACTCAATCTATGTCGGATAAAAATGTGTCTAACTTGAGTAATTTTGTCACAAATGAGTTATCAAATTGGGCACGTCGTTATGGAATGTACTTAAAAAGAACAGATACGGATCGTTTCTTTATTTTGGTTCATGCGCATTCTTTACAACAAATTGAAGAAGAAAATTTTAAAATTTTAGATCGAATTCGTGAACGGACATCAAAACAAAATTTCCCGCTTACTTTGAGTATGGGAATTGCGTATGGTGATGGTGATTTGAATTCACTTGCAACATTAGCCCAAAGTAATTTAGATTTAGCTTTAGGCCGAGGTGGCGATCAAGTGGTTGTTAAATCGCCTGAGGAACAAGCAAGATTCTATGGTGGTAAAACTAACCCAATGGAAAAACGGACTCGAGTTCGTGCTAGAATGATTTCTCAGGCTTTACAAGAAATCATGAAACCATTGGACCAAGTTTTCGTTATGGGACACCAGAGCCCTGATATGGACTCTGTAGGTGCTTGTTTGGGTATCAGACGAATTGCCCTGATGAATAATATGAAATGTTGGATTGTCCTTGACCAAACAGCTGTACATTCCGATGTACAACGGTTAATGGAAGAATTGGAACAATATCCTGATATTAAATATAATGTTATTACACCCGAAGAGGCATTAGAAAAAGCAACAGAGCAAAGTTTATTAGTGATGGTGGATCATTCGAAACCTTCTATTTCTGGAAGCCCTGAATTATATGAAAAACTTAAAAATCGATTAATGGTTATTGATCATCATCGTCGTGGTGAGGAATTTCCTGAAAACCCAATGTTGGTTTACATTGAACCTTATGCCTCATCAACTTGTGAATTGATTACTGAAATGTTTGAATATCAATCAAAAGATAGTGAACCCATTAATAAAATTGAAGCAACTGCAATGCTAACTGGAATTATCATTGATACGAAGTCATTCTCGTTGAGAACAGGGACGCGAACATTCGATGCAGCCAGTTATTTAAGATCGGTTGGGGCTGATTCAACAATGGTTCAAGATTTTATGAAAGAAAATGTCGATAGCTACTTGAAACGGAATCATTTAATTGATAAAGTGGAGTTCATTAATAGTGACTTGGCATTATGTGTGGGTGAAGATAATACTGTATATGATCCAGTCACGGCAGCACAAGCGGCAGATTCGTTATTATCTGTTTCGGGTGTTTCAGCATCATTTGTTGTGACGAAACGACCAGATAATCGTGTTAGCATTTCAGCTAGGAGCACTGGCGACACAAATGTCCAAGTCATTATGGAACAATTGGGTGGCGGTGGTCATTTATCCAATGCCGCAACCCAATTGACTGGTGTGAGTGTGAGTGAAGCTGCAGAACAATTAGTTAGTATTTTAATGTCAAAAAAAGATGAAACTAAGGAGTGATTAGCCATGAAAGTTATATTTTTAGAAGATGTTCGTGGAAAAGGTAAACGTGGAGAAATTAAGGAAGTTCCAAGCGGTTATGCACAAAACTTTTTAATTAAAAATGGTAAAGCAAAAATTGCTACAAATTCAGCAATGAGTTCTTTAAAAGGACAACAAAAAGCTGAAGAAAAGAAAGCTGAAGAAGTTTTAAAAGAAGCTAAAGATGAAAAAGCCGTTTTAGAAGATGACAAAACAGTTGTTGAATTAACAGCTAAGGCTGGCGAAGATGGGCGTTTATTTGGGTCAATACCTAGTAAGCAAATTGTTCAAGCTATGGAAAAACAATATGGTATTAAGATTGATAAACGTAAAGTTGAATTACCAGAACCCATTCGTGCTTTGGGATTCACCAATGTTCCTGTTAAATTACATGTCGATGTGACAGCAATGATTCGCGTGCATGTCTCGGCCAATAACTAAAGTAGTATTTATTTGAAAAACTGGGCAAAAGTTGATTTTGCGCCAGTTTTTTTCTTGATTGGGGAAGTAAGGAGAACACAATATAATGAATAATGAACTATTAACAGACCAAACACCGCCACAGAATATTGAAGCAGAACAAGCTGTTTTGGGTGCCATTTTCTTAAAGGGTGATGCACTTGTTGAAGCTATGGAATATTTAGAACCAGAAGACTTTTATCAACGTCGGCATCAATTAATATTTGCTGCTATGGTGGATTTAAATGATAGAGATGAAGCAATTGATATTGTGACAATCCAAGATAATTTAACGTCTAAAAATCAGATGGATGACGTTGGTGGTGTTAGCTATATTGTTGAATTAGCAGGCTCAGTACCAACTGCAGCCAATGTTCAATATTATGCTAAGATTGTTGAAGAAAAATCAATGATTCGCCGTTTAATTGCAACGGCAACAACGATTGCGACAAATGGGTTATCACAAGACGATGATGTCGCAACACTTTTAGATAATGCTGAACGTGAAATTATGAGCGTTTCTGAAAAAAGAAATCGTAGTGGGTTTCAAGCTATTGCTGACGTGTTAAAAAGTACCTTTACAAATATTGAAAAGCTAGCTAAAGAAGGCGACACAATTACTGGATTATCGACGGGTTATCCAGAGTTGGATAAAATGACTGCCGGATTGCATGCAGATGAATTGATTATTTTGGCTGCTCGTCCAGCCGTTGGTAAAACAGCTTTTGCTTTGAATATAGCACAAAATGTGGCGACAAAAACGGGTGAAACGGTGGCTATATTTAGTTTGGAAATGTCAGCGGAATCGTTAGTTAGTCGGATGTTATGTGCTGAAGGTAGTATTAATGCTAATCATTTAAGAACGGGGCAATTAGATGAATCGGAATGGTCCAATTTGATTGTGGCAATGAATTCGTTATCGAAGGCAAATATTTTTATTGATGATACAGCTGGTTCAAAGATGGCTGAAATTCGGGCAAAATGTCGTCGATTAGCCAAAGAAAAAGACGGATTAGGGCTAATTGTTGTTGATTATTTACAATTAATTGAAGGTTCAGGTCGTGAAAGTCGCCAACAAGAAGTCTCAGAAATTTCGCGTCAAATGAAAAAATTGGCGAAAGAACTAAGCGTTCCCGTCATTGCCTTATCTCAATTATCTCGTGGTGTTGAACAACGTCAAGATAAACGACCAGTGTTGTCAGATATTCGTGAATCTGGTTCTATTGAACAAGATGCTGATATCGTTGCGTTTTTGTATCGTGATGATTATTATGAACGCGAAACGGACGAAGATGAAGACGGAAATATGCCAGACCCAAGGGATGAAGATGATCAAAATGTTGGAGAAGTTGAGGTTATTATTGAAAAAAACCGTGGTGGTGAACGTGGTACGGTTAAATTATTGTTTGTTAAATCATATAATAAATTTTCATCGCTCTCTTATATAGCGGAAGCTTAAAAAATAGTCCTTTAAGGGCTATTTTTTTTGCATAATAAGATGAAACGTTCGTTATATAGCTGATAAATGTTTTATTGAAAATACAATGTTCGTATTTTAGTTGTGTTTTGTTCTCTTTATTGCTACAATATTCTAGGATTGTATTTATGAAATATCAAATATAAATTATGAGGTGGATGAAAATATGTCATCAGTAGTCGTAGTAGGTAGCCAATGGGGCGATGAAGGTAAAGGTAAAATTACAGATTTCTTAAGTCAAAATGCCGATGTTATTGCACGGTATCAAGGTGGCGATAACGCTGGACACACAATTGTATTTGAAGGTAATACTTATAAATTACATTTGATTCCATCAGGTATTTTTTTTGAAGATAAATTGAGTGTCATTGGTAATGGGGTTGTTGTAAATCCTAAGGCCTTGTGTGAAGAACTCGATTATCTGCAAGCACTCGGTATTAAAGGAGATAATTTACGTATTTCTGATCGCGCACATGTCATTCTTCCTTACCATATTCTCCTTGATGGCTTACAAGAAGCTGCTAAGAAGGATGATAAAATTGGGACAACGAATAAAGGTATCGGACCAGCTTATATGGATAAAGCGGCCAGAATCGGTATCAGAATTGCTGATTTAATGGAAAAAGAAATTTTCTCAGCAAAATTAAAAACTAACTTAGAACAAAAAAATCGCGAATTCACAAAATTATATGATCACGAACCACTTGAATTTGATGCTATTTTTGAAGAATATTATGCTTATGGGCAACGTCTTAAAAAATATGTAAGAGATACGTCAGTAATTATTAATGATGCCCTTGATGATGGTAAAAAAGTCTTATTTGAAGGTGCTCAAGGCGTGATGTTAGATATTGATCACGGGACATATCCATTCGTAACATCTTCTAATCCAATAGCTGGTGGTGTAACAACTGGTGCGGGTGTTGGACCTGCTCAAATTAATACAGTTGTGGGTGTCTGCAAAGCCTATACATCACGTGTCGGTGATGGTCCTTTTCCAACTGAATTACTTGATGAAACAGGTGATTTTATCCGTGAAGTTGGCCATGAATATGGTGTGACAACGAAACGTCCACGTCGTATTGGTTGGTTTGATAGTGTTGTCATGAACCATTCTAAACGTGTCTCAGGATTGACTAATCTTTGTTTAAACAGTATTGATGTCTTAACTGGATTAAAAGAACTTAAAATTTGTACAGCCTATGAATTAAATGGTGAAATTATTCATCGTTATCCAGCTAGTTTTAAAGAATTATCTCAATGTAAGCCAGTTTATGAAACGTTACCTGGTTGGACTGAAGATATTACACAAATGAAAACTCTTGCTGAATTACCTGAAAATGCGAGAAATTATGTGAAACGTATTGAAGAAATCGTTGATGTTAAAATTTCGACATTCTCAGTTGGTCCAGATCGTGATCAAACGAATGTTTTAGACGACGTTTGGGCATAAAAATGTTGTAAGCAAGTCTTAACAAATAGTCAAAAAATGAATAATAATACAACAAAGAAGGCGCAAATTTATTTTGCGCCTTCTTTGTTGTATTATTGGTTTGTTGATGTAAAAATAAATTTAAAGGGGGTATTAGACGTGGAGACTTTTATAATAATAATACTTATTATCGCATACATGATAGTTATTGGTAATCGACAGCGGTTAAAAAATCATCACTTAACATATCTGCCTATAATAATCGATGTGTTAATTATATTAGCAATGATTGTCATGATATTAGTTGGTTATAAATCATTCAATACAGAGGCGCTACATGTCATTGAAGTCGCGTTATTATCGCTAATATACGAATTATCGCGTCTCTTTTTGCTGCGAAAATAGGAATAAGAACAACAGCAAAAATTATGATTTAATAGCAAATTATTTTAATCTAACTGGCGTAAGTACTATTTAACTTTATTAATGATTAGCGCGTTAGTCGGAATTATTTTATATCAATTACTTAGTAACTTATTCAAAAAATAATCGGACATCAGAGGCAGGAGTGATATAATTAGGAAAGCGCTTTATAAAATGCTGGAGGGGTAAGTTAATGAGAGACTTAAATGTAGAAGAGATTGAAAGATTAAGTAAGAAAAGTATTGTTGATAAGATTGCGGATGGCGATTGGTATCAGTATGCTAAAGAAGAGATGGCTCAAAAAGTTGTTAAATCAAGTGCACAAATGATTTATAAAATAAATGAGGTTGCTTCACGCGATACGGATGAAGCAGAAAAAATGCTTAAAGAATTTGTACCTGGAATGGCTGAATCTGCTGAAATTTATTTTCCAATATCAACTATTGAATGGCCAGGAAAATTAAAAATAGGGACAGGGAGTTTTATTAATTCAAATTTACAAATTTTAAGTGCGGGTCAAATTACAATTGGAGACCATTGTTTCATTGGGCCTAATTGTCAGTTGTATACACCTAACCACCATCCAATGAATAAAGAATTGCGTCGTGAAGGCTGGCAGTATGATGGTCCAATTACAATTGGGGATGATTGTTGGTTTGGTGGATCGGTTATTATTTTACCTGGTGTTACAATTGGAAGTAATGTTGTCGTGGGTGCTGGAAGTGTTGTGACAAAAGATGTACCAGATAATGTTTTAATTGCGGGAAATCCAGCACGAATGATTAAAAAAATTGGCTAGATAGATAAAATTTAAATTGCTAAACAATTATTATAGTATGGTGACCATTCAGATATTGATTGAATGGTTTTTTTGTTTCACGTGAAACATTTTTATAAAAAAGGGTATAAAAAAAGCACCTAGCCGCAGCTAGATGCTTCAACACATCTTGCGATATGTTGGGTTTGGCACCCATGGGTGGTTAGGGGCTCGAACCCTAGACCCACGGATTAAGAGTCCGTTGCTCTACCAACTGAGCTAACCACCCAAACCATTAATAATAATTCATCAACGTTAAATATGGTATCATATGTTCAAGTAAAAGACAATAACTTTTCAAAAAAGGTTTCTGATGAATTGTTCCTATGTTTGGCAATGTTGGTTGAATAGGCTATAATAATGAGGGTTAAGAAGTTGCACAGAGACTTAATTCTGTAACTTCCTACAAGGAGGATCTTATATGAAGAAAATATTAGTTGTCGACGATGAAAAACCAATTTCTGATATCGTTAAATTTAATTTAACTAAAGAAGGATACGACGTTTATACTGCCTATGACGGTGAAGAAGCGTTAGAACAAGTTAAAGAAGTCGAACCAGATTTGATTTTATTAGATTTAATGTTACCCAAAGTAGATGGTTTGGAAGTTGCTCGTCAAGTGAGAAAAACGTATGATATGCCGATTATTATGGTTACAGCAAAAGATGGGGAAATTGATAAAGTGTTGGGCTTAGAATTAGGTGCCGATGATTATGTCACTAAACCATTCTCTAATCGTGAATTGGTAGCCAGAGTTAAAGCTAATTTAAGAAGACAAAAAACAATTGAGAGTGTTCAAGTTGAAGAACAACCTCAAAATAGTGAAATACAAGTCGGTCAATTAACAATCCATCCAGAAGCTTACATGGTGTCAAAACATGACGAAAAGATTGAATTAACACATCGTGAGTTTGAATTACTTCACTACTTAGCACAACATTTGGGTCAAGTGATGACAAGGGAACATTTATTACAAACAGTTTGGGGTTACGATTATTTTGGTGACGTCAGAACGGTTGATGTTACGATGCGTCGTTTAAGAGAAAAAGTTGAAGATAATCCAAGTCATCCCGAATGGTTAGTAACACGTCGTGGTGTTGGTTATTATATGAAAAATCCAGATTCAGAATAGAGTGGGAGAATAACGATGAAAATGAATCAAAAAATTCGTTTTTTTAAATCTATTCAATTTAAAATAGCCCTCATTTTTGCGTTATTGCTTTTAATAACGTTAGAAATTGTCGGGGCTTATTTTGTTAGGCAATTAGAGCAACAGAATTTAAATGCATTTAAGCAACAAGTCCAATTGCCCACATATATTACAAATTCGATTACGAAAGATTTAACGAAAACAAATACTGCAACCGGTAGTAAAGATATCAAAAAGATATTGGAAGATGTCAGTAATTCAAGTATCACAGAAATCCGAGTAATTGATAGTAAAGGTACAATTCGTGGGAGTAGTGATTTTAATAATCAGGCTGTTGTTGGTCAAAAAACGACGGATGCAACCATTAAGCAAGTGTTATATACGCCTAAGACGTTTGAAAAGAATATTTATGATGGCTCTAACGATAAACGTTATTATGTGTCGATTGTACCGTTAGTTAGTACCGTTGGTAATACAACGACTACAGTGGGTGTCACATATGTTAAAGCTAATCTTGAGAGTTTATATTCAAATATCAATGATATCACCGTTATCTTTGTATCGGCGTCTGTTTTTGCGGCAATATTGGTTCTTTTAATAACAATAGTTATTTCCCGGGCAATAACACGACCTATAGAAGAGATGAAGAAGCAAACAATTCGGATTTCTCGTGGTGATTATTCGGGTAAAGTCCATGTGTATTCTAATGATGAATTGGGCCAATTAGCCGACGCAGTTAATAACTTGTCAGTTCGTGTTGAAGAGGCACAAGAATCATCTGAGGCTGAACGACGTCGATTAGATAGCGTTTTATCACACATGACAGATGGTGTGATTGCGACTGATCGTCGTGGAAATGTCATCATTATGAATGAAGCTGCTACTAATTTATTAAGTAGAGATGAAGATAAATCAATTGGCCAATCTATTCTGGACGTCCTCGATTTACGTAAGCAGTATACGTTACGTGATTTATTGGAAAACCAAGATGAAATTATGATTGATTTATCTGACGTTGAACATGCGCAAATATTAAATGCGTACTTCTCATTAATTCAGAGAGAGTCTGGCTTTATTAGTGGACTCGTCTGTGTCTTACATGATGTTACAGAACAACAAAAAATTGAGCGTGAACGTGAAAGCTTTGTTTCTAATGTCTCTCATGAGTTAAGGACGCCTCTAACGAGTATGAAGAGTTATATTGAAGCGTTAAATGATGGCGCATGGAAAGATCCAGAAGTTGCACCTGGCTTCTTAAAAGTCACACAGGATGAAACAGAACGTATGATGCGTATGATTAACGATTTACTTAATTTATCACGAATGGATTCGGGAACATCTAAGTTGGAACTTGAATTGGTTAATTTGAATGAATTATTCAGTTATGTTTTGGATAGATTCGATATGATGATTAGTACTGATGATGGGTCCAAAAAAAGATATTCAATTAAGCGTGACTTTACTAAACGTGATTTATGGGTTGAGTTAGACACGGATAAGATTGTTCAAGTGATTGATAATATTATGAATAATGCGATTAAATATTCACCAGATGGTGGCGAAATTACTTGTCGTTTATTGGAGACACATAAGCACGTTATCTTGAGTATCTCTGATGAAGGTCTTGGTGTACCTAAGAAGGATTTAGCCCATATTTTTGATCGCTTTTTCCGTGTTGATAAAGCACGATCAAGAGCTCAAGGTGGGACTGGACTTGGTTTAGCCATTTCGAAAGAAGTTGTCGAAATGCATAAGGGTAAGATTTGGTTAGATAGCTCAGAGGGCAAAGGTTCAACTTTCTATATTTCATTGCCTTATGAATCATATGAGGAGGACCTGTGGGATGAAATTGAATAAATTTATTTTACCAACAATCTTATTTTTATTAGTTATGACAAGTATTGGTCTATCATGGGTCATTTGGACAAATTCGACGTGGAATGGGAAAAATGAATCAACAAATTCCACCAATTCAACACCTCAGACAGAGTTAACGAAAAGTACGAAGTTAAGTGAAGTATATGAACCAACATCTGTTATCTATAATGATCAACAAGGACAAAATGTGTTATATAGTGAAAAGGTTAATATTATTGCAAATATTCAAAAGAAAATGCGCAAGTGGCAGGAAAAGTCTATTTCTGAAGTGCCAGTTAAAAATAAAAATGCGTATTTGGCTTTTTTGAATACTAAAAATCAATTGGTACTTAGCTATTCGGATGAAATTACGATTGGTTTGTTTAATCAAGTATTCAATCAACAGAATAAGAATTATAAAAATCGCTCTATTAATAGAATCGTTATTCCTCATAATAGTAAAAAAAGTATCTATTTATTGAGTGATAAAGATAAAAAAGTGTATGAAATTTCTTTAAGTAAGTCATACAGTCGAGACAAAATGATCGATAATGCCGTACAAGGCAAGACATTATCGCAATTGCCAGTTACCTTTAAGCTACATAATGATAATATCTTTATGTACTATAACCAAGATTTTAAAATTGCGCGTTTCCGTTACTTAGTGGATAAACAAACGGCAAGCAAGTACGTCGCTAATTTATTGGGACAAACGGATGGTTCATCCGTTAACATTAAGGAAAGTAAGAAGACAAGTACTTATTATGATGGTTCTAATCGACAATTGACGGTTCAAAATGCGACCAATTTAGTGTCATTTGAAGATGATAAAGGCTCAGACACTAAACCAAAAACAAATCGTGAAACAGCTTTAAAGAAAGGGTATACGAGTATTAAAGCGACGGGTATCGGATTAGATAATATTCATTTTTATCACTTTGATAGTCATACTATGACGACAACATTTAGGAGTTATATTGAAGGTTTCCCAATCTTCAATCAGACTAAACATGGCGCAATTGAAGTTGAGGAAATGGCTAATGGTGGGCATAAAATAGATTTCTCATTATTAACGTTACAAATTGCTGTTCCATCTGGAAAAGCGGATGTTACGCTGCCAAGTACAGAAAAAGTGCTGAATAATTTAATTAATGCAGGATATAAAGACGCGAATATTTCAGATATTCAAATGGGTTATCGTTGGGTCTCAAGTTCTGATTCTGATTTGGTGGTTAGTTTATCGCCAACTTGGTATATCTGTTATAAAAATGAATGGAAAAGCTATGCTGAACTATTACAAACAAATTAAGGAGGTGGATTAATTGGATTTTAAACGAATTGAGATTATTTTTATTATTGTTTTTCTTGGTTTGAATATCTTTTTATTCACCTCGTTACGGCAAAATCAGCAAATTGAAATTTCCAGCAATTCTTCAGTTGGGACGACAAAAACAGATACAACACTTAAAGAAATGCAAGAAGATAATATTAAATATGGGCATGTCTCAGGTAAAAAAGGGTTGGGCGTGTATATGTCTAACAAAACGTCTGATTCGTTAGACAAGGATAGGAATCAGTTGCAAGATCAAGCGACAATGTATAAAGATAATACATTGTCAGGTAATTTTGTGACACCAATCAGTGTCTTAGATGGTATGAATCCAAGTAAAACAATTGATAAGGCGATTTTAAGTAATCATAAATTAATTTTACATGGCTCTGACTATCGTTATAATGCTAGCCTTTCAACTGATAAAGATCTGGTATATTCACAAGTTGTCTATAATAAAATGGTTTTTTCAGATGTTGGATTAATTAAATTTACAATTAAAAATAATAAAATTACGGGATATTCGCAGACGTATATGGCAAAAACTGAAAAATTACGTGAAAATGAGTCAATTATTAGCCAACGACAAGCAATCCTGATATTGTATCAATATAATCAACTTGCAAGTAAGAGCCAGGTTAAATGGTCTAAGCTAGGTTACGCAGAGTTGCTTAGTTTAGATAAAAAATATAGTGTCTACATTCCCGTTTGGATAGTCGCCATTAAAAATTCAAGCAATGGTTCGATACAGTATAAACAAGTTAATGCATTTTCAGGGTCAATTATGAAAGATAGTAGTGATGTTTTAAATTAAACAATAGTAAAGGATAGAGGCGTAGACGATTAATGAATGAAGAGACAGACGATCTGAAGATTAGTGTTCTCGCAAGTGGTAGTGCGGGAAATGTCACTTATATTGAAACGCCTAAGCATAAAGTACTTGTAGACGCTGGGTTAAGTGGTAAAAAAATTGCGAATTTAATGACTGATATTGGTCGAGATATTAACGATGTCGATACATTATTCGTGACACATGAACATACTGATCATGCGAAGGCTGCTGGTATTTTGGCTCGTAAATATGATATGAACGTGTACGCGAATAAATTGACATGGGATGCTATGGCACATACTGTCGGGAAAATTCCTGTTGAGAAAAAGCATATTTTTGACATGGGTAAAGTGATGACCTTTGATGATTTAGATGTTGAAAGTTTTGGCGTTTCTCATGATGCTGCTGCGCCACAATTTTATCAATTTCACCATAATGATAAATCATTTGTGATTTTAACGGATACAGGCTATGTCTCAGAGAATGTGCAAGGGATTATTTCTGATGCGGATGCTTATCTGTTTGAATGTAATCATGATATTGAAATGTTACGGATGGGTGGCTATCCATGGTCATTAAAGCAACGTATTTTGGGTGACAAAGGTCATTTATCAAATGAAGATGGAGCCGATGCGTTGATGAATGTTATGGGTAATCGGACAAAAAAAATCTTCTTGGGTCATCTTAGTAAGGATAACAATATGAAAGCGTTGGCTCATTTAACTGTTGAATCAACGATGAAAGAACATGATTTGGCAGTGGGTGGCGACTTTAACGTGTTCGATACAGATCCAGAAAAAGCCACAAAATTAGTTGTTTTATAAGAATAATCTTTTTTTCGAAATTTGTTCATAAATAGTTCACAATTAACCGTTACTCTTAATAGAGTAAAGACTACGTTAAAAGGGGGTAGCGACAAATGTGTCGCGCATATAAAAATGTCAAATGAAAAGAAAACAGGATTTGGTTTAGGTAAAACGGTTGTTACAGCTCTAATTGCAGGATTAGTTGGTGGTGGAATTGCATTTGGTGGTTACGCATTTTATCAAAATAATAATAGTAGCGACAATGGTGCAATTACAACAGCTTCAAATAAATCAGGCACAACAAAAGTAACAAACGTTAGTGTTAAATCAAGTAATCAATCGTCAAAGGCTTTTGCTAAAGTTAAGAGTTCTGTTGTTTCAGTGATTTCATATACGAAATCAAATAGTTCAAGTAGTCGTTTAACTGATTTATATGGCGCAACAGGTGATTCTTCTGCGTCAACAAAAGAGTCAGAATCGAGTGAAGGTTCTGGTGTCATTTACAAAAAATCAGATGGCAATGCCTATATCGTAACGAATAACCACGTTATCTCTGGCGCAAGTAAAGTTGAAGTTTTATTGAGTAATGGTAAAAAATTAAGTGCTAAGATTGTCGGTAAAGATGCGGTTACGGATTTAGCTGTTTTGAAAATTTCAGCAAAAGATGTGACCCAAATTGCAACATTTGGTGATTCTGATAATATTACGGTTGGTGAAACGGCATTAGCTATTGGGTCGCCACTTGGATCTGACTACGCAACGTCGTTGACTCAAGGGATTATCTCAGCTAAAAAGCGGACAATTGATGTGACAAACGATTCTGGTGTTAAAACGGGTCAAGCAACGGTTATTCAAACGGATGCGGCCATTAACCCAGGTAATTCAGGTGGTCCATTAATTAATACGTCTGGTCAAGTGATTGGAATTAATTCAATGAAATTGGCAAGTACAGCAACAGAATCATCAAGTTCTAGTGAATCATCAACTGCTGTTGAAGGAATGGGATTTGCTATTCCAAGTAACGAAGTTGTGTCTATTATTAATCAATTAGTTGCTAATGGGAAAGTTAAACGTCCCGCATTAGGTATTTCATTAATTGATTTAACGTATGTTTCAGCAAGTGATCAAAAGAGTGTCTTGAAATTACCAACAAGCGTTACTTCAGGGATTGTCGCTGTTAAAATTAATAGTGGCTCACCTGCTAAGAATGCTGGCATTAGTAAATATGATGTTATCGTAAAATTGGGCGGTAAAAAAGTAACTGATATTTCAAGTTTACGAGAAGTTTTATACGAGCATAAAATTGGTGATACGGTAGCTGTTGAATTTTACCATAACGGTAAATTAGAAAAAGCTAACATAAAATTAACTTTAGAAGCAACAGATTCAAATACAAGTACGAGCACAACAAGTCAGTCATCATCAGCACAATAATTAAAGATGAAATATCCGTAAATGAGTCAATATTTACGGATATTTTTTTATTTTAAATGAACAGTGTGCATAACTAAGTGGATAGATATTTTGGTGGGTGTGCTTAACAAGGTGAAAGGTTACTGGTAAGGGACTTGTTTGATTAATCAGTTATGCACATTTAATTGCGTAAGCTGTGCTTAACTTTTATTTTTTTTGATATTATTATTAAATAAAGGCTGATATAGCAGTGTATAAAGCGTATAATTAAGAAATATTAAAGACATTGAATCTGTGCATAACTAAAATAGTGTTGACAAATGGGTCACAAATAAATGTAGTGACGAACATATATTCTCCGCAATATGTAGTGTTTCAAATTGTGTATATGTGCATAACTTTGTGTATAACTTGTGAAAAAGGTGGAAAATGATGAATATTAAGATTATTGGTGTCGGTAAGTTAAAAGAAAAATATCTCAAACAAGGGATTGAAGAGTATGCAAAACGGCTAAGTAAGTTTTGTAAATTTGAAATTGTTGAAGTTAGTGATGAAAAAGCACCTGAGAAATTAAGTCCAGCAGAAATGATTGAGGTTAAGGGTAAAGAAGGTGACCGTATTCTTGGTAAGATTAAGGATAAAGAGTACGTTTATGCGTTGGCTATTTTGGGCAAGGAGCGTACCTCTGAAGATTTTGCTAAGGAGATTGCTGATCTTGGAACTTATGGCCATTCAGATATTACGTTTGTCATTGGTGGCTCGTTAGGATTAAGCGATGACGTGTTAAAACGTGCCAATACACAGATATCATTTGGTAAGTTTACATTGCCCCATCAATTGATGCGTATGATTTTGACTGAACAAGTCTATCGGGGGTTCATGATTAACGCGGGTAGTCCGTATCATAAATAGTAGAACGAGTTACCGTAATTAAAAAAAATCAATAAAATATATTTGACGGGGTGAATGTTTTGCGCAAGAAATTATTTTTACCAATGTTAAATCTTTTTTCCAATATAGATACGATGTTACCGTATCTTATTTTTTATAGTATTTATGCTTTCCAAAGTAGAACGAGTGCATTTTTGATTCCATTAGCTATTCTGTATACGTTTAGAGGTGTGGGAATGTTTTTAACGCCTTTCTTTTCAATGAGTCATTACCAAATGATCCTCTTTTCTACAATTTTTAATTGTTTTGGATTTTTTCTGGGAGGGCTAAATCCAAGTAACGTGACAATGCTTGGTATAAGTGGACTATTTTTAGGAATTGGTTCAAGTTGGTCTTGGCCCTTTTTCTTATCCATCAAGGAACGTGATTCGATTAAATTGAAAAAAATGGACTGGCTCAGCAGTCTTATTTTTTTCATATTTGTTGGAGGACTGTTATATTACGCCAACACTAATGGATACTATCAAATTCTTTTCTTTGTTTTAGCTATCTTAAATTTATTTTTAGCTTTGAATTTAAAGTTACTTTTATCAGAAAATATAAGTGCTGCGCCTGATGTTAAAAAACCAAATAAAAAAATTCTAATAGGGTATCTTTTCTTTGTTTTTATCGCAAGTTTATTTTTCTTTATCGCAAAATTCATTAGAGCGGAATTTATAAATAGAAGCGGTGAAATGCTGATTTTTGCTAGTATTTTGATTTTTTTAATCGCTATAATTTATATTTTATTGAAAAATAAATTATTTAGAGAGAATTATTTAGCGATTAACAGAGGAGTCATGCTGAATTATGTCCTGTTATATGCACCATTTTTCTCGATGACTTATTTCCATTTAAATGCTATTATTCCTATCTATATCATTTATATTATTGGTTTTGAGTTAGGGATGATGACTACTGGGAAATGGGCTGATTACCGAAAGTATGTCTTGATTATTGCGCTCTGTTTAACGTTTACGCAAGTAAGTTTTTATTTAGGAATTTTACTAATTGCTTACTATATCGGGTTAGAGAATCAATTAGTGAATGAAAGCTTTAGAAAAATTCAATTTCAAAATAATCAGGCGTTCGTATTAAAATATCAATTGTCTGGAATAGGGAATCTACTGCAACAATTATTCTATATGCTGCTTGTTATAGGCTTTTCAATAGTAGCTAAAACATCCTTAGTAACATTCTTTTCAAGTTCGGCAATAACGAACCAGCACTTATTAGCCGGAATTTATCTCATTCACACGATAGTAACGGTTAATATTATTTTTTGGACAATTATCTGTGATAAAAAGTAGAAAGTTCTAAAACCTTTTTTGGCTGTCAGTGATAGAGTTCTAGCACCACTAACAGACATTGTAGAGCTAAAGAAATGTTATAATAGGCTTGTAAAAAAATAACGATGATTGTGGGGGGATTTATTTGAAAAAAGAAGAAGAAATAAGCTTGTTAAAAGATTTAGTTGCGTTGAATACTGAAAATGACCATGAAGAATTAGTCGCAGATTACTTAAAAGAATTATTTGAAAAACATGGTATTAAGAGTGAAAAAATAGTAAGCGCGCCTAACAGAGCCAATTTAATTGTAGAAATTGGTGCAAAAAGAGCAGATGGTAAATTGCTTGGTTTTACAGGACATGCAGATGTTGTCTCAGCTGGCGATAGTGCGGCATGGGATACTAATCCATTTGAATTAACAATTAAAGAAGGTAAAATGTTCGGCCGTGGCACAACTGATATGAAAGCTGGATTAGCTGGTCAAGTAATCGCTATGATTGAACTGCATGAAGATCCTCATTTTGATGGACATATTCGTTTGATCGTTACTGTCGGTGAAGAAGTAGGGATGGCAGGATCTAAACAACTTGCTGAATTGGGTTATGCTGATGATTTATCAGCGCTTATTGTCGGAGAACCCTCTAATACTAGTTCTAAACCTGTATTAGACTACTTCATTAAAAATCAATTACTTGTTTTACCTGACGGAAGCCCAGCTGAATTCAGTCGGCATGCTATTTATTCTGCACATAAAGGCTCAATTGATATTGATATTACTTTTGAAGGCGTTTCAGCACATAGTTCAACACCACAACTTGGACTCAATGCGATTGATTTCTTAATTGAATATTGGAAACAACAAAATGAGTATGCAAAAACTTTAATTAAAGACGAATATGAAAATAATCTATTAGGTCATACAATTGTTGTTAATACAATGATTAATGGGGGCGACCAACCTAATACTGTCCCAGGATTTGCCACAATGCATGTTAAGTTTAGAACGGTTCCTGAATATTCAAATAACAAAATTATTTCAGATATTCAAGGGATAATTGATCAACTTAATGCAAATTTTGAGCAGCCTCGTTATGGGTTTAAAATTACAGAAAATAACTTACCTGTTTACGTTGAGCCAACGGAACCTTTAGTAAAAATGGCTCAAGATGTCTATAAGGATATTTGGAATGAAAATAGTTTAGTTATTGGTGCTACTGGTGGAACAGATGCAACCTCATTTATAGGTCATAATCTTAAAATGCCAGTGGTTATTTTAGGACCAGGTAACGAAAGTGCACATCAAATTAATGAATATGTATTAGAACAGGATTATTTAGATTACATTCAAATTTATAAAAAACTTGCTCAAAAATTTTTTTGAGTAAGTTTATATTTTAAACTTTGGTGTCTTTACAAAAACAGTTATATTGTAATAAAAAATTGAAGACTTATTAATTGACAAAGACCTATTTTCGAACTTTTATCGGAGATAGGTTTTTTTGTTTGAAATTAGGCATTTTCTAGTAATGAACCCTTTGAAAGTTATCGATTAAAAATTTTTTCTTGCTTTAGAGTTCACTCAAAGGCGTATAGTTATAAATAGGATAATCATTTTGAGTGAGTCGCATAAAAAGGAGAAGTTATGAACAAAAGGAATCTAATTATCGTCACCATAGCCTTGCTGCTATCTAATACAATGGCCGGTCTCGATGGAACAATTATTAATACCGCGTTACCTTCAATTGTCAGCGATTTGCACGGCATCCAATATATGGGGTGGATTGTTGCCGTCTTTCTATTGGGGATGGCAGTTGCCACACCACTTTGGAGTAAATTGGGGGAACGAATCGGAAATCGTGGTGCGTATCAATTAGCGACTTTATTATTTGCAGTTGGTGCTATTTTTCAAGCAATATCAGGTAATATTGTCTTTTTCCTAGTTGCGCGAGCAGTTATGGGTATTGGTGCTGGAGGGATGAATACAATTCCCTTTATCATCTATGCTGATATCTATGAGAATATCAAGAAACGGTCGCAAGTGATTGGTTATGCAACTGCCAGTTATAGTATTGCTTCAATTATTGGCCCCTTAATTGGTGGTTGGATTGTTGATACTTTTAGTTGGCATTGGGTTTTCTATATTAACGTCCCAATTGCGTTTATTTCGATTATATCAATTCAATTTTTCTTCAAAGAAAAAATTAAAAAACGTCAAAAAGGTAATATTGACTACTTGGGTGCTGGTATGATGATTGTCAGTTTAGTGACATTATTAACGGGGATTCAAATGATTGGTGTTGGTTCAACGGGGCTAATTGCTGGCTTAATCATCGCCGGAATTGTATTACTTGGCGTCTTATTTAAAGTTGAAGATAAAGCGATTGATCCCATTATTCCAAATCGATTATTTAAAAATAAGAAATTGATTGTTGATTTTATTTTGTTTGCTCTTTTATGGGGTGCATTTATCTCATTTAACATTTATATTCCGATGTGGGCGCAAGGCCTGCTTGGTATGAGTGCATTAATTGGAGGCGCCACGCAAATTCCAGGAGCAATGACCAATTTGGTTGGTTCATTGACAGGACCAACGATGACGCCACGTTTAGGCAAATATCGTGTTATTACAATTGGAACGATTAGTTTTATTGTTTCTTTTGTAGGGATGTTATTTGTTGGTGTCACAATACCTCTTTGGTATCTTTTGTTAATGGGTGCTTTTGAAGGATTTGGGTTAGGGATGTGTTTCAATGTGCTGCAACTTAGCGTTCAGCAAGATGCTGAAAGTCGAGACGTGCCAATAGCGACTTCATTTGCCTACTTGTTACGTATTTTAAGTCAAACATTTATGTCATCAATTTATGGTGTTGTCCTCAATAATGCATTATCAAAAGGGATTCAGCAATCTCATGGCAAAATTTCGATGGCTATGTTAAATAAATTAAGCGATTCAAAAAGTGTTTCAGCACTTCCTGAGAAATTATTGCCCGCAATGCGCCAAATCATGTACGAAGGCTTACATAATATTATGTTAATTGCGACATTGTTATTAGTTGCTGTTTTAATATTTAACTTGTGGGTTCAAGCACGAGTAAAAAAACAAACGATTTAAAAAAGTTAATGCTCGGATGTTGATTCGTTTTCAAAACCACTTAGTGCTCTTTTGGAACCACTTAACCTAATATGAATCACAAATCCTCCTTTTGAGAATAGACTTAGGTCATTCAGTAAAGGGAGGATTTTTTTATGACATTATTAACTGTAAAATCTGTAAGTAAAACGTATCGTGAAAAAGTAGCTGTTAATCATATTGATTTAACTGTAAAAGAAGGGCAATTAATTGCTTTGCTTGGGCCAAATGGGGCAGGTAAATCAACCACCATTAATATGTTAACGGGGTTGATTCAAGCAACAGCTGGTGAAATTAGATTGGCTGGACTAAAACCAGAACAAAAAGAATATCATCATAAAATTGGCGTTGTCTTTCAAAATAGTGTCTTAGATGGACAACAAACAGTTCGACAAAATATACAAAGTCGTGCAAGAATGTATCAGAATATTGATTTGGCTAATGAAAAGAAATTGATTGTTGATTTCGGATTAACAACCATTTTGGATCAACGTTATGATACATTATCTGGCGGGCAAAGACGACGTGTTGATATTGCTAGAGCGCTTGTCCACCAACCGGATTTATTATTTCTTGATGAACCGTCTACCGGTTTAGACATTCAAACGAGAAAGGTGATTTGGGCAACGTTAAACCAATTACGTGACACACAAGGATTGACCATCATTTTAACAACGCATTACTTGGAAGAGGCTGAGGAAGCTGATTTCGTTTATGTTATTGATCACGGGGAAGTCATTGCGCATGATACCGTTAGCCACTTAAAAGAGACCTATGCGCAAAATTTACTAACGATAGAATCAAATCAAAAAGAGGCTGTGTTAGCTGAATTGGATCCTTCTTGGGATGTTGTTCAAGAAAAGGGATGTTTATTGGTTAAAGTTCCTAAAGAACATGAGGTCATTATGTTGTTACAGAAAATTGAACCCTTTATGACTCATTTTGAATTTCGTCATGGCAACATGGACGATATATTTTTGGCATTAACTGGAAAGGAGATTCGTTAACATGCAAAGCTTAATTAAACGTCATTTGAGTTTATATTTTGGTAATCGTAGTGGGGTCATTTTTTCATTATTGGGAGCCTTAATTTCATTTGTGTTATATCTTATTTTTTTGAAACAAAATATGATAGCGAGTTGGTCCAGTGTACCTGATGCCAAATTATTAATGGATCCTTGGTTAATCAGTGGAACCTTAGTTGTAACAGCAATAGCTGCGACATCCCATGGGTTGGGTCAAATGATTAAAGATCGCGAAAATGGGGCATTATCTGATTTATTTCTAACAGATATTTCTTACGTTGGCATTCAGATTAGTTATTTTGTGAGTGCAATTTTAATTGGTATTATTATGCAAATCGTGATGTTGTTAGGGATGGGAATTTATTTCAATGTTACAGATGGTCTATCTTTTCAACTCAACACAATTGTACCTATTTTAGGAACAATCATATTGAGTAGTTTAGTTTGGACGACATTTAATTTACTATTATTTTCATTTGTAAAAAAAGTTGATTCATTGGGTAAAATTAATACAATTATTGGGACTGCATCTGGTTTCTTTGCGGGTGTATATATGCCGGTTGGACTGGTACCGCATACAGCTCAACTTATCATGAAATTAACACCAGCACCTTATAATGCCGCAATATTTAGGCAAATTTTAGTCACTCACCAATTAAATGTGTCTTTTAAAAATGCTTCTGTAGGCACGGTATTACATTTTAAAAAGCTAATGGGAATTGGCATTAATTTGAATCAATTAACGAGTATTCAGCAGAATTGTTTCATCCTAGGAGCCTTCACGATAATCTTTATAGTTGTGTCACTTAGTTTAGCTCGTGGTAGTCGTCGCGTGGTTGTAAGTAGCGTATAATTAACAAATAACGTTAAGAAAGAGAGGATGTAACTTGAAGATTAATTTTGAACAAAATGATGAATTGAATGATGATGAAATTGTGATTAATCTTCAAGCAAACGCTCTTTCTCATGATGTGTTAAAAATTTTACAACAATTAGAAAATTTGAACACACAGGTTGGTATGATTCCAATCACGGTTGAGGATCGCGTTGTTATGGTGCAAACAAGTGAGATTTTAGCGATTGAAGTATACGGCAGTGAACTGACGATTCATACAATAGTGAAGAATTATTCAGTAAAAGGTCAGTTAAAAACGATGATTGAACGGTTGAATAATCATGATTTTATTCAAGTATCAAAGAGTACCGTTATTAATATTAATCAGTTGGAGTCATTAGAAGCAGCATTTTCAGGGAATATGACAGCATTTATGACGAATCAACTTAAACTTATTGTTAGTCGCAAATATCTGCCGGAACTTCGTCGACAATTAAGAATGTGAGGATAAATAAATGATAATAAAAAGTATTATGCGTCATATGTCAGCTGGATTATTACTTGGATCATTTGTCTATTTATTATTCTTATTGATTCGAATGAAGCCGGTTGTTATGACGCCAAAAGATATTATAACAACTCTGATAATTAGTGCGTTAATTGGTATTTTATCAATGATTTTTGATAGTGAACGGTTAAATTATTGGGTTGCATTAGTGATTCATTATTTAGGTGTAATCCTGATTGTTGGATTGAGTACGAATATAACAGTGATACTAGGTAGCCCGGTTGTTTTTGTGATTGAAATAACAGTTATGTATATTATCGTATGGCTAATGTTACATATTGCGACTGTTTTAAACATACGTTCAATTAATAACGAATTAAAACGAAAAAAACAAAACAAAAAACGAGATTAAAAGAAAATTTTTCTTTTAATCTCGTTTTATTTTTTATAGATAGTAATCTAAATCACTTGCTGGTGTTGGGTAAGCAAAAATGAGCTTATCCACGTCTGATTTAGTTGTTTTATTCGCAATGAGTGGCGTTAAATAATTGATTAATTCTTCAGCGATAGTGGCATAAACAACGGCGCCAACTAGTAAAGTTGTTGAGCTATCAAAAATAGTTGTGACAGATGCTGTTGGTTCTTTAATGCGATTGAATGTGTACCATTTGGTTGTATCTTGCGTTCTAATGTCATATCGTTCGGGTTCTTTTTGAGCCTGTTCGATAGTGATCCCAACTTGAGAAAGTTGTGGACTCGCATAAACAGTGACGGGGATTGGTGGGTAAGTAATCGCATGATTGTCGGCGCTAAGTAATTCTTTCGCAACATAGTGCCCCTCAAACGTAGAAACAGGTGTCAGCTTAGGTTGTTTACGTGAAATAACGTCTCCAATAGCGTAAATTTGCTTATTAGTCGTTGCTAAATGATTATCCACGATGATACCATGTGAATCTGATTTCACCCCAGAAACAGGTAAATTCAGGGAGTTGATGTTGGGGTGACGACCCAATGCTGAAATGGCTAGGTCAACGGTTAAGTCTAGGCCGTTGTCACCCAATAATCGATGATTGGTCACTTCAGTTACGTTAGTATTAAAGTGAAATTGGATGCCATTATTCTTTAAACGATTGATAAGACGTTCCGTATATTCGGTTGGAAATTCGCGTAAAATTTGGTCATTATGTTGAATGATATGAACTTCTGCCCCTGCGGCCCTTGCGATATTGGCGAGTTCAATTGAAACGTAACCAGCACCGATGAAAGCAATTTTTGCTGGAATTTCTTTGAGAGATAAGAAATCTGTGCTTGTTTTTAAGAAATCATGTCCGGAAATGTCTGGTATTACGGGTGATTGACCAGTCGCAATGACAAAGTGATCAGCGGTATAAGTTGATTCATTTACTTTAATTGCTGATTCTGAAATGAATTTGGCTGATCCGTGCACGGTTTCGATATTTGAGGCAGATAGACCGGCTAAAGTATTTGTAGGGACGTTGTCTGTATAAGCTGATTTAAAGGCCATTAATTCCGGCCAGTTAATGGTAGAACCACCAGTCAAACCAAATCCTTGCATTGCTTCTTGTCGTTGCTTAGTTTCAACGGCAGAATAAAGCATTTTTTTAGGATCACAACCTCGATTAGGACAAGTACCTCCCCAAAGATCATTTTCAACGATTAGAATAGATTGTTTTTGACTTAAATCAAAAGCAACAGAGAGACCACCAGGTCCAGCACCAATGATAATTGTATCGTAATGTAATTGTTTCATTTTGAATGACCCCTAATGTTAAGATTTATTAATTACTTTGATAGTAGCATAAAGCTGCAGGTTATTTAAAAATAAAGATTTATTAATGGTTCATGTGAGATAAATATGGCTCTAAAATTATAGAGAACAGCAAATTCGATTATTTTAGAATAATATATTCTAAAGAAGATGGAGTACTGTTAATTGGATGTGTAGAAGTGAAATATAAAGAGACACCAAAAATTGCTGAACTTGATTTAGGTAAAGCAGCTATAAATACAATTCCAACGAGTACTGGGATGACTATTGCTAGTAATCGATTGAGTGTTAAGGGGTCAACGTACAAATTAGCGGATTTAGCAGATTTATATCGTGAACAGGTACCAGGATTCATGGGTGGGTTATCTGACGAAGATATAGAAGATGAAATTATATACGAAATTGTGATCCAAAGCGCTCGTTTAGATACTTGGACACAACATGATCAAGTGAAATTTTAGGTCAACAATACTTAATGAAGAGCCTAAAAAAATAGTGTATGAAAACTGTTGCGTTTTCATACACTATTTTTTAAGAGATTTAAGTTAAAGCTCGGATAATCTGCATTTCAATGGTAATTAAAGTCTGTTCTTCTGTTTTAATTGCTTCTACACTAAAAAGATTAACTTGCATAAAGTAGGTGAGTAGAAAGCCTATAATTGTTCGAGCAAAATCGGCTGCTGTTAATTTGGGATTCAGCTTATTATTTTGTTTCAATAGGTGTAATAAAATATTTTTAAGAAATGGTGTATAGTTACTCATTGTTTCAATGAAAAGTTGTTTAATTGTTGAATCTGTTAAAATTTCTGTAATTAAAATTTGGATAGCTTCATGGTTTTGTTTCAAAAAATCCCAACGATTTTGGACAAAAAAGTGAATGAATGAGTCCAATGTTAACTCTATTTCTTTGATTTCCAATTGAAGAGAGGATAACGATTTTGGAATAAAATTAGCTATCATTGGATCGATAATCGCTAATAATAAGTCACGTTTTGTTTTAAAATATTTGTAAATAGTTGCCTCGCTGACTTGTGCTTCAGCTGCAAGTTCTGAAGTTGAGGTATTATCAAATCCTTGAGCTGAAAATAGGGCTAAACCAGCTAATAGAACAGCTCTTTTTCCATTTGGAATACTTTTATCAGAAATCCAATCATTTTTAATGTTTTCCATTTGAATACCTAAACCTTTCTATAACGTTTCAACCCAATAATATTCAAAATGAGTAAAACAATCAAGAAAATTAATAATGCGACCAACATAGGCCAGACCGTTAGTAAGTGATAACCATGCATGATAACGCCAGTTAAAGCTTCGCCAGCATATCTCATTGGTAAGATATATGAAAAATATTGAAGCCAATGAGGCATCGAATCTAGGGAAATAATGCCAGATAGAAATACTTGAGGTAAAACAATAATAGGAATAAACTGCATTAATTGGAATTCTGATTTTGCAAAAGTCGACATTAAAATACCGAATGCTAAAGCAACTAGTGATAATAATAAATTAATGGTAATAACTGACCAGATACTACCTAAAATGTCGACGGATAGGATTTTGACTGTAAATAAGACAATTAATACAGTTTGTAAAAAGGCTAAAATGCTATAACTAAGCATATAACCAAAGACAATATCTGACCGTTTAACGGGTGTTGCCAATAAACGATCAAGGGTGCCAGATGTTCGTTCTTTCAATAGAGACATACCAGAGATTAGGAAAATAAAGAAGAAAACGAAGAATCCCATCAATATTGGTAACATTTTATCAAAGTAAGAGGTATCTTTATCGCCGTAAACATAGTGATTTTTGAGTGATAAAGGTTCAGCTGTTTTTACTTTAGGTGAAGCAGGTAAGTTTTTTGTTAAAGTCGTTAAGGCTTTTTTGATTTTTTCTTGTTGAACAGAACCGGCAGCTGTTTTGATAGCTATTTTCGTTGCAGCTGTCTTACTAGCATCAACATTTGCATAAGTAACAGATAATTTTTGACCAGATTGGCTAATATATGAGTCGATATGGTCCTTTTTAAGTGCTTTATTAGCTTGTTTGATGGTTGAATATTTTTTAATAATGATGTTTTTTTGGTCTAATTTTTGATTTAATGTCTTTGAGACAGAGACAGTCCCAATCTTAGTTGATTGTGCTGAATTATCATTAAACGCAAAATTCATTAATGTTAGAACAAGTAATGGTGCAATAAAGATGAGCGCTAAGGAACGTTTATCTCTTAACAATTCAGTTAAAACACGTTTGGCAATGATTAAAGTTCTCATTTATTTTCCTCCTCGACCTTTAAAAAGACGGCTTCAATTGAAGTGACGTGATACTTATTTTTTAATTTTTCGGGAGTGTCATCTGCGAGCAAATGACCATTTAATAACATGGCAACACGATCAACTAATTCAGCTTCATCCATAACATGAGTTGTAACAAGAATAGTACGGCCTTCATTTTTTAATCGATGGAGTTCCTGCCAAATATGGCGACGAAGAGCGGGATCGATACCAACCGTTGGTTCATCCAAGATAATTAAATCTGGATTACCAATGAGGGCAATAGCAAGTGAAAGACGACGTTTCATACCGCCAGAGTACCCAGACACACGCTGATCTAGTGCTTCTCCTAAATCAACTACTTTTGTGACATGTTCAACATTAGATTGTATGTCTTGTTTAGCGATACCTTTCATTCGACCGAAAAAGATTAAATTTTCTCGGCCAGATTGTTGTTCATATAAGGCATCACTTTGAGCCATATAACCAATATTTCCTAGTAGTTTACGATTAGGCATAACTTGATTAAAGACGGTTGCCGTACCACTATCAGCTTTTTCTGCCCCAAGTAATAATTGAATAATAGTTGATTTTCCAGCACCTGAAGGACCGATTAGCCCCAGTATTGTGCCTTCTTCTACAGTTGTTGAAATATGATCTAAAACAACATGTTTGTTAAATGATTTTGATAGATCTGTTAATTGAATAATTGGTTTGTTCATAAATAATAACCTCCATTTTAAAAGTGAGTAAGTATTCACTAACCTACAAAAACATCGTAATCTTTTTAAACGATGTTGTCAAATGAATCCTTTAGTTACGTTATCTCTGTTTACACATAATGAAGAAAAATCGATATAGGATACGGTTAGGTATTTTGAAACTAAGGGGGATAGCGTATGACATTTGCTAAATGGAATTGTGATTCAAAGTGCTCGTTTAGATACTTGGACACAACGTAATCAAGTGAAATTTTAAAAGTATTATTGGCAAGAATCATTGCTGATAATACTTTTTTTGATAAAACAAGTAAAAAAAACAAGATTATTAAATTATTTTTAGGGCAAATATCATTGCTTTTTGTCATATAAAAAATAATTGAATTTTTTTTATAAAGACTGTTTTTATAAGGATAGTAAGATGAAAATAATTTTTAATGGAGCGATGTTTATTACAAAATGCTAGTTATATTACAATAATTCAAGATAATGATATTTGACTGAAATGCTTATGTAAAAGGTAACTGATAGTATGAACCTCGTAAGATAAATGGCATATAAAGATAAATTAAATAAAATCGGTTAACATTAAAGGAGAACTTCATATAATGAAATTAAATACAAAGATGACAAAATTTTCAGTAGCAATGGTAGCAACAGTAGCAGCAGGCTTTGGTCTTGTTAAAGCAGCAGACGCTGACGTTTATACTGTAAAATCAGGTGATACACTTAACGAAATCTCAGCATCATACGCAAGCAAAACATCTAATGATGTTAGTGTTAGCACAATTGCTAAAGAAAACAACATTAGCCATGTTAACGTTATCTATGTTGGCGAACAATTAACAATTAATACAGATACAGCTGCTAAAGCAGCAACAACAAATACTGCATCAAGTACTGCAAACACAGCTAAAGCAGCTACAACAACATCAACAAACACAGCTTCAGCAAATACAAGTGCACCAAAAGCAGCAACAACAAGCCAAGCTGCACCAAGTACTGCTAATGCTGCAACATCAAGTGATTCAAGTGCTAAAGCATGGATTGCTAACAAGGAGTCTGGTGGTTCATACTCAGCTAGAAATGGTCAATACGTTGGTAAATACCAATTAGGCGCATCATACTTAAACGGTGATTACTCAGCTGCAAACCAAGAAAAAGTTGCTAACAACTACGTAACAAGTCGTTACGGTTCATGGAGTGCTGCTAAATCATTCTGGTTATCAAATGGTTGGTACTAAAATTTAAATTATAAATTAAGAAGCTTTGAATTCGGAGTTAACTCCTGATTCAAAGCTTTTTTATTGTTTTACAATGTGTGTTAAAAATGGTAGTGTTTACTAGACTATTTGCTAGTGGTTCATAGGATAAATATGTTAAAGGAGTTAGATATGAAGATTAAAGAAAGACTGGATACGCTGAGTGATGCTATTATTGCAATTATTATTACGATTATGGTATTAGAAATGCCCATTGAAGTAAAAAATGGACAAATTAATTTTACTGATTTATTTCAGACGATTGGTATTTTCATTGTTAGTTTTTGTTTTGTTGCCAACATTTGGTATCAACATGCAGTTGCCTTTGCGGAAGTCGATGAAGTATCAAATCAAATTATTGTTATGGATTTGATTTTAATGATGTTTTTATCGTTAATTCCTACATTTACACGATTGATGACAACTGATACAGTTAGAGAAACGGTTACAATGTATGGGATTTTGTACGTTATTATTATTTTTCTGTTCAGAGTAATAGCAAAAGCTATTATTCATCAGAAATATACAGAAAAATCTGATATGCAAAAAGTTTATGTGGCTATTTACGGTAAACATAATACAGAAACAGGATTTTTATTGCTAGCTTTAATTCTATTAGGTTGGTTTTTTCCAAAAATAACGTTGATTTTCTTTATTGTGATTCCAATTCGTTCATTTATTGCTAATAGCGCGGATAATAGTGAATTCACAGGTGTTAGTCAAATGGATTCAAAAGGTGCCGAAGCCTTTTTGAAGATGTCACACAAAGACAGAGAAAAGTTAAAACCACTTATTGTGACACTTAGAAAAGAAATTGCACGCCGAAATCCAGATGCTTGGGAAAATTTCACAGAGGATGCTGAAGAGACACTCGATGTGAGTGAAGAGACAATATTGAGATGGTTCAATCACTATTATGAAGAGTTCAAAAAGAGTAGGACAGCGGGTAAGGTACGATTAGGAAGAGAGAACAGAAAATAATAGTATTAAAATTGATTGAATGGGAGAGTTTTCGCTTTAGTTAGGAGGGTATCAAATGGACACAGAAGAAATTAAAAAACGGATGGATAGCGGCGAAATTTATTATGAAAATGCTGCTATTAATCAAGAACAAGCGCAATATACGGATTGGATATTTGAATATAATCAACTATTACCTAGTAAAAGTAGCGAAAAGCAGCAGTTATTAAAAAAGTTTATGGGTGATGTTGGTGAAGAAACGATATTATTGCAGCCACTTCATGCAAATTGGGGCAAAAATACGTTTATCGGTGCGCGAGTCTATGCTAATTTTAATCTAACTTTAGTCGACGATACCCAAATAACGATTGGTGATGATACGATGATTGGGCCCAATGTGACTTTAATTGCTGGAACTCATCCGTTGAACCCAGCATTAAGATTGAAAAATGCGCAATATAATTTACCAGTGACAATTGGTAAAAATGTTTGGCTAGGTGCGGGTGTGACTGTTTTACCAGGAGTCATAATTGGTGACAATTCAGTGATTGGAGCAGGTAGTTTGGTTACAAAAGATGTACCAGCCAATCAATTGGCATATGGTTCACCTTGTCAGGTAATTAAGGCTATATCTTAGACAAAAATCCCCCTATGTAAGACTTTTAAAGTCTGAAGTGCAACAAAAAAGTTAGACATTTAAATATTAATTAAGCAACTAAGGCATGATTTCGATATTCTATCGGGGTCATGCCTTTTAATTTACAAGAAATCCGTTCATTATTAAACCATTCTACATAATCATTTGTTACTTGAATTAGTTCCTCAATATCATAAATAACCTGACGTTTGAGACATTCTCGCTTCATTAAACTAAAGAAACTTTCAATTGGTGCGTTGTCTAAACAATTCCCTTTCCGAGGCATGCTCTGAACGTAGTTCAGGGTTTTTAGTTCATTTTGATAATCGTTCCATTGATAATGACATCCTTGGTCAGAATGTATTATAGGTTTTAAACTTATTGGAAGACTTCTTTCTTTCAGCTGGTTGAGCATATCAAAAATGAGTGCCTTATCTGGATGTTCACTCATGGATAATGCTAGAACTTCGTGACTAGCCTCATCAGTGACTGCAGAAATATAACCCCATTTATTATTTTGAAGTTTAATTTGGGTAACATCCGTGTGTAAAACATGATAAGGAAGAACTTCATTAAATTTTTGATTAACAATATTGGGTGCAATTTTTCCAATATGACCTTTATATGAACTATATTTATCCGTATGTTTACAATAAATCGTATTTTTAATGCCTATTTGATTCATTAATTTTAATATTGTTGTTAGGGATAGATGAATATTTCGCTTGTCCAACATTATTTGGATACGTCTGTGACCGTAGGTCTCACGACTGTCATCAAAAATAGATTTAATCATTTCTTTCGCAACAGAATATTTATCTATGTGGTTATCAATTCGGTAACATTGATCGTAATAAGTTGACCGTTTAACCTTAAATTTTGTCAGGAGTTCTTTCAAAGCATTACCAGTTTTATCCCTAAGACTGCGAATAATTAGGGTTTTTTCCCTATTTGTTTGCCACTTCTTAGGGCGTGCAATTTTTTAAAAAAGTCACGATCCAATTCTGCATCATGTAATTTGGCTTCCAATTGTAAAATACGTTCTTCGTATTTTTGTTTTTCAGTTAACGTAATGGTCTCTTTCTTTTTATCGCTTTTTTTCATAGGTGTAAGACGTCCTTTAGGACGTGAGACAAGGGCTTGGCTGCCATATAAATCAAATAATTTATTCCAAGTATGAACTTGAGACGGATTAATATTGAAGTTAGCAGCAGTAATGCCATATCCCACATCGTGAGTTTTATAATAGCGTACCACATTTAACTTGAAATCAAGACTAAAAATACGCCTACTATGCTTAACCCTTAGCACTTCGATACCTTGAACCTTAGTTAAGGTAACCCATTTACGAATATACCTTTTGGGAATGTTATATTTTTGTTCTAAAATAGTTAAAGAAATATGATCTTCTAGATATAATTGAACAATTTCTACTTTCAGGCTACTTGAATACTTGGACATAAAAAAATACCTCACAATCGTTAGACTTATGTCTAACAATTATGAGGCACTCCATAAGTGATTAGAACCTTCATAATATTATTCACCAACAACAGTTGACGAAGAGCCTTTATTAATTAGTTTTCTTTTTTAGAATATTTTTACTGAATTACTTTCTTGTTGAGGATAAACGACTTGTTGACTAACTTCTTTCACTTTAATATTTGCAAAATAGCTATTTTTTAATTTAGAAATTTAATGCATGATTTTTTTAAATAGTAATTAACTAATTTGTTTTTGAATGATATTGATAAATTGTTGGATTTTAGGTGCTTGATTTTCAGAATACACAATGCCATAAGGCATTGTGTAGGTCCAATCACATGGGATAGTAACTAGAAGTGGATGGATATCTTTCCATAAATTTGTACTAATCATAGGCAGACCACTATGAGCACAATAATTTAATGTATCGAGATTATAAGGTGGTATTTCTTCAAAAATGATTTGAGGGTACTTTACTTTAAAGGTCTCTTTTAGTTCATCAATTCTTTTGGTATTACCAGATTTAACGACCAAAATAGTTTCACCATATAAGTCTTGAATTTTAATTTTTTTCTTTTTAGACAATGGATGATTTCGTGGAACAGTTAATGTTAGCGGAATTTGCGAAAATTCTAATGTATTATAGCCATCAGGACGGTGTGATGGAAATAAACTGGTAAAAATATCGATATTGGTATTTTTTTTAGTGAATAAATTTATATCGTCATCAATTGAAACGACTTTTAAATTGATATTAGGATATTCATTACTAACCTTAACCCATAATTTTATTAAAGGATTTGCTGGATACATTAGTGAACTACCAACTTTTATTGTTATTTGTTCAGCATCATTAATATTTTGTGCAACTTCAATGGCTTGTTTGGATAAGGCAATGATTCGTTTGGAATCACGATAAATACTTTCACCAACAGGCGTTAATGTGACACCACGATTGCTACGGTAAAATAAAATTAATTTTAATTCTGCTTCGAGTAAATTAATTTGCTTAATGAGTGCATTTGGGGAAATAAATAGTAATTTAGCAGCTTTTGAAAAACTACCGCTATCAGCTGTCAAAATAAAGGCATCTAAATGATTGTTATACAAATGAAGACCTACTTTCTGTTTGAACCTTTTGGTACATGCCATTGTAGCAAAAGAAGACTTCCAAAGCAACTATCTAGGTATTAAGATATGTCTACAGATAGATTAAAGGAGGTTACAATCATGGAATATACTGTTTTGAATAATGGTGTAAAGGTGCCTTTGCTTGGGTTAGGTGTGTACTTAATGGATGACTTAGAAAAATGTGAAGAAAGTGTGTTAATGGCACTTAACGCAGGTTATCGACTTATTGATACATCATCAGCATATATGAACGAGGAAGCAGTTGGTCGAGCAATTAAAAGAAGTGGTGTTCCTAGGTCTGAAATATTTGTTACGACTAAACTTTGGATTCAAGATGCGGGATACGAAAAGGCTAAAAAAGGATTTGAAACATCATTAAAAAATTTACAACTTGATTATTTAGATCTTTATTTAATTCATCAGCCATTTGGTAATTATTATGGTTCGTGGAAAGCGATGGAAGAGTTATATCAAGCAGGTAAAATTAGAAGTATCGGTGTTTCCAATTTTAATGGGGACCGATTAGTTGATTTAATACTTAATAATAAAATTATCCCAGTAGTAAATCAAATTGAATTTCATCCTGAATTTCAGCAAAAAAAAGATAAAATAGTGCTCCAAGAAGCAGGTGTGCAATTAGAGGCTTGGAGTCCACTAGGACATGGTGGAGACGTTTTAAACAATGTCACTTTATTTAAAATTGGTCAAAAATATAATAAAACAGTAGCACAAGTAATTTTGCGTTGGGAAACACAATTAGGAATTATAGTGATTCCTAAATCAACACACAAAGCTAGAATTAAAGAAAATATCGATATTTTTGATTTTAAATTAACAGAAACAGAAATTGAAATAATCAATAAATTAGATACAAATAAGCGAATAGCTGATGTAACAAATATTAATTTAGTTAGGCGTTTAAATTCTTTAAAAATAAGATAAATAGCAAATAAGCTGTGGGAGAAATTAACAAATGAAAAATAAGAGTTTAGTTTTAACGGTAATTTTAGTAAGTTATTTTATGATTTTATTAGATAATTCAATTGTTTTTACTGGAGCGACACAAATTGCACATGATTTAACTTTAACGACTCGTGATTTATCATGGGTTAGTAATGCATATTCATTAACGTTTGGTGGATTGTTATTATTTTCAGGTCGTGCAGGAGATGTGTTCGGTCGTAACAAAATTTTTAATATTGGATTAATTGTTTTTGGAATTTCTTCGTTATTAGTAGGTTTGTCAACTAGTGTCATAACAATTATAGGTTTTCGAGCAATTCAAGGAATTGGTGCAGCAATTATCGCACCCACTTCATTAGCACTTTTAATGGATAATTATACTGGGGTTGCACGGACTAAAGCAGTAGGGTATTATGGCGCTACAGCAGGAATTGGTGCGAGCATTGGGTTGATTTTAGGTGGTGTTTTTGCTAGCTATCTTACTTGGCGAGTTGGTTTCTTTATGAACTTTCCAATTGCATTATTAATGTTAATAATTGCGCATTTTAAATTACAAAAATCAGCTCAATTTTCAATTTCATTAGATGGATTAGGAAGTATTTTATCAGTAATTGGGACTTTCTTAGTTGTTTATGGAATTGTAGGTTCTAAATATAATGCAATTAGTTTAATTATTGGAATTGGAATTTTGATTGTTTTTATCTTGTGGGAGGCACATGTTGCACAACCATTGATGCCACTTAGAATTTTCAAAAGTTCGACACGGAGTGGGGCATATTTAGCTAGATTTTTGTTAATGGGAGGTTTAATTCCATTTTGGTTTTTAATCCCTCAAATGATGCAACGTTCGTTAGGATATACGCCATTAATGTCAGGTTTTGCATTTTTTCCACTAACCATTATTGGGTTCATAATTCCGTTAAGAATAACGGAAATAACGCAAAAATTTGGTGAAGCAGAAACTTTATTTGTTGGAATCTTATTAGATTTACTAGGGTTGGTAGGATTTATTTTCTTTCATCAATCATTAGGTTATTGGGTAGGCATTGGAATACCCATGATTTTATTAGGATTAGGACAGGGTCTGCTATTAAGTCCATTGACATCTATTGGGATTGAGGGTACTAACCCAGAAGATGCGGGTGCTTCTTCTGGTGTTATTAATAGTGCACATCAATTGGGTGGTAGTTTTGGATTAGCAATTATTACTGTTTTAACAAGTAGTTTTCAAAACCCGCTAGTGTCATTTGATCATGCTATGCTCTGGGCTAGTGTATTTAATTTATTAGCATTAATTGTTACTGTATTTATGATTGTATTACCTAATAAAAGGACTAAGTATAAAAATTAGTTTAGTTCTTTTTAATAATTAATCTAAGGTGTTCATATAAACAAAAATTGTGCTAGGCTTATTTTAAAGTATAATTAACGTATTAAGTTAACTTTGGAGGTAAGCACAATGCAGATCAATCAATATCAAGATTTACGCGTTCAGCGAACAATTAACAGCATTTACGACGCGTTTAAACAGTTAATTTGTGAAAAAGACTATCAAAAAATAACCGTTACTGAATTAGCTAGAATGGCACAAATTAATAAAAAAACATTTTATCGCTATTATCCGACATTGGACGATTTACTGATCGAATTACAGGCGCAATACTCACAAGCCTATCTAAAAGAAATCGATAACCTACAATATCCACGGGATTTGAGAAAAAGTGTGGCCACCTTTTTTACATACTCTACTAGTCAAGGTGAAGCATATGACCGCATTACCACCTGTTCAGTAGGTTCTTACGTGGGCATTCGGCAGCAAATGATTGATGAAGTGATGACTAAAACGTGGGGGCAATCGTGGGAGTTTAATCAATTAGAAAACTGGCGGCAAAAGATTCTCATTGATTTTGTTGAACAAACAGGACTAAAAGTTTATACGGCCTGGGCTGAAAATGGCAAGACAGAACCACTGGAAGCAGTAATTAATGCTGCTGCTGATTTGATGCAAGGCGGTGTTGAACGCTATTTAAAATTAGACTAGTTATTAATATAATACGGTGATTAACAGAATTTATTCTGGATAATCACCGTATTTTTGTATTTTATGCGCCTAATTTAGTGAAAAGGTGGCATAAGTAACGCTTAAAAAAATATCGCCCATTTTTGACTTGCGCCATCCATGGCATAATAAGTTCATCGGCAACGAACAAAGTAAAGGAGGTTATTAAATGATAACTCAAACTGATGAGGAGCGAGCAGTAGCTCATATCGTCCATCAACAAGTCCAAGGGATGCTGGAAAAGGATTTCGTATTACTTGATCAGGTCATTGCCCCCGATGCGAAGTTAGTACACATCACCGGTCAGGTTCAGAGCAAAGCAGATTGGTTACAACAAATCCGACTCGGTAGAATGCACTATTTTAGCAGCCATGAAGTGCTATTTCAAGTTGTTATTACTGGTCATCAGGCTCAAGTCATCATGCGTAACGAGTTAGAGGCGCGCATCTATGGATTTCGTAATACGTGGCCACTACAGTCCAAGCTTAAATTGGCGAAAGGTCACCACGGCTGGCAGATTATTGAATCACAAACTTCAATATATTAAGAGGAGAAACGATGACAAAGAGAAGAATGGCAATCGCAACGATTGCATTATTAATTGCTAATTTTATGGGTGGTTTGGATGCTACCATTGTTAATACAGCCTTACCAGCAATCACGAGTGATCTAAACGGGATTCGTTTGATTGGTTGGATTAGTTCGGTATTTTTGCTGGGAATAGCAGTAACAACAGTTTTATGGGGTCGAATTGGTGAAGTGATTGGTAATAAAATCACATTTCAGATTTCAGTTATCCTATTTATTGTTAGTTCATTTATAGGTGGTTTAGCCACTAATATGGTGACGTTAATCATTGCCCGGGCCTTGATGGGCATTGGTGCTGGTGGAATGGTGTCAATTCCATTCATTATTTATGCTGATTTATATGCTAATCCGGCTGAACGTGCCCGAGCTTTGGGCTGGGTCACCGCATTTTATACCGTATCCACTGTTGTGGGCCCATTAATTGGTGGTTGGCTCGTGGATACTTTATCTTGGCATTGGATATTTTTTATTAATCTACCAATTGGGATTATTTCCCTTTTATTATTACAGTTTTCATATCATGAAAGTAAGCATGCCCGCGCTCAGGAACATTTTGATTATTTAGGATCGGGTTTGCTTATTTCGACCCTTGTCATCTTATTATTTGCTAGTGATGCAATTGCTTCAAACTTAACGGTGGCTTTAGTGTTATTAATTGTGGGATTAGCTTTAATGTTTGTCTTTTACCAAGTTGAAAAAAGACAAAAGAATGCATTAATTCCAATTGAATTACTTAAAAATTGGCAGATTCAGTCGCAAAATGTCATTATGTTTTTAATTAATGGGTTCTTTATGGGTTACAGTGTATATGCGCCGATGTGGTCGCAAGGCCTGTTAGGCACTAATGCTACACTAGGTGGGTTAACACAGATTGCAGGTTCAATATTATTGCTAGTAGGAACGCGGTATACCGCACATTTAATGAGCAAACTTTCCTATAAAAAAATTGTCATGTTCGGTAGCTTTAGTATCTTACTCTCAGCATTAGCGATGGTCATGGCAACTCAATTTGCGCCTTATTGGTGGCTGCTTGTTAGTGGTGGTTTTAATGGCTTAGGAATGGGGTTGTCATTTACACCAATGCAAGTTTCGTTACAGGATGGTGTGCGTCGTGATTTAATCAGCATTTCGACGACTTTTGGATTGTTATTTAGAACCTTAGGTCAGACATTTATGTCAGCAATTTTTGGTGCCGTTTTAAGCCTCAGTACTGCTAGCCAAGTTAATGGACGAATGACATCGCGCATGATCAATCAATTAACCGATGCCAGCGCAGCACAATCATTACCAAAAAAACTATTACCACAGTTGCGGACAGTTTTGTTTAATGGCATGCATTTGATTATGTTAATTGGTTTGATTCTGGTCGTCATTGCCATTGTCATCAATCTAACTCGAAAAGAACCGCTTAAACAACCGCGCTAAAGTAATTTTAAGCGCCGATTGTTGGTCAGGTGTGGCATAAGTCCCCTTTTTAAAAATATTGACCATTTTTTTAAGAACTTTAACGTGCAATAATTTAATTGTTATCAAGAAAGGAAGCTATTAATATGATGAATACACAAGAAATTTCAGATCGGTTAGCCTTAAAAGAAGTTGTCGATTTATTTTCAAATTACTCTGATACTAAGGAAAATGAGAAGCAGGTCCAATTATTTACGCCTAACGGTAAGGTGAACATTATCACTGACGGTAAAGTGACCTTTACATTGAATGGCCGTCAAGAAATTGTGAATGCTTTCAGTTCGTCAATGGATGCCTATTCAGCCGTTTTTCATATGAGTGGCCAGCAAACCGTTCATTTTATCGATGCTAATCATGCAGACGGCGTTGCTTATAACTATGTGATTTTAGTTAAAACAAATGAACAAGGGCAAACGGTAACAACTAATGAAGGCGTTCGTTATCAGGATAAATATGAAAAAATTGATGATCAGTGGTATATTGCTGAACGGAATTCAAACTTTATTTGGCACACGGAGGTGACTCAATAACATGGCAAAAGGTTTAATTATTGGCGCAACTGGCTCAATTGGGAACGCTGTTCGAAAAATGTTGTTAGCCAAAACGGACATTCAATTAACTTTATATTCACGACATGTCAATCGATTAAAACTTGTGAATGACCGTGAAACAGCAATAGCAGGTAGTGCAACTGATGAGAATCAGTTGGAACAAGCCATTAGTGGCCAAGACTTTGTTTTTGTCGCTTTGAGTGGCGATATGGCAAATTTTGCTACTCATATTATTGCGGCCATGGAACAAACGAAAGTGAACCGGCTAATTTTTATCACGACTATGGGTATTTATCAAGAAATTCCAGCATGGTTAGGTAATTCAACAGAACCGTATCATAATCCAATTTTAAAACCATTTCGACAAGCAGCGGACCAGATTGAAGCGTCAGATCTTAATTACACGATTATTCGGCCCGGTTGGTACAATAATGGCCCCATTAATTATGAAATCACTCAGAAAGGTGAACCATTTGGCGGTCATGATATATCTAGAGATAGTATTGCCGCTTACGTGACTAAATTAGTCATTAACTCGCATTTAGATAATCGGGCCAGTGTAGGGATTAATACCCCAGAATAGGAGTTTTACAATGAAAAATGAAATCATGTTAAATAACGGTTTAAAAATGCCGACATTAGGCTTTGGCGTTTTTCAGATTCCAGATTTTGATGAGTGTAAACATACCGTTTTAACAGCTTTGAAACAAGGCTACCGACTAATCGATACAGCCGCCGCATATGGCAATGAACGTGCAGTTGGGGCAGCTATCCAAGAAAGTGGCATTGCACGGAATGAAATTTTTGTCACGACCAAATTATGGGTTCAAGATGCAGGGGACTACCAGACAAAATTAGCTATTCAAGCATCCTTAGACCGACTAGGCTTGGATTATATCGATCTATATTTGATTCATCAGCCTCTGGGTGATATTTACGGTTCGTGGCGAGCGATGGAAACAGCTTACCATGATGGTAAATTGAAGGCATTGGGAGTAGCAAATTTTGAAAATGATCGATTACAAGATTTGATGATGCATAATGAAGTTAAACCGGCTGTTAATCAAATTGAACTACATCCATTTTATCAGCAACCGCAACGGGTTCAATGGTTACTGGATCATGATATTGTCCCCGAAGCATGGGGACCGTTTGCAGAAGGGAAAAAGGGTATTTTTACAAATCCAGTGATTAAAGATATCGCTACAGCTCATAATAAAACAAACGGTCAAGTGATTTTAAAATGGCTTAATCAACGGAACATTGTTGTCATTCCTAAATCTGTACATGAAGCCCGGATTATTGAGAACGCACAAATCTCAGATTTCGATTTAACCCAAGCAGAAATGCAGCGGATGGCCGACTTAGACGAAAAGAATAGTTTGTTTGGCAACGTTCATGATCCAGAAACAGTGGAACAATTAGGAAGCTTTAAGTTTCAATATTAAAAGTCAGATCATGTCTACTATTCATTTTTATAGAAGTGAAATAGTGAATACAGATTTAATATTAACTATTATGGGTAAAAAAAATCTAACTCTAAAGTGAAGTGCAACAAAAAAGTTAGACATTTAAATATTAATTAAGCAACTAAGGCATGATTTCGATATTCTATCGGGGTCATGCCTTTTAATTTACAAGAAATCCGTTTATTATTAAACCATTCTACATAATCATTTGTTACTTGAATTAGTTCCTCAATATCATAAATAACCTGACGTTTGAGGCATTCTCGCTTCATTAAACCAAAGAAACTTTCAATTGGTACGTTGTCTAAACAGTTTCCTTTCCGAGACATACTCTGAACGTAGTTCAGGGTTTTTAGTTCATTTTGATAATCGTTCCATTGATAATGACATCCTTGGTCAGAATGTATTATAGGTTTTAAACTTATTGGAAGACTTCTTTCTTTCAGCTGGTTGAGCATATCAAAAATGAGTGCCTTAGATGGATGTTCACTCATGGATAATGCTAGAACTTCGTGACTAACCTCATCAGTGACTGCAGAAATATAACCCATTTATTCTTTTGAAGTTTATTTTGGGTAACATCCGTGTGTAAAACATGATAAGGAAGAACTTCATTAAATTTTTGATTAACAATATTGGGCGCAATTTTCCCAATATGGCCTTTATACGAACTATATTTATTCGTATGTTTGCGGTAAATCGTATTTTTAATACCAATTTGATTCATTAATTTTAATATTGTTGTTAGGGATAAATGAATGCATTGCTTGTCTAACATTATTTGGATGCGTCTGTGACCGTAGGTCTCTCGGCTGTCATTAAAAATAGATTTAATCATTTCTTTCGCAATAGAATATTTATCTACATCGTGATCAATTCGGTAACATTGATCGTAATAAGTTGACCGCTTGCTTAACCTCAAATTTTATTAGGAGTTCTTTCAAAGTAAAATCAGATTTATCCCTAAGACTGCGAATAATCAGGTTTTTTTCCCTATTTGTTTGCCACTTCTTAGGGCGTGCAATTTTTTTAAAAAGTCACGATCCAATTCTGCATCATGTAATTTGGCTTCTAATTGTAAAATACGTTCTTCGTATTTTTGTTTTTCAGTTAACGTAATATTGTCTTTCTTTTTATCTTTTTTCTTCATAAGCGTAGGACGTCCTTTGGGACGTGGGACAAGAGCTTGGCTGCCATATAAATCAAATAATTTATTCCAAGTATGAACTTGAGACGGATTAATATTGAAGTTAGCAGCAGTAATGCCATATCCCACATCATGAGTTTTATAATAGCGTACCACATTTAACTTGAAATCAAGACTAAAAATACGCCTACTATGCTTAACCCTTAGCACTTCGATACCTTGAACCTTAGTTAAGGTAACCCATTTACGAATATACCTTTTGGGAATGTTATATTTTTGTTCTAAAATAGTTAAAGAAATATGATCTTCTAGATATAATTGAACAATTTCTACTTTCAGGCTACTTGAATACTTGGACATAAAAAAATACCTCACAATCGTTAGACTTAATGTCTAACAATTATGAGGCACTCCAGTCTTACATAGGGGGATTTTTTATCCTATTTAATTATTTTGTGCCATGAAGTCTTTTAACCAATTTTTACCTTCAACAAAACGTGTAACGAGCATTGCAGTGGCTGTATTTCCTGTTGAATTTAATAAGGTTGCTGGAATATCAATGATGGTTGTAATGATTAAAATTAATGGAAGAGCGGCCATTGGGAAACCAAAAATTGAACAAATCAATGTTTCCGCAACCATACCACCACCAGGAATGGCACCCATAACAACACCGACCAAGAATGAGACACAGATAATCATGATCATGTTGTGTAAACTTGTGATATCTTTACCAAAAACAGCAAATAAGAAAGTTGTTTTTAAAATACCACCAATAACAGAGCCATCTTTATGCGTATTGGCACCTAATGGAATGATCGTATTGGCGATATCTTCAGTGACACCCATTTTTTTAGCATATTCTAAGTTAACAGGAATACTAGCGGCTGAAGAACTTGTTGCAATCGCTGTAACAGCAGGGGCTGAGACATTTTTCCAAAAGATAGTAAAACCGGCTTTACCACCTGCAATGAATGCGTATAAACTCATCATGACAAAGAAGTAAAATACTGTAATACCTAAATAAAGAATAAAACTACGTAAATATCCAGCAGCAATCTGAGGGCCTAAGTTACCAATGATATTGGCGAAGAAACAGCCTAGGCCAATTGGGGCATAATACATGACGTATTTAACCATTCGCATAACAACGACGTTTCCGGCCGATAAAAATTTTGTAAATGCGCTAGATGCTTTACCAGTAGCGGAAGCGGCTGTACCCATCAAAATAGAAAAGACGATTAATTGGAGCATATTGTCTTTAGATAACAAGTGATAGAAGTCATTAACAGTGAATGTGTTCACTAATGTTTCTAAGCCAGATGATTTTGTTGATGTGTCTTTAACAGTTCCCATCAAACCCTTAATCGTATCTACGTTAACACCATGAATAGGGTTAAAGAGACGAACCCCAATATAGCCAATAATACCAGCAATGAAAGCCGTTGTTAGAAAGACAATTAGCGTCGTAATCATGATTTTACCGAGACGTTTCATTTCAGACATTTCCGCAATAGCTGATGAGATACTGAAGAAAACGAGAGGAACTAAAATCATATACATCAGATTTAGAAAGAGATCGCCAAGTGGCTTAAGAATAGAAGCTTGTTCCTTAAAGATTAAGCCGACAATACCACCTATAATTAGTCCTGAAAGTAGAAATAGAGATGTTTTGTAACGGTTAAAAAAAGTAGTCATAAAAAGTTCCCCTTAATTAAGTAGTATGAAGCCATAAACAATAGTATATCAATTGTTTTGGCTAAAAGCTAAGTTTTAAAAAATGGTGTTATGTGGTCGGATATTTCATTAGAGTAATGTGCTCGTTAGGCGCAACTTATTGACGTGTCGTACACAACAGTTTACAATTGTAATCATAAAGATATTGAGTGATTAATGAAGGGTGGTTTACCATGATGACAAAACAAGTAATTGATATTAGTGATGCTGAATGGGAAGTAATGCGCGTTATTTGGACGTTAGGGCAGAGTACTAGTAATGAAATTTTTGAAAATTTAAATGGAAAAATGGATTGGCAAATGCCAACAATTAAAACGTTATTAGGTCGATTAGTTAAAAAGGGTGCCTTGTCTGCTGATAAAGATGGACGCGCTTTTATCTATAAGCCTTTAATAGAAGAACAAACAACAATGGATCATGTTAGTCAATTGTTGTTTGATCATATGTGCCAAATGAAGATTGGATCAACTATTGCAGATTTGTTGAGCGAAGTTGCGTTAAGCCAATCAGACATTATGAAACTACAAGCTGTGATTGATCAAAAGGCTAAAACTGCACCAGAAATGGTCGAATGTAATTGTTTAGCCAAGGAAGTTTAAGTAATATTATGTTTCACGTGAAACATAATATTACTTAAACTTGTCGAAAGGGTGATTATTTAATTATTCCTCATGGTAATGGGTCACAAGTTGGTAACTTGTTGTTGCAACAAGCAGCTGCAATAACTGAAAAGAATCCAGCGTTATCATTAGATATCTGTGTTGCAACGACACAAGTTATTGTTGATCAAAATGATGACGCATTTAGTAATCCAACAAAACCAATTGGTCCCTTTTATACAGAAACAGCTGCTAAAGCTGAAATGGCTGCACATGCAAGTCAAAAAGGTCGCGCAATTGTGACTTCTTTAGAGAACATTAGTCAATTGTTAGATAACGATGCTGGAACTGTCATTGTTAAAGGTTAAATAGAAAAAATGCGCGTTTAAGATGAATAAACGAACAATGTTGTAAGGTTGATTGAGGCTATTGGATATCCATGTTAAATTTGTAGGTGGAGAGAGTTTGGAAACTTAGTGGAGGGGATCAATATGGGACAAAAAAGTAAAGATGTACCCCAATATATGCAATATTTAAGACAATTATCGGATTTTGAAACGTTAACTGATGCAGAAGCAAATTTACTAATGAATAATATGAGTATTAAGTCGTTTCAAAAAGGGCAAGTTCTTTTTGATGAAACAGATCAACGGGCACGTTTCTATTTTTTAATAGAAGGCGTGATACGCGTTGAACGATTTGATATTGATGGTGATTTTGGCTTCTTTTCATACATTAAAAATGACTTGGGTTTTCCCTATCGAGGACTATTAAGTGACAAGAATTATCCGTATTTGGCAAGAGCGATGACAGATATTCAAATTGTCTACTTTCCAATGGCCTTGGTTGAAAAAATATTAAAGCAAAATATTTTAATGGCAACTCGAGCAATTAAAGAAATGTCGACTATCTTAAGCGCTACAGAAAATCAAGTTCAAAGAATGGTAACATCAAGTGCACATAATCGGATTGTTCAAGCTATCAATATTTTGGCAGAGCAATTAGGTGCTGACTTTACGCAAAAGCATGTCACGATTCCTTATCATGTCACGATTAAGGAGCTGGCTCTAGTGAGTGGAACCACTCGTGAAACAGCCGGACAAGTGATTAAATGTTTGGCTCAAAATAAGGAAATTATTTTTGAACGACAACAGTTAACACTATTAGAAGGCTGGTTTGCTGATCAGAGTTTTGACCGGCAAGAGCGTATCTTTAAGTTATAATTTGAATAAAAATGACCCTATGATTTTGGCTTAGCCAGGTCATAGGGTCATTTTATTTAAAATAAGAGTGTGATTAAACCAACTGCTAATAAGACTTGAACAAGCATGATACCACCAGCGTATAGTAGTAAACGCTTGCCTTGATTGAATAAAGATCTTAAATTTAAACGAAGACCAATGGCGGCTAAGGCAATAATTTCACACCAAGTACTTAGAAAATGGGCAATTCCACCGATTGGTGAGGGCAAAAAGTGTAAACTATTAAGGATACAGAGTGTTAAAAAGCCAATAACATACCAAGGAACTAAAGTTGATTTTTTGGTTGTTACCTGCGCTGTTTGGTGACTAGGTTGATTTTTTCGATGTAAGTAACCGAAAATGCTAATGACGAAAACTAAACAAATGATTCGTAGTATTTTAAATAGGGTAGCCGTTACGATGACATGTTGATTTAGCATCGTTGCGCTGGCAACAACTTGACCAACAGATTGCACAGTTCCACCAATTAAAACCCCTCTGAGTACGTTATTGCCACCCCAGAGAAGTGTGCCAAGTACTGGTAAAGTTAACATCAAAATGGTTCCCATTAGATTTACCAATGTAATTGAAATACCAATTTCTTCATTATCAGCATCGATTACAGGTCCAATAGCACCAATGGCCGAAGAACCGCAGACTGCATTTCCCCCAGCCATTAATAAGTAGGTTCCTTCACTAAAAGCTAATCTTTTTCCTAACCAAATTGCAAAAATGATTGTGATGCTCATTTGAATAAAAGTGAACAATAGACCATTAAAACCAATCTCTTTAATACTCTGAAATGTAATTGTGGCGCCTAGTAAAAGAACGGAATATTCTAGTAACCGTTTCTCAGAAAATTTAGTTCCAGCGGTTAGTGTGGGTTGCTGTAAAATAGTATTGCCTAAAATAATACCAATGAATAGGGCAATAGTTGCACCGCCCAACATAGGTAGCCAGAGTTTAGCGATAAAAAAGCTGGCAAGACCAATTAATAGAGCAACGATAAAGCCTGGTAGTAAATTAATTATTTTTTTCAAATTGTTCATCCTCTCTAAACGTTACTTTAACTATAGTAGATTTGTTTCAATTAATAAAATAAATCTTTATAATAAGTACTATTAATAAAATGAATGGAAGTGACTGCTATTTTTAAAAATTTAGAAATTTTCAAATCAGTTTACGAAACAAGAAATTTTACAATTAGTGCGCAATTGTTATTTTTATCCCAACCAACAATTTCAGTTCAAATTAAACAGTTAGAAGCAAGGTTAGGTGTTACCTTGTTTGAAAGAAATGGACGTCAGCAAATTATACCTACCGAAAGTGGCAGGTTACTCTATCAACAAACACAACAATTGCTAGACTTGTGGCAACAAGATTTATTTGCCTTACAACATCAAAAAAGTGATCAGAAAATTGCCTGTAAGGTTGCCGCATCACATACGACTGCTGCCTATTTACTACCAAAATTATTACGTCAAAACAAAGAAGCTATGAAACAATTAGAATTAGAAATTAGTGTGCTTAACTCATCACAAATTATGGAAAAATTGAAACAACATAAGTTAGATTTCGGATTTATTGAAAAACCATTAACGGAGAAAAATATCAATCGCCAATCCTTGACGACTGATCAGTTAGTTTGGGCGGGTGATACGACCGAACCTTGGCTCCTTAGGGAACAGGGATCGGGTGTTTATCACTATTCAATTAATTATTTAAAAGCGAATAATTTAACTTTGGAACATTTCATGACGGTTAAAAGTAACTCGTTAATTATTCAATTACTGAGACAAGGAATTGGACAGTCAATTATTTCAAGCGCAGCGCTAGCCGATTATCCTGAAATACCAGTTAAAACATTAGCCAAACAGTATCAACGTGAGTTTTATCTCGTTTCAAGGAACGAATTACCCAAACCAATTGAAGCCTTTGTGGCACAACTAGCGAATGCGTTTACCGAATAACCAATTCGTTAAATCTTGTGAACGTTATCGTTGTGATTAAATGAGTGCATCATTTATACTAAAAGTAGGATAAATAACTTGCTTACTTTTAGTAAGTGTGATAATTTAAGCTTATAAAATAAATTGGGGGCATCAATTATGAATACTAAATTATTAGGACTACATCACATTACAGCTATTACTTCAAGTTCACCAAAAATGTTCCGTTTTATGACAGAAATATTAGGCTTACATTTAATTAAAAAGACCGTTAACCAAGATGATATTAGAACATACCATTTATATTTTACAGATGATATGGGATCAGCAGGAACTGATATTACATTTTTTGATTTTCCTGGTTTATTTCAAGGGACAAAAGGTAAAAATGGCATTTCAAGAATTGGTTTTAGAGTTCCCAGCGATGACGCATTAGATTTCTGGGCAGAACGATTTGATGATAACGATATTGAACATGACGATATTGAAATGAATTTTGGTAGTAAAACAATGAATTTTTATGATTTTGATCATGAACAATATCAATTGATTTCTGACGAGCGGAACCATGGCGTAGAAGCTGGGACACCTTATTTATACAGCCCAGTTCCTAAAATGTTCGCAATTAGTGGCTTAGGCACAACGATCATTACAGTGGATTATCCAGAACGTATGGATATCGTATTAACAAAATTAATGGGATTTGATAAAATTGCGACAGAAGATCAACGTACCTTATATGAATTAAACGATGGGGGCCATGGCGCACAAGTTATTATTGAAGAAAGTCGTGTTTTACCAAATGAAATTCAAGCATATGGGACAGTACATCATATCGCTTTTAGAACTGAAGATGACGAATCACTAAAATACTGGATTGATCGAATCCAAAGTGCTGGACTTAGTGATTCAGGTTTCGTGGATCGTTTCTATTTCAAATCAGAATACTTCCGTCCTGGTGAAGGTGTCTTGTTTGAAATTGCAACGGATGGTCCTGGATTCTTACAAGATGAAACGTATGAAGAAGCTGGTATTCATTTAGAATTACCACCATTCTTGGAAGATCAACGTGCAGATATTGAAGCACATTTGGTTAATTTTAATTCAGATAAGAAGATATAATTATGACAGAAGCAATCACGTCTTACAAACCTGGTAAAGCAGGCAATGCCACCGTTTTGATGTTACATGGAACGGGTGGAACAGAGTCTGATTTGTTGTCAATTGCGGACTTTTTAGCACCAGATAGTCCTAAAATTGGGATTCGTGGACGGTTAGTTGAGAATGATTTAACGCGTTATTTTGCTCATTTACCAGACGGTGGTTTTGATTTAAATAGTTTGGCTGTAGAGACAAAATGGCTAATGACTGTGATTGATGAATTAGCAGTTGAGTATGCGTTTGACCCAGAAAAATTGATTGTTCTGGGTTATTCTAATGGGGCTAACGTTGCCTACTATTCATTATTGACTGGCCAGGCTCAATTTAAAACAGCTGTGTTATTGCACCCAATGATATTATCATCGGATGTTAAAACGGATATCGATTTAAGTGACATCAAAATTTGGGGATCGCATGGCTTTTTGGATCCAATTGTCTCAAAATCAAATTTTGGTGAGTTGAAGAATTTCTGTCAGCAGGCTGATATTGATTTCACAAGTTTTGAAGCGGAACAGTCACATCAAATTTCAGAATCAGAATTAATGGATGCTAAGCAGTGGTTGGATGAGACAAATAGATTAAAAATTGAGGAATAAAGACTAAATGATTTCATTTAATAGTAACGATTTATCGACTAAAAATCAGTACAAATTAATGTCTGGAACCTTGATTCCAAGACCAATAGCATGGGTTACTAGTGCGAACGAAGCGGGGCTAATTAATTTAGCTCCGTTTAGTTTTTTCAGTGTTGTTTCGGATCAATTGCCATTAATGTCAGTCTCAATTAATCGACGTAAAGATGGCACGATGAAGCATACCGCTGCAAATCTAGTTAAAACAAAACAGGCTGTTGTCCAATTGCCAACTCGTGAATTGATGACAGTTGTCAATCAGAGTGCGGCAAGTTTTGGTTCGGATGAAAGTGAAGTTGCTGAGCTGGGCTTAGAGACGATACCAAGTAATAGTGTTTCTGTGCCAGGAATTAAGGACGTTAAAGCTAGATTTGAAGTGAAATTAAACCAACATGTTCCTATCATGAATGATGGCAAAATTATCACAGATTTATTTATTCTCGAGGTGGTTTATTTCCATATTGAGGATGATATTTTAGACCAAGATAAAATGTATATTGATGCTAAAAAGCTGAATCCAGTGGCGAGGCTGGCCGGGCCAGAGTACGCTAATCTAGGTGAGCGCTACAAACTGATTCGGCCAAAATAAAAGACATGACTTAGTTGAAACTAGCGGTTCCATACTTTTGAGTGTTGATGAGAAATCATCAGCACTATTTTTTTCGCAAAAAAAGAACATAAAGTTCTCACCGGCTAAAATTTTACCCGGTGAGAACCTCATGTCTGAGTTGCTTAACTGATATTTAATTAATTTGGTTAGAGTGTCATGTCTCAGGTCAATTTATTATATATATAAACGGCACCACCACTCACTAGTCCAAGTATAATTAACAATAAAATAATACCTAATGTTTTATTGCTAATTATTGGGAGCAGATATTTCTGTCCAATAGCGAGTCCCAAAAGAGCAATTACCACGGGAATTAAACGTTCAATAATAGATTTCATTATAGCCTCCTTTTATTGATAGCCCCAGCCTGCTAAATGTTTACCACCAATTTTAATCCAAATCCCTTTTGATCCTGCTTTAGAAGATGCCTTGCCTAAAGCTCCAATAATTATTGCAGTCGATGCTCCTGTAGCAGCTCCGGTAATACCAATAGATGCTAATAAAGGCCCTGCATATACTCCGGCTGCACCAATTTCACCCCAAATTAGTACTTTACAAATAGCAGAATTTAAATAAAGAGTAAATCCTTTTTTATTTCCTTTTATATAAGTACCGCCGTGTCTTAATAAATCATCATGCAAGGCATCTTTGATAACAGAACTTGGAATTTTTGCATAAGAGGTAGGATCAGTTTGTTTTAGATAATTCAAAAATTGCCTATTAGTTATGGTGTAATCTGATGAAGTATTAGATTCAGTATAAGTATGAAATGTAAACTCATTATTGATATTCAGTAGTAAGTATATTTTAACATAGGTTGTAAAAATATTTATAGATAATAATTTTGCAACCTAATTAAAGGTAATCCAAAAAAATATTATAATCAATATAAAAATGTAAGTGAAAAGCTATATCGTATTAAAAGGGATAAGAAATGTAAAAATTGGGACTGGTGGGAGGTTTTATGGAAAATATTGCGCAACAATTGAAAGATACTAGGGTGAAAAATGGGTATACACAAAATGAAGTTGCAACTATTTTGTGTATAACGCGACAATCTATATCTAAATGGGAAAATGGACGAACATATCTAGATCTAGATAATTTAGTATTGCTCAGTGATTTGTATAAAACACCATTAGATGACTTGGTGAGAAAAAATAAGGAATTACAAACTAATACGGAATCTATTAAGAAAAAAAGAAAGAGTTAAAAAAGAAAAATATTCAATTATATCAGAATAACAATCAAGGTATTTTTCTTTTAATTCTTTCTTTAGCGTCTGCTATAATTCCGCCTGTTGGCATACTTTTACCAATGTATATTATTTGGAAAAATACAAAATATAATAGTTGGTATAAAACAATTTATATCGTTTCAATTTTTGTTATTATAATTAGTTTGATAGGTACAATGATATTTTTACAAGATAATTGGTTAGAGCCAACTAATATAACTATTTATCGAGTTAAGTAGTTAAGAAAATCAAATTATTACTAAATTTTAGTGTAATAATTTGATTTGAAGTAAATGCGGCAATGTGTCTTATAAATATTTATTCGTTTATTAGAGATGAAGCCTTAATGAGCTTTTTAGATTAACGTTACTCAAACTTAGTATGATGAATATGGAAAGTTAGTTAAATTTCAACAATATTTTTGTTCGGATATTTGACAAAGAATCAGAATCCGATTTGATTTTTTTGGTCAGTCACTACATTTTAAATATAAAAAAGGGCGGTCAATTATCAAAATTGACCGCCCTTGGCAGTTGGAAATAATTATTTTGTTACCTATTATTCCTTCAACAAGTGATGAGTTAACAGGTAGTTTCGTGCGACAGTAGCCGCTTTTTCGTGCTTAACGGTAACGGCATAGTTCATAGTTTGCATGTCGGAAACTGTAATTTTTCCGGATAATTTGCTTAATATCCCTTTGATTTCTGGATGTTCACGAATTGTTTTATCTGATAACAATGGAGCACCCTGATAAGGTGGGAAGAACGACTTGTCATCCTTTAACATAACTAAATGATATTGTTTAATTTGCGAATCGGTTGTGTAGCCATCCACTAAATTAACTTTGCCATTAGCGATTGCTGTATAGCGAATAGTGGGTTCCATCGTTTTTACACTAGTGAAATTAAGGTCATAGGCCTTTTTGAGTCCAGGATAGCCATCTGATAATTGATAGAAATCAGGGTCAAAGCCAGCATGGATTTGGGCACTAACACTTTTTAAATCACTGATTGTTTTCAAATGATACTTTTTAGCTAACGATTGAGTAACAGCTAATGTATAACCATTTTGATACTTCATGGGTGATAAATATGTCATTTGGTACTGATTTTTTAGCAAATTCGCTGCTACTTGATAGGTTTTATTTGGATTGTGTGTCACTTTCTGATTTGTTTTTACCAATGATTCAAGGACCGTCCCGGTAAATTCGGGATAAATATCTACTGAGCCTGAACGTAGTGCCTTAAATAAAAATGATGTGCCACCAAAATTAGGTTTAACTTGAACGTTCACCTGAGAATCATTAGATTCAATTAAATCCTTATACATATTAATTAGAATTTCAGGTTCACTACCCATTTTACCAGCAATGGTGATGGTTGATTTTGGTTGTGCTAAATACCGATAACCCGCAACACCGCCACCTAATAAAGCCATAATTAATAGGGTAATGCCTATTTTTTTACCAGAAAAAGAAATCATCTTTTTAATGATTAAACTAAATAAAATGGCAAGTAAAGCGGATAGGCCAGCGCCGATAATTAATAAAGAATTATCATTAGTTTCGATTCCCAAGATAATATAGGTTCCTAACCCACCAGCACCAATTAAAGCTGCTAAAGTTGCAGTACCAATAATCATGACGACTGCAATCCGAACGCCTGATACGATCATGGGTAACGCAATTGGCAACTCAAACTTGCGTAATTTCATCCAGCGAGTGAGGCCTAATGCCGTGGCGACTTCTTCTAGTTGTGGGTCAATCGAGGTTAGGCCGGAATAGGTATTTTGAAAAATTGGCATAACGGCGTAGGCCACTAACGCAATAATTGTTGGCACCATCCCAATCCCAACCAACGGAATTAAAATTCCTAATAACGCTAAACTGGGAATTGTTTGTAAAACGCTGGTTACTTGTAAAATGATTTCAGCTATTTTAGGACGATTCATGAGTAAAATGCCTAATGGAACGGCAATAATTACCGCAATGACTAGGGCAATGATTGAAATTTCAATATGTTGTAATAAGGCTTTAACTATTTCTGCATGCTGTGTCGTTAAAACGTGCCATACGGATCTCATTAGTCATGCCCCCTTGCTAAATAGGCTAATAAATCGTCTGTTGTTATTTTTAGATTACCTTGTGTCGTTGTCACGATGACAGAAGGGTGTTGTTGTAATTTTTGAGCAATTTCAGCCAAAGTGGTTGTTTCTGTTAGTGGTTCAGTGGCTTTTTCTGAACTGGATTCGCCTAGGCCTAGTGATAATAAGCTTGCGACGGTTGTTTCTTCTTGTTCATCACGGAAAAATTCAGCAACAAATTTATTATTCGGATGCGTCAAAATTTCATGTGGGGTACCCACTTGTTGTAAGATGCCATCTTTCATGACCGCTAACCGAGATCCTAATTTCAATGCTTCTCGCATATCGTGCGTGACAAAAATAAAAGTGACATCCAGTTGGGCATGTAATTGCGTAATAATTTGTTGTAACTGTTGACGGGACAAGGGATCTAAAGCACTGAAAGGTTCGTCCATTAAAACGAGCTTTGGTTTAGTTGCTAAAGCACGAACAATACCAACACGCTGAGCTTCACCACCTGATAATTCGTGGGGCATGCGTTGTAAAAAGAGCGCTGGGTCAAGACCCACTTGTTGTAATAAGTCACTTACTCGTGCTAATTGATCAGCGCGGCTATAACCTAAGACTTCTAATTGTAAGGACGCATTTTGTTCGACTGTCATGTTTGGAAACAAGGCACCTGTCTGTAAAACATAGCCGATTGATCGGCGTAATTGTTCCAAATCCATTGTGCTTGCATCTTGGTTATCAATTAATATTTTACCGGTAGTTGGTGTAATCAGTTGGTTAATCATTTTCAATAAGGTTGTTTTACCACTACCTGAAGGACCGACTAATACAAATAATTCGCCGTCATTAATCGTTAAACTTAAATCTTTGAGGGCTAATTCTGTATCATATTGTTTATTTACTTTGACAAATTCAATCATTTATAAGCTCCTATTTAATACTTTTGAAGTAACAACTATCTATGATAATAGTGTTTGTTCATTTGTTTGTCAATTGATATACTTGACATTTTATTTATTTCATCTTATATTTGTAACTATATTAGTTACATGAGAAAGCAGGTGCATGATTGCGAATTTCTACCCGTTATAGTGATGCGATTCACATTTTGGCATTCATAGAGATTTATCAAGAGGCTAAATTAACTAGCGACCTTATTGCCAGTAGTGTTGAAACGTCCCCAGTTGTCGTGAGACGGCTAATGGGACAGTTAAGGGAGGCTAACTTGATTACGACAAAACAGGGCAGTGCCCAACCTCGTTTGACTAAATCTGCAGATGAGATAACCTTACTCGACGTTTATTTAGCTGTAGAATCTGACCAAACCTTATTTGAGGTTGATAAAAAAACAAATCCTGAATGTATTGTTGGTGGCAATATTCAAGCTATTTTAGAGGCACAATATCAACAAGCGACCCTTGCCGCTCAAGTTAGTCTTAATCATACAAGTTTACAAGAAATTATTGATCAAATTTTAGTTGCTCAAAAAAAGAAACTTATTATTGGAGGTTAATGAAATGAACTATACAGTTACGGGGGCTACCGGTAATTTAGGGACTGCTATTACAGAACAATTGATGCAGCGCGTTGCTACTGACGAAATCCGGTTAGCTGTCCATACCTTAGCGAAGGCAGCCGTTTTTGAAAAACAAGGAATTGAAACGCTAGCAATAGATTACTTTGATCAGAATAGTTTGCTAACTGCGTTCGATAAAACTGACGTCTTAATCTATGTTGCTAGTAAGAGCCATGACAGTTTTAGCCGTGTTACTGAACTAGAAAATGTGATAAAAGCCGCTGAAAAGGCACATGTAGGCCACTTTATTTCGATGGGATTTATTGCCGATCAAATTGATAATCCTTTTGATCTTAGTGCTTTTTATGGGTATTTACCTCGTCGATTGGCTAGTTCTAACTTAAATTTCACAATTTTGCGTAATGCATTATATGCTGATCCGTTAATTCCTTATTTACCCGAATTAATCGAACGAACGAATGTGATTTATCCAATTAACGAGCAAGCATTATCATTTATTAGCTTAGAGGATAGCGCTGAGGCCTTTGCAACGGTTGCGACTAAGCCTGAATTACAGGTTAATAATAAAATTTACACTTTAACGCAATCACAAAATTATACGATGCCACAATTAGCTGCACTATTATCTGAAGTTTCACATCATCATATTGGTTATCAACCAGTGACATTGACAACATTTGCTGATATGTATAATGATGGAGATGAAGGGCACATGTTATCGTCAATGTATGCTGGCGGTGCACTTGGGTTGCTTTCAGAAGTTTCCAACGATTTTGTGACAATTACTGGGCATGCTGCGACTGATTTAACTCATTTTTTAAATTCGAAATTTCATTAGAGGTATGATTTTATAGGAAAGGTGTTGTCTTTGTGACGATACCTTTTTTAATTTGTTTCACGTGAAACAAATGATTACGATGTATAATTTGCACTAAAGAGTAGGAAAGAGTAGGATTAATGATAGAAGAGTAGGAAAGAGTAGCGCTGAAAAAAGAGTAAGAAAAGGTAGGTGTCATTTTATGGATAATCCGTTTAATCCGTCGTTTGATTATAATAATACGAGTTTCATCAGTGATAATTCAGTTTTAAATAACGTGATGGAATCTGTCGAGAATAGTAACAGTCGGTGGAGAACCACATTCATAATGGGGATGCGGGGAGCCGGTAAAACTAGTTTACTTACTTTTTTATCTAAAAAATTAAATAACCAACCTAATGTGATTCAGTTAATGTTATCTTCAACCGAAGAGTTATTAGATAACATGATTGCAGGAATTGAACGTGAATTACCTAGTAATTTAAAAATTAAAGGTGTTGGCGTTAATGTACCTGGAGTCAGTTTAAATATTGACGCTAAAGAAAGAAAATCGACATTTCAGTACGATGTAGAGGACTTGCTGCGACTAACAGAACATTCAGGTAAGACAGTCGTTCTTTTACTGGATGAAGTTCAAAATATAACGCCACAATTAAGAACTCTGTTTTCGGCATATCGCTCGTATCGATCATTAGGGTTACCGATTATAATTATTGCAGCCGGATTACCTTCAACGGTTGATTCAGTCATTAACGACAAAGCACTAACGTTTTTATTACGTTCAAATCAGGTTGTGCTAAAGCCGTTAGATCTAGCGATTATTAGTTCATCGTATATTGAACTATTTAAAAATCGTGGACTCGGTGTCCAACAAGCGATTGACATGGCAGATGCTTCTGCAGGTTATCCTTATATGTATCAATTATTAGGTGATTATGTGTGGGAACATGCTGAAAATCCAGTTAATCAGAGTAATATTGCAGATGCCATCTTATGGGCTAAGGTAGCTTTGTATCGCAATGTTTATATGAAAGTGATGACAGATTTAGCGCCAAATGCTCGTGAATTAGTACTCGCAATCCATAATTATGGCGGTATCGATGTGACAACTAAAGATTTACGGGAATCGATGAATTGGACGTTAAATAAGGTGACTACTTATAAAGCTGTTTTAAACCATTGGGGAATTACCGAAAAAACAGGATATGGGTTAATTAGTTTTAAAATGCCGTATTTTAATGATTTTATTGATCAAAATTATGATTAAAGAAAAACACCTCAAAATTTTTTGAGGTGTTTTTTTGTCAATTAGACTAAAAAATTGATAAATTAACATATTTATTTTGTAAAATTTTAAAGTCGTATGTTGTTAAATTTTGAATATCGTCTAAACCATCAAACATGGCTGTGTAACTTCCAGCAAGCATCAAGTTTAAAGGAATGCCTTTATTCTGGCGAACTAAAATGATGGGTTTATGGTGAGCATGAGCGTAGCCACATTCCCAGACGGTACCAGAATCGGCTTCATCATTATTTTCTTCCAATTGGTAATCAAGAACGGCAACAACAATATCTGCTTGGTCAATTTGGCGAATATCATTTTGGAAAGTAGCGGTTTGCCATTCAAATGTGCCAAATTCTGCGTCAGGATATTGGACATTTCCTGGTAAATGAATAGATTCGGCATCAATTGTTGGATTTCTACTGAGAAGTTCAGCTACTAAATCTAATCGTTCTTTTTGTTCTGGACTGAAGAATGGTCCTGCAAGATAAACACGTTTTTTTGTCATAGTTAAACTCCTTTAATTTCTGGTTTATTGAAATTATTATTGCCGAACGTATCAAAAGAATGGCAAAGATACACATTCATTAATTTAAGTATACTAATTGTAAAATAATAAATCAACGAATAATTCGGATATTAATCTCTATATTTTATTGTTTTTTTAAAATTCATTTAAAATAGCTAAAAGTCGAATGATTAAATATTGGTTATATTTATAATTCGTCTTTCGAGACGTAGTAAATGATTATAGAATGTAATTCGATTACTTATATTTATTGAAAATAGATAGTATATCGTAATAAAATATGGGATAATAAACTTGTTAATTGGGAAAAAAAAGCAGGGAAATTAACAAATGAAGAAAAGGGAGATTTACAATTATGAACAAGCAACAAGCAACAAGCAACAAGCAACAAGCAACAAGCAACAAGCAACAAGCAACAAGCAACAAGCAACAGCATTAAAGGCAACTGGTAAACGGGCATTGTTTACGTCAATGGTAGCCGTATCATTATTAGGCGGTGCTACATCAATCGTATCCGCTAATACGACGAATGCTAACGACAATCAAACATCTACTGCCGTAAGTGCAAGTAAAGATACTAAGAAAGTCGTATATTTGGATGCTAACATTCCCGTTCAACTTGGTATGGATGCTAATGGAAATGGAAAGATGTCAACAGTATTAGTTAAGAATGTTAAAGGGACTCCAGGAAAAACCACTTTTGTTCCAGCCCCAGCGATTAAAGGTTATTACTTCCATATTCCTGGTAGAGAGCCGGGTGAAGGGGTTAATTTAATTATGTCGAAAGACGGAAAGTCATGGATTTATACTGAGGGTGATATAATTACGTACTACAAGGATGCAGCGGGTTCAGGTTCTGAATCAAATTCAAATTCGTCAAGCAGTTCAAATAACTCAAATTCATCAAGTAATACGAACTCAAGTAGTTCAAGTCATGGGACAGGAAACACTGGGTCAAATGGTAGTTCAAATGGCGGTTCAGCAAACAACGCAAACACGTCAACAAGTACTAACAAAGTAACGACATCTGGCACGCAAGCTGCTATTAATACTGCAAAAGCAAAAGCAACAAGCACAATTAATAAAGCTAAAGATGTAACTCCCACAGCTAAAGCTGCTGCTACGTCACAAGTTGACAAAGCAACCACAGCTGCTGGTACTAAAGCCGTTGCTGATGCTGTAACAAAACCAGAAAACACAAAAACTGGTGATGTTCAAACAGGGGAAACCGATGTAATCCGTAACCTTGTAATCGCAATGACTACTGCTATTTCAGCAACAGCATTAGGCACATTCATCATTAAAAAAGTCTCAAAACAAAAATAATCATCTAAAACTAAAATAAATAACAAAGGGAGCCCTCATTTAATTGAGAGCTCCCTTTTAAGTATTAAAATAATGATTACGAATTAACGGTAACAGCCATTTTAGCGATGTTCTTTTAATGAAACGCTCACAAAAGTTCGTGATTTATCCGCTGAAACGGGTTGTCCAGCATCGTCAACTGTTGCGACACCAGTACACGTCCACAGGGTTAGTAACTTTGTGATTGAAGAAGTTGGGACATCAGTGGCCTGTACATCACTTCTTGATTTCATGTAGTCAATATAGTCAGTCATTTCGGCGCCATTTGAAAAAATCATAGTGTGTGCCTTCGATGTTCCGCTGTTCGATTGTGTTGCGAAGACAGTGCCATCGTAGCGTGTAGTTCTTGTGTATACATAGACTTTACGGTGGGCATTAAAGTAATTTTTGTCAGCATACTTAACCAAGTCCGTGAACCGTGAGCCATCAAACATATCATGTCCGTAGATGAATGAATTTTTTTCTGAGAAGTTAGGTTTTTGACGGTAATCAAAAAATAGTTGACCTGACGTTGATGCTTTATCTGTTTCGTCATGGTGTAAGTAGAAGGTATTATCAGCACCTTGTAAGACGACATAATTAATTCGCGTCTGTGGGATATAGATCCAAGCTTTAATATTTGGATTAACTCGTTTTAACTTTTCCCAATTGATGTCCATTGATCCTTCATCGGATGTTTCTAAATTGGTTGTGGTAGATTTCTTAGTTTTTTTCACGACTTGTTTCGTTAATTTCGTTTCTTGCTTAACTTCATGGTTTACTTGATAGACTTGGTAAGCGTAGTAGCCAACAAAATAAAGACAGATTCCAATTAGCACAATAAATAAACTACCAATAATCAGTAATTTTGTTTTTTTGTTCTTGGTTGCTGCATATTTATCTTTATGGCTCGCCATTTGCAGTCCCTACTCCCTATCCAATATAAGTGTCATTCTAGCACTAATCAGGGTAGATTTCCACGTATTGGACACTATGAAGAGATGGATAGCGTGCTAGCTTGAATAGACAGTCAAAAGTCGTTAATAGTTAATTAATCAACAATCAGTTAAGTCGGTTATTAGTTGTTTATTTGTGTTTATATCTAAAAAATTAAATTTAATTATTAAAAAGACGAACAATAAATAATATAATTATGTTTACATTCGTCAAAAAAGTGATAAGATGAAATCAACAAAAAAAGTTTAAAGGGGTATTTAAATGAAAACTCGTAAAGTTATTTTTGGTTCACTTTTATCATTAGGGTTAGTTTTAACATTAGCAGGCTGTGGTTCACAAGCAAAATCTGCAGCTGGTAAAACAACTAAGCATTCTGTCGCATTGGTGACTGATGGCGGTGGTATTGACGATAAATCATTTAATCAATCAGCATGGGAAGGTTTGAAATCATGGGGGAAAGAAAATAAATTTGCTAAAGGTGTTGGCGGTTACGATTACGCACAATCAACATCAGCTTCAGATTTTACACCTAACATTAATAAATTAATCAAAGCTAAATATAAAACAATCTTTGGTATAGGTTACCAAGTTCAAAAGAATATTTCTGATTCTGCTAAACAAAACTCAGATGTCAACTTTGCAATTGTTGATTCTGTTATTCCAAATCAAAAAAATGTCGCATCAGTTATGTTTAAAGCTGAACAATCATCATTCTTGGCCGGTGTTGCAGCTGCTGAAACAACTAAAACAAATAAAGTTGGATTCGTTGGTGGTGTTAAGAGTGATATTATTGAAGGCTTCCAAGCTGGATTCGAACAAGGTGTTAAAGCAGTTAACAAAAACATCACTATTGATGTTAAATATGCAGGTTCATTCTCAAAAGCTGATTTAGGTAAATCATTAGCTGATGCAATGTACAATAACAAAGAAGATGTCATCTATCAAGCTGCCGGTGGAACTGGTAATGGTGTCTTCACTTCAGCTAAGAGTTTAGCTAAAGATGGTAAAAAAGTTTGGGTTATCGGTGTTGATCGTGATCAAAAATCAGATGGTAAATACAGTGGTGGTAATGTAACCTTAGCCTCATCTGTTAAAGAAGTTGGGACTGCCGTTCAAGATTTATCTGATAAAGCACTTAAAGGTAACTTCCCTGGTGGAAAAACAATTGAATATGACCTTAAAGATAAAGGTGTAACTTTAGTTAACGATAATATGCCAGCAAGTACTGTGAAAAAAGTTAATGCTTACAAAGCAAAAATTATCAACGGGGATATTTCAGTTAGTGCCAAAACAAAAGTAGATTAATTTAATAATTAAAATAGGTATCATTTAACAGAAATCTGGGGAGTTGCCGTCAAGGTGCTCTGCAGATTTCGTTTTGTAATCAGAAAGATGGGGTGAGATTAGTTTGACAGAGACAGTGGTAGAAATGAAACATATTACCAAACGTTTTGGACGCTTTGTTGCAAATGATGATATTTCATTATCCGTAAAAAAAGGCGAGATTGTTGCTCTTTTAGGTGAAAATGGTGCTGGTAAATCAACTTTAATGAGCCTATTATCAGGACTTAAAAAACCATCTTCAGGTGAAATTTTAATTAATAATAAGGTAGTAACTTTAGCCAGTCCACGACAGGCAACACAACACGGTATTGGTATGGTTCATCAACATTTTATGCTAATTGATGATTTTACCGTCCTTGAAAACATTATTTTAGGTGATGAAAAAACGAAACATGGCATGATTGATTATGCTGGTATCAGAAAAACAATTACGGAGCTAGCTGAGAAATACCACTTACAATTAGATTTAGATAAAAAAGTGGCTGATATTTCAGTTGGGATGCAACAACGTGTCGAAATTATGAAGACATTATATAGGGACGCAAAAATTCTTATATTTGATGAACCAACTGCGGCATTGACACCGCAAGAAATTGACAGTCTTTTAATCATTATTAAACGCCTCGCTTCAGAAGGAAAAGCTATTTTCTTAATTACACATAAATTAAGTGAAATTAAAGCAGTCGCGGATACTTGTGTCGTTGTTCGTGCAGGGAAAGTTATTGGAACAGTAACTGTTGCTGAAACGTCAACGGATATGATGGCAGAAATGATGGTTGGGCGCCAAGTGAACTTTACGGCTGAAAAAGTGCCAACAAATCAAACAAAATTAGTGCTTGAACTTGATCATTTAACCGTCAAAGCTGATAAAGCAGTTGCCTCAGTTAATGATGTCAGCTTAAAGATTGCGACAGGTGAAATATTAGGAATTGCTGGGATTGATGGCAATGGACAATCTGAACTAATGGAAGCCATCACTGGCTTACGCAAGGTTTCGAAGGGAACAATTAAGTTAAATGGTACGGATATTACGAAATTTAAGCCACGAAAAACAACACAAGCAGGGATTAGTAATATTCCTGAAGATCGTCAAAATGTCGGGCTTATTTTACCAATGTCAGTTTCGGATAACCTAATTCTTCAAGATTATTACCTACCAGGAAATCAGTCTAGAGGCTTATTAAACAAACATAAAATTAAGCAAGATGGACAAAAGTTGATGTCTGAATTTGATATTCGAGCAGAATCTATTTCAGAACCAGTAGGCTCATTATCGGGTGGTAATCAACAAAAAGTCATTATTGCCCGGGAAATAAGTCGTAATCCCGATTTGTTAATCGCTGCTAATCCAACGCGTGGCTTGGATGTAGGGGCTATTGAATATGTCCATAAGCAGATTTTAAAGCAGCGAGAAAATGGCAAAGCTATTTTATTGGTTAGTTTTGAGCTAGATGAATTATTAAAATTATCTGATCGTATTGCAGTGATTCATCAAGGTAAGATTATGGGTACCGTTAAAACGGAAGGCGTTACAAAACAAGAATTAGGGTTCATGATGGCCGGACAAGCCATGCCAACTCATTAAAGGATAGAGGGATACAATATGCAAAATTCATCAAAATTATTTAAAATATTAGTTCCGTTGACCTCTGTCCTTGCTGGATTGGTCGTTGGCGCAATTATTATGATTATTTTTGGTTATGATCCAATTCTAAATTACACAAGTATGTTTACCGGGGCTCTAGGCGATGCAAATTCAATCGGTGAAACATTACGTGAGCTAACGCCGTTAATCTTAACAGCACTTGGCTTTTCGATTGCAAGTACCGCTGGATTTTTCAATATTGGGGGTGCTGGACAAGCGTTGATGGGTTGGTTAGCATCAGTTAGTTTTGCGCTCAACTTTAGTAGTCTGCCACATTGGTTATTGTTATTAGGTTCGATATTAGCGGGTGCTATTGCGGGTGGAATTTGGTCTGGGATTGCAGGTGTTTTAAAAGCGTATCTCGGTACAAGTGAAGTGATTACAACGATCATGCTGAATTATATTGCATTATATCTAAGTAGTTTTTTAGTTAAGAACTTCTTGGCACAGGATCAAAGTGATTTTTCAAAGACAATTCCAGTTGGTGCACGATTACGAACACCATTTTTGGAACATTTAACACAAAATTCAACCTTTAATTACGGGATTATTATTTCTTTAATAATGGTAATTGTTGTTTATTTCTTAATTCAACGGACTAAAGTTGGTTACGAATATCGTGCGGTTGGATTGAATGAAAAAGCAGCTAATTATGCTGGAATGAACGTTAAAAAAGTGATTATTAGTGCCATGGTTGTTTCTGGAATCCTTGCTGGACTTGGTGGTGCGGTTGAAGGGCTTGGAAATTATGAAAACATCTATATTATGACGACGTTACCTGATATTGGGTTCAATGGCATGGCCGTTTCACTATTAGCTAGTGGAAATCCAATCGGAATTATCTTTGCTGGCTTGTTATTTTCAATTTTAAAAATTGGTGGGTTGAGTATCTCAGTTATATCAACAACGCCACCCGAAATTGTTGATATTGTTATTGCGACAATTATCTTCTTTGTCGGGATTAATTACATTATTAAGTTAGGACTAGAAAAAGCGGCTAAGAAAAAGAATGATTCGAATCAGAAAGGGGAAAACTAATGTCAGTTATAACAATATTAATGACAATGGTTTCAACGGCCTTAATTTATTCGGCACCGTTAATTTTTACGGCGCTTGGTGGCACTTTCTCTGAACGAGGTGGAATCGTTAACGTTGGTTTAGAAGGAATTATGATTGTTGGTGCCTTTTCTGGCGCAGTTTTTAATTTAACTTATGGCTCAACCTTAGGTGTCGCAACGCCTTGGATAGGATTACTGGTTGCAGGTGTTTTCGGCCTTATTTTTTCAATTTTGCATGCTTTAGCAACGATTAATTTCCGTGCGGACCACATTGTTAGTGGCACAGTGCTAAATATGCTTGCGCCTGCACTATGTGTGTTTTTAACAAAGATTTTTTATGATGGTAAAGGGCAGACGCCTGTGCTTGAACAAAGTTTATCAACATTCACGTTTCCTGGATTATCAAAAATTCCTTTCATCGGGAAAATCTTTTTTACGCGGACATCATTGTTAGCTTATATTGGTATTTTAATTGGGGTTATCAGCTGGTGGGTACTAACCAAGACTCGATTTGGCCTCAGACTCAGATCAGTTGGTGAAAATCCACAAGCGGCTGATACATTGGGGATTAATGTTTACTTAATGCGTTATTCAGGAGTCTTGATATCAGGATTTTTAGGCGGTATTGGTGGTGGTATTATGTCACAATCAATTACACTGAATTTTAGTGTTTCGACAATTGCGGGACAAGGGTTTATGGCATTGGCCGCAATGATATTCGGTAAATGGCATCCATTAAAAGTGGTTGCTGCAGCGATTTTCTTTGGTATTTCTCAAAGTTTGGCAATTATTGGGGCTTATATTCCAGTTATTTCTAAAATTGATGATGTATGGTTCCAAATGGCACCCTATTTAATCACAATCGTTGTCCTAGCCCTCTTTATTGGTAAGTTTTATGCACCAGCAGCAGATGGTGAAACGTACGTTAAATCTAAATAAGTCATCAAAGTTAATGTTTCAGTTAGGAAGAGACATTAACTTTTTTGAAATAAAAGTAAACGCTTTCTTGAACATCTGGTTAAAATAGACTAATATTAATAGGAATAGATAAAAACAGTAAGCGGAGGAGATACAATGAAAACGACAACGAAAGATTTTGGTAATGACTATCAATTAATTACAATGACGAATGATAACGGGTTTGAATTATCACTGACAGATTTAGGTGCAAGAATTGTTAGTTTAAAAGTGCCAACAAGTACTGGTAAACGTGAAATTGTGCTGGGATTTGATTCAGCAAGCGAGTATTTAGAAAAAGATAGCTTCATTGGTGCATCAATTGGTCGCGTGGCTGGACGGATTAAAGATGGAAAGTTCAACATTGGTGATCAAAGCTACCAAGTTCAAATCAATGAAGGAACTAATACTTTACACGGTGGTACACCAGGATTTGATACAAAAAAATGGGCCTACAAAATAGTCGAAGGTCAAAATGAATCATCTGTTATTTTTCATTTAGAAAGCCCAGAAGGTGAACATGGATTCCCCGGAAATATGGCAATTGATGTCACATATATATTTGGTAACGACAACATATGGCATCTGGAAACGACGGCTAAGACAGATAAGGATACGTTATATAACCCGACTAACCATGTTTACTTTAACGTCTCAGGAGATGTGACAGAGACAATTGATAATAACTTATTACAGGTGGACAGTGATTACTTTGCGCCATTAGAACCAGATTCAATTCCAACTGGTGAAAAAATGGCTGTTGCTGAAACAGCTTATGATTTCCGTCAACCTAAGTTGTTACATGACGTTTTCACAAGTGATTTTGCGCAAAAGAAACAGGTCGATGGGATTGATCATCCATTTTTCTTGAACAATCCTGCAGTTGGTAAGGAATCTGCCAAACTAGTAAGTTCAGATAAAGAAGTGTCTGTCTCAGTTTCAACTGATCAAACAAGTTTGGTTATTTTTACAGCTAATTTTGGTGAAGACACACCAATTATGCATGGTAAAAAGATTGCAAACCATGCCGCAATTACGTTTGAAACACAGGCGGCACCTGGTTCAGAGAGATTCCCTGATTTTGGTGATATTGTATTGCGTGCTGGTGATACGTATAAAGCGGTCACAGAATTCAAATTAAATTAAATAGTTATTAAATGAACAGTCGTATTGAAAAAGACGGCTGTTTTTTTGTGGTTAATCTGTAAGTGTAAGTCGTACCATTTCTTTCAAGAAAGAGGTAAACTTTACTTAAGAGTGAATAAAGGAGTGACTAAATGATGACAGAATCAAAAAGAGTATTGGTTGTTGGATCGAATGGTCGAATTGGTAAAAAAGTGATAAGTAAATTAGCTGATAAGGGCTATCAAGTATTGGCTGGATCAAGACATACAGATAATTTAGATCAAGAAAATATAACTTATGTTTACATCGATTTATTAGAAGGTGTGGCTAAGATGGTTAAAAATATGCAGGCCGTAGATGTTGTCTTATTCGTTGCTGGTTCTGGTGGCAAAGATTTAATGAAGATTGATTTAGATGGCGCAGTTAAAACAATGGAAGCTGCTGAATTAGCTCACGTAAAACGTTTTGTGATGTTGAGTAGTATTTACTCTTTAGATAGAGAAAAAATTGATCAATCTTCACTTAGAAATTATATGATAGCTAAATTTTATGCTGATAACTGGTTAATGAAGAATACACGTTTGGATTATACTATTCTTCAACCAGGTGCTTTAATAGAAAAACCAGGGACTGGAAAGGTCACGCTCAATGATGGTCAAGCAGAGGAAAACTCACTTGATAATGTTGCTGATGTATTGGTTTCAGTTGTGTCACATGACGATACAATTGGAAAAGTGATCACAATGCATGATGGTGAAACAGCGATTGATGATGCGTTGGAAAATATTTAATTAGTAGCAGTTAAAAAAGAGTGTTCTAAAATGAGCTGAAAGTCTCATTTTAGAACACTCTTTTAAGTTTAAATAATTATTTTGAACGTTTTGTAGCATCTATGATGCCACTATCGGTAGTTGGTGCGATTTCCCAAAGAGAATTATAATGATAAGTTCCAGGTTTATCAAAATCTGATGTTGCAAAATCTAAAGTTAATTTTGCGTTATAATAAGATTTATTAATGACAGAACTCGAAGAACTATCAAGACCAGATGAGGGTAGCTCAAAGATTGGTTTTGAAGAACTAAAATCAATCTTATTTGATGTTGCTGGCTTCTCTTCAAAAGTCAGAGCATCACCATCTTTACTGGTTTGAACTTGTTTATACCATGATAATCGATCCTCTTTAAAGAGTGGATTAAGGGGGTCGTTAGCCGCTGAGTCGTTCGTATTAACGGTTAAATCCCAGTTAACTTTAAATGGATTATCAATGGTTAAAGTACCTGATGCAGGTAATGATTTTTTGTCTGTAAGCTTGCTCTCACCTAATTTATAGGTGCCAAAATCAAAGTCTTTAGGGTAGGTAACTAAAAGATTACCTGTTACATTTAGTTGATATGAGATTGGTGTGTAATCGGGATCTTTTTCAGTTAAATTGGCATCTGAAATACTTTGATCTGATGAGTCTAATACTTTATTAATTGTATCGTCATCAGTTGCTGTGATTAAATACGAAATTTTATTTTTATGATAGAGATGATAGCCAATTAATTCATAATCTTCATCAATCTGATCACTGTCATTAGAATTCATGGAATAGGTTTTTTTATCAGAATAAGCCGTTCTATCATATTTATGAGCGGTATCTTGATATTGATCTTCTAGTGCAGTAATCGCATTTCCTGAATCAAAATCGATTGTATTAGTCTTGCTTGAAAATGTTTCATTTGCGTCAGTTAATGAACTAGCATCTGTATAATTTTTTGCATATTTTTGCCATTTACCATTATTTAAACGATACCATAAATAGTAAGTTTGATCATTTGGATTAATATTTAAAACAGTCTTATAATTTTTTTCTAGTGTTTGAAGCGTTGAAGCGTCAGCACCGAGGCTTGCATTATCCTGTTTAACAGTTGCTGAGGTCCGATTTACTGACCAATTCAATGTTTTAGTCGGTCCTGGAATAAAGGAATTATTTCCAGAGACTGTTGCAGATTGGATGGTTGGTTTAGTTGTATTCGTATCGCCATTTTCCAAGAATCCGGCTGGGTCATCATCAGTACCAGCAACATCAAAATCACCGGAGTTAAAGCCTGCATCATTAGCAACTTCATCATTAATAGACATATTACCAACAATGTCTTGCCCCGAAATCAGGCTACCGACAAGTGGACTACCGTTACTACCCGAGTTGGCATTAAGGTCTATATCGGCATTAGGTGCCAAGACAGATCCAGTAAAGCCATTACCTGTAGTGACACCGAATGATAGCTTTGTATTTTCTGTATTAAAATTATGCAAGACATGGGAAGAAGTATTGTAAAGGGTTTTGATGGTACCAGAACCAGAATTTACAGTTGTGTCGGTAGCTGCAAGATCAATACCTTTTGTATTGGTACCAGAGGTATTCTGTCCTTTAAAAGCAGTGTCAGACTTATCAGTTGTGTAGGTTGCATCATCTTTTAAAGGTGCATAGCCAGTAATGTGCATCCAAGCGGCACCTGTAAAATCAAACGATGTAAAATTTTTATAATTCAGAATGATATAGGGCATTTTAGTTGTACCAGAAGCGAAATTAAGTAAATTAATCGAAATGTCAGTAGCCGATTGGAAATGATCAATATCACCATTAATATCGACGACAATGACGCCTTGTTTGGTTGATTTTTTATTCATATCTATATTAAGCTGGATCACGTTACCGTTGTTCCAGTCACTTGGATTTTTAACAATATGATCTGTATTTATATCAAGTGAGCTGATTGCATCATTGTATAGCGCATTTTTACCACTAACCTCACCAGTTTTTGAAACGGTTGTTGATGTGAAGTCAGCATAATAATCGCTAACTTTTCGGAGATTTGGCGCAGCATCTTTAAATGAAGTTACCTTATTTTTAACCATGCCAGGAAAGTCGGCAAGTGTATCCGCGTTATCTTCAACTTCATGGAATCGTTTAATTCCTGTGGCATCTAACTGGGCTGTACTTGTAAGCTCCGCATCTGTAGGCGGATGTTCAATAAAAAAGGTTAGATTTTTAGTTGCTGAGTAACGAAAACTCTTCGCGTTGGCATACATTCGAAGAAGACCACCAGATACAGTATCTGAAACCATTGAAGGATTCATTTTATCATAGGTAGCCGTGTCAGAATCATTTAGATTATCGGCTGAATAATCTTGAATAGCAGCCGCACCATAACCAGTTGATTTGAAATCTTTTGCAAAATATTGGCCTTGCAGCGATTGAATCTGGTTAACATCAAATGTGATAGAACCACCGGCAAAAGCAGTCACACCGGTTGCAGCGCCTAATGGATATTGATCAGGTGGGGCATAGGCACCACTTGATTTTGAACTTGCTTGCGTACTTGAGGTAACTGAAAAAAATAAAAGTAATCCTAAAAAAATACTTGTAGTAAACATGTAAACGCTATAAGTGTTGCTGTGATTAGAATTAATCATGTCTTGTCTCCTCCGCCCAGGTCCCTATTGATTCTTATACAGATTATATGGTATTATTAGATAAAGGTCAACGTCCCCTTTCTGAGCATTGACTCAACAAAATAAACAAACTGGGAGGATTTATATTATGAAAAAGAACTTATTTTTAATCGCAGCATTGGTACTTGGCTCAACAGCAGTTGTTAGCTCAAGTGTGTCAGCTGATGACGAAAAACCTGCATCTAACGTGGGTACTGCTACTTTAGACATCACACCAGGTACATTTAGTCAAACGGGTGCACCATCATTTAAATTTTCATCAGCATTAACTGAAAATTTAATTAAAGGTAACGCTGATCTTAAAGCTATTGGCAAGGATGATCAAAGTTTTACAGTATCTGATTACTTAGGTACTGATGGTTAGAATGTTAACGTACAATTAGGTAAGTTTTCTGATCCTGATATTACTATTAATAACTTGAATATTGACGCAGGTACAGTAAAAGCTGATTCAATTGTCACACCAACTTCTGCTGATGTAGTGCCAGCAGGTGCTGCTGCATCTGTAGCAACAGCTGACAAAGGTGCTGGGGATGCAACATTAACATATGCTGATAATGGTGCAACATTAAATCTTGGTGCAACGAAAACTGTTGCGGCAGATACAGCTGACTTAACATGGACAGCAACTTCAGGTAAGACTAGCGCTGCTATTAACTAAATTTAATATAATTCAGTAAAAAAGACCGCCTTAGGCAGTCTTTTTTTTTAAGGAGAAATGAGATAATGAAATTAAGAAAACTGTTTTTGAGTGTCTTAGCTATCCTAACGTTTACGATTGTTACCGTCTCGACGAATGTGTATGCTAAGTCTGAAGGTGCTGGATTTACAGTAACTAAAGTGACACCAACGAATCAATATCGCGCAGCATCGCAATTTGATATTAAGGTGACACCTAATTCAACACAAACGTTATCGTTAAATATTAAAAATTTGGAAAATGATACGAAAACAATTATTATCAGTCCAAATAATTCATATACAAATACAAATGGCCTTATTGTGTATGATAAACCGACTGTAAAGAAATCAGCAATGGCTAAGTATCAATTTTCAGATCTTGTGTCAAAAAAACAAGAAGTTGTAGTCGGGCCTAAAAAAACGACTACGGCGACATTCACAGTTAAAACACCTGCGACTGCTTTTTCTGGAATTGTGCTAGGTGGGTTTAATGTACAAGAAAAAGTAATTAAAGAAAAAAGTGAAAAGAAGGGCTTAACGATTACAAATCGCTTTGCCTATGTTATTCAAGCAGTTATTAGAGAATCTAAAACGGCTGAGAACCCCGGCCCTAAACTAACAATTGGATTTTCTAAAGTAACGCTAAATGCTTTTAAGCATGTATCGCTACAAACGAATTTTCAAAATGATGTGCCGATTGTGATTGGTCCAACCACAATTAAAGCAACGATTACGGCAAAAGGTAGCTCTAAAGTTTTGTATCGTAAAAATATTAAAAAAGTTGATTTTGCGCCATATGCTAATTTTAGTTACGCTTTGGATTTAACTAAATCTGACTTAAAAGCGGGTGACTATAATGTGCATTATGTGGCTACCGGAAATGGTAAATCATGGCAGGCAACTAATCCATTTACGATTACTAAGGCAGATATCAAACGCATTAAGAAAGAAACAAAAACCCAAGTGAACTGGTTATTATGGTTAATTATTGGGATTATTGTGTTCTTGATTTTATTGGTCTTATTCTTGCTTTTCATTATTTTTAAAAGAAGAAAAAAAGATGAAGATGAAACGTTAGAAAAGTAACATAGCATTTAAAAAAGAAGGCCCGTTAAAAGGAATATTGACATTCCTTTTAACGGGCTTCTTTTTATTATTCTTTTTCTGTTTTAATTTCATCAGGTGATGAAATTGACCAAGTTACAGTACTCTTAAAATCACCAGATTTTGCGATTTTTTTGGTTTGTAGTTCTAATAATAATTGTGATGAATAGTAATTTTTATTAATAATTGATGTCGTATCAGAACTGAAAATAGATGAATTTAAATCTAAAACGGGGTCTTTAGATTTAATTGTTGTTAGAGCTGATGGATTCCCATAAGTGAGGGGGTCGTCACCAATTGTGCTAGTTTGTAATTTTTCGGACCAACCAAGTTGTTCTGGTATGAAAAATGGATTACTTGGATTGTCGGAATCATCAGCTTTAACAGTTAAATCCCAGTTGAGACCAAGCGGATTATCAACAGTTAGCACACCTGTTTTAGTTAGTGTAGAAGGAATTTCGCCTAACTTAACTGTGCCAAAATCAAATGATTTCGGATAAGATGCTAAAAGATCGCCTGTGACATGTAAATTATATGAAATAGGTGTGTAGTCAGAATTTAATTTTGAAAGTTTTGAAGCAGAAATAGGGTCACCAGTTGTACTACTTAATAGTTCATTAACTGTTTTACCACCATAGTCAGAATAAGTGTCTGAATCTGTTGTTGATGTCACCAAATAAGAAATCTTATTTTTATGGAAAAGGTGGTAACCGATTAATTCATTATCACCAATTGCTTTCGAATAGGTTGTTCCATCAGTATAAGGAGTTTCATCATATTTATACTTAGCGTGCTTGTCATTATAGTATTTTTCAAGTGCATTGGTTTCTTTTGCAGTAATCTCTAATTTAGAACTTGTGAGTTCAGTGGTATCACCTTTTGAATATTTTTCCCAAGGACCATCATTGAAGCTATACCATAAAAAATAGTTATTCGTTTTATCTGCAGTCGATTTTGTATCCACGTTAATTGTGGTATTGAATGAATCCTTAGTTGTTTGAACAGTATCTTTTGGTATTTCGGCTGTAATATTATTTAACGAGTAATAAAAATCATAAGGCGTTACCTGTGGAATATAATGGGTCGTACCAGAACTAGTATCCGTAGACGTATATCCAGGTAGTGAAATTGATTTAATGGTGGGATGTGTCGAGTTACTTGAGTCCGGATTCTTTAAAAAATCTTGGACAGAATCATCCCCGAAATCATCAGACGCATTAAAAATACTTTGGTAAGCAAGGTCACTAGGAACCGTTAAATTACCAATGATATTTTGCCCAGTAATAATACTTCCATATAGGACACTTTGTTTTTTAGCGTTAGCATCTGCATTAATGTTAATATCGGCACTAGGGGCTAATACTGAACCATACAAAGGACTTTCATTACTTCCTACGAAAATTTGACCATTTTCAGTATTGAAGTTATTGACAATATGTGAAGAGGTATTGTAAACAGCTTTGACCTTTTTAGGATTTTTACCAGTCGTATCAATCGCAGTTGGATCATTTGTTAAAAGGCTTGTCGCTTTTGTGTCTGAACCGTTACTGTTTTGCCCAGTGAAAAAGGTGCCCTTGTTATTACCGTCTAACTTATAATTTAGAGAAGTGCCGTCAGATGCGGGTGGATATGCGTTAAAAGTCATCCAACTCCCCCCGCTGAAATTAAAACTAATGCCAGCAGAGTTATTAGAAAAATGTTTGTAATTTAAAATAAGGAAAGGCATTTTCATTGTCTTAACATCGAAATTAACTAAATTAACGGAGATGGCAGCAGCATCTTTAAAATAGGGAATAGTACCATCAATATCGGCTAAAACAACACCTTGATCCGTTGCTGTAGTATCCATATTAATTGTTAGTTGGATGACAGGAGCAGTAGCAGTATCAGTTTTGCTAGCATTAATAGCTTTATCTGTATTTAAATCGACACTTTTAATGGCATCGTTGTGTTTCGTAGTGCTGCCATTTGCCTTTGAATCTGCATAATTAGTTGAGGTGAATCCCGCGTAATAATCACTGACATCTGTGATGTTTTGAGCAGCATCATCGAATGATTTAATATTATTGTTTGCCATATCAGGGAAATCAGCAAGGGTATCAACTGTATCTTTTTTTGAATTAAATTGTTTAATAGCAGCCGCATAATCAGGATTTGATGACGGGACGTCCCACCCCGTAAGGTTTTTGACAATAGCATCATCAGAAGGTGATTTTTCTAGGTAGTATGTTAAATTTTTTGTTTTTGAAAAAATAAAACTATTTTTATTACCATACCATTTAATCATATCGGAACCTTCAAGATTTTCTGAAACCATTGAAGGATTGACTTGATCATAATCAGCATCGGTTAAGCCAGCTGAATCATCATGAACGTAATTTTGTAAATATCTGATATTAGTAGGGTCACCTCCAGAGGCACCTGACGAAGCAAATGTTTTGGCAAAGAATTGGCCTTGCAAATCATTAATTTCATCTGAGTTAAATGTAATTTTGCCACCAGCAAAACCAGTGACGTTTGTAGCGGCGCCCATTGGGTAACCTTTAGGAGGTGTATAAGATTGATCAGCTTGAGCGTTATGTACGGACAGCGTAAAAAAGAGTAAGCTAAAACAAAGGATTGTAATCGATTTGTAGATAGTAGATAATTTTGGATAAGTATTTTTTAACAAAAGACAACCTCCTTTGAAGTAATTAAAAATTAATCAGTATATTATATATACATTATAGTCTTGTGGGTAAAAAATGTGTAGGTCAATTGTTAGATGCGAGAGAATGTTTATTGATAGAAACCTAGATTAAGCCTTTTCAATTTGGTATACTCAGGAAGAAACGTTTTATAAAAAGGGAGATAATAAATTATGATTGAAGCAATCAATTTAAAAGCCGGAATGACTTTTGAACAAAATGGTAAATTAATTAGAGTTTTAGAAGCAAGTCATCACAAACCTGGTAAGGGTAACACGGTTATGCGTATGAAATTACGTGATATTCGTTCTGGTTCAACTGTTGAAACAACAATGCGTCCAGAAGTTAAGGTTGAACAAGCTAACATTGAAACAAAACCTGTTCAATTCTTATATAACCAAGATACTTTGGCTGTCTTCATGGATCTAGAAACATACGAACAATATGAAATTCCAAGAGAAATTATCGAACATGAAGCTAAATTCTTGTTGGAAAATATGGAAGTTAAAATCCAATTTTATGGGACAGAAGTGATTGGATTAACATTACCAACAGTTGTGACATTGCGTGTTGCGGAAACGCAACCCTCAATTAAAGGTGCTACAGCAACTGGTTCAGGTAAACCAGCAACAATGGAAACAGGACTTGTTGTCAGTGTTCCTGATTTTATTGCTGCAGATGATGTTTTAGAAATTAATACACAAGAAGGTACATACCTTAAACGTGCACCTAAATAAGAATTAAAAGACAGTCCTTTGGGGGCTGCCTTTTTTTAATCATTTAGGCTATACGCTAGTTAGGGATAATAGGGAGAAATAGGATGAATAACAATGAAAAACAAGTCATTTCAAAAAAACAAAAGTGGTTATTTGGGCTTTCGTTAGTTTGTTTACTAGTTGCTGTTGGAATATGGGGCTATTCAAGAACGTTGAAAACAATCAATGTTGATGCCGCCAAAACTGTTTTGAAACAGAAAAAAATGGTTAATAAGGAACTAGTAAAAAAATCAGAAAAATTAACCGGTGCTGCAACAGTTAAAGGATCAACCAAGTCTGTCGAAGCAGACACTAAAATTATAGCTAATAAAACGAAGGCGTTAACGTCGGCTGATCATAGCCAAATGACAAGTGCGATTAAGACTTTTGCAAAATTATATGCAAATAAGGTAACAACATCGAAAACAGTACTCGCTAATTACAAAACTGACAAAAAGTTATCAGAATCTGAAATTAAGGATTTGATAACGGTTTATAATTTGAATAGAGAAAATGAAAAATTGAATATCAAAAAAGGGGCAACTAAGTCAGACGTTAAGGAACAATTAAAGACTTATTAAACCGTTCTAAAAGTAAAATTAGGGGAATTTAAGATGAAAAAAAGGAACATAATTAATGGCTTGTCTGGTTTATTTATTTTATTAGCGGTTGTCTTTGGTGCGATTGCGTACTTAAAATTAAGTACCTATATAGCTGATAAAAATGAAGTTACGAAGATTAATTCAAAAGTAACTCAGTTAGATAAAAAACAGACAAGAAATAAAAAGAGTTATGATAAAGAAAAAATAAACTATGGTAAAGCTATCAGTTTAAATAAGAAAGCTAAAACGACTTATAATGAAAAATCGGGTCAAGAAGCTAAAACAATTCAACAAATTACGGCGGATGCGGCTACATGGAATAAACTAAGACCGCAACTTAAAACGGTCTTTGCTAAAGTTACGGATAAAGCAGGCGGTAAAGGGTCAGTAAAATCCGGACAGTTAACGTATCAAACGGCTAAAAAGGTGAAGGCAGCTAAGAAAGCAAAAACAGACTCCAAACAAATTTCTAAATATAAAAAAATGACGGTTGCAGAGGGTAATAAACAACTACTTAATTCTAAAAACGAAAAATCTGCTGTTTCACATAATGATATTCTGATTGAAGCAGCTATTACAGGGACCTATTACGCAAATTATGCTGATATAGATGCTAATATGTTGGCCATTTATAAATTAGATATCCAACAAAAAAGATATGTCACATCAATGACTGCTAAAGATCGTAAAAAATATAACGAAACAGCTGACACAAGTCCATTTGCAAAAGATAGACAAACCAATATTAAATAAGAAAACTGTAAAAAAGTAAATCAGCTACGAGATAGTTAGTGAATTAGTTAATTTTTTTTTTGAAAACCCTTGACTTAGAGTCAACTTTAAGTGTTTTAATAGATAGTATTGAAGGAGGCGATTAGGTGGAAAGTCAAAAAGAATATAAAATTGGAGAATTCGCCAAATTGGTCGGACTATCAAGTTTTACGCTCAGGTATTATGAAAAAGAAGGATTAATTAAACCTCATCGAAACGTATCAGGACTACGTTATTATACGGAAGCTGATATTAAATGGGTTGGGTTTTTACTTCATCTTAAAGGAACCGGGATGCGAATTACGGAACTTATAAAGTATGTTCAGTTACGAGCAAAAGGGGACTCAACAATTGTAGAACGTCGTGAAATGCTTGAAAAAGTAAAAGAAAATGCACTGGCTGAGGTAGCAGAATTGCAACACAATGTAGAAATTGTGTCTCACAAGATTGATTGGTATGACGGAAAAGTTTCACGTGAAACAAATGAAGATGAAGAAACCGAAGATATTAGTTTTGAAAAATATTTACAACAATTTGCAATATACGATTGACTTAGAGCTTACTCTAAGTGTTTTAATGAGAATAACAAAAAATAAAGTGAGGTAATCATAATGAATGAAGAACAAGTTAAGAACGGTCTTTTCCCAATTGGTGAAAAAAATGAAGCCTACAAGGATGTCTTTGTCGGTCAAAGTTATTTAGACATGTTAGTGGCAGATCCAGATATTAACGTGGGTGTTGGTAACGTTACTTTCGAACCTGGTACACGTAACAACTGGCACATCCATCACGACGGTTTCCAATTATTATTGGTGACTGCTGGCGAAGGTTGGTACCAAGAAGAAGGCCAAACAGCTCGTCGTTTAAAAGCGGGTGACGTGGTTGTGACAAAAGATGGCGTTAAACATTGGCATGGTGCAACAAAAGATAGCTGGTTCTCACATGTTGCAATCACAGCTGGAACACCAGAATGGTTAGAAGCAGTTGATGACGAAGCATACGGTAAATTAGAAGACTAATAGGAGGTCGATAATTATGGCAAAGAAACAAACAGCAGGACGCGATAACTTGGGTGAATTTGCACCTAAGTTTGCAGAATTGAATGATGATGTTTTATTCGGTGAAGTTTGGTCACGCGAAAGTGCATTACCAGCACACCAACGCAGCCTAATTACCATTTCAGCTTTGATTTCAGGTGGGAATCTTGAACAATTACCAGCACATATGGCAATCGGTAAAGCAAATGGGATTACAAAAGAAGAAATTGCTGAAGTCATTACACATTTAGCCTTTTACGTGGGTTGGCCTAAAGCTTGGTCAGCATTTAACATTGCTAAAGACGTTTTTGACAATTAATTAGAAAAGAAAATTAATCTCTAAAGTGATGTTTGACAAAATTGTCGGACATCACTTTTTTTGCGTTCAAGAAAATAAAGGGAACGTTTGATGGACTATGGCTAGTTTGTAAGTGATTTAACGTACAATTAGGTTGTAAAAGTTCTAGTAATGAAGGAAGTTTAAGGTGGAAAGATGCTGATATATTTTAATTCATTTGTGACCTACTATCCGTTGATAATGTCAGTCGTTTGGATTACAGGCAGCTTATTGAACCGGTATCTCGCAAAACAGACGATTGAAAAAGTAACAGAAAAACCGATGATTTCAATTTTTGTACCAGCATATAATGAATCAGATACAATTGCTGAAACAGTCGCTGGGTTGGTGGAACTAACCTATGAAAATTATGAAATTATTTTAATTAATGATAAGAGTCAGGATGATACGGTATCTAAAATGTACCAATTAAAGCGTCAGTATACGCAAGAAAAAATTAGGATTTTAAATTTAAAAGTTAATGGTGGCAAAGCTAGGGCGCTGAATACTGCATTAAAAAAAACAAATAGTAACTACATATTGGTTATTGACTCAGATTCATATATTCAGTCAGATGCACTTGAATATTTAGTAAAGACCATTTTATCTGATAAAAAAATAGGAGCAGTAACTGGTCGACCAATCGTTCGTAATCGAACGACTTTATTGGGTCGTGTTCAAACGTTAGAATATACCAGTATAATTGCGAACATTAAAGAGGCACAATCATTTTTTATGAATCAAATTATGACCCTTTCTGGAGTCATCTCATTTTACCGAACTGAAGCTGTAGAATCATCTGGTGGTTGGGACGAAGCAGCCATGACTGAGGACATTGATGCAACTTGGAAGTTATACCAACAGGGATGGAAAATTAAATATGAACCTAAAGCTATTTGTTGGATCTTGGTTCCTAAAACCATTAGAGGATTAATCAAGCAACGAACAAGGTGGTCTGTAGGTGGACTTGAAGTTTTAGTGAAAAATCGCAAAATATTGTGGAACGGGGATGTTGGTGAACGATTACTATTAACGGAGATGATTATTAGCCACCTGTGGTCATGGTGTTTTCTGATTGCTAGTGCTGAATATTTTTTTATGACGTTCAGAACGGGTGCAATTAAAATGAATGGGTTGATTTTGTGTATCTATATGGTTATTGGCTTAATTCAATTTCTGATAGGTATTATTAGTAATCGAAAATCAGCAGGCCTTATAATGAGTGATAATTTATTGATTCCAATATATCTTATTTTTTATTGGTTATTGAATTTATATACAGCAATTGCAGCAGAGCTAACGTACTTGTTTTCAAAACAGACTGATGGGCGTTGGGAAAGCCCTGATAGGGGGATTAAATGACAGTGAACCAATTAATTATTCGTAAAAAACGGGTTGGGGTCATGAGAATTGTTGAACCATTATTATTAATAGTTGCATGGAGTAGTGTGGGTTTTTCACTGGGTTTATTTATATTTTTTATAACAGGAATATATTCGGATGGGTTGGTAACACTTTATTTATTAATGAACTTCACATTGAGACAATTTGTGATTTATAATGTCATTATTTTAGGGACATTTATCATTCTATTAATCGTCGGTAGTCAGAGGATGCCACGAGGAGGGCATAATGGGACACAACCATAAAATTATGATCGGCATTATTCTTATTGTAATGATTGGTGTTATTTTTATGCGAGTTGATCATGCTGGGATGACGATGTCAAAAGAAGAAGCACATGAACAGTTAGAAACGGATAAAAAAATTACGTTAAATCAATCAAAAAAAGGTATCGTTGTTCTTTGCTACCATCGAATTTTGAAAGATGATAAATTGGTGAGTTTGGGACAAAAAATGAGTACCAATTCACAACTACATCAGTTTAACGTCAATATTTCAAAGTTTAAACAACAAATGTCATATCTTAAGCAACATCATATTCCGGTTATTTCTACTGAAGAGATGGTGTGGCGGATTCAACATAAACAGGTGATTAAAAAATATATTGTCATTACGTTTGATGATGTTGATAGAACAGTGATTGAAAATGCTTTACCGGTATTAAAAAAAACCCAATTGCCGTTCACATCATTTGTGATTTCTGGGAAAATAGGTGATTACATGGATGGCTCACAGATGGCAAATGTTTCTGAATTGAAACAGGTTGCGAAGATGTCAAGAGCAACTATTGGCTACCATACGGATAATATGCATCGTCAAATAAATGGTATCCCAATTTTAGCAAGTAATAAAAATTATGAAGCATTTAAAATAGATTTCAAACAAAATAAAAGTCATTTGAAGGAAGAAATACCAAGTTCAAGTACACGATATTTTGCATCGCCATATGGTGTACTGACTAGAAAAATGGCTAATTATTTAATGACACAAGGTATTTCAGCAATATTTTCTTTAAAGCCAGGAGTTGTGACACAACATACTGATTTAAAAGATATACCGCGAGTTATTGTATCAGATGACAATTGGCAAAGTGTTACAGAATGGTTGTCAAATAATTAAAATTATTAACGCTTGGGGTCAATAATGTAACGTTTGGTGTTTTTGGTAGATAAACTATCTTATGAATAGTAAGCTTAGTAACGAACATACAGGATGATATAAATGATAAAGTTTAGGGGGGAACAACTAATGAAATTAAAGAAAATTTTAGCTGTATCAGCACTCTTCATATTGATGATGCAAGCAGGCAGTGCCGTGAGCGCATCAACACATTATAAAGGGTTCCAACGACCTAATAATATAAGTAGCCGTGCGATGGGGTATGCAACTAGTGGAAGTTTATGGTCTTCTATTAAACATGCATTTGGTTGGTAGAAACCGCGGATGTTAAATGTAACGCCACTACAAATGTTACTTTTTGATTTTGAAGCTATTATCTTATTAAGTCTTTTTCAGTATTTATTGAGCCAAGATGTACAGAAAACACCAAAAGTAAAAGTTAAAATGATAATCGATATACTGATATTTCCAATAATTTGCGGAGTTATTGGAAATATCGGTTATTTTATTTATATCATGGGAACACTTACTTTTTATAGTTGTATGAATTCAAAACCATTGCCGATGTATCATGCGCTTAACACATCATTAATAGCGTTTGTAGTTTACATGATTATTGCTAACTTCGAAACATTCCTTTTTAAAATTTTGTACGAATTTAGATTTAAGACAAACATTAAAGAATTAACAGATACGGATCCAGGAATACATTTTTTCTTAGTCATAGGATTAGGGGTAGCTGCTTGGGGGGGATTGCGCTTAATTAAGCAAAGACTATCAAAGAAAAGAAATTTAGATAGTATTTATCTAGAAAAATTATCATTTTATGATTTCATTGGTATTATTTCATTAATTTCATTGATTATTTTTAGTGCCAGATACTTAAAAATTCAATTTGAATTTATTGGCGTTATTATTTTGGTACTAGTGATTGTGATTGGTGCAATTTTGCTCATGACCTATTTTGTATTCGACAGTTATACAAAACGGATGACACTTGAAAATAAGTTACAAGTACAACAGATTCATCAAACATATATTGATCAAATTGAACAGCGTAATAAAGAACTTCGACGTTTCAAACATGATTATCAAAATATTTTACTTACATTAGAGCATTATATTCAAAATGACGACCGAGAAGAGCTACGTCGATACTTTCATGAAGTTGTAAAAGAATCGGGAAATCAAATCAAAATGGATAGTACCGGATTTGAAACAATTGCGCGGGTTCAGAATGAACAAATTAAGTTAATGATGTATAACAAAATTATTGCTGCGCAGAACCAAGCTATTAAAGTCCATTTGGAAGTTGACACCGAATTTGAATTTACAATGGCTGGTGTAGATGCCATTCGAGTACTAGGTATTCTGTTTGATAATGCCATTGAAGCTTTGATTGATTTACCAGAAGAACACCGCTTTTTGAATATCGCGTTAGTTCGCTACCAAGATTTTGATGAGGTGATTATGCAAAATGAATTCGATCAAATACTCACAGAGAGAATAAATTTCTTTGATTCAAGTAGTAAAGGTGAAGGCCGTGGTCAGGGATTGAAAATTATTCGGGAGACGATGGCTAAATATGAAGGTAGTCAATTTGTGGTTCGAATCAATGGCAATCAATTTGAAGCAAATGTGATTTTGAAAAGAGAGGCGTAGATTAATGTTATCCATTTTTATTTATGAAGATGATGAACGACAATTATTAGCTGAAAAAGAAGTTTTAAACAATCAAATGATTATGAATGATTTTGATGTTGTTTGGGGTGTCGTGTCTAAAAGTTCCGCTGATATTCTGGCTAAATTGGAGCAAATCCCTGATATTACGGGACTTTATATTTTGGATGTTGAGGTTGATAATGACATGAGCGGGATTGAACTCGCAACTGAAATTCGTAAACGTGATACATTTGCAAAAATTGTCTTTGTGACATCACATGCTGAGATGGCAATGATGACGTTTGAACGTAAAGTTGAACCTTTGGATTATATTGATAAAGGGCTGGGTATTGAAAAAGTTAAAGAAAAATTAATTGATGATTTTCGTATTGCGAATGAACGTTACCTAGCTAGTAAAGAGGAAAAAGGACGTTTATTTTCTTACAAAGTGGGGGCGCATGTTTACCAAACGGCCATTAGTGAAGTGATTTTTTTAGAAACAGCAACGAATTCACATAAAATCATTTTACATAAACAGAATGAAAGTATTGAGTTGAATGTCAAAATGAATGATATGGAAGAGGACTACCCCATATTATTTAGAAGCCATAAAAGTTATTTAGTTAACTTTGACTGGATAAAAGAAATTGATCTTAAGAAAAAAACGATTATTTTTAAAAATGATGCAGTTGCGTATGTTTCTTATCGCAAATTATCAGAATTAAAACGGCTGTTGAGAGATAAAAAAGGGATTATTAAACATAAATAAAAGGAGATTAGCCAAATGGGAAAAAGAATGAAGCGTATCGGAGTTATTTTAATGGCCATTTTTATAGTGACAGTTGTAGCTGGGAAGCAAGCTCAAGCGGCTGATAAAGGAGATAGCTACGTTACAAAAGCAGAATTACAGGATGAAAACGGTCAGGTAAAAACTGATTTTAAGCAATATGATAATATGCAAGCTCATTATAACTTCACGATTCCAGCTAATAGTGGTTTGAAGTCTGGCGATCAGATGACGATTAATTTACCGAAACAACTTATTCTAAATCAAACGGTCTCATTCAAAATTGAGAATCCTGATGGGGAAGTCATTGGGAATGCAACAGCTGATAAAACAACAGGGAAACTGATTGTGACAGTTACAAAGTATGTTGAAACCCACAATCAAGCAGCAATCACAGGCGAACTATCTGTTCGGGTTAGCTGGAATCATGAATTGGTTTCCAGTGGCTCTAGTGTATCAGTTGATTGGGGCGTAACAGGAGAAACAACGATTAACGTTGATGAGGGTGAGGGGTTGCCTGATCAAGTTGAAACTTTATATAAATGGGGGTCGGTTGATGCTAAAGATCCAACCTTGATTCATTGGACGGTTCGATTAAATTATGCACAAAAAGAGATTAAAAAGGCAATTTATAAGGATACAATTGGCGCAAATCAAATTTTGATTTCAGGTTCAATTGATGCTGCGCATGGATATTATACGAATAATACTTTTAATAAAACGTCAGCAATAACTAAGGACCAAATTGTTGAAAATGGGCAAACCGGGTTCATACTGACTCTTGGAGATTTAGCTGATACAGTTGTGATGAATTACGATACACGAGCAACTGATGAGGGTGTTTCAACCACATATGCTAACTCAGGAGAATTAACTGGGGAAGACTTTACGACTTCTACGGTTGCAGTTTATACACCTAAAAATGGTGGGAATGGAACGGGTAACGGAACAGAAGATGTGACACCAAGTAAACCAGTAGTTCCCAAACCAGATGTACCAGGTACGGATAAATCGGTAGTAAATAAACCAGATACATCAGGGGCAGATAAACCAATACTCGGGCATACATCTGAAAAAATACCACAAAAATATGTAACCAAGAAAAAACAACAAACTAAAGTTATTATGAAAAAAGGCAATAAAGTGAAACAACCAGTAAGTAAAAAAGAAGTTAAGCGACGAACATTACCAAAAACAGGTGAGAAAATTAATTTCCAATCAATGTGGGCAGGATTAGGATTAATTCTATTGAGCGGTGTATTAGCATTCGTGCGTAAGCAATGTCAGTAAAATAAAAACGGAGTCTATATAAAGAGATGGATGTCATTTATAGGATTAGTTCTCGTCATTGTAAAATTAGGACAAAAAAATAACCATCTCTTAATGAAGTGCCCCAATAAAGTTAGATTTTTAAGTCCAACTTTATTGGGGCACTTCATTATCTTTGGCAAGATAACGGTTATTTCTTAACTTAAGTCTAGTCACCGTCTTAAACGGTTCTACAAAAGAAGTCCTGTTCAAGCAGGGCTTCTTTTTATATACTTAGTATAACATAGGCAGAAATATAATAACAATTGCGAGACTTTTTAGCCTTAACAAGGACACAATAGATTGTGATAACTGCTTGACTTAGAGTTAACTTTAAGTTGTATGATTAGACTATGGAATAGAAAGAAGGACTTAATAATGAAATTTATCGATCAACAAGTATTAACCGGAGAACGTGCGCTTTTTAATGCCAAGGAAATGACGATTACAGATTCAGTTTTTGAAAATGGGGAATCACCATTAAAAGAAAGCCGAGATATAACATTAAAAAATGATATTTTTAAATGGAAATACCCAGTTTGGTACAGCAAAAACGTGCAAATTGACGATTCTATTTTAACAGAATCAGCTCGTTCAGGTATTTGGTACACAAATCATATTAAAATTAACAACACGGTTATTCAAGCACCTAAAACATTTAGACGTGGCCAAGATATTGAATTAAATCATGTTCAATTGCCTAACGCAGAAGAAACTTTTTGGAATTGTAGTCAAATCGAACTCAATGATGTAGTGGCTAACGGCAATTATTTTGCGATGAATAGTTCAGATATAACCATCAAAAATTTCACCTTAACAGGTAATTACGCATTTGATGGGGCAAAAAATATTGAAATTCACAATGCTAAAATTGTCACAAAAGATGCTTTCTGGAATTGTGAGAATGTCACAGTTTACGATTCAGAAATTACAGGTGAATATTTAGGCTGGAATTCAAAAAATGTCACGTTTATTAACTGTACAATCGCCAGTGAACAAGGTTTCTGTTACATGGAAGATGTGACGGTTAAAGGCGATAGCAAGATTATTCATACGGATCTTGCTTTTGAATACTCAACAGTTGATATTGACGTAACATCTCACTTAGAGAGCGTTAAAAATCCAATTTCAGGTAAAATTATTTCTGCTGGCATTGACGAACTGATTATTGATGATGACAGTATTGATGAAGCTAAAACAACCTATCAAGTTAAATCGGAGCAAGTCTAATGAGTCAATTTGATAAAATGACGAACCGTTTTGATACGGATTCAATGAAGTGGGATGTCCAAGAAGGTGAGTTACCGATGTGGGTAGCGGATATGGATTTTGAAGTGGCACCTGAAATTCGACAAGCCATCACGGATCGACTGGCTAAACCAGCCTTAGGTTATACAGATGTGCCAGAACGCTATTATGAAGCTGTTGCTAACTGGTGGGAAACGAAGCATCAATTTAAAATGGAAACGGATTGGATCCTATTTTCAACCGGAGTTGTGCCAGCAATTTCGTCAATTGTCCGCAAAATGACACAGGTTAATGACAATGTGGTGGTACTATCACCGGTTTATAATATTTTTTATAATTCAATTATCAATAACCAGCGTCATGTGTTGGCGAGTGAATTCATTTTTGAAAATGAAAATTACCGCATTGACTATCAAGATTTGGAAGAAAAATTAGCTCGTCCAGAGACAACGCTTTTCATTTTTTGTAATCCCCATAATCCGATTGGAAAAGTCTGGGATCGTGATACGTTGTTAAAAGTGGGTAACCTTTGTTTGAAGTATGATGTCTTGTTGCTTTCAGATGAAATTCATTGTGATTTAACTCATCCGGGATATGCCTATACGCCATTTGCGTCAGTTTCTGCTGAAATTGCGCAAAATGTGATTATGTGCGCAGCGCCAACGAAGACTTTCAATATTGCGGGGATGCAGACGGCAAGTATTATTGTGCCAAATCCTAAAATTAGAGCGTTAGTGAATCGTGGTATCAACACCGATGAAGTCGCTGAACCCAATGTGTTCGCGATTGAAGTTGCGATTGCGGCCTTTACCAAAGGGGATGCGTGGTTACGTGAGCTACTTGATTATTTAATGCTTAACAAGGCTTATCTTGAATCATTTATGCGCAAAAATGTGCCTCAAGTAAAAGTCATTCATGCTGAAGCAACCTATCTGGCTTGGCTTGATTGTACTGAAGTTACCGAAGATACGACTGAATTATGTGATTTTATCCGAAAAGAAACCGGCTTGTACTTGTCGGCGGGTGACATATTCGGTAAAAATGGGCGTCAATTTATTCGTCTGAACTATGCTTGCCCTAAAGCAAGACTTGAAGACGGCTTAGCTCGGTTTGAACGTGGCATTACCAGTTACTTACAAAAATAAAAAGTCTGCCCTAACTTACTTCATTAAAAAGTAGGTTAGGGCAGATTTTTTATTTTTTTTTAAAATCGAACCCAATTAAAACCGCAACGACAACAGTGACCACAGCGGCTGCAAGGCAGTCAATCATTAAAAAATGACCATTCACAAAAAATTCAATTGCAACGCGAAGTAAGGTTGCAACGGCTAACGCCAACACGAACGTTTTAATATAATGGTTGTTTATATAATCATTTATCTTTTTAAACATGGTATCAACTCCCTTATCTATGAGACTAATAGTGGCACAAATAAGACGAATTAGCGAGCTTTTAAAAATCAGTTAGATTATGTGTTAGCACCTTTTACACCGTGAATCAGTCTCCCTGAAATATGGTAGGCCATGTTTCCTGATGCGGTATGTGAAAATGATTGATCTGGCGGTGTCACAGGGTGTTGTTCTTTGTCAGATAGAAAGGCGATAGGAGAAGCGGCAAGGGCTTTTTCTTTATCAGCCTTTAATTTCTTTTTTTCTGTGATTGTTTTTGATTTGGTAACTGGTTTAGGAGCTGTTTTATCCTGGTTTTCTTTGTGTCCTTTTGGGTTAATAGGTGTTGCATCTTGACTTGGGTTAATGGGATCAACTGGGTGGACAAGAGTTGAGTCGGCCAATACGGGACCACCTATGAGTAATGAAGAAATCAGGGTTATTCCGCCATAATATAAAGATGTTTTATGATAATGATCATTAGTTTTCTTTTTCGTCATTTGGATCCCCGCTTCCTGAATTACTACGAACAGCAACTAGAACATTGGCGAAGGTCTCCCAGTCAGTTGCTAAAGGTGGTGCACCCCAGATTAAATAATGTGAATCGACATCTGCTAATAAGAAGTCAGACAGATAAATATCCGTATCTTTAGATAAACGAAAATTCACATTGATATTGAAGAAGGGTAAAGCTTTTAAACTCTTATAGATTAATTCGTTGTAGTTACGACCCGCAGAAAAATCAATGGTAACAGTGACTGGTTTGACGACTGAGGCTGTCTCAAGGAATCTAATCAAAAGGAAGATATAGTTAGACTTGAGATTCGTTGATTCATTTGATTTTGTTAAATCAATTAAATGTGCGATAGTATCTGTATCTTTTTTGATGAAATCATCGACAAATAGATAGAACCAGTTATAATTTTCGTTTAGGATGGTATCATTTACCACTGTATTCCAGCTGAAATACAGTGGTACTTTGTAAAAATGTTGGAAATTAATGGCAGATAATCCTGAAAAAATCTGACTTTTAATTTTTTCAGACAACTCAGTATTAAAAAAGCTGTTAAGCTCGGTTAAAAATGAATTATTTAATGTTGTAATTTTCTGTTTAAGAGCTGGCTCACAAATCTCAGCAGAAATAAGCTCTTCCGAATAAAGGAAGTTGATAATGAATGCTGCTTCAGCATGTTGGTCACACGCCGATAAATGTGCGGTGAGATCGTGGTCTTTTAAAACAGCGCCAATTTCTTTTGCTAAATCTGGATTAGCTAGTGGTTGTAAGAAGACATCTGAAGTATTAATCGAATGATTAAAAGATAGACGTTGCAACAAGATAGCAAACATAAATTTTAACTTGAGAATTTGGGTATGTGTTGGAATCGTTTTGATTAAGGGCATAATCTGGTTGAATAATTTATTTGATTCAGCATCAATGGCGTCACTGAATGGAAATTCATAATTTTTATAGACTTCCAAGTATATTTGGTAGTAAAACATTCTGATTTTTTCTTCTGGTCCAGCCATTTTAAAGTCAGAATCAATACTTAACCCTAAATCAGTTAATGCATCATCCAACGCATACTTAATCCGATACGTTTTTGAGGTACTCAAAAAGATAGACTCTGCGAACGCATCTATGTCAAAATGATTAGCATCAGTCATTAAAATATTGTTTAATAGTTTAAAGTTAGCCGAATTAGTTGCGTAGACATAGATAAGATGATTAATAGAATCTCGACCTGATTTTTGTAAACTAATTGCTTTATTTTCAAATATGATTGTATAATATGATTCTAGTTCGTATTCAGTGATGTCTTTTTCTAATTCTGTAGCTGCAGTTGTTGTAATGAATGTTGACCATTCAAGTGCCGTTTTGATTTCTTTAATCGTGGCTGTCTGCGCGTAGCTACTTTCGAGAAACGAAAATAATTGTAATTTTCGAATATCGTCTTTGTTAAAGATAAAATTCATAAAATAACCTCCAAGGTAATACATACCGTTTTAATTATGATAGGGAAACGTTTAACAGTCATTTCTATTAATTAAAAAAAATTAAAATAATAGATAATTTGCTTGTGAAAAAAAGGGTCGCAATGTGCTATAGTAAAATATATATGCCATGAACAATTGGAAGGGGACAAACATGCGATTGATAAAACTATTGATTTCCATTACAGCACTATTAGGGCTACTGATCATGGGGACAAGTAAGCCTGCATCTGCAAAAGAAATATCTCAACATTCAAAAGCGTCAATGGTTTATCAGAGTGGGGACACAACGATTGATTATGCGTCTTCTTTGGATTTCGGAACTAATCAGATTAACACAAAAGATAATGTCTACTATGCTAAGGCACAAGAAATGAAAAATAGGGCTTCACGTCCTAACTATATTCAAGTGTCCAATCTAACTGGGAAACTCGGTGGTTGGACTTTAAATGTTAAACAAAGCCAACAGTTTAAGTCGAATAAGACGAACAAAGAATTGACTGGTGCGGTCTTGCATTATGGTCATGCGGAATTGGCATCAGTGTCTAGTGATAAAAAGCCTAGCTACTACCAAAAAGATTTTGATTTATCCGTGGGTGCTGATAAGACGGTTGTCAGTGCAACTGGTGATCAAGGATACGGGACTTGGATCTATCGTTTTGGCAATATGGAAACGAAAGATAAAAGTGTGAGCCTCGCAATTCCTAAAGCAACAACTAAGATGGCTGAAGTTTATCAAACAGAAGTGACTTGGTCATTGAACAATGCACCGACGAATAAGTAAAAGCTGAATAGGTGGGTATAATGAATAGACAAAAGAGAAATATCATTTTCAGTTTCTACTATATAATAGGCGCATTATTTTTTCTAATAAGTAGTAACCAAACGGTGCAGGCGGATCAGATTAATTTTAAAGTTACGACTGAGACGAATGCATATCAATTAGATAAAGACGTCACCTATTTTGATTTGAAGTTAAATGAGAATCAAAAAACCACACTATACGTTGATGTCACGAACGTCTCAAATAAACCAATTACGGTGGAACCAACAGTGAGAGTAGCGACGACTAATTATAATGGCGTGGTCGAGTATCAGGCAGCAACTAAAACAAATTTAACACAATCAGCGATACCGTTAACCAACTTAGTCAAGTCACGAGTAGCGCGTTACCAAATTCCCGCGAAAACGACTGAAAAGATACCTTTTAATCTTACCATGCCTGCAACAACATTTGAAGGTGTCGTTGCAGGGAGTGTGCAAGTTAGTGAAAAAGAAACCAAGAAGGCTATGAATGGGCAAGAGGGTGATACGCTTGTTAATAATCGTTTTGTCTTCAATGAAGCCATTGTCTTGCATGGTCAACCGAATACGTCAAAAAGAACTTTGAAAATGGCTGGGGTTGAAGCAGAGCAGATTAATGCCCGCAATGTGATTTCATTAAAACTAGATAATCAAATTCCTGAGTTTCTTAATCAAGCGGAGATTGAGGCAACTATCACAAGTCACGGCAGCAAGAAGGTGTTGTATCAGTCAAAAACAGCGGGGATGCAGATTGCGCCTAGTTCATTGTTTGCTTATCCGATTCCGTTAGACGGAAAAGCCTTGGAACCTGGAACGTATACGCTACACGCGACTGTTAAATCTAAAAATCAAAAATGGCATCTTGTCGAAGATTTCAGAATAGATGGCCAAAAAGCCAAAAAGTTAAATAAAAAAGATGTCACTATTAAACATGATTATACTTGGCTATATCTATTAATTGCTGTCTTGTTAATTGTTTTATTACTGATTGTCTTGATTACGAAGTTGGTTAGAGATAACCGTAAGAAACAGGCTGAAGTAACAAAATATCAACAAATGCTAAAAATGGCGCGTGAGAAGAATAAAAAATAAGTGGTTAAGTTAATTGAATGAACAAGCGGATGGTTACGGAATATCTATTTCTGTAGCCATCAATTTTTTGTAAAAAGCGTCCATTTCAATTATTTTAAAAAAAATAAAATAAAAGATTTAACATTGAAATAAATTATGTAGTAGAATGACTGTAGCGTAAAAATAGAAGTTAAGTACGATTTTCATTCTATGAGTAGGGTAGCAAATAAAATATTGGTGGGGCTAATATTTTATTCGGGCAAGAAAACAGAGTATTGATTAAATTTAGGGGGAACCGAATATGGAACGACATAATAGTAGTAAAAAAGGCTGGCTGTCATTAACGTTAATGACAGGTGCAATTTTAGCTGGATTATTGGCTGGTGGAGCCATAAATCATAAAAATACAGACGGACAGGTATATGCCCAAACAACAGTTGAAAAAGCAACTGCAGCAACTAAAAAGACAGAATCGTCTAAAATACTAACAGACAAAACTACGGATAAAACTAAAAAGACAACAGAAAAAGTAGCACCTAAAAAAACAACAGACAAAACTAAAACAACTAAGGCTGATACTTCTGGATATGTAGCACCTAAAGAGGATCCGCTGGGAACAAGAACGACATGGGATGATAAGAGTGATAGCACGGATTATGCATCAACGTCAGCAAAAACATTCGTTACACCATCAGGTGCCACGGATAATAAAGATGAACCTGCTATGTATTTTGGTAATTACTATAGGAAATTTCAACCTAATGAAGTGAGCAATAGGAATAAATATAACAATTTGACTAACACAAGTAGTTGGATGTTCCCATCTCAGAAGGATCCAAGTGATAGTTTTAAGGTAAATAGCACTTCAGGAAGTGCTTATGGAATCATTGTTAATGGAATTGTCCCAGAAGATCGTGGATACTCTCCTACTGCCAAGAACGGTGTGGATGATAGTTCGATTTTCACTGCTTTACAATCAGGAGTGAACATTAATGATTATCATCTCTATAAAAATACGACTAACACTGGTTTTAAGGCAACGATGTATGATAAGGAATACGATTTAAGTTATACTGTCGAAGAATTATATGATAATGCAGGCGGGATTTATCGGTATTATATGATTACTAATAGTGCAGCTGAGACTAGAGAGATTGGCGCTGTCGAAGGAGTACAACCTTTTGTTGATAAAGCAGATACTCCTGTGTTAAGTCTGGCGCCTAAGGCTGGGTTGACGATGGAAGGTCGGAGAGATCTTTTACAGCTAGCAATGAATGATCCTGTGACAGGTAATAACATGGGCGGTTGGACGAATTATTCGGCTGGTAATTTTTACCCTGTAAATTCACCGCATAGTGTCGGTATGTTAAGTGTCGGTGCCATGCATTATTATTTCCAAGATGGTATAAATGGAGCCGGAATGGAAGATTCTCCTACTGGTGAGAATATTGCTATTATAGATATGGCTGATCCATCAAAGAAGCTTGGCGATGCTCAGGCTGCAATTATATTGAAGGCCAATCCAAGATCATTAGCACATGGAGACACACTTGAAAATGGGTCTTATCTGACTTATGGTGCTATATCAACATCAAAAGAACCACCTGTTGCGACAGCTACACCGGCAACAATCAATGCGTATGCGGACCAAACAGATGCGCTTAAGATTACAGGGAAGGTTTCAGATCCTGATAGCACTAAAGGACACATCCAAGTGACGTATCCAGATGGCACAACTTCAGCAACAACGGCTTATGATACTGGGAAAATAGCTACTTCTGTAGATTATACAGTAAAGCTTGACGCTACTAAGTTAAAATCAGGTGCCAATGAAGTAACAATTACGGCTATCGATACTGAGAATCATGTACAAAAATTCCCTGTTAAAGTTACCGTTAACCTATTTAAATTGGGTGCAACAGGATTGCCCCAGATTATTAAATTAGGTGGAACTGTTTCAACTGATGAAGATACGTTAATTAAAGACTTAACAATTATGAATTTACCAGATCCAAAAGATCCCAAGAAGACAGTTGATAATAAACATACGTTAACAATTGATACGACGAATCCATCGAAAAAACCGATTGATAATAAAACGGTCGGTTTCTATATTCAAGATATGCTCTTAACAGATACGGATGTGACACCTAAAGAAACGGCTAAAGTTCCCGTACCAGTTAATGTCTTGGATGATGCCTCAAACCATGATAAGCTCGCAGCCATTGAAGCTAATGATTTTACGGTTATTAAGACTGACAAATTAGCGACTTTATCAACAGATGCTATTAATGCGTTGATTCTTAAAAAATCAGCTGCTAAGGCTTGGTACTTGGCGGATGGTAAGTCACTGAATGTTAAAGTTTCATATACAAACTTAACAAAAGATTCAACGAGATTCAGTACAGGCGTGAAAGCAATTGTGACGGCTAGTTATGAGGATGCTGGTAAAACAGTTACGCTAAACAAACATGTCAAAATAACTGTCACTGGGGGCCCAGCGGCCTTAACACATGTGCCAACATCAATTCATTTTGGTAACAAGGATGGTGTGGTTTTACCTTATGCGGCTGAGATGTTAAAGCTTAAAGGCAAGGATGATACTCCTGACGATTATAAAGTGACATTAGATAATCCAGGTAAAGAAGATTATGCACTTTACGTTTCATCGAGTGACCTAACAAGTACTGTTGATAAAAGTAAGACCTTATCAGGAGTTGTTTATTTTGTTAATGCAATGGGTACATCTGAAAACATTGATGGTAATCAAAGTGTAGCTGTACTTACTGATGAAGATGATTTGGCTAAACCAGATCCAATTGATTTAAGTGGGACAAAGAACACCGTTAGAGTTGAGTTAGCTGGTAAGGACAAAAACTTAATGAATGCTGAAGGCTCATATACAGGTCAGATTAACTGGTCAATGGTTACTGCACCATAAAAAATAGGTAATAAACTTTAAAAACTTTTATTATGTACGATATTTCCATCGGGGGAAGGGGGGAAATCAATGGCAAAAAAATTGATTCTAAGTGTTTTATTAGGAGCTAGTTCATTGCTGGGGGTTGCGCAGGTCGTTCATGCAGATGCCACAACAGTGAATTATACTTCTCACGGTTACATTGAATATTACAAAAATACAGATGTAATACCGCCAGTAGATCCAACGCATCCAACAGATCCGCTAGATCCAATAGATCCAACGGAACCAGGAACTGCTGGCCCATTATCAATTGATTACGCGTCAAATATCAATTTTGATAAGCAAAAAATTTCAGGGAAAGATGAAGTTTACTATGCAGAACTTAATCATATGACGGACAAGAATGGGAAAGAAATTGAAACACCAGACTACATTCAAGTGACAGATGATCGAGGAACAGATAGTGGATGGAAACTAACCGCTTCAGAAGCAACACCCATGATGAGTGGTAAGAATGAATTAAAGGGAACTGTTATTACTTTAACGCATGGAACTGCTACGGGTGAGAACAATGTATCAATGAAACCAACTGCGGCTAAAACAGTGGCAATCGCAGCTGGTGGGGATGAATCAACCGTCTTAACGGCGACAGAAAACCATGGTATGGGTACCTGGGAAGATTCGTTCGGTACAAGTAATGAAGATGCAAAAACAAGTATCTCAATTGCTGTACCAGCTGCCACTAAAAAGGTTGCAGGGTTCTACAAAACAGATTTAACGTGGACATTAACAGATAGTGCTTTATAAAAAAAGATAAAACAAGGGGAAATTGATTATGAAATTATCAAACGTCGTACTTTTAGGTACATTAGGTCTTATGGGAGTAACTGCATCAACATCAGCTGTATCAGCTGATGAAACACAAACATACAAATCACACGGTATCATTTCTTATACAAAAAATAGTGGTTCAACTGACCCTGGTATTGTTGATCCTGGACAACCCGGAACAGTTGATCCAACAGATCCTTCAGTCGACCCTGGAACAGGTGGCCCATTATCAATTGATTACGTTTCAAACTTTAACTTTGGTAGCCGAAAGATTTCTGGTAACAAAGCAACTTATGATGCACATCTTGTTGAAGTAACAGCAGCTGCTGATTCAGATGCTCATAAAGCTGGCGAGGTCTACAAAGTGCCTAACTACCTACAAGTTTCTGATAACCGTGGATCTGTTTCAGGTTGGAAGTTAACGGTTGCTCAAACAAAAGCATTTACAAGTGAAGATGGTTCATCAGCTATCAAGGGTGCTCAAATGACATTAACAAACCAAAACACACGTAATGCTGATGATGATGCTTCAAAAAAAGGTCCAACTGATTTAAACAAAACAGTTGTGATTGGTGATGGGACTAAAGATGAAGCTGTTATGACAGCAGCTGACGGTGAAGGTGCCGGAACATGGACTGATGCTTTTGGTAATGTTCAAAAACAATCAGACCAAGATGTACATGATTCAGTTAAATTAGAAGTTCCAGGTGGCCAAAAACTTGTTGACCAAAAATACTCATCAGATATTACTTGGACTTTAACGGATGCGGGAATCTAAATAGTCACTTGATTTAACTTGTTTAAAAAAAATAAAAAAACTTAGATTACAAAAGGGGAAATAAATTATGAAAATGTCAAAAATTTTACTTAGCTCAGCAGCAGTATTAGGTATGGTAGCAGCATCAAGTTCAGTATCAGCAGCAACAAAAGCAGATGGATCAAAGGGTGGCGTATATCATTCAACTGGTAGTGTAAGCTTTAAGGATGACGATAGCACAACAGATCCAGTTGATCCAACAGATCCAACGAACCCAGTTACACCCGTTGACCCAACAGACCCAAAAAACCCCGTTGAACCCGGAACAGCTGGTCCTTTATCACTTGATTTCGCATCAAGTCTTGCATTTGGCGAACAAATCATCTCTGGTGATAACCAAGTTTACAAAGCTAAATTACAAAGTGTTACAGATGCAGCTGATCCTGATAATGCAAGAGAAGTTCCTAATTACGTTCAAGTTACAGATAAACGTGGGACAAATGCTGGATGGACTTTAACAGTTAATGAAGGCGCACAATTTGCTTCTAGCGGTGATGCTTTAAAAGGTGCTGAATTAGCAATTGCTGCTGGCAAACAAACAGTTGCTGGTAAAAATGCTGTAGATCCTACTGTAGACCCAACTGCAACACAAACTGCTCAAGTTATTGGAACAGATGCTTCAACAGTAATGGGAGCTAAAGCTGACCAAGGAATGGGTACATGGACTGATGCTTTTGGTAAAGACGCAGCAGACGCTGTAGATGCCGTAACATTAACAGTTCCTGGTACATCTAAAAAGAATGCTGGCGACACATATACAACTGACTTAGTATGGACATTAACAGATGACGCTTTCGCCGGTTAATTACTGGTTAAAAAAAAGGGATAACACAAAGGGGAAACATAATGAAATTATCAAGAATTTTAGTGAGCTCAATGGCTCTTATGAGTCTTTCAGCACTAGCAACTCCAGCATTTGCTGCTGATGTTAATAGTAAAGACAGTAAAGCAGATGCAACATTTACAGAAAATACAACGGATCCTGAGGGTGATTTAACATTAACAAACGTTAGTGATATCAGCTTTGGTTCAAAAAAAATTAGTGGTAGTGATATTACTTATCCTGTTGATGCTGTAAAAGCTAACGCACAAGTTACAGATAACCGTGGAAGCAATGCTGGTTGGACTGTTAAGGTTGCGAACACAGAATTTGCAACTGACGCTAAAGACGTATTGACTGCTGCAACATTTGAATTAACAAAGGGTTCATCAACGAATGATAACGGCGATAAATATATAGCAACACCTGCAACATCAGTTAAATTAGATGGTTCTGGAAATGCAGTTGATTATTCTGGAGCAAAAGCTGATACTGGTATGGGTGTTACAGATACTAATTTTGATGAGGGTGCTTTAACAGTTCCTGGTACAACTAAAAAAGTTAAAGATACATTATACACATCAACATTAACTTGGACATTAACGGATGACGCTTTTAAAGGATAATTTCTAACGGGTAGCAGAAAGGTGGGGGCCTATTTATGAAAATGACAACTAAATTAATTAGTTCAATAGCATTAACGACCTTCCTCATACCGTTAGGAATTAGTAGTGCTAATGTTCTTGCTGCTGGTGGCGATATTGCTAGCGACGGACAAACAGGCACAACAGATACTAGTTTGAAATTACTTGAACAAACAAGTCCGGTTGATCCAACCGACCCAACAAAACCAGTTAAGCCAACTGACCCAACTAATCCATTCGTTCCTGGAACCGGAGACCTGAGAATTGATTATATTTCACCCATTCATTTTGGGAAAATTCAGGTTTCGGGTTCTGATAAGAAGTATGGTGCAACGTTCGATAATGTGACTCAGTACCAAGATGATCGTGATGCCGATGATAAGTTAGTTCTTGATGAAGGTAATACTAAGGACGTTGGTCAGTATGTTCAAGTGACTAATAAACTTGCAGGCCACTGGTCACTGAGTGTTTCTAATACGCCATTTGTATCAAAAACGACACAGTTAACGGGTGCAACGTTAAACCTTAGCACACCAACCGCTAAGACAACGGCTGATGCTAATGATGCAACGACACAAGACGTGACACTTTCAGGTGATGGCAAAAGTCAGCCGGTTCTTTCATCAACTAATGTTGGTGTGACAACGGACATGTTTGGAGATGCTGCTAACGCTGATTCTGATGGAAAAAATAGCGGTGTTCAATTGGTGGTACCGGGTAGCACAGCTAAAGTAATTGGAGAACAATACTCTTCAGATCTAACATGGACTTTAACTGATGCTGGCGTGTAAATTTAATTAATTTTGTATGAAGAAGAAAAAGGAGATATTTAGTGATGAAGAAGAGAGTAACAGCGGGCATTTTTGCCGCATTCGCAACCGTTTTATTTTTTGCAGGTAGTCAGGTAGCCAAGGTGCAAGCTGCGGCAATGAGCTTCTCAGTTGAAGCACAAATACCATCAAATCAGATTGATAAGAATCAAACTTATTTTGACTTGAAGATGAAGCCTAACCAGAAACAAACTTTAGTTGTTGATATGAAAAATGCAACGAACAAAGCTGTGACGGTTGAGGTCCATCCGAATGCTGCGATGACAAATGATAATGGGGTTGTTGAATATAAAGCTGTTAATCCGACACTAGATAAATCTATGACACAGCCATTTTCAAAATTAGCAACAACAGATACAACAGTAACGATTCCTGCTAAATCAGCTATTAAACAAAAAATCGATGTGACAATGCCTGCTAAACCATATACTGGTTTAATCGCTGGTGGTATTTACTTCACAGAAAAAATTGATAAAGCGAAAGAAAAAGCAGATAAGTCAGGGGTTCAAATAAAGAACCGTTATGCTTATGTTGTGGGCGTTTCGCTTCGTGAAAACACAACTTCAGTTAAACCAAATATGGAATTGTTATCAATTAAACCTGGACAAGCAAATTACCGTAATACGTTGAAAGTTAAGTTACAAGATAATAAAATGACTGCAATTAAAAATCTTAAAGTACACGGTAAAGTGTATGCAAGAAATGGTAAAAAAGTTTTGTTTGAATCTAAAACATCAAACATGACGATGGCACCAAATACTAACTTTAATTACGGAATTAGCTGGGATAATCAGGAATTCAAAGCGGGTAAATACCGTCTTGAAATGACTGCTGACTCTGGTAAAAACCATTGGGAATGGAAACAAAACTTCACAATCAATGGTGCTGATGCTAAGAAACTTAATAAGAAAGCTGTAGATTTGGAAAAGGATTACACAATGTGGTATATTCTTGCCGGTTTCTTAATCTTACTATTACTCTTTTTGATTCTCTTCCTGATCTTACGTCGTAAGAATAAGAAAGATAAAGAAGAAGCAGTTGAAGAAGCAAAACGTCAATTACTTGAAGAATTAGACAAAAAGTAAGCTCAAAACACTGACGGGGAAGTAGGTGTAGAATGATTAACACGATGTTTAAAAGGGTATTATTGTTTAGTACTTTAGCATTTGGGCTAATGGTGATAACCGGATTCGGCTCAGTTTCAGCTGCAAGTTATTCAACTGAGGTTGGCATTGAACTGACGGGTAAGCAACCAGAACCAGATGTAAAAAAACCTGATACGTCAAAAGAAGTACCAGCAAAGACGCCGACAGAATTGAATCATTCAACAACCAACGAGCCACATATGGTTGCGATGACAACTTCTAAAAACGGGTCATTGCCACAGACAGGGGATACACAACAGATGGGTATGTCAGTAATTGGCTTCATCATGTTGCTTTCTGTGGCAGGGTTCATGAAATATAGACAGGGTAAAGCAGTTCGTTAATAAATTAATATAAGTTCCCCCAGGACTAATAGTAGTAAATAATGAATGTGAAACCTTTTATTTCTGAACACAAGAAGAGGACAGTCAATTGACTGTCCTTTTTTTGTGGAAAAAAGGCAATTGTATAGCAACTGTGAAAGCGCTATAATTAAGCTGTAGTTAGATTTGGAGGGATAGTTAATGTATCAAGCAAATGAAAAACGTTATGATAAAATGATTTATAATCGTTTAGGCAATAGTGGTCTAAAAGTTTCTGCAATCGCTTTAGGCTTATGGAAAAACTTTGGTGATGAGACACCATTAGTAACGCAAAAAGAAATTATTGAAACAGCATTTGATCATGGAATTACTTATTTCGATTTAGCTAATAATTACGGTGATGGGGCTGCCGAGAAGAACTTTGGCCGCATTTTACGTGAAGATTTAGGGACACATCGTGATGAGATGGTTATTTCAACGAAGGCTGGTTATTATATGTGGCCAGGTCCTTATGGTGAGTGGGGATCAAAGAAAAATCTGTTTGCTAGCATGGATCAATCTTTGTCACGCATGCAGTTGGATTATGTCGATATTTTTTATCATCATCGTCCAGATCCAAATACACCTTTGGAAGAAACAGCAGAAGCTTTAGATTTGTTGGTACGTCAAGGTAAGGCGCTATATATCGGTATTTCTAATTACCGTGCACCAGAAGCTGAGAAGATGATTCAGTTGTTGAAAGCTAAACATACGCCAATTGTCGTTCATCAACCTCGTTATAACTTGTTGGACCGTTGGATTGAAGATGGGTTGAAAGATGTCTTAAAACAGGAAAAAATTGGGACAGTAGCGTTCAGTCCGTTGGCCCAAGGCTTATTGACGGATCGCTACCTTAATGGCATTCCTGATGATTCTCGTGTAAAACGTTTCGACTCATTACCCGCAGAACGTGTTGAAAAAACGCTTGTTCAAGTCAAAGCCTTGAACGAAGTGGCCGCTAGTCGTGGCCAATCATTGGCTGAAATGGCTTTATCATGGGATTTGAAAGATGATTCCGTTTCATCAGTTATTATTGGCGCAAGTCGTGTGAGCCAATTAATGGATAATCTAAAAGCGCTCGATCATTTAGATTTCAGTGAAGCAGAGTTAGCAAAAATTGATACTATTTTGAAATAGATAAGTTAAGTTCCCGGCTATGATGGTTGGGGCTTTTTTAATTGGGCAAAAAATGTCGTTAATTATTGAAAATAAAAAAATAAAGCGACTAATTGCGTAACGTATTAATGACGATAAAAAAGGCTTCAAAAATCAGCGTTAGCCAACTTTTGAAGCCTCAGATTTGTTAATTAATCTTGATTTTCAAGGAATTCACGGAATGGAATTAAACCTTCAGTTTGGTATTTTTTAGTGAAAGCTTTAACAGCTTCTGGATCTTGTGTTTTAGGATCAATAACTAATTGTTCAACAGGAAGTGGACGATCAGATGTCACTTTAACATCGATGACAACGGGCACTTTTGATCCTTTAGCTGCAGAAAAAGCAGCTTTTAATTCTGCTAATGTACGAACCGTGTAACCTTTGGCACCCATATCAGTTGCAACGGCACCCCAATCAGCATCAATTAAATCAACACCTGAATGTGGTTGTTGTTTATCATCTTGTTCAGCACGGATAAAGCCAAGTTCTTTGTTGCTCAAGACAACGTTAATAATAGGCATATTGTACTTAACTTGTGTTAAGACATCTTGCATAACCATTGCCCAACCACCATCACCAGAAATTGAGAAAACTTGACGGTCTGGGAATGCAGAGTGAGCACCAATTGCGGCTGGTAAAGCATAGCCCATGGTTGCATACCATGCAGATGTCGTGAATTTATTTTTCTCACCAAGACGTAAGAAACGCATTGATTCGATAGTTACATTACCAACATCGATTTGGAAAATAGCGTCGTCTTCTTTAATTTTGTTGATTTCATTGAAGACAGGTTCGAAACGAAGTTCTTTGCTATCATCTTCATTGAAGCTATCAATCCATTTAAACCAGTTTTCTTTGTTAGCAATGGCTGCTTTGTACCATTTAGTTGGTGCAATAGGTGTTTTAACAGCATTATTTAAGGCAATTAAAGTTTCCTTAGCATCAGCCAAAATAGGAACATCAACAGCATGGCGTTTACCTAATTTTTCAGAATCGATGTCGACTTGAATGAATTTAGCATCTGGAGAGAAGAAATATTCACCAAATGGGAAATCAGTTCCGATGAAGAGAACGGCATCAGCCCCACGGAGAAGTTCAACACCAGGTTTGCTGGCAACACGGCCGGCAGAACCCATGTAAGCTTTGTAATCATCAGGAATAATCGTTTTAGTAAGTGCAGATGTTGCGATTGGTAATGATAATTTTTCAGATAGTGCAATTAATTCTTTACCAGCACCACGAATTCCTTTACCAGCATAAATAATAGGTGTTTTAGCTGTTGTCAAAATATCTAATGCATCTTGAATTTGTTTATCGCGAGGCATTGGGTAAAGTGGTGTTTGATGAGTTGCAGCTGTTGAAACAAAAGTATCATCAATTTCTTGCCATCCAAGATCAGTTGGAATAGTAACAACGGCCACGCCATTGTGTTTGTATGCTTGACGAATAGCTTCATCAACAACAACAGGTAAATTCTCAGGTGTTGTAGCGGTACGGTTATAAACAGCAACATCTTCAAACATTGGATTTTCATTCATTTCTTGGAAGTAATTTGTATTCATGACTTGTGTGCCAACTTGTCCAACTAAAGCAAGAACAGGAGCGCCATCATGTTTAGCATCATAGAGACCATTCAATAAATGAACAGCACCAGGACCAGCAGAACCAAAAGCGACGCCTAATTTACCAGTTACTTTAGCTTCGCCGACTGCAGCAAGTGCCCCAACTTCTTCGTGGCGAACTTGTACATAATTAATCGTATCTTTACGGTTATGTAACGCGTTCATTGTTGAATCAAATGAGCCACCAGGTAACCCATAGACGGTTTTAACGCCCCAATCTTCTAAAACTTTAAGCATTGCATCTGAAGCATTAATTTTTTCTGTCATAATAGCAAAACCCCTTTTTGCAAAATTTTATTCTTCATAAGTATTATAATGCTATCGCTTACTTAATACCAGAAAAAGTGGTTACTTTTAGTAACAAAAAAACAATTCAGACAAGAAAAGTCTGAATTGCTATAAGTGGGGGGCATTATTTGAAGCGAACGACAATCTTGCCGAGCGCATGATGTGATTCACTGCGGTCATGGGCTTCTGCCACACCTTCAGCAGAGAACTCATGAACTGAGTCTAAAATCACCTTTAAAGTGCCATTTTCAAGCATATCAGCCATTTTAGTTAATTCTTCACCATTAGGTTCTAACCAAATGGAGTTGAAAGTCACTTTTCTAGCTTCAGCAAGTCCTGATGTTTTTTCAGAATCAATACCAGTAATGGCAACGAGACGACCTGTACCGTGTTTTAAGATACCAACTGATTTTTCTTGAGCTTTACCACCAATTGTATCAATAACTAGGTCAATATCTTTTAAAACTTCCGTAAAATCTGTTTGGTTGTAATCAATCACTTGGTCAGCACCTAGTCCCTTAACAAAATCAAGGTTTTTTGAACTGGTTGTCGTAATGACGTAAGCGCCAACGGATTTAGCAAGTTGGATAGCAAAAGAACCAACGCCACCTGAACCGGCATGAATGAAGACTTTTTCACCTTTTTGTAAGTGACCATGATCAAAAAGTGCTTGCCATGCAGTCAATCCAGCTAAAGGAACGGCCGCAGCTTCTTCAAAGCTAATATTTTCAGGCTTTCGTGCAAGTAAATTAGCATCAACAGCTGTATATTCAGCGTATGTACCAAAACGAGTTGTAGCAGGACGGGCGAAAACGTCATCGCCAACTTTCCAGTCGGTTACGTTGGCGCCGACTTCAGTAATGACACCGGCGACGTCCCAACCCAAGATGATAGGGAAAGACCATTTGAGCATAGGTTGTAAATAACCTTCACGTGTCTTCCAATCAATAGGGTTAATCCCAGCTGCTTTTTCTTTTATAATAACTTGATCTGCAGTCATTTCAGGCATAGGTACTTCGCGTTGTTTAAGTTGATCTTGTCCACCGAATTCATCAATCACAACGGCTGACATGGTTTCTTTTTGTGTCATTGGATTCATCTTCTTCCTAGGGTACTTTTAATTTGTAAGTAAATTGTATCGAACAACAAAGTAGAAAGCAATAAAACTGCCCATTAGATGGTTAAAATGTTCATGGTAAAAATTGACATTTAGGCTTAAGATACGTATATTATAGCTATAAGTGATGAAGTAGTTCAGTAATTTATCGACCAATCGCAAAGGAATCTGATGGGCGCTGTGAATCAGAGAATGTCGATAAGTGAAGTACGCTATGGAGCTAACAACGGGTCATCTCGTTAACGATGATTGAGCGATTATCTACTATAATAGATAATAACTTGGGTGGTAACGCGGAAATTAATTCGTCCCTGATATCTTTTTTAGATATTGGGGATTTTTTTATACATCTATTATATAGGAGGAAACAGAAATGAATATTATTGACGAACTAGAATGGCGCGATGCTATTAACCAAACAACAGATGAAGCTGGGTTACGTGAGTTAACGGCTGAAAAATCAATCGGCTTATATTGTGGGGTTGATCCAACAGGCGATAGTATGCACATTGGACACTTAATTCCATTTATGATGTTAAAAAGGTTTCAACTAGCAGGACATCATCCTTATATTATTATCGGTGGTGGGACAGGTTCAATTGGTGATCCAAGTGGTAAGAATTCAGAGCGTGTTCTCCAATCAATGGAACAAGTTCATCATAATGAACAAGCCCTTACGGCCCAAATGACAAAATTATTTGGACAAGATTCAAATATTTCAATCGTAAATAACTATGATTGGTTATCAAAAATAAGTTTGCTTGATTTCTTACGTGATTACGGTAAGTTATTTAATGTGAACAGCATGCTCGCAAAAGATGTCGTTGCAAGTCGCCTAGAAGTAGGAATTTCATTCACAGAATTCACTTACCAAATTTTACAATCAGTCGATTTCCTCCATTTACATAAGCATCACGATGTTCAATTACAAATTGGTGGTGCTGATCAATGGGGAAATATCACGGCTGGAATTGATCTTATTCATAAAGAACTCGGTTCAGATACCAAAGCATATGGACTAACAATTCCGTTAATGCTGAAAGCTGATGGAACTAAGTTTGGTAAAACAGCCGGTGGTGCAGTTTGGTTAAATCCAGAAAAGACAACGCCATATGAATTTTACCAATTTTGGTTGAATCAAGATGATCGGGATGTTGTGAAGTATTTGAAATTTTTCACATTCTTAACGTCAGATGAAATTGCTGAATACCAAAAATCAGTAGAAACAGCTCCAGAAAAACGTGAGGCACAACGTCGTTTAGCACGAGAAGTAACTGAATTCGTTCACAGTCCAGAAGCTGTCATTGAAGCAGAACATATTTCTGCAGCACTATTTTCAGGAGAAGTGAAAGCATTAACAACAAGTGAAATTGAACAAGGATTTAAAAATATGCCTTCAGTTGAGTTAGAAGCAGAACCAGAAAATATTGTTGAATTATTAGTTAATACAACAATTGAATCATCAAAACGTCAAGCACGTGAAGATATTACAAATGGTGCAATCCGAATTAATGGTGAAAAAATTCAAGATTTAGAAGCTATGATTGATCCAGATACAGAATTTGATGGTAAATTTGTTATTATTCGTCGTGGTAAAAAGAAATATTGGTTAGGTCGCGTTAATGCATAATGAAATAAGTTAGATAAACTTTAATAATTATTTGTTGAAAATAATTTCAAAATTAGGCTTAATTAGTCTTTTTTTGAGATTATTTTTTTATTTAATTAATAAAAATGGCTGATTTCCATGAATGTTTTCGGTTACATTCGTAAATTTCGATTTATTGTAAATAAAAGCTTGACGAAGTGCGTTATTCTTGGTAAAGTAATAAACGTTGCTTCAGCAGTAAACAACTAATTCAAAATGAACATTTAATTAAGAATAAAAAACTTCTTGACAAACAATGTGACAATTGATATGATATAAAAGTTGTCAAAAGCAACCAAGTAGATCTTTGAAAACTGAACAAATTTTCGACAAATCAAATGTGTAGGGTCTCTTAACTAAGAGTTAAGAGCAAACATTTGCGAAGTCAATTCGCTAGTTTTAAAAAGCAACAAAACAATAAGAGCAATCAAATTTTTATATGAGAGTTTGATCCTGGCTCAGGATGAACGCTGGCGGCGTGCCTAATACATGCAAGTCGAACGCAATATCTTCACCGAGTGCTTGCACTCACCGAAGGTATTGAGTGGCGAACGGGTGAGTAACACGTGGGTAACCTGCCCAAAAGAGGGGGATAACACTTGGAAACAGGTGCTAATACCGCATAATTTGTTAAACCGCATGGTTTGATAATGAAAGACGGCGTAAGCTGTCACTTTTGGATGGACCCGCGGCGTATTAGCTAGTTGGTGAGGTAAAGGCCCACCAAGGCAATGATACGTAGCCGACCTGAGAGGGTGATCGGCCACATTGGGACTGAGACACGGCCCAAACTCCTACGGGAGGCAGCAGTAGGGAATCTTCCACAATGGACGAAAGTCTGATGGAGCAACGCCGCGTGAGTGAAGAAGGTTTTCGGATCGTAAAGCTCTGTTGTTAGAGAAGAATGTAGGTAAGAGTAACTGTTTACCTAGTGACGGTATCTAACCAGAAAGCCACGGCTAACTACGTGCCAGCAGCCGCGGTAATACGTAGGTGGCAAGCGTTATCCGGATTTATTGGGCGTAAAGCGAACGCAGGCGGTTTTTTAAGTCTGATGTGAAAGCCTTCGGCTCAACCGAAGAAATGCATTGGAAACTGGATAACTTGAGTGCAGAAGAGGAGAGTGGAACACCATGTGTAGCGGTGAAATGCGTAGATATATGGTAGAACACCAGTGGCGAAAGCGGCTCTCTGGTCTGTAACTGACGCTGAGGTTCGAAAGCATGGGTAGCAAACAGGATTAGATACCCTGGTAGTCCATGCCGTAAACGATGAGTGCTAAGTGTTGGAGGGTTTCCGCCCTTCAGTGCTGCAGCTAACGCATTAAGCACTCCGCCTGGGGAGTACGACCGCAAGGTTGAAACTCAAAGGAATTGACGGGGGCCCGCACAAGCGGTGGAGCATGTGGTTTAATTCGAAGCAACGCGAAGAACCTTACCAGGTCTTGACATCTTCTGACAAACCTAGAGATAGGCCGTTCCCTTCGGGGACAGAATGACAGGTGGTGCATGGTTGTCGTCAGCTCGTGTCGTGAGATGTTGGGTTAAGTCCCGCAACGAGCGCAACCCTTATTATTAGTTGCCAGCATTAAGTTGGGCACTCTAATGAGACTGCCGGTGACAAACCGGAGGAAGGTGGGGATGACGTCAAATCATCATGCCCCTTATGACCTGGGCTACACACGTGCTACAATGGACGGTACAACGAGTTGCGAGACCGCGAGGTTAAGCTAATCTCTTAAAGCCGTTCTCAGTTCGGATTGTAGGCTGCAACTCGCCTACATGAAGTTGGAATCGCTAGTAATCGCGGATCAGAATGCCGCGGTGAATACGTTCCCGGGCCTTGTACACACCGCCCGTCACACCATGAGAGTTTGTAACACCCAAAGCCGGTGAGGTAACCTTTTAGGAGCCAGCCGTCTAAGGTGGGACAGATGATTAGGGTGAAGTCGTAACAAGGTAGCCGTAGGAGAACCTGCGGCTGGATCACCTCCTTTCTAAGGAATATTACGGAAACCTACACACTTGTCGAAAATTTGTTTAGTTTTGAGGGGTTTACTCTCAAAAAATTTGTTCTTTGAAAACTAGATAATATTTATTAAATTTTTAAGCAATAAGCCGAGAAACACCGCGTTTTATTAGTTAAGAACGTAGTTCTTAACAAAACCACTTTGCTTTATGTAAAGTTAGGTTAAGTTATCAAGGGCGCATGGTGAATGCCTTGGCACTAGGAGCCGATGAAGGACGGGACTAACACCGATATGCTTCGGGGAGCTGTAAGTAAGCTTTGATCCGGAGATTTCCGAATGGGGGAACCCAGCAGTTTTAATCGACTGTTACTATTAACTGAATACATAGGTTATATAGAGGTAAACGCAGGGAACTGAAACATCTAATTACCTGCAGGAATAGAAAGAAAAATCGATTCCCTAAGTAGCGGCGAGCGAACAGGGAAGAGCCCAAACCAAGAAGCTTGCTTCTTGGGGTTGTAGGACTGCTCATTTGAGTTACCAAAGATTTTTATAGCAGAAGAGTCTGGGAAGACTCGCCGTAGAGGGTGATAGCCCCGTACGCTAAATGAAAATCTCTCAGAGCAGTATCCTGAGTACGGCGGAACACGAGAAATTCCGTCGGAATCCGGGAGGACCATCTCCCAAGGCTAAATACTCCCTAGTGACCGATAGTGAACCAGTACCGTGAGGGAAAGGTGAAAAGCACCCCGGAAGGGGAGTGAAATAGTTCCTGAAACCATGTGCCTACAAATAGTTAGAGCCCGTTAATGGGTGATAGCGTGCCTTTTGTAGAATGAACCGGCGAGTTACGTTTGCTTGCGAGGTTAAGTTGATAAGACGGAGCCGTAGCGAAAGCGAGTCTGAATAGGGCGCCATAGTAAGTAGACGTAGACCCGAAACCAAGTGACCTACCCATGTCCAGGTTGAAGGTGCGGTAAAACGCACTGGAGGACCGAACTCATGTATGTTGAAAAATGCTGAGATGAGGTGTGGGTAGCGGAGAAATTCCAAACGAACTTGGAGATAGCTGGTTCTCTCCGAAATAGCTTTAGGGCTAGCCTCGGAATTAAGAATCATGGAGGTAGAGCCACTGTTTGGACTAGGGGCCCATCTAGGGTTACTGAATTCAGATAAACTCCGAATGCCATTGATTTATATCCGGGAGTCAGACTGCGAGTGATAAGATCCGTAGTCGAAAGGGAAACAGCCCAGACCACCAATTAAGGTCCCAAAATACATGTTAAGTGGAAAAGGATGTGGAATTGCATAGACAACTAGGATGTTGGCTCAGAAGCAGCCACCATTTAAAGAGTGCGTAATAGCTCACTAGTCGAGTGATTCTGCGCCGAAAATGTACCGGGGCTAAACATGTTACCGAAATTGTGGATGGAACCCATTAGGGTTCCGTGGTAGGAGAGCGTTCTAAGGGCAACGAAGCTAGACCGTAAGGACTAGTGGAGCGCTTAGAAGTGAGAATGCCGGTATGAGTAGCGAAAGACAGGTGAGAATCCTGTCCACCGAATGACTAAGGTTTCCTGGGGAAGGCTCGTCCTCCCAGGGTTAGTCGGGACCTAAGTCGAGGCCGAGAGGCGTAGACGATGGATAACAGGTTGAGATTCCTGTACTAGTTATATTTGTTTGAACGATGGAGGGACGCAGCAGGCTAAGAAAGCGCACTGATGGATATGTGCGTCCAAGCAACAAGTTTGAAGTTGAGTTAAATGCTTAACTTTAAGGACAAGTTGTGATGGGGAGCGAAATTAAGTAGCGAAGTAACTGATGTCACACTGCCAAGAAAAGCTTCTAGTTAGAATATAACTACCCGTACCGCAAACCGACACAGGTAGTCGAGGAGAGTATCCTAAGGTGTGCGAGAGAACTCTCGTTAAGGAACTCGGCAAAATGACCCCGTAACTTCGGGAGAAGGGGTGCTGACCGAAAGGTCAGCCGCAGTGAATAGGCCCAAACGACTGTTTATCAAAAACACAGGTTTCTGCAAAATCGTAAGATGACGTATAGGGGCTGACGCCTGCCCGGTGCTGGAAGGTTAAGAGGATGAGTTAGCTTCGGCGAAGCCCAGAATTGAAGCCCCAGTAAACGGCGGCCGTAACTATAACGGTCCTAAGGTAGCGAAATTCCTTGTCGGGTAAGTTCCGACCCGCACGAAAGGCGTAACGATTTGGGCACTGTCTCAACGAGAGACTCGGTGAAATTATAATACCCGTGAAGATGCGGGTTACCCGCGACAGGACGGAAAGACCCCATGGAGCTTTACTGTAGCTTGATATTGAGTGTTTGTATAACTTGTACAGGATAGGTAGGAGCCGTAGAGACCGGAACGCTAGTTTCGGAGGAGGCATTGGTGGGATACTACCCTCGTTGTATGAACACTCTAACCCTCGCCACTAATCGTGGTGGGAGACAGTGTCAGGTGGGCAGTTTGACTGGGGCGGTCGCCTCCTAAAAGGTAACGGAGGCGCCCAAAGGTTCCCTCAGAATGGTTGGAAATCATTCGCAGAGTGTAAAGGCACAAGGGAGCTTGACTGCGAGACTTACAGGTCGAGCAGGGACGAAAGTCGGGCTTAGTGATCCGGTGGTTCCGTATGGAAGGGCCATCGCTCAACGGATAAAAGCTACCCTGGGGATAACAGGCTTATCTCCCCCAAGAGTCCACATCGACGGGGAGGTTTGGCACCTCGATGTCGGCTCATCGCATCCTGGGGCTGTAGTCGGTCCCAAGGGTTGGGCTGTTCGCCCATTAAAGCGGTACGCGAGCTGGGTTCAGAACGTCGTGAGACAGTTCGGTCCCTATCCGTCGCGGGCGTAGGAAATTTGAGAGGAGCTGTCCTTAGTACGAGAGGACCGGGATGGACATACCTCTGGTGTACCAGTTGTTCTGCCAAGGGCATCGCTGGGTAGCTATGTATGGATGAGATAAACGCTGAAAGCATCTAAGTGTGAAGCTCACCTCGAGATTAGATTTCCCATTCCTTTATGGAAGTAAGACCCCTGAAAGATTATCAGGTAGATAGGTTGGAAGTGGAAGTACAGTGATGTATGGAGCGGACCAATACTAATCGGTCGAGGACTTAACCACAAAGTGGTGTGTATCGGTGTACGGCTTAAAAATCAATGATAAATATTAGCTAGTTTTGAGAGAATAAGTTTTCTCAAAAAAAAGAGTGTGGTGGCGATAGCAAGAAGGATACACCTGTTCCCATGTCGAACACAGAAGTTAAGCTTCTTAGCGCCAAGAGTAGTTGGGGGTCGCCCCCTGCGAGGGTAGGACGTTGCCATGCTAAATAAAAAACACATTAACTTAATTGTTAATGTGTTTTTTTTGTACAAATAATTATATTAAAAAGCCGCTTGCCGGATTTGAACCGGCGACCCCCACCTTACCATGGTGATGCTCTACCTGCTGAGCTAAAGCGGCATTACTATAAAAGTTTATAGTAATACTTCAAAAAAATCAATCTTTAAACAATAAGAACATTAGAATTATTTATGGAATTTTCTAGTAATGGAGACATCGCTTCAATTGAAAAAATAGACAATGAATGCATTGCTCGTGAACAAAGAGTATACAGGTTTCCAAGATCATTTTGTGATACATAAGTTTTTTTTGAAATATCAAAGGCAACGACTGAATCAAATTCTAAACCTTTAGCTAAATAAATAGGTAAAATTATTGTTGTTGCTGGGATATTTCTATCGCCATCTACAAGCATCGTTAGTTTTACTGATGATCTAAGTTCATTGTAAAGGAGCTTACAGTCTGTTAAATTTTTAGTGATAATTGCTACTGGTTGATCCTTTTTTTCACTAGTTTCAATTAATGTGATTAAAGATGCTAATGCAGTAGGTCGATTCTTGCTAAAGTAAATTTTTGGTAATTCACCGTGACGTGTAAAAGATTCAATATTGTTTCCATCGGGGAGCAAGGATTTTGCAAAATTGGTAATTTCAAATGTTGACCGATAACTTTTATTTAAAATAATTAAGTTTGTTTTTTTAATTTGTAAAATCCGATTTAAATTTTTTAAAAACTTGGTTGGTAAAACTAAATCATAAAATAACGCTTGTTCACTGTCACCTAAAAGTGTTAATTTGGCATTAGGGAAGCAGTTTTTTAGATATAAAAGTTGTAGAGGTGAATAATCTTGTATTTCATCAATGAACAGGTGCTCAATATTTCTGTTCTGACCACTTCCTGTTAACAAATCTCGTAGTAGTAATAATGGTGCTGCATCTGACAATGTAATCTTATGAAGTTCTAGGTTTAATTGGAAAGTATTTTTTGCTTCCGATGAAATAGTCGTTTCAAGAAATTTTGCATATTGTTCGTAGATATCTATAAAGTAGTTATTGTAAATGGCATCATAGACAATGTTAAATCGATCTTTTAGTATAATAGTACCAATATATGAAATTTCATTATCTACATTGTCGAATTCATCGCGTTCGTAATCTAGTAAATACATTTCATATTGGGAATCAGATAATGAATCAATTTCTTCACGCATCCAGTCAGATTCAGACATTTCAGTGATTCTGGCTTTTAACCGTTTGGTTAATGTATTTTTGGTTGCAGTAAATTTATCTGCTGATAACATATTCTGTGGTAGATGTGTGAATATGTCTGAAATTTCTTTTTTTTCAAAGAATGGTGTTCCTTCGTAAACAATATCGGTGAAAGCTAAATCAGAAGAAGAAACTGAGTTTAGGTAAGTTTCAATGGTTTCTTTGAATCGTTCGTTGCCTTTAATAGCAGCTAATTGATGATCTGGATTTGATTCATAGTTTTCAAATAAAGTTTCAACTTTTAATCCTTGGAATCGATTTGAGAAAAATTCGGCTAAGGTGACTTGGCGCATATTTTTTTCACCTAAACTGGGTAGAACATCTGAAATGTAGTGACTAAATAGTAGGTTTGGAGAAAATAATATAATTTGATCAGCATTCAATGATGTTCGTGAATGATAAAGTAGGAACGCGATACGCTGCAAAATGGCGGATGTTTTGCCACTTCCGGCTACTCCTTGTACGACTAATAGGTCACTTGTGGTATCTCGGATAATCGTATTTTGTTCTTGTTGAATGGTTGAAACAATATTTTTCATCTGTGCATCGCTTTGTTCGCCTAATACTTGTTGCAATAATTCATCACCAATTGTTTCGTTGGTATCAAACATTGATAAAATTTGACCTTCTTTAATTTGAAATTGGCGTTTTTTTGAGAGTTCTGTCATTTGTTTACCTTGTGGTGTTTCATATGAAACGTGACCCAATGCACCATTGTAGTAAATACTTGAAATGGGTGCTCGCCAATCATGTATTAAGAAGTTTTGGTGGTCATCTACTAATGAGGCTAAGCCAATGTAGAGTTGTTCCTGTTCTGGATCGCCATCATCTTGAATGTCGATACGGCCAAAATAGGGTGAATCGCCTAATTGGTCTAAAGTGTGTACTTGTCGTTCTAGTATTTCTTCAGTTTGAATGGTTGTTGCTACTAATTGTTTTTGTTGTTGGACTTCAGCATTTGTTTCAATTCGATCATCAATTTCGAATGTATTAATTTTTGCATTATCAACATAATTTTTTTCGACCGATGATGTTTCTTTATGCGCTTTTTCATATAGTGCAGCTGTTTTAATCGATTGTTGTTCAATTTCTTCGACAACTGAATCAACTCTTTGTTGTTCGATTTCTTCTTCTGACATCTTAATGGCCTCCTTGTACTATTGACCTAGTTTAAAGGTTTTTAAAATGTTCGTCTAGTATTTAATATTATTTGATTTTTGTGGTGGAACACGCTACACTTATACCAATAGATAATTCATTGATTATTGCGAAGTAGGGACGCCGACTACAACAGGGACATACTGATTTTGCTGAAAGGTATGGTGGCGACCTGAATTGGATATATGAGAATTTTGGGTAACCTCCTTATCGGTAAGTGGCAGAATTTTATTCTGCAATTTAGGTGGTACCACGAGACAGTCGTCCTATTGTTATTTATTAGCAATAGGACTTTTTTTATAGATAGAAAGGGAGAATAAATATGACAAAAAAAGTGATTTTAACGGGAGATCGTCCCACTGGTAAGTTACATATTGGGCATTACATTGGTTCATTGAAGAATCGTGTTGACATGCAAAATTCTGGCGATTACGAGACATTTATTATGATTGCTGATCAACAAGCATTAACAGATAATGCGCGTGATCCGGAGAAAATTAAGAACAGTTTGATTCAAGTTGCTTTAGATTATTTAGCTGTTGGCATTGATCCCAGCAAATCAACTATTTTTGTACAATCTCAAATTCCTGCCTTAACGGAATTAACAAGCTACTATTTAAACTTGGTGACCGTTTCTCGTTTGGAACGTAATCCTACGGTTAAAGCTGAGATTCAACAAAAGAATTTTGAACGCAGTATTCCTGCAGGTTTCTTTGTTTATCCAGTTAGCCAGGCGGCTGATATTACTGCATTCAAAGCGACAGTTGTTCCTGTTGGTGATGATCAAGAACCTATGCTTGAACAAACACGTGAAATTGTGAGAAGTTTTAATACCATTTATCAACAGGATATTCTGGTTGAACCAGAAGGCGTCTTCCCTCCAAAAGGGCAGGGACGTTTACCGGGTTTAGATGGTAATGCCAAAATGAGTAAATCATTGGGAAATGGAATCTTCCTTGCTGATGATGCTGAAACATTAAAGAAAAAAGTGATGTCAATGTATACCGATCCAGATCATATTCATATTGAAGATCCTGGTAAAATTGAAGGTAACATGGTTTTTACTTACCTCGATATCTTTGGTAAAGATACTAAAAAAATTGCGGATCTTAAGGCACAATATCAAGCTGGTGGTTTGGGTGACGTTAAAATTAAACGTTATTTAAATGACGTACTTGAAGCTGAATTGGCACCTATTCGTGAACGACGTGCTGAATTTGCTAAAGATCCTGAAGCTGTTTATGCAATGTTAAAAGCTGGTAGCGATAGAGCTAATGTTGTTGCAAATCAAACCTTGAACGAAGTTAGAAATGCAATTGGGATTAATTATTTTAACTAGTTCTGTTGTGGACCGTTTCTTCGATTTAGTATGAGGTGAGTTATAAATGGAAAAGTTTGTTTTATTGGATTTGGGTTCAAATTCAGTTCGATTATCAATTAATGAACAACTTGATAATGGACAATTTAAAGAAATCAAACGATTAAAGTCGGAAACGCGATTGTCCGAAGGGATGGGGAAATCTCGCGTATTGCAAGAGCATGCAATGTCCAGGACGATTGATGCTTTGATTAGTTTTAAAAAACAATATGATGTTTATGGACCAGTTGCGGTGCATGGAATTGCAACTGCTGCTGTTCGAATGGCTCGAAATCAAAAAGAATTTTTGCGTCGTATCAAAGAAGCTGTTGGTGCTGATATTGAAGTTCTAAGTGGCGATGATGAAGCTTATTATGACTATATGGGTGTCATGGAGGCTTTACCGATTCGTGATTGCTTGATTTTGGATACAGGTGGCGCAAGCAGTGAACTTATTCATGTCGTTGATCGAAAAGTAGCCCATCTTGTGAGTTTGCCGTTTGGCGCTGTGACTTTATCTGAAAAATATTTAAAAAATGATCAAATTACAGGTAAAGAATTATTTCGATTGACGGAGCATTTAATGGTCGCTTTTCAAAAATTAGATTGGTTAAAAGATGCCAGCGAATTACCACTTGTATTACTTGGTGGTTCAAATCGGATTATCGGTCGTTTAAATCGTAAAAAACAGAAGTTAGTTAACACAGAAGCGATAAATGGCTATCAATTATCACGTAAGGCTGTTTCACTTACTTTTGAGGACTTAGTCGGACTAACAACTAAAAAGCGTGCACAGGTTAGTGGGATAGCTTCTAACCGTGCTGATATTATCGTGGGTGGAATTGCACCAGTGGTTGTTTTAGGACAATATCTGAATTCTGTCGGGGTCATTTTCTCTGAAAGTGGCGTGCGTGAAGGTTATTTAACAACTAAATTAGGTAAATAAAAAGATATTAATCGTTACTGGTGCCCCTAAAGCTGAAAAACTTTAGGGGCATTTTTATAACTAAAACGAGTTAGCTATGGGTTAATCTTTTTGAGGTAACTATTAGCAAGATAGATGTCATCATGAAAAAAAGAATCATAATTAATGCGATCGTGTTAAATGAATAAAAGGTATCTAAAATGCCCATGCTCCATAAAAATAGCATAGAGACAATACTGCCAACGGTACCAGCAAGAGACATAATCGATGAGACATTTTTTATGGAAGCTTGTTTTTGAATATCAATAACAAGTTGATTATTATAAAGATTGAATGGGATTAAAAATAATATGATTGTTATCACAAATAATAATTTATTAGTTATACATACGGATAATAGCAATAAAACGGATAATGATGCTATTAATAATAGGTATTTATTTTTTAAATTAACTCTTTCAAAAATATAATTACTTAAAATTGCAATTAATTGAAATACGATATAGATAATACCAAAATATTTTTTACTGAAAAACTTCTCTAAGAACATAACTTGCCAGAATTGGAAAAATAGTTGGAGAATGATTTGATATAGTCCCAAACTGAGAATATATAATAGTAACTTGTTATTATGTTTTAAATTTTTTATATCGTTTAGGGTGTCTTTTAAAGTGGGTCGTTCGACAAATTCAGCCTTATTATCTTTAAATCCAAATGAAATAATCAAAAAAGAAATCATAATGATAACCAATGACACTATATATAAATTGTCCGAAAAATAACTATAAATAAAGGATCCCATGCCACCACCAATGAGACCGCTATAAAGATTAATATTATTATACTTTATATTGAATGACTTAATTTTACGTTCATCATTTTTGAAACGCCTGACAAAATAGGATTCTAAAGAACCGCTGATTGCAGCGTTACTGATGCCATAGATAAACCATGAAAAGCAGAGAAAATAAAAATCATATGAAATCATGATAATAAAATATGATACGGCGAGTAGACCTAATGATAATTGATACATTATTTTTTCAGACCAAATATCGGTTATAATTCCAGAAGGAAATTCAAAAAGTAATCCAGCAATCATAAAAAAGCTTTGTATAATGGCAATCTTACCAATTGTCATGCCTTTATCTAATAAAATTACAGTTAAGACTGCGTGAGGTAAAACGCGAGCAAGATTTTATAAAAAGAAACTTAAAAAATATGTTTTACTATTTATATGAGTCAAAATGATAATCCTTTCTGCCCGTATTTAAAGTCTTTGAAAAATTAGTATAGCATTAAAATTTGATGAGATGAACATATTTTTTTAAGAAGATTAAATTTTAAATAAAAAAAAGAAACCTGTTAGTTGAACAGATTTATTTTTGGCTTTATTTTTGGCCCATAGTCATGCTTATTTAGGTAAAATATCTTCAAATGTCATTGCTGACAAAAACTTTTGGATACGTTCTGAGGGATGATTGAAAAATTCATCAGGTGAACCGTTAAACAAAATGTTTCCGTCTTCTAAAAAGATAATATTATTTGCAACAGCTTTAGCAAAAGCCATATTATGTGTCACGATGATCATTGATTTTTTTTCTGCATCTAATTTGAGTAAAACTTTCAAAACTTCAGCTTCTAATTCTGGATCTAACGCAGAAGTTGGTTCATCAAATAATAAATACTTTGGATTCATGGCCATTGCTCGGGCGATGGCTACGCGTTGTTGCTGCCCACCAGATAATTGACTTGGATAGTAATTAGCACGGTCTGAGAGACCAACTAATTCTAAAAGTTCTTCGGCGCGTTGCGCAACAATCAATTTTTGTTCCTTTAAAACGTGCAGGGGTCCTTCCATGACGTTTTTCAAAACGGTTAAATGGGGAAATAGATTATAGTCTTGAAAAACCATCCCAGTTTGACGACGGACTGCCAAAATTGTTTTTTCACTGATTGGTTGAGCAAAGTCAATGACCTTTTCATCCAATGAATAGAGCCCTTCTTCAGGTTGTTCTAACAGGTTGAATGAGCGTAACAATGTTGATTTTCCGGAACCGGAAGGCCCAACAATGACGGTTGTTTCGTGTTCTGGTAATTCGAATGATAACGATTTTAATGCTTTATGTTGATCGAAATATTTATTTACCTTTTCAAATTTAATCAAAGTTAAGACCTCCTAAGCGTTTTTAATATAACGGGATGTTCTTTTTTCTAGGTAATATTGACCAATATTCAAAATTGAGCAGAAAATCAAATAGACGACCGCAACTTCACAGTATAAAGTCATGGGTTCATAGGTTCTCGCTGCAATTTGCTGCCCGACAGAGAACATTTCGACAATCGTAATCGAGAAAGCCAATGAGGTATCTTTTAGTAAACCAATGAAACTATTTGATAAAGGTGGTAATGATACGCGAGCTGCCTGTGGTAAAATGACCCGGAGTAACACGGTTGTATGCGTCATTCCAATGGCATAGCCAGCTTCCCATTGGCCTTTTGAAATTGATAAAATAGCTGCACGGATTGTTTCAGAGGCATATGCGCCAACGTTCAATGAAAAAACGATAACGGCAGCAGTAAATGCACCAAATTCAACGGTATAAGGCGCTGGTAACCGTGGTAACCCATAAAATAAAATGAACAATTGTACAATCAAAGGCGTTCCTCTGAAAATCCAGACGTAAAATGAAAAGATAGCTTTACCGATGCCTTTTAAAATTCTTGTAAAAAGACTGCCTTTTTTAATATCTGATATTCGGATTAATGCAGTTATAATCGCGATGATGATACCAATGACAAATGAAATAATCGTCAAAGGGATGGTATAACGAATCCCAGCTTCTAAAATGGTTGGGAGTGAATCCATAATAAGTTTCATGAATGATGACCCTCTCTTAATCTCGTTTAATAAAAAAAGACTGATGACAAAATGGATTTTGCACCAGTCTTTTTTGAATTATTTTTTAGTGATGTCGTTACCAAAATATTTTTTAGATAATTTAGTTAATGAACCGTCGGCACGTAATTCTTTAAGTGCTTTGTTTAATTTCTTTTGTAATTTAGGATTGTCTTGTTGAATTAAGCCAGCAACTTTTAAGGTTGGAATCTCTGAACCTGTTGAGATTGTTTTGATTTTTGTACCAGGTTTTTCTTTTAAGTATGAGTAAACGGCGTCGTTACTATTAATGGAACCATCGGCGCGACCATCTAAAATTAAACTAATTGTATTTGAAAAATCATCTGTTGACACAACTGTAGCACCAAGACGTTTGGCGTCTGCACCATTTTCACTTGTGACTGTTTGGGCCATTTTTTTACCTTTAATATCTTTAATTGATTTAATAGTTGTGTTATTTTGTTTAACCATTAAAATCGATTTTGAATAAATGTAAGGTGATGTGAAATTGTATTTAGCCTGACGTTCTTTTGTGATCCCAACGTTGTTTAAAACCACATCATATTTGTTAGCGTCCAGTCCGGCGATTAATGAATCCCATTTTGATTCGACAAATTTAGGTTTTAAATCCATCTTGTTAGCTAATTCTTTACCAAGCTCAACTTCAAAACCAGTTAGCTTATTGTTACTATCATGGTAACTGTAAGGACGGTAAGTGCCTTCGAGTCCAATCGTTAAAGTGCCTTTAGTCTGTGTTAGATCAGAAGATGTGTCTTTAGATTTGCCGCAAGCTGTTAAAGCAAGAGCAATCAATAACACGCTGGCAAGACTTAATAATTTTTTCATTTTAGTACGCCCCTTTTTTTTAAAAGTAATATATTATCTCTTTATAATAGCGTAAAATAGTCTGAGAAACCATTTATTTTCCTTACTAAAAGTAGAAAATAACAAAAAGGACTAAAATAATGATAAAATTTTATAATAAAAAGTGGCAAGATAGATTAAAAACGTTATTAAATAGTAGTGTTATTACAAATGATGAAAAAAATAAAATCGAAGCACATTCTCTTAATCATGAATTAGGAAATCAAATGACTGAAAATTACATCGCCGATTTTACTTTGCCAGAGGGGATTGCCTTTCACTATCTGGTCGATCAAAAAGAAGTGACTGTGCCAATGGTGACGGAAGAACCTTCCGTCATTGCCGCAAGTAATAATGGTGCGCGTATTATTGCGTCTGCAGGTGGTTTTACGACAAAAATTGACTCACGATTAATGATTGGCCAAGTGATTTTGGAAAATGTCGATGATGCAACGGCTACTATGGATTGGGTGGATAGCCAAAAATCACATTTAATTGAAATTGCGAACATGGCGCGTCCATCCCTTGTTAAACGTGGTGGTGGTGCACGCTGGGTACGGACACGTCAATTGGCTGATGATTTAATATCGGTTGATTTGGCGGTGGATGTCCAGGAAGCAATGGGCGCAAATAGTGTTAATACGATGATGGAAGCAGTTGGTGAAGAGCTTAAAATGAACCTTAAACAGGTTGTTTTGATGAGTATTTTATCCAATTATGCGACAGAATCATTAGTTGAATCAAGGTGTTCAATTCCTTTTGCGTTGTTGGCTTCTGCAGAAATTAGTGGTGAGCAGTTAGCTGAAAAAATGGTGACTGCGAGTCGAGTGGCGCAACTTGACCCATATCGTGCTGTCACACATAATAAAGGTATTATGAATGGGATTGATGCGGCATTAATTGGTTCTGGCAATGATTGGCGGGCTGTTGAAGCAGGTGCACATGCCTATGCGAGCAAAGATGGTCATTATCGAGGCTTGACGACATGGGCAATTGTTGGCGATAAGCTAGTTGGGAAAATTAAATTACCAATGCCGATTGGATTTGTTGGTGGCTCAATTGATATCGTTCCAATGGTTCAGCTTAACAAAAAAATAATGGGTGTGACTTCAGCAAAAGAGTTAGCTAGCGTCATTGCGAGTGTGGGGTTAGCGCAAAATTTAGCAGCACTTAAAGCCCTTGTTTCTAACGGGATTCAAAAAGGGCATATGGCTCTGCAACTGAAATCGTTAGCGGTTAAAGTTGGCGCTAATAATGAAGAAGTGGGACAATTAACGACGCTATTAAAAAATGAAAGACGACCGGATACTGCGATTGCAATACAAAAATTAAAAGAATTAAGACAAAAAGGGGATAATTAAAGATGGCTGAGATTACGTTACAACAAAATACACAGAATTTAATAACAGAAATTAAGAAACAGTTTAAAGGGGAAATTAAAATTCAATGTGGTGGTGAAAAAGTAGGTTTTATTAAACATGAACAAGTTGAATCTCGATTGGAAGACGGTAATTTTATAATTAATGTGACTGATATTACGGCGCCAGATTATTTAATTTCACATGAATTATTTCATTTTTTCCTACAATTGAATCAAGCACCTGAACTCATGTTGAAAATGACGACGGATGATTTTGATATTGATGACAAAATCAACGCCACAGCTACGCAACTTTACGACACTATTTTACATGCAACAATTTTCAGATTACAAGAAGAAAATGGCTTTATTGATGATCATATTAGAGAATTATTCTACCAAGGAATTTTAGCCACAGTAACTGCTGAGCCTAAAGAAGGTAAGGGACCAGATGAATGGGGAATGTACCGTTTAATCACACTTTTGGATGCTTTAGTTTTCTTTCAAAATGAAGATTCAGAGCAAATCACTGAAAAGTTTTTAGAATTTTATCCCGTTTCAACTAATGCAACACTTAAATTATTAGAAATTTTAACGGCACATAACTTACGGGCACCGTTTGAAGCGCGTCGTGCTACTGTTGCGTTGTTTAAAGCATTTGATGCACAACTTGAAGCTTGGAAACTGCCTAAAATGTATTTAACAACATTTGCAACGTTAACCCCCGTTTTTAGTGAACGTCAATTAAAATTAGAAGTTCGCCAATTGTTTGATATTATGCATTCTGAATTTAAAAGTAACGTTAATTTTGCATCTGCATATATTGGTATTCAGAAAAATGACCAGCAAAATGCGTTTGTCATTACGGTACCTAAAAAGGCCGATGCCAAAGAGACTATTTTGCATACCTACGATATGACGGTATTAGAATTGATGCAAACAATTAACATGCGCTTTTTGATTAGGCCTGTGGAATAATGGTGGCGCTAGCTAAGTATAATCTGGCAGTCATCACAGCTGGAGACGACATTTTATTGTTAAATCGGTTAAAAAAGCCATACGCTGGTCTGTGGAATGGTATTGGTGGTAAGCGTGAAGAAGATGAATCTGAATTGGCAGGTATGCTCCGTGAAATGTTCGAAGAAACAGGGATGCAAGTTACCGAAGCGCAATGTGTGCCAACAGGTCATCTTGAATGGTCAGTGAATCACGCCTATCAAGCTTCGATTGCTTTATTTCACATAACATTAACGCAACCATTTGGTGCGCAATATCCTCAAAAAATGCGTGAAGGAATCTTAAGTGATTTTCCAATTGAGTGGGCTTTGGATGACAAAAATTTCGGATTAACCCCAGATTTGATTCCTGTTTTACCTTATATTTTAAAAGATGATGTTCATCAATATATGACGGACTTTGTTGAGAATCAACTGGTTAGCTTTGATATTAAATGATAATGAAGGGATGGCTGCGAAAATAATGGAACATAGCGAAATTTTTACCCGATTAAATCGTCTAAAAAACAGGTTGCAATGGTTAACTTATTTCCAACGGTTCTTTGATTTTATTCTGTTTTATTTTGGTGGTGTCAGTTTTTTCGGTGGCGATCCAATTACGTTATTCGGAACAGTTTTTACAAAAAGTGAAGGGTTATTATTAACTTTGATGGTGTCAGCAATTACGTTCAGCATCACAGCTTTAAAACAAGATCCAAGACGAGTGGGGCGAATTTTAATTACCATTTTAGATGGGCAATTGTCCGAAAAAGAAATTATGATTATTCGTCAATTCCAAAAATATGCACGATAATTTCAAGGGAGACAGTCTGTGAAACTCACGGATTGGCTCTTTTTATTGTTTAAAACCGGTTAAAAACTATGATATACTATGAAAGAGTTTATACAGAACGAATGTTAAAATACAAACGAAACATGATACGGAAAGGGTCTTAAAAATGACAGAAAAACCCACATTTTATATAACAACACCAATTTATTATCCATCTGGTAAATTACACATTGGGAATTCATACACAACAATTGCTTGTGATGTGCTTGCTCGTTATAAACGTCAAAAAGGTTATGATGTTTTCTTCTTAACAGGGACAGATGAACATGGTTTGAAGATTGAACAAAAAGCTGAAGAATTAGGGACAACACCTCAAGCTTATGTTGATGGTATGGCTAGCGATATTAAAGCATTATGGAAAACACTTGAGATTACAAATGATAAATTCATTCGTACAACGGATGATCAACATGAAAAAGCGGTGCAATATATCTTCGATAAATTGCTTAAACAAGGCGATATTTATTTAGGTGAGTATGAGGGCTGGTATTCTGTTTCTGATGAAGAATTCTTCACAGAATCACAATTGGCTGAAGTTTTCCGGGATGATGCTGGTAAGATGATTGGTGGTAAAGCACCAAGTGGTCACGAAGTTTCCTTAGTTAAGGAAGAATCATATTTCTTTAAAATGGGTAAATATGCCGATCGCCTGCTTAAATATTATGAAGAGCATCCTGATTTTATCCAACCAGAATCACGTAAAAATGAAATGGTAAATAATTTTATTAAACCTGGCTTGGAAGATTTAGCTGTGTCTAGAACGACATTCAATTGGGGCGTTAAAGTTAAGAGTAATCCTAAACATGTTGTTTACGTTTGGATTGATGCTTTAGCAAACTATATTACAGCCTTAGGTTATGGCTCAGATGATACTGAATTATTCGATAAATTCTGGCCTGCAGATGTGCATATGGTTGGTAAAGAAATCGTGCGTTTCCATACGATTTATTGGCCAATTATTTTGATGGCGCTTGACTTACCTTTACCAAAACAAATTTTTGGGCATGGCTGGTTATTGATGAAAGATGGCAAAATGTCTAAATCAAAAGGGAACGTTATCTATCCTGAGATGTTAGTTGAACGTTATGGCTTAGATGCACTCCGTTACTACTTAATGCGTGCTGTACCTTTTGGTAACGACGGAGTCTTCACACCAGAAGATTTCGTTTCACGTGTGAACTTTGATTTGGCTAATGATTTAGGTAATTTACTAAACAGAACCGTTGCGATGATTAACAAATATGATGCCGGTAAAATTCCAGCATTAACAGGCAATGTTACTGAATTTGATGGTGATTTAGGTCAAACGGCTGAAGATGTCATTACTGAATATACTGAATTAATGGATAAAATGGAATTCTCAGATGGCTTAAATGTTATTTGGAAATTAGTTGCTAGAACCAATAAATATATTGATGAAACGCAACCATGGGTCTTAGCTAAAGATGAAACACGTAAAGCTGAACTTGATAGCGTTATGGTTCATTTGGCTGCTAGTTTACGTGTGATTGCGATCCTAATTCAACCAGTTATGACGCATGCACCGAAAGAAATTTTCGAGCAACTTGGCTTAGATACAGCAGAAATGGCGATTGAAGGGTTAAACTATTCTGACTTCCCAGAAAATAGAGTAGTCGTTGAAAAAGGAACCCCTATTTTCCCACGTTTAGACGTTGAAGAAGAAATTGCCTACATTAAAGATCAAATGACTGTTTCAGATAAGAAAAAGGGACGTAAGGCAATGGCAGTTAACAACGTTGATGCCGATGAGGATGCAGCAGACTGGAATCCTGAAAACGTAACTTTAAACTTAACGTTACCTCAAACAACATTTGATCAATTTGAACCAAATGAACTAAAAGTTGCTGAAATTATCCAAGTTGAAAAAGTAAAAAATGCCGATAAATTATTAAAATTTAGATTAGATGCTGGCGATCCTGATCATCGTCAAATTTTATCCGGTGTGGCAGAATTTTATCCTGAACCAGAAGACTTATTAGGTAAGAAAGTTGTGATTGTCGCAAACTTGAAACCTCGTAAGATGAAAGGCGAAATTAGCCAAGGGATGATTCTTTCTGCGGAATATGATGGTAAATTGAAATTAATTACAGTTGATGCAGAGATTAAAAATGGCGCAATTGTTGGCTAAATAAAAGATGGGACTGGAAACAAAACTTGGTTTTGCTCTAGTCCTTCTTCATTTTGCTGACCGAAAGGAGGTATCCTATGGAAATTTTTGATACACATACGCATATTAATGCTGATGAATTTAAAACGGAAATTCCCGAAGTAATGGAACGTGCGCAAGCCTTCGATGTCACTAAAATGGCGATTGTTGGATTCGACCAACCTAGTATTTTAAAATCGTTAGACTTGTCAAAAAAGTATCCTAACTTATATTCGATAATCGGTTGGCATCCGGAAGAGGCAAAAACGTATACACCGGAAACTGAAAAAGTCTTGATAGAACAGTTACAAACACCAAAGGTTGTCGCAATGGGTGAGATGGGTCTTGATTACCATTGGGATACCTCTCCGGTTGAAACGCAGAAAAAAGTTTTTAAACGGCAAGTTGAAATTGCGAAAAGTTTAAATTTACCTATTTCTATTCATAATCGTGATGCTTTTGAGGATGTTTATACTATTTTAAAAGAAGCTGATATTCGAGATATTGGTGGGATTATGCATAGTTTTAATGGTAATGCAGAATGGGCAGACAAATTCTTAGACTTAGGGATGCATTTATCTTATAGTGGCATTGTGACTTATAATAGTGCAAAAGAGGTCCACGAGGCTGTTAAAGTGACACCCATCAATCGGATTTTGATTGAAACAGATGCGCCATATCTGACACCTGAGCCTTATCGAGGTCAGCGTAATGAACCAGGGTACACAAGATATGTCTTGGAAGCTGTCGCAAAAATTCGAGAAAGTTCAAGCGTTGATATGGCATCGGCAACATTTAAAAATGCCGAAAAACTATTTAGGATAGGATAATATGCAAAAAATTAGAGAAGTGATTGTGGTCGAAGGACGCGATGATACAAAACGTATCCATCTAGCTGTTAATGCGGATACGATTGAAACGCGTGGATCAGCTATTAGTGATGAAACGTTAGATCAAATTGAATTATTACAGGATACGCGGGGCGTGATTGTCTTTACTGACCCTGATTTTTCTGGTGAAAAAATTCGCAAGACAATTTCAGCACGCGTGCCAAACGTCCAGCATGCTTTTTTAAAGAAAAGTGAAGCTGTTCCTGACCATAAAGGAAGTTTAGGCGTTGAACACGCTTCAGTTGAAGCAATTCGTGAAGCTCTAGCGCATTTGTATACAGAAATGCCTGACGGTGAAACGTTGATTAGCTTGGAAGATTTACAAACGGCTGGCTTAATTGCCGGACCAGGTGCCAAAGTTAAACGTGAAAAATTAGGTGAGTATTTAAAAATTGGGTACACAAATGGCAAACAATTATATAACCGGTTGAAATTATTTCAAATTTCACCAGAAGCGTTCGCAGATGCATTGAAAGAAATTAACGAGACAACGGAGGGAACACATGGCTAACAATGACGTGCCAGACATTGCTTCACCTATTAGAACCAAAGCAATTATGGAAACTTACGGCTTAACTTTTAAAAAGAGTTTGGGTCAAAATTTCTTAACGGATAAAAATATATTAATGAACATCGTCGATGCGGGCAATATTACGGCTGAAGATGACGTCATCGAAATTGGCCCCGGAATTGGGTCATTAACGGAACAATTGGCTAGACGTGCTCACAAGGTTTTAGCCATTGAAATCGATCAAAATTTGATTCCTGTCCTTGGTGAAACGCTGAGCCCTTATGATAATATTGATATTGTGGAACAAGATATTTTGAAAGCTAATTTACCTGCTTTGGTAGAAGAACATTTTGATGGCCAACATCCTTTAAAATTAGTGGCTAATTTACCTTACTACATTACAACGCCAATCATTATGCATTTACTAGAAACAGCTGTGAAATTAGATACGATTGTTGTGATGATGCAAAAAGAAGTGGCAGAACGGATTGCAGCTGACCCAGGTAGCCGCACATATGGGTCATTAACCGTAGCTGTTCAATACGAAATGGATGCAGAAGTAGCCTTTGTTGTGCCAAGAACGGTCTTTATTCCACAACCTAATGTTGATTCAGCCATTATTGTATTGAATCAAAAAGAAGGTGACGTTGAACGCCCAATTAATGAAATGGTCTTTTTCAAATTAGTTAAGGGGAGTTTTGCACATCGTCGTAAAAGTCTATGGAATAATATACAATCAATTTACGGTAAAACACCAGAAATTCGCGAAGCATTGCAAGAAGCTTTGGATGCGTCAGAAATTTCTGCTCAAATTCGTGCTGAAAAACTCAGTATTCATGAATTTATCGTTTTATCTAACAATCTTATCAAAGTAGAAGAGAAATTTAATTAACTTCTTATTGAATTAACGGTATTCGGTGTGGTATAATTGCAAATCTTGTGAAACTATGTTATGATGTTTCACATAAGAAGGTGAAGCCCATCATGCCAGAAACTTTAGCCAGCATCAAGGAAACACTAGATGCCCAAGTCGGAAAGAATCTAACGGTAGTCGCTCAAGCCGGTAGAAAGAAAACTACGGAACGTAAAGGAATTTTACGTGAAACGTTCCCAGCAATTTTTGTAGTCGATTTAAACCAAGATGAGAATTCATTTGAACGTGTTTCATACAGCTACACTGACGTTCTAACCAAAAATATTGAAATCGATTTTGAAGATTAAAAATTAGTATAAAAGCCTAAGTGGGGATGTTTTTAGAACATCTGAACTGAGGCTTTTATTTTTAGAAATAATTAGTATAATTAAAGGTAATTAAGGACATATAGGATTAGGTGAAAACATGGAGATTCGTGAAAAAGCCCCAGCTAAAATCAACCTAAGTTTAGATACGCCGTTTGATCATCGAAATGGTGAACAAGAGTGGCGGATGGTCATGACTTCAGTTGATTTAGCAGACTACTTACATATCAAATCGCTAGAGGATCGAACGGACATTACAGTGGAAACTGATAGTGGTTTTTTACCGTGTGATCACCGAAACTTAGCGTACCAAGCAGCAAAAATTTTACAAGATAAATTTCATGTTAACAAAGGGGCTCAAATACATATTAAGAAACAAATTCCAGTCGCTGCTGGATTAGGCGGTGGGTCGTCAGATGCAGCTGCCGTGTTACGTGCCTTGAATCAATTGTGGAACCTTAAATTATCGTTAGCTGAGTTGGCCAAGATTGGCTTAAAAATTGATTCTGACGTTCCTTACTGTGTTTATAGTAAAACGGCACATGTGACTGGACGTGGTGAAAAAATCGCTATTTTAAAGGGCTTACCACCAGTTTGGCTGGTGGTCGCAAAACCAAAAATTAGTGTTTCGACACCAACTATTATTAAACAAATTGATTATGCACGATTGACGCATCCAAATGTGAATGCGATAGTAGATGCGATTGAGGCTGATGACGTGGATGCGTTACTCGATAATTTGGGGAATGCACTTGAACCAATTACGTCGGAACGTCATCCTGAAATCACGCGTTTAAAAGAGAAAATGGTACAATTCGGTGCGGATGCGGCGGAAATGAGTGGATCCGGCCCCACTGTTTTTGCTATTTGTCGTAAAAAAAGTCGGGCACAGCACGTTTACAATAGCCTGAAGGGGTTCTGTGAAGAAGTTTACCTTTTAAGACCATTAAGTTAATTTAATTGTGTTAATTAGCATGGTTTGTTATGTTGAAGGCATTAAATATCATTGAAAATGAGGGGTAATTATGGAAGCCTTAATTGAAATTGACTACACAAATGATTTTGTCGCAACAGATGGGACTTTAACTGCGGGGAAACCGGCGCAAGCTATTGAGCCTCGTGTGATGGAATTGATGGACACCTTTGAACGAAAAGGTGATTATGTTGTTTTAGCAACAGATATTCATTATGAGAATGATCCGTTTCATCCAGAAACGCAGTTGTTCCCAGCACATAATATTGCGGGCACAAAAGGTCGTGAATTTTATGGACAACTGGAACCTTGGTATCAGGCGCATAAAAATAAAGCGAACGTTTATCTGATGGATAAAACGAGATACAGTGCTTTTGCGGGTACGGATTTAGACATGAGGTTACGGGCACGTTCAATTGATACCGTTCATCTTATGGGTGTTTGCACCGATATTTGTGTGTTGCATACAGCAGTTGATGCGTATAATTTAGGCTACAAGATCGTGATTCATGAAAAAGCCACGGCTAGCTTTAACCAAGTTGGTCACGAGTGGGCATTGGCACATTTTAAAGGATCGTTGGGTGCTGAAATTCAAGACTAATATAGATAAATGAAGGATAACTGATGTTAATTTGGTTATCCTTTTTGAGTTGGATAAAGCGAAAGTGCTGAACAACTTTTATCGCTATATTTTATAGGAATAATGGGGTACCATGAATATGTAGCGTAATAAAATTAAGGGGAATAAAGAATGAAATTCGATTCAATGTTTATTTTTATGAGTAGCTTACTAGGCCTATTTGTTGGGATAGTGGCATCGTTATTTTTAGTAATCCTAAATATGTTTGTTCATTTTATTTGGGTGACAATTCCGGGAAATTTAGAGTGGTCATACTATCCATTAGCGGTAGGGTTGATAGGTGGTCTATTAGTGGGATTGTTCCAAAAGCATCTAGGCGATTACCCAAAAACGATGCACCAGACTTTGCGTGAATTTAAAGAAACAGGTTCAGTCCAATATAAAAAAAGAGTTGGAAAAAATATTTTATCAGCATGGATTGTGTTGGCATTTGGGGCTAGTCTTGGACCAGAAGCTGCACTTTCAAGTATTCTTGGTGGGTTGATTAGTTGGGTCGGTGACAAGATGAAGCTGACACTTAAAAGAAGAGAAGAATTTTTGAATTTGGGAATAGGAACGATGATGGCCACAATTTTTCATGCGCCATTGCTTGGTATTGGTGAAGCGATTGAAGAAGATGCCAGTGCTAAAAAGGCAACGGGGGAAAATTGGGCTAAAATTATTTTATATGGCTGGACGACTTTACTAGGTATATTAGGATTTACAAGTGTTAATCGACTATTTCCAAAAGAAGCCTTGTTTGGGTTACATTTTGCTAAAGTGAATTGGCAACTAGAAGCGTTATGGTTAATTTTACCGGCGCTAGTTATTGGTGTGATTTTTGGGATTATATTCTTAAAAATAGAAGATATTAGTGAACGAATTGCTAAAAAGATAACGAATAAAGTGCTAGCAGCTATTTTAGCAGGCGCACTTATTGGAATATCAGGTATGATATCGCCTTATTTACTTTTTTCGGGGGAACATCAATTACTGAGCTTTTCAGGTAGTGCGGCTAAAGAGTCTGTCTTATTTTTAATTCTTTTAGCATTAGGCAAAGCGCTATTAACGAATATCTGTTTCGCTTTCGGCTGGCGAGGTGGAAAAATCTTTCCAGCTGTATTCGCCAGTGTTGCAATTGGATTTTCAATCATCACTATTTTTAATTACACACCAGGCTTGGTTATTGGGATAGTCGTTGCGGCTAGTGTGACAACTATTTTGAACCAGCCAATTGTTACAGGGGCACTATTATTATTTCTTTTTCCGATACAATTTTTCCCAATGATTGCGGTGGCTTGTTATTTGTCTGGGAAAGTTAGAAATAAGTTAGAGAAAATAAAAATAATTGGATAATACCAAAAATAAATAACATAAAGCACAAAATTTAAATCTTTTGGGAGGATAGTAACTTGGAACCAATACAAACGGAACGCTTAATCATCAGATCAATTGTGCAACAGGACCATGATGAGCTTGAAAAAATAATTTTAGATGCTAAAGTAGTTAAATATTTACGGTATCAAGTGATTAAAACGCCAACAGAATTTGATGAAATATTTAGTGATCATTTTTTGGCTGATAGTGAGGTTACCTTTGGGATTGAAAGCAAAAAGGAGCACACCTTTATTGGATTCTATGAATTTCATGACGAAGGGGATGTCGGACTACTGACATATGCGATTAGTCCTAATGCTTGGGGAAATGGGTATATGGCAGAAGTGGGTCAGGCAATGATGGCATATGGATTCTTAACGTTGGAATTTAACGAAATTCAGGCTGATTATGCTGGCGCAAACCTACAATCAAAACGAGTAATGGAAAAAATAGGTATGGACTCGCTGGGTAAGATAGGAACGCATCAGTTAGATACTGGTGACGTAATCGATGTTATGGCGTACAGTTTAAAAAAAGAGGACTGGCAAAATAGGGCTAATAATCGAAATGTCTAATCCGTAAAAAATAAATTTGATGGTATCATTATTGGTATAAATGTATATGGGGTGGAAATTATCAGCAAAAATAGATTGGAAGCATTTAGTGATGGTGTGATTGCGATAATCATAACCATTATGGTTTTACAAATAAATGTGCCGATGCGTGGGAGTTGGAATGCGGTATTGGCGCCTAATTTTTTAATTACATTTGGCTCATATATTCTTAGCTTTTTATTTGTAGCGAGCTTTTGGGTAAGTCATCATATGATTCTGGCACCAGTAAAAACGGTTAGTAAAAAATTGTTGTGGGTTAATTTATTTCTGTTGTTGCCAATGAGTGTCTTACCAACAGTGACAACCTGGCACAGTGATTTTGTGAATTCCGTTGCACCTAGTGTTTGTTATATAGCGATATACACACTTTGCGTTTTGGGATTATATGTTTTAGCGAAAGTTGCAATGAAACACGTAGATAAGAGTAATATCATGATCATGGAAAGTGTCGCAAAAATAAGATTTTGGATGGTTATGTTTGGCATTGTATCAACGATTGGCACTTTCTTTATTCCCCAAATAGCAACTATTTCAGTCATGTTAATCCTGATTGGTTATCATATTTCCGTATTTATTTTGAATAAATTAAAATGGCATGGATTAATCTTGTAGTTAATTGAAATAAACAAAAAAAGTCTCGCAAAAAATTTAATTTTTGCGAGATGTTTTTTTATAAATTATTTTCAGCAATTTTTTCAAGAATAGTTGTTGAAGGGATGAAGAATAAGGTGCCAGTTTCGGCTGTACTGAAATCTAACAACCGGTCACTTTTACTTTTAAACATATTAATTAACATGCGATTAGTTACCGCAAAATGACGCGCATAACCAATGAAGTATGTTCCTGTAATATCTTTACCAGGTTCTGAGAAAGGCACGTTCATACGGACAATTTTGTGTTCAATGCCATCTTGCATATCTTGTGATGCGACGTTATGTGAGTTTGGCAATTTTGCTTCATCAGCTAATTCCAAATCAGAATCTTTCTTCCGACCAATGGCTTTTTCTTGTTCTTCAGTTTTTAAGGCATTCCAAGCAGTCATATCATGGCGATATTTTTGCGCAAAAGCGTAAGAACCGTTCGTAAATTCAGGATCTTCATCGCCGATAACGGCATAATCAAGCGCCTCATTTACGTCTGGATTTTCAGTACCATCAATGAAACCAATCACAGCACGTCCTTCAAAGTAACGGAAACCATGCGTTTCATCTTCAACGGTTGTGGCCTCTTTAATGAAGAGCATAAATTGTGCCATGACTTCATAGACAACGGCACTTTCGCCAGCTCGAACGTGGAAAAATAAATCTCCAGGAGTTGAAATGGCTGTGTATTTTGGCCCAACAATTTCTTTAAAACGAATAAGTTCTATCGGTTTGATGGCATCTGGGAAAAGGTAGTCCCAAGCATCAGAACCAAAGCCAAAGGCTACTTTTAAGTTAGCTTTTGGATAACGGACATTCATACTGCGAATGATAGCTGGTATTCTGTCAGCTAATTCTTGAACGGCCGCTAATTCAGCTTTTTGATCTTTGTGATTTAAGTTTAAAACGGTAAAATTAACGTTCTCTCCTACATCTTTATAAACATCTTGTGTATATTTTTGATTGACTGTCATTATCTATGCCTCCTAAAAATTTAAATATCTTTAACGATGACGACCATTTTACCTGCAGTACGAGGTAAATCTAATTGTTTATGTGCTTCAATGATATCAGTTAATTTGAATTTATATTCTTTAGCAATTTTGATTTCTAGTTCATCTTGCATCATTAAATCAGTTAAGAAAGTTAAAGCATCACTATCTTTTAATTCTTTTAAACCTTCAACTTGATAGTAATCTGCAAGTGGTTTTTCTTTTTGCATTTCTTCAGATGGGACGCTAATTAATGAAACCATGCGACCATTTGGTTTTAAAGTTCTGACACCAACGTCACTGCCACGGCCACCAAGAGTCGCATCAACGACAATATCAGCCATATCTTTAAAAGTGTCAGCAGGATTTTCTTTATCGTAGGCACTATATTGATCTGCACCTAATTTACGGACATAAGCTTCGTTAACACTTGAACCGCTAGCAAGAACCGTTAATTCCATTAACTTAGCTAGTTGAACTAAAATCATACCGACACTTCCAGAAGCACCTTCAATGAAGATCGTTTCGCCAGCTCTTGCTTTTGCGAAGAACGTTAAAATATTGTAGGCAGCAATCCCAGGTGTAGGTAAGCCGGCAGCTTCAGCAAGCGTGATATTAGCAGGCCTTTTAGCAATGTGAGATGTGAATACGACAAGTTCTTCCGCATAGCCACCAACGCCTTTATGGACAATAACGGCATCACCGACACTGTAATTAGTGACTTCATTACCAATTTCGGTAATAATTCCAGTAACATCACCACCGGGTACGATTGGAAAAGGTAAAGGCATGACATCTTTCATATAACCAGCACGTACAATGGCCTCAAATGGATTGATACCAATAGCTTCGACTGAAACTCTAACTTGTTTTGATTTAAGTTCTGCTACTGGTTCAACTTGTAATTCTTCGAACACATTTGCATCACCATATTGATTAAAACCAAATGCTTTCATAATCATAGTCCTCCTAAATTAAAATAATAATTATCTTTAAAGTTAATGTACCATAATTTATTGGAAAAGGGTTACAAAACGGGCTGAAATAACACATTTTAAAAATATGTTTTACACAATCTAATTGACAAGTTATTTTTTAGGATGTAAAATATTCATATTGATAAATGTTAGCGTTTTCATAAATAATCAAAAAGAAAGAAAGTGAGTTATTTGGAAAAATATATTTTATCTATTGATGAAGGAACGACCAGTACTAGAGCTATTATATTTGATCATAAAGGTCAAAAAGTATCAGACGCACAACGCGAATTTCCACAATATTTTCCTCAACCTGGATGGGTTGAGCATAATGCAAATGAAATATGGAATGCAGTTTTATCGACAATCGCCAATACATTTATTGATTCTGGGATTAAACCTAAGCAAATAGCAGGCGTTGGGATTACAAATCAGCGTGAAACGACCGTTATTTGGGATAAGAAAACGGGATTACCCATTTATAATGCGATTGTTTGGCAATCACGACAAACAGCAGAGATTGCGGAACAATTGAAAGAAGCAGGTTATGGTGATTTAATCCATGAAAAGACAGGATTATTGATAGATGCTTATTTCTCAGCAACTAAGATTCGCTGGATTTTGGATCATGTTGATGGGGCTCAAGAAAGAGCTGAAAACGGTGAGCTACTTTTTGGCACGATTGATACTTGGTTGACTTGGAAGTTATCAGGCGATGAAACGCATGTAACTGATTATTCTAACGCTAGTCGAACGATGTTATTTAACATTCATGATTTAAAATGGGATGACGAAATTTTAAAAATCATGAATATTCCGGCAATCATGTTGCCCGAAGTTAAATCAAATTCTGAAGTTTACGGACACACAAAAGATTACCATTTTTATGGTAGCGAAGTACCAATTTCAGGAATGGCAGGAGATCAACAGGCTGCATTGTTTGGTCAAATGGCATTTGAGCCCGGTATGGTTAAAAATACATACGGGACTGGTTCATTTATTGTGATGAACACAGGAACGGAACCAAAATTATCAAAGAATAATCTGTTAACAACAATTGGTTATGGTATAAATGGCAAGGTTTATTATGCGCTGGAAGGAAGTATTTTTGTTGCTGGATCCGCTATTCAATGGTTAAGAGATGGGATGCGTTTGGTGGAACATGCGCCGGATACAGAACAAGCAGCCAAAGAATCAACGAATGAAAATGAAGTTTATGTTGTACCAGCATTTACCGGATTAGGTGCGCCATACTGGGATCCTGATGCGCGGGGTTCTGTTTTTGGAATCACTCGTGGGACAACGCGTGAAGATTTCATTAAGGCAACGCTACAATCATTGGCCTACCAGACTAGGGATGTTGTGAAGACGATGGAATTAGATACCGGCATTAAAATTCCATTGTTAAAAGTTGATGGTGGTGCAGCTAAAAATGATTATCTAATGAATTTCCAAGCGGATATCATTAATACACCAATCGAACGTGCGCATGATCTTGAAACGACCGCTTTAGGTGCCGCATTCTTGGCTGGATTAGCTGTTGGCTATTGGAAAGACTTAGAAGAACTCAAGGCTGAGTATACCAAGGGCGATATTTTCAAACCAACGATGCCTGAAGAAGAAAGTGAAGATCTATATGCGGGTTGGCAACAAGCTGTTGAAGCAACTAGAGTATTTAAACATAAACCGATAAAGAAAAACAATAAATAAGGGGGATACAACTATGTCATTTTCAGCAACGTCAAGAAAACAAGATATTGAACGATTAAAGAATGAAGAATTAGATTTGTTAACAATTGGTGGTGGTATCACTGGAGCTGGAGTTGCAATTCAGGCTAGTGCTATGGGATTGAAGAATGGATTAATTGAAATGCAAGATTTCGCTGAAGGCACATCATCACGGTCAACAAAATTAGTTCATGGTGGTATTCGTTATTTGAAAACATTTGATGTTGGTGTGGTTTCAGATACAGTACAAGAACGTGCAGTTGTGCAACATATTGCACCACATATTCCACGGCCACAATCAATGTTACTACCTATTTATGATGAACCAGGCGCAACATTTGATATGTTCTCAGTGAAGGTTGCGATGAATTTATATGACCAATTAGCTGGTGTTGTAGATCCTCAATGGGTTAATTATACGATTTCTAAAGCAGAAGTCTTGCAACGTGAGCCTCAATTGAAGTCAGATAAATTAATGGGTGGTGGCGTCTACCTTGATTTCAAGAACAATGATTCACGATTGGTAATTGAAAATATTAAAAAAGCACACGAAGATGGTGGCCTCATGGTCAGTCGGATTAAAGCACTAGATTTATTGCATGAGAATGGCAAAATCACTGGTGTCCATGTGTTAGATTTAATCACAGGTGAAGAATTCGATGTTCATGCTAAATATGTGATTAATACAACTGGACCATGGTCCGATTTCATTCGTAAAATGGATACGGATGATGATTTTGTCCCACAAATGCGCCCAACAAAAGGGGTTCATTTAGTTGTTGATGCTAAAAAATTAAATGTACCACAACCCACTTATTTTGATTCGGGTGAACAAGATGGTCGTATGATCTTCGTTGTGCCAAGAGAAGATAAAACTTATTTTGGAACAACAGATACTGATTTCCATGGTGATTTTGAACATCCCCGTGTTGAACAAGAAGATGCGGATTACTTGCTTGATATTATTAATGAACGCTATCCAACAGCTAATATCAAAATTAGTGATATTGAATCAAGTTGGGCTGGATTACGTCCATTAATTTCATCAAATGGTAGTTCAGATTACAATGGTGGAAATTCAGGTAAGATTAACGAAAAGAGTTTCAACGATGTGGTTAGTGTCATTAAACGTTATGAAAAAGATGAAGTAACTAAAGCTGACGTTGAAGATGTCTTGAATGATTTGGAAAGCACGCTTTCTGAAGATAAAGTGAGTGCATCACAAGTTTCTCGTGGGAGTTCATTAACGGTTTCAAAAGATGGACTATTAACATTAGCTGGTGGTAAAATTACGGATTACCGTAAGATGGCTGCTGGTGCTATGGCTGCGATTACGAAGTTATTGAAAGATAATTATAGTCAAGAATTCAATCCAATTGATTCGAAAAACTTGCCTGTTTCAGGTGGGGACATTGATCCTAATAATGTTGAAGCAACGATTGGGTTCTTCGCAAAACAAGGGATGGACAATGGCTTAACTGAAGAAGAAGCAACGTTATTTGCTAATTTATTTGGTTCAAATGCAGCTCGTGTGTTCAGTCAAATGACCCATGTTGAAGCAGCAGAAGGCTTATCTTTAGGTGAAACAGCTAGTCTTCATTATTCAATGGAGGAAGAAATGACGTTAACACCAACTGATTACTTAATGCGTCGGACTAACCATATTCTTTTCCACCGTGATACGTTAGATGCCGTTAAGGTTGGCGTGATTAATGAAATGGCGAACTATTACAGCTGGACTAAAGAAGAAAAAGCAAAACAAACAGCTGATTTGGATGCCACAATTGCAGAATCAGATATGAGCTACTTAAAATAACCGTTAAAAGCGGAGGTGAGTATGATGACAACAAGTCTTACAACGCAACTTCTAGGTGAATTTTTAGGCACAATGATTTTAGTCTTATTAGGTGATGGGGTCGTTGCTGGCGTTTCATTACACAAGTCAAAAGCTGAAGGTGCTGGCTGGATTGCGATTGCATTAGGTTGGGGTATTGCTGTAACGTTAGGTGTTTATGCAACAGCCTTCATGGGTCCAGGACATTTGAATCCTGCCGTAACTTTGGCAATGGCAATCGTTGGTAAAACTGCCTGGTCTGCTGTGCTACCTTATATGGTTGCACAAGTTGCCGGTGGTATTGTGGGTGCTTTTCTGGTGTGGGTTCAATACATGCCACATTGGAAAGAAACACAAGATTCTGCCGCAATTCTTGGGACTTTTGCAACAGGTCCAGCAATTAGAAGTTACTTTAATAACTTCTTAAGTGAATTAATTGGGACATTTGTCTTAGTTTATAGTTTACTGGCATTCACAAAGGGAAACTTTACAGATGGATTGAATCCAATTGTTGTTGGTGTTTTAATTGTTGGTATTGGTCTTTCTCTTGGAGGTTCAACAGGTTACGCTATTAATCCGGCTCGTGATTTAGGACCTAGAATCGCCCATGCGATTTTACCAATTGCGAACAAAGGTGGTTCTGACTGGGCTTATAGTTGGGTGCCAATTTTTGGACCATTTGCTGGTGCAGTGATTGCCGCTTGGTTGTTTATGGCTGTGGCTTAGAAGTTACTAGTTAATAAATGGATTAAAAAATAATTATAAACAAATAAATAATCTTTAAAAGTTAAGCTTTCAAATAACTTTTAAAGGTTATTTTTATACGTGGTTAAAGGAAAATGGCACCCTTTTAAAAATAAAGTGAAAACCAATTGTATATTGATAAATTATGCGTTATAATAATTTTTCAATCGTATTTATACGAGTAGATTAAGCATAATAAAGGATGTGTAACAGTGACTGTATCTTACTTAAGACTGGCAACGCCAGAAGACTTACCAGCAATTACAGGAATTATTGAGGAAGCAAAAGCTTACCTTAAAGAACAAGGGATTGATCAATGGCAAGGGGCCTACCCGGCGGCGAACCATTTAGAACAAGATATTAAAGACCAATTGACTTATGTCTTAATGGTTGGAGATGAAATTGCAGGAACTGCTGCACTTTGGTTAGGAATTGACCCAATGTATCTTCATATTGAAGGTGGCGAATGGATTAATGGCCCAGAAGCACGTTATTCTGCCATTCATCGTGTGGCTGTTTCTTCAAAATTTAGAGGCCAACGTTTATCAGAAAAAATGATCTCAGGGTTGTTAACAATTGCCAGATCATTGGGTTATAAAGATGTTCGTGTGGATACGCATCCTGAAAATAAAGGGATGCAACACGTCATTACGTCAAATGGATTTGATTACAAAGGGATAATTCATATGGATGATGGCGCGAATGCAGAACGCTATGCTTACCAAATTATTTTAAAATAAAGTGTTTTGAAGCTAACAGTATTGGAATAAAATCCAGTACTGTTTTTATTTTATTTGAAATTGATTGTATCTTGAGGAATGATACGTTACAATAATCAGCAATCTTATGTCAACTAAATACTGAAATATAAAAGGGAAGTGTAACAGTGACTGTATCTTACTTGAGATTGGCAACATCCGAAGATTTATCGGCCATTATAAGCATTATCGACGAAGCAAAGGGTTATCTTAAAGCGCAAAAAATTAATCAATGGCAAGGTTCCTATCCAGAAATTAACCAATTAGAACAAGATATTAAAGATGAATTAACTTATATCTTAATGGTTGGAGATGAAATTGCAGGAACTGCTGCACTTTGTCCGGGAATTGAGCCAATGTATTTACAGATTAAAGATGGCGAGTGGATTAATGGTCCAGAAGCACGTTATTCTGCCATTCATCGTGTGGCTATTTCTACAAAATTTAGAGGGCAACACTTAGCAGGAAGCGTAATCTCTTACCTTCTGACGGTTGCTAGACTAGCCGATTATAAAGATATTCGGGTTGATACCAACTCCGAAAATAAAGGGATGCAACATGTTATTGTAGCGAATGATTTTGAGTATAAAGGTGTTATTCGAACGCCTGATAGTGATGAAGCAGAACGATATGTTTACCAACTTATTTTAAAATAAAGTGTTCAAGACAGCAGAGTGAGATTGTTGTCTTTTTTTGTGAAAAAGGCAACAATTTCTATTTTGATACGGTATACTAGTATCAATCAATATGGAGGAGGGATTTTTTTGATTTCAACAGCAACGACTTTAGCAGGTGCTAATTTTGATAATTGTATGATGAATGCATCTGGTGTTTATTGTATGGATAGTGATGAATTACTGGCCGTCGAAAATTCTAAGGCAGCCACTTTTGTAACGAAGAGTGGCACGCTTCAACCACGTAAAGGTAATCCAGAACCGCGTTATTTTGAGACTGAATTCGGTAGTATCAACTCAATGGGATTACCAAATAACGGTGTTGATTATTATTTAGATTTTGTTTCTCAAGATCAGATAAACCATCCTGGTAAAACATACTTTTTATCAATTACTGGTTTTAATCTGGCAGAAGATCTAGAGTTACTCCAAAAAGTAACGGATTCAGATTTTGCAGGGATTGTTGAATTAAATTTATCTTGTCCTAATGTTCCAGGAAAACCACAAACGGGTTATGATTTTGACACAGTAGATGCTATATTAAAAGCTGTTTTTGATGTTTATCACAAACCTTTAGGTGTTAAATTACCACCTTATTTTGATATTATTCACTTTGATCAAATGGCAGCTATTTTAAATCAATATCCATTATCATATGTAAATAGTATTAACAGTATTGGTAACGGATTATACATTAATGATGACACAGAAACGGTTGTTATTAAGCCTAAGCAAGGCTTTGGTGGTATTGGTGGCGAATATGTTAAACCGACTGCCTTGGCTAATGTACATGCCTTCTATCAACGCTTGAACAAGGATATTCAAGTGATTGGAACCGGTGGGATTCAAACTGGTAAAGATGTTTTTGAACATATTCTTTGTGGGGCAAGTATGGTTCAGGTTGGTACAGCATTGATGGTCGAAGGACCAGCTGTTTTTGAACGTTTGACTGCAGAACTTGAAGAAATTATGACGGAAAAAGGTTACAGTAGTATTGAGGATTTTAGAGGAAAATTAAATTATTTATAAGAGTAAATAGAAAACACCTAATCGGGAATGCCTTCGATTAGGTGTTTTTGCGTTATATTTTAAACTATAAATTGACATGGAAATAATATTGCTATTATTAGTTGGTTTACAATACAAACCAATAGTGATATTCTTATTTCGTACAGAAAGCGCTTTCTGAAAGCGTGATAAAAAGGAGGAGTTTTTCATGGAAGAAAAAGTTAAAAAACCAAGAAATGATGAATTTGCTAAATTATCTTGGCGCGAACGTATTAGTTATGGGGCAGGTGATCTTGCTCAAAATCTAATATTTGGGACAGTTGGTTCTATGCTATTATTCTATTTAACAACCGTTTATGGAATGTCTGCAGCAGTTGGTGCAACGATATTCTTAGTCGTACGATGGGTAAATGTATTTTGGGATCCATGGGTAGGAACATTTATCGATAAGCACAATTTTAAAATGGGAAAATATAGACCTTATTTAGTGTACTTCGGGATACCACTTACAATATTCTGTGTCATGTTATTTCTTCCAATTCCTGCTCTTAGAGGGAATGTACCTTATGCTTTTATTTCATATTTATTAGTTGCAATGATTTATTCATTAGTGAATATTCCTTATGGGGCATTAAATGCGTCATTAACGAGAGATAGTGAAGAAATATCGACCTTAACGACCGTTAGAATGACAGAAGCAAATATTGGTAATTTATTAGTTTATACATTCTTACCATTATTTATTCAACTGGCATCTCCTAATCCACAATCAAAAGATATTGGATTTTTTGGTATTCATTTGAATTTGGGTGATTATACATCACCACAGGCTGGAAAAGCATACTTTGTGGTTATGGCTATTTATATGTTAATTGGCTTTGTTCTCTTGTTGACAACCTTTTTTGGTGTTAAAGAACGGGTTTTACCAACAGAAAAAGAAACTAGTGAAGTTAAATACTCAGATTTATTTGCTGAATTAAAACGCAATAAACCATTACAAGTTTTAGGATTTTTCTTTTTAATTGGTTTCACGTTTATGTTTTTTGGAAATACTGTATGGCCTTTTTACATGCAATATAACATTGGACATTCAGAATGGATGGCTTCAATTAACTTAATTGGATCAATTCCTGGTATTTTCTTGGTCTTTTTATGGCCTATTATCCGTAAAAAAATTGGGAAGAAACAGTTCTTTTATGCATTTTTGATTTTATTTATTATCGGAACATTAATTCTTTGGGTTTGGTCAATGCCAGCCTTTAAAAATCATTTAGCACTTGGATATATTGGTCGTTTCTTAATGCAATGGGGGATAACATCTGCAACAGGGTACATGTGGGCCTTGGTACCAGAAGTTGTTTCTTATGGTGAGTACACGTCTAAAAAACGAGTTGCTGGGATTATTAACGCAATTATGGGATTATTCTTTAAGATTGGTTTAGCATTAGGAGGTATCATTCCTGGATATATTAATGCTTTTTATAAATTTGATGGGAATAAAGTACATCAAAGTTCATCAGCTTTAGCAGGGATACAGGCATCAATGATTTGGTTACCAATTATTTTAGCTGTTGTTGCTATTTGGGTTATGAGCCGCTATCCATTAAGTGAAAAAGATGTTGTTAAAATCAACAAAGAAATAGACGCAAGAAATAGATAATTTAGGAGGAAAAAATAATGAAAATTCAAAATCCAGTTTTACCCGGTTTTAATGCGGACCCAAGTATGATTCGCGTAGGCGATACTTATTATATTGCTAATTCAACGTTTGAATGGTTCCCAGGTGTAAGAATTCATGCATCAAAGGATTTAGTACATTGGAATTTATTACCATCTCCTCTTTCAACAACAACGCTTCTAGATATGAAAGGAAATCCAGCATCAGGTGGTATTTGGGCACCTGATTTATCGTACGCTGATGGTAAATTTTGGCTTGTTTATACAGATGTCAAAATTACAGATGGTGCGTTTAAAGATATGACTAACTATTTAACAACTTCTACTGATATCTTGGGGCCATGGTCTGATCCTATCAAAATTAATGGGGTTGGTTTTGATTCGTCGTTATTTCACGATGACGATGGTAGAAAATATTTGGCGCAACAAACGTGGGATCATAGAGAATATAATCATCCATTTGATGGGATAACTTTGACAGAGTTTAATACAGAGACAATGAAATTAGATCCTAAAACGGCCAGAACTATTTATCGAGGGACCAGTGTAGGGTTGGTTGAAGGACCACATTTGTACAAAATTAAAGGGGCATACTACTTGTTTGCCGCACAAGGTGGTACTGTCTTTACGCATGAAGAAGTTGTTGCGAAATCCAATAGTCTCGATGAAAATTCTTTTGAAACAGAGCCTGAAGGACCATTCATTACTAATTTTGATACACCTGATTTTTATTTACAGAAACAAGGACATGGTGCGCTAGTTCAAACGCCAAGTGATGAATGGTATTATGCATCACTTGTTTCAAGACCATGGAATCGTAAAAATGAATCTGCTCATGATCCTCGGGGCTGGAGTACATTGGGCCGAGAAACCTCAATTCAAAAGGTTGAGTGGGATGAGAATGGGTGGCCAAGAGTTGTTGGCGGACATGGTGGTCAAGTTGAGGTAGAAGCACCTATTGATGCAATAGAGACTAAGTCACCTCAAAATCATTCACAACATGATGAATTTAATTCAGACAAATTAGATCTTAATTGGAATACATTACGAGTGCCATTTACATCGCAAATGGGTTCGTATGGAAAAGGAAAATTAAAATTAATTGGTCGAGGTTCTCTAGCTAATCCATTTGAAGTGTCAATGATTGCACGACGTTGGCAAGCATTCAATTTCGATGCGGAGACACAGGTAAAATTTGATCCTTATAATTATCAGCAAATGGCAGGATTGACTAATTTTTACAATGATAAACATTGGTCATGGATTTTTGTGACATGGAATGAAAAAAATGGTCGTGTGATTGAAATCGCTGAAAATAATAGAGGTAATTACACATCATATTTAAAGAATGATGCTATAAAAATACCAGAAAATGTCGAAAATGTTTGGTTTAAAACTAAAGTCAGAAAAGAAACGTATTCTTATGAATATTCATTTGATGGGATCAATTGGACTGCAATTGACGTAGAACTTGATGCAGCAGTTCTTTCTGATGATTATGTTTTGCAAACATCAGGTGGCTTCTTTACCGGGGCATTTGTGGGTATTGCGGCAGTTGATTACTCAGGATATGAGGAAACGGCAACATTTGATCATTTTGATTACAATGAATTTGAAAAATAAATTTTAAGTGAAAAACACTGCATAGGCGGTGTTTTTTTTATATAGATGAATAAAGTAGAAAATATTTATATCTAAATAAACTATAATTTTTGTGATGCTATTGGATGTCAGCTTTTGTTTCTTATCGGTAATATTGCCTGTTATGTGGGTTATGATTTTAGAAGTATTTTTCTATTTTAATCTTTGTGGTACGAATGAAATATACAAATATGGTATGATTAATGAAAATATCAATAAATGCATAAGGAAGTAATTAAAGTGGGAATAGGAATATTACGGGGCGATAATTCAAAGCTGGTTTTACAACAAATATTTAATAATGCAAATATTTCTAGAGCACAAATATCTAAAAATTTAAAATTAAATAAAGCAACAGTATCGAGTATTTTTAATGAGCTAGAAGAACAGAAACTTGTTGAAAAGCAAGGCGAAGGCGATAGTACTAAAATTGGTGGTCGGAAGCCCATTATGTTAAATATCAATCAAGAATACGGATACACAATTGCCCTTGATATGGGGTATGATTATTTAGATGTTATGCTGAATTATTTTAATGGAAAAATGATGTCTTATGATCGTTACCAGTTAAAAATGAACGATTTGACTAATGTTTTGGGTATCATTAACGAAAAAATTGATTTTTCAGATAAAAAACAGACGTTAAATGGTCTTTTGGGTATTGGTATTTCAGTCCATGGGGTCGTTGACAGTAACCATGAAATTACTTATTTACCGTTTTTAGATTTACAAGGTATGTCGGTTATCGAAGAGCTTGAAAAGTTGGTAGATGTTCCGATTAGTATAGAAAATGAGGCCAATTTGGCAGCCGTTTTTGAACGTGATTTTAGTGATAAAATAATTAGTAATTTGATTACAATTAGTATTCATAAAGGAATTGGTGCTGGATTAATTATCGATAATGAGCTTTACCGAGGTTGGAGTGGTGAGGCAGGCGAAATTGGCCGAATGTTAATGCATTCTGAAAATGAGACAGCAGGTAATACACGTCGAATTGAAGATGTGTGCTCACAAGATGCGATTATTAATAAATTGAAAATTGAATTAAAAAAAGAAGTTGATTTGGATGATGTACAACAATTATATTATCAAAATAATGTCATCGTGAAGAAAGAAATTGATTATTTTGTTCATTTGATAACAGAAGTTGTGCATAATGTTAATGTTGAATTTAATCCAGAAATTATTTATTTGAATTCACCATTAATTGAAAAAATACCAGTAATTATAGATCAAATTAATGATGAATTGAAAAAGGTTTCAAGTAAAGAAGCGACTGTTAGATTATCAACTAATGTTGAATTTTCAACTTTACTGGGAGCTATGTCGGTTATCACGCATCGAGTTTTAGACATGGGTAAAATAAAAATTAAATTTTAGATATGTATGTAAATGGAAGCCAAATAGGCTTCCATTTTTTTAATGAGTTAAATTGTGATGAAAAATCAATTAACCTAGGATTTTAAAACGTTTGATTGGTGGTATTTCAATATTCTTAATCAGAACGGTAAAAAGGTAAATTTAAATATTAATGATAAAAAGAGAATTGGTAACAGTTTAGTGGTTTTCAAATTAAAATGAAACTTTTTAATGAAAACGCTTGCTAAAAATGTGGAAGCGTAATATAATAAGTTTGTAAAGGAAACCAACTAACTAAAGGAGTGTGATTTAAGCGTGATTTTTGGTTTAAAGTTACACAAGCAATATTTTAGTTTTATAGCTTAAGACAGATAGGTGTTATGTGCCTTCGGAAAGTTACGAATTGAAATATTGAGGATGTAACGAAGTGGGTATTAAAATAATAATTAAAACAAGAAAAGGAGATCTAATCATGTCATTATTTAAACAAGAAAAATTAACTTACGTAGGAAATACAAAAGAGTTACAAGCAGGTAATGGATTCCATTATTACAATGCTGATGAAGTTATTAACGGTAAAAAAATGAGCGAATGGCTTAAATTCTCAGTTGCTTTCTGGCACACAATGGACCAACGTTTAACTGATCCATTTGGTGATGGTACTGCTCAACGTCCTTGGGATACAATCGAAGACCCAATGAAACAAGCAATTGCAAAAGTTGATTACTTATTCGAATTCCTTGATAAAATGGATGTTGAATATTTTGCATTCCATGATCGTGATTTAGCACCAGAAGGGGACACATTACGTGAAACAAATGCGAACCTTGATAAAATCGTTGACCATATCGTTGAAAACATGGAAGAAACTGGCAAAAAAGTTCTTTGGAATACATCAAGCTTATTTACAAATCCACGTTTCGTAGCTGGTGGTGCCACAGCACCTTTTGCCGATGTCTTTGCTTACTCAGCAGCTCAAATTAAACATTCATTAGAGATTGCTAAACGTGTTAACTCTCAATCATATGTATTCTGGGGTGGCCGTGAAGGTTATGACTCATTATTAAATACAGATATGAAATTGGAACAAGATCACATTGCTAAATTCTTTAGATTAGCAAAAGATTACGCCAATGAAATTGGTTACACGGGTCAATTCTTACTTGAACCAAAACCAATGGAACCAACAACGCATCAATATGATACAGATGCAGCAACAACAATTGCTTTCTTGAAAACTTACGGTTTGGAAAATGACTTCAAACTTAACCTTGAAGGTAACCATGCTTACTTAGCTGGCCATACTTATGAACATGAAGTTCGTGTTGCTCGCGATGCTAACTTGTTAGGCTCATTAGATGCTAACATGGGTGATAAATTAGTTGGTTGGGATATTGATGAATTTCCAAATGATATCTATGAAGCAACATTAGTAATGTACGAAATGTTGAAAAACGGTGGTTTACCAACAGGTGGTTTGAACTTTGATGCTAAACCTCGTCGTCAATCATTTGAAATGCAAGATTTATTCTTATCACATATGGTTGGTATGGATACTTACGCAGCTGGTTTACGAGTTGCAGCTAAATTGATTGAAGATCGTGTCTTCGATAAAGTCTTAGATGCTCGTTACAGTTCATTTAAATCAGGAATCGGCGCAGACTTCGAAGCTGGTAAAGTAAGCTTCAAAGAATTCGAAGATTACATTATCGATAAACCACAATCAGAAATCATTGCTTCAACAAAATCAGGTCATTTGGAACAATTGAAATCAACATTAAACAATTACATTTACTCAGTTTTAGGTAAATAACAACAGCGATAAAAGAGCAACGGAGTGAGGCAGTGCCTGAATCCTGAGCTCTTTTATTTTCTAAAGTAGTAAAAATTAAATGTAGAAAGAAGCGAATGAAATGGGAGTCGTACTAGGGGTCGATTTAGGAACTAGTGCAGTTAAAGTATCAGTTGTGGATCGAAAAGGAGTCATTGTTGCGCAAGAAGGTTATGATTATCCTTTATCACAAATTAAGCCAGGGTATAGTGAACAAAATCCTGAAGATTGGGTCACAGCAACAACCGTTGCCATTGCACGCTTGATTTTGAATGATCACGTTAAACCTGAAGATATTGAAGGTATTAGTTATTCTGGTCAGATGCATGGGCTCGTTTTATTAGATGAAAATAATCAAGTTTTGCGTCCAGCTATTTTATGGAATGATACGCGAACAACTGCGCAATGCAAAGAAATCTTAGATGTCATGGGTCAAGACTTTATTGATATCACACGTAATGTCCCTTTGGAAGGCTTTACGTTGCCTAAGTTATTGTGGGTTAAGGAAAATGAACCTAAAATTTATTCAAAAGTGAAGACTTTCTTGTTACCAAAAGATTATTTACGATACCGAATGACGGGTAATCTAGCAATGGAATACTCTGATGCGGCTGGTACCGTCATGTTGGATGAAGCTAACAAAACCTGGAGTAAAAAAATTGCTGAGAAGTTTGATTTATCAATGTCGATTTACCCAGAATTAATTGAATCGATTGGATTAGCAGGAAATATTAGTGATTCTTATTCCGCATTTTCTGGGTTAACAACGGAGACTAAAGTATTTGGTGGCGCCGCTGATAATGCTGCTGGTGCGATTGGTGCGGGAATTTTATATCCTAATATGGTCATGTCATCAATTGGAACTTCTGGTGTTGTATTGAAATATGAAGATTCAGCTGATGTGAATTATAACGGTAAGTTGCACTTTTTCAATCATGCTATTCCTAATAAATATTACACAATGGGTGTTACATTAGCCGCTGGATATAGTTTATCTTGGTTTAAAAAGACCTTTGCTGACGATGCTGATTTTGCAACATTTGTTGCGGATGCAGACAAATCTACCGTTGGTGCTAATGGGTTACTTTTCACGCCTTATATTGTGGGAGAACGGACACCTTATCCAGATGGTGATATTCGTGGGAGCTTTATTGGAATTGATGGCACGCACACAAAAAATGATTTTACGAGAGCCGTTTTAGAAGGGATTGTCTTTTCGTTTGAAGATATTATGACAATCTTTGATTCTCAAGGGAGTGACTTTGATACCGTTGTTTCCATTGGTGGTGGTGCTAAAAGTCCAGTTTGGTTACAAATTCAAGCTGATATTTTCAATAAAAAAGTGGTTTCGTTGGTTAATGAACAAGGTCCCGGTATGGGAGCTGCAATGATTGCTGCAACCGGTAGTGGCTGGTTTGGCACTTTACAAGATACAGCTAAGGAATTTGTTAGCTATGGGAAAGAATATTTACCAAATCCTGATAATGTTAAAAAATATCAAAAGTTATATCAACTTTACACTAAAGTATACGGTCAAACGGCTGAAATTAGTCATGGACTAATGGATTACAGACGTAATGATATTTAGAACGAAAAATTAGAGTAGATAGTGTATTTAGTTAAAAAAATAATTAAATACACTGTCAATTAAAGCTAGAATGAAAGCGTATACATGATTTGTCTAGTAAATACTAGTTTGTAATATCAGAATGATAAAACAATGTTTTTAGTAAGCAGTTTATAAAAATGACAAATAGACAAGGAGAACAAAACATGTTAAAAAGTAAGCATATATCAAATAATTTTATTTATTTTTTTGGAGCTCTTGGGGGACTACTGTTTGGGTATGATACTGGTGTAATATCAGGTGCCATGCTATTTATTGGTAAAGAGTTAGGAATTAAGACGGGATCGTTTGAAGATGGCTTTATTACGGCATCAGTATTACTGGGTGCGATTGTTGGTGCAGCAATTATAGGACCAATGTCTGATAAATTCGGAAGAAAAAGACTTTTGCTATTATCAGCGATTATATTTTTTATTGGTGCTCTTGGATCTGGTATAGGTCTTAGTTATATGATGCTTGTTTGTTCACGGATATTATTAGGAATAGCAGTTGGTGCTGCTTCAGCATTAATTCCAACATATTTGGCAGAACTATCTCCAGCAGATAAGCGTGGTGGTATAGGAACATTATTTCAATTGATGATTATGACTGGTATATTTTTAGCTTATGTTTCAAATGAATGGTTGTCACCTAATGGCTGGTTAGGGCTTGATCAGAATGTTGGTTGGCATTGGATGCTTGGTTTAGCAGCAGTACCTGCAGCTCTTTTATTTATTGGTGGGTTATCACTTCCAGAGTCTCCACGTTTTCTTGTGAAAAAAGGGAAAATTGATGAGGCTAGAAATGTTCTGTTAACGATGAATAAAAATGAAAAACTAGTAGAAGAAGAAATGCATGATATTAAATTACAAGCAGATATTCCATCAGGTGGTTTTAAAGAATTATTCGGGGTTATGTCTCGGCCTGTATTAATAATGGCTTTAGGTTTAGCTGTATTTCAACAAGTTATGGGCTGTAATACGGTATTATACTATGCGCCTAAAATATTTATTTCAGCTGGATTTAGTGAACAATTTGCACTGCAATCACATATTGCCATTGGATTATTCAATGTTATTGTTACAGCGGTTGCCGTTAAAATAATGGATAAAATAGATAGAAAAAAGATGTTGACGTACGGGGCTATTGGAATGGGGGCATCTTTATTAACGATGTCAACGGCAATGTTAGTTCTTAAGGCAGGAAATGGAAATCTTGGTTCATGGATTTGTGTTATCGCTTTAACTCTTTATATCGCTTTCTTTTCAGCTACTTGGGGCCCTGTAATGTGGGTTATGATTGGAGAAGCTTTCCCACTTAATATACGAGGACTTGGAAATTCATTTGGTGCAGTTATAAACTGGACAGCTAACTTCGCTGTATCTCAATCATTTCCTATGTTATTGATTGCATTCACACCTATGCATTCCGTAAATGCAGAAGGTCAAGGAATTGCTAAGTTATTTATTATTTATGGTGTCTTATGTTTCGTAGCTATTTGGTTTATTGCAAAATTCACTATGGAAACACGTAATAAATCTTTGGAATCTATTGAAGCTGGACTAAGATCAAGAGCCCATGCTAAAGGATACACAGAAGAATAAGTAATATGAAGTATTTATTATAATTAGAGCATTTAAGGTTGAAGCACCTTATAATTATTAGGTTTATGTCTAATAATTATGAGGTGCTTTTATGTTTGAATATTCAATTAGTTTGAAATTATATTTTGAAGAGTATACCTCTTTAAGTATTTTAGAACAAAAAATATAATATTTTGATCTCTTCACAGTGATAAAAGGGGGGGTTATGGTTCAACAGATAATGCAGAGCCTATTTTTTCTTGTTCATTTTCGGTAAAACGATGATAGTAATTCATAAGTTTTTTCCTTTCATATTTGGTTGTCTTGATAACTATCATTTTACGATAGCAAATGATGTATGAGTTATTTTTTATTTTAACTAGGTATTGTACTTCAATTGTAAATTCATCATACAAAAAAACTGTCATCAGTAATAGATTTTAATCTATTACCAACAACAATTGATGAAGAGCCGATAATGATAGGTTTGTTATCACCAACAACAGCTATGACAAAATCAATATTTTTAATGTTTTTTATAGCTTAAATAATAAAAACCTGAAACAAAGATTGCACCACCGATAATATTACCAATATAAACAAAGAAGAAATTTTGAATGAATGCAAGCCAATTAGAATGACCTTCAAAAATAGCAGCTGGAATGACAAAGGAATTCGCAATACTATGTTGGAACCCGATGGCAACAAAAATCATGATAGGAAACCAAATGCCTAGAATTTTGCCAGCAGCGTCTTTTGCACCATAAGATAGCCACAATGCTAAGCCAACAAACCAATTACAACCAATTCCAGAAATGAGGGCTTGTAACCAAGTTGCAGATACTTTGTGATCAGCTAAACTGATGACCTGGGTTAAATAAGCATCGCTATGGGTTAAACCAACGACATGACCGAAAAAGTAAGCAACGAAAATGGCACCAATCACATTCGCAATAGTAATCACAATCCAGTTCAGAACTAATTGTAAGAAATCCACTTTTTTATCCATAAAAGCAATTGAAACGGCCATCATATTCCCGGTAACGAGTTCGCCACCACATAGTAAAATGACAATCAAGCCGATTGGGAATACAGACGCACCAACGAGATTAGTTAAACTGGCTAGATTAGCTGGAATTGAGGCAGATACGCGGATATAGGCAAGATAGCCTAGTGAAATCATGGCACCGCCGATAAAGCCTAAAATGAGCTTTTCTATTAGTGACTTTTGAATCTTGTTGGTTCCAGCTTCGATACTAAAATCTACAATTTCACTTGGTGAATACATAAATTATCTCCTTGTTTTTGTTGAGAAATAGACAGATATTAAATTTATGACTATTAATTTGTTTGATGATTTAAACTTAATGGGGTTAAGCTGCTTGTCGCTTTTTTAGATAAGTTACTAATTGTTTAATAGTAATATAAGGTAAATTAAATTTTTCGGATAGTTTTATTAATTCTGGTTGGCGAGCCATATGGCCGTCTTCACTAACAATTTCACAAATGACGCCACCAGGTGTAAAACCTGCTAATTTTGCTAAATCGACTGCCGCTTCAGTGTGGCCAGTTCGTTCAAGAACGCCACCAGCTTTAGCAATTAATGGAAATGTATGACCGGGATGAACGAAATCACTAGCTTGAACGTCAGGTTTCATTGCTTGACGTATTGTTGTAGCTCTATCGTATGCAGAAATGCCTGTAGTAACCCCTGTTTTATCGTACGCGCCATCCATTGAAATCGTGAAAGCTGTTTCGTTAATTTCAGTATTATTTTGGACCATTTTATGTAAACCAAGTTTTTTGGCAAGATCTGATTCAAGGGGCATGCAGACTAATCCACGTGCTTGTTTTATGATGAAGTTCAAATTTTCAGGTGTGATATTTGCAGCTAAACCAATCAAATCACCTTCATTTTCCCGACCTTCGTCGTCCGAAACAATAATTAATCCACCATCTTTAAGTTGATTAACTGCAACTTCGATAGAACTAAACTTTGATTCTGTCATAAAATTAAGCACCTCGTTCAGTTATTTCAAATCAATTGATTTGATGTGATTAAGCATAATAGCTAAAAGGTGATATGTCAATGGAAGAATCAGTTAAAAAGTGTTTTTATTTTTAAGAATAGTTATTTTAACGATAATTTTAATCAAAAAGAGAACTATATATTCTTTATTACAATTCAATGTACGTGTTTTAAAACCAAAAGGAGCTATTCAATTTGAATAGCTCCTTTTGGTTAATTAACTTATTTTCTAACCAGATAATTACTGCGTAATTTAAGAGAAATGTATTCAAAAATACCAGCTACAATTAAGCAAAGATAGATAATAACACCGATTTCGTGGAAATCGAAGTAGAACCCACTCGACATGAATAGTTGATAGCCAATACCACCTGCGCCTGCAGCAGCCCCAACCGCTACAGCGTTTGTGAAATTCATTTCAAAACGAATGAACGTCCATGATAACAGCATTGGGATTGTGGCAGGAATAACAGCTTGAAAGACAATCTGCCACCAACTTGCACCACTGACTTTTAGTGCATCTAAAGCGTCATCGTCTAGTTCCTCGATACTTTCAGAGTAAGCTTTTGTGAGATAAGCAATACTATGAAAACTTAAACCAATAACGGCGGCAGTTGCGCCTAAGCCAATGACGATTGAGAAGATTAATGCCCATAAAATGGTTGGCACTGCTCTGATTGTTGCCATGACAACTCTGATGATTGTTGAAATAATTGGGTTGGATAAATTTCTTGCGGCAAATAGTGCGATAACGAATGAGATAATGGCTCCAATTAGGGTAGTCAAAATGGCTAACGCAACACTTGTTGCTAATGCTGAAAGTAGGGATCCAAACGAATCTGTTCCATTTAGCCCGGGCTGTAGAAAAATTAATCCTAGATTTTTAAAGAAGGAGACAGTCGCTGCACTAAATTTAATATTTCCAGTCGACATCGTGAGTAATGAGATGACAGTTGCAACAATGAGTAGTGAGGCAACCACGACTGTGACACTACGCCGCCGGTTCCAAGGATGAACTTGAATGGGTTTATGACGTTGCGGTTGAGATAAATGTTGTGTCGTTGTCAGTTCTGTCATGATATTAATCTCCTAATCTGTGTTGAAAGTAACTCAAGGCTAATGACAATGATGATAATCATCAACGTTGTCATACCTACTAAATCAAAACGAAAGCTTTTATAGTAAAGATTAAATAAGAAACCAACCCCCGTACCAGTTAAAATACCTACAAGAGTGGCGTCGCGAATGTTGTTTTCAATCATGTATAAAATACCACTTAACATCGTTGAAGAAATCATTGGGATGACCCCTTGAAAGATAATTTGGAAGTAGCTTGCCCCAGTTGTTTCGAGAGCTTCAATTGTTGATCCAGCATCATCTTCAATTGTTTCCATGAAGAAACGAGTTAAGTAGCCAAAACTGCCGAAGAATAAGGCTAAAAATCCAGTAAAATCGCTTTGCTTAAATGAGAATAGTAAAATCATTGCCCAAGCAACCAAAGGGATGTTACGGAAAAATGAAGCGATAACTCTTGCGAACAACATGGTAAAACGGTTGATACCCGTTACTTTTGAACCAAGAATAGCGACTAATAGTGAAAAGGCAGTAGCTATGATGGTTGAAGAGATTGATAGGCCAACTGTTTCTAGTAGTTTAGTTAAAATCAAAGGTAAATAATTAACGGAACGAGTGGTTGGGATGAAATTCACCAGTAACCATTTAATACCTGCAGGAACGGCAGTGAACGCTTCTAAGTTGTTATAATCGACGAAAGTTGCCGACACATAGTAAAGAACCAAGAACCCGATTAACAAAAGGGCAAATTTACGTTTTTTTAGATTGAAAAAGTGATGATTATCCATTAGCAACCACCGGTTTAGTTGTTTTGTAAAGAGCATCCAATTCATAGGGCGTTAGTTCGTTGGCTGTTCCTTCAAAGACAACTTTTCCTTGGTTAATACCGATGATTTTATCTGCATATTCTTTAGCAATATCAACTTGGTGTAAGTTAACAATACAGGTAATATTTCGTTCAGTAGCTAAATAGCGTAGATAATCCATAACCGTTTTTGTTGATTCTGGATCTAATGCGGCAATGGGTTCATCGCAAAGTAAAACTTTTGGGTTTTGCATTAAAGCACGTGCAATACCCACACGTTGCATCTGTCCGCCACTTAATTCATCGCAACGATGGTACATCATGTCTTCTAAACCAACTTGTTTGAGAAGTGAGACGGCATTTTCTTTTTCTTCTTCTGTGTAAAGGCCGAACATACCAGCCAAAGTTGATTTATAGCCTAGACGGCCATGCAAAACATTTTCAATCACAGTTAATCGACTGACTAAATTAGCATTTTGAAAAATCATTCCAATTTGACGTCTGATTCGGCGTAACCCTTTTTTAGATGCGGCACGGATATCTTGATCATCTAATTTGATTTCGCCAGAATCGTCCGTTATAAGCTGATTTAAACTTCTTAAAATCGTTGATTTACCAGCACCAGATGGGCCAATGATGACTAGAAATTGACCATCTGGGACATTGAATGAAACGTCTGTTAAAGCATGTTGACCCGTTGCGTAAATCTTGTTTAAGTTTTTGACAGATAACATCGCTTTTTCTCCTTATAGGTTAATTTTTAACAAGTTCATGGGTTGGTTTATACCATGAGTCTGAAATTTTAAGTAATTTAGATTTTGATGATTCTTTCTTCCAGATTGCAGGTACTTTAGCATTGACTGGTGACAAAATTTTAGCATTTTTGGTCATTTTTTCTGAAGTGAATAATGATGTGATTTTCTTTTGGTCTGACTTGCTTAAAGCTTTTGTATTAGCAACGAGTGGACCATTTTGAACGGGACTGATTGCGATTGCGACACTTTCTTTACCACGTACGTCAGTGAAAGGTGCTGTGGCATTAGATTTTACAGCGAAAGTTGAGCCGACTTTTGTCCATGAGCCTTTTTTAACTGTAATGTAGGCACTTGTATCAATATCATCGAAAGCAGCTACATCTACGTCACCTTTGAATAAGTTAACAGCTGAGCCTTGATGAGAATTACCCATTAAGACATTTTTGAAGAATTTACCATTTTGTGAAAGTTGATCTGTATCTTTTAAGTGAAAGAATGATTGGATTTTTGCGGTTGGAATAGCATAACCGGAAGTTGAGCTAACTGAAACAAATGAGATCTTTTTACCCTTGATATTTTTGATACTGTATTTACCGTTAACTTGGTATTCTGATGCTTTGTCTTTTGGAACCATGAAGTAAGAATGGTAACTAGCATCTTTTAGCGTGCCTGATGCACCAGAAAGCGTGAATAAAGGTTGGACATCTTTATTTTGGTTATTGGCTTGTACATAGCCATCAGGGCCCATGAAGGCTAATTGTGCTTTACCAGATGAAATGGCTTCAATAGCGACATTATAATCAGTCGTTGTTTGAATTTTAACTTTTTTACCGGTTGCTTTAGCGATTTGATTTTTAATTTCGTCACGAGAAGCATTGAAATCTTTAGCAGATTCATTAGGATAAAAAACAATCGTGAGTGTATCTTTTTTTGAAGAACTGCCGGATGATGAACAAGCCGTTAGACTAATACCAATTGTTAAGACGAATAAAGCAATAATAAATGTTTTTAGTTTTTTCAATTTCTAGTACCCCTTTTTTTATGAGAAAAATTATGCTGAAACTTCTTGAATGGCTGTTAATAGGGATGCAATTTCTATTGATGAAACGTCCCCAATTGTTCCAATTCTAAATGAGGGTTCTTTGGTTGTTTTTCCGGGATAAATGACGAAATGTTTCATTTTTAGGGCCTGGTAGAAAGTGGGGAAATCAAATGATGCATTTGGTAGCTTGAATGTCGTGATAATTGGTGATTGTGTGGCTAGTGGCAACAATGTTTCATAGCCTAATTTTTCCATCCCTTTGACGAGTTCATGTTGATTTTTTGTGTAGCGAATGAAACGTTTTTTGACGCCGCCTTCAATGGTTAGTTCTTTCAAAGCTTGTGCGAAGGCAAGAACAACATGTGTTGGCGATGTGAAACGCCATTTTCCAGGATGTTCTTTAAAACTGATATATTGAGCATAAAGATCAAGTGAAACAGAGAGAGAGTTACCCTTGCATTGTTCCAAAAGAGCGATACGCGCGATAATGAATGAAAATCCTGGGACACCTTGAATACATTTGTTGGCGCTGCTAATTAAGTAATCAATTTTTAAGTTAGAAATATTAATGGGAATACCACCAAAACTACTCATTGCGTCAACAATTGTGACAATTCCTTGGGCTGAGACCCAAGGGATAATGGTGTTGATATCATTTAAAATACCAGTCGTTGTTTCACAATGAACTGTTGCAAAATGGGTCACTTCTGGGTGGTCTTTGAGAAAATTCTGAACGAGATCAAGTGTGACTGGTGTTGTTTCGTCAATAACGAGATCAACATGATTGACGCCCATTCTTTCAGCCATTTCGGCAATTCGAGCACCATATGTACCGTTAATCACAACCATGAGGCATGCATCTGAGTTTTGTGATTTTTTTGGAATAGTTGTTTCTAAGACAGATTCAACGCCAAAACTACCACTGCCCTGCATAAGTACCGCAGCATATTCAGTTGATTTAACATGAGCAATTTCAAGTAATTGATTTTGAATTTCAACAGTAATGGCAGTGTAATCCGAATCCCATGTACTGAGATCAATTTGCATGGCATTTTTTACTGAGGGAGTTGTGCTTAATGGGCCTGGTGTAAGTAACAGGTAGGGCTGTTTCATAGTTAGGTGATTCCTTTCTTAATTTAATTTTTCAATTAATGCGGGTAATTCTGTTAGGCTTAAAATGATGTAATCAGCACCGGCAACCTTGAACTGTTGCGTTGCTGAGGCAATTTTTGAAGTACGTTCTGCACTGGGTAAATCGTTGAATTCTGTAAGTGTTAAACCAATTAGACTACTACTTTCGACAACTCCCACGCTGATAACGTTAGCATTTTTACCTTCTGCGATATCGATGATTGTATCGCCAACTTTAATGACTTGTTTTGGATTCCTTATTTTAAATTTACTGAGAATTGATTGAATCATCAGTGGTGAGGGACGACCTTCGCCGACATCTTCTTTAGAAACAATCGTATCGGGGTGGTAACCAAGTGCTGAGGCTTTTTCGGCAACAACTGATAACATGTTTTGGGTGTAGCCAGTTGTTGTCCCAATTTTAATGTCATGTTTTTTGAGGAAAGTTTGCGTTTCTAAAAGGTTTGGGACTAGCATCGTTTGGTCACGAAGTCTTTTTAGCAAAAGAACTTCAAATTCATTGAAGATGGCTTGCTGATCTTCCACAGAAATTGGGTCGAGGTGGAGGGCCAACCATTCTTCTTTAATTTCAGGTAATTGGACTAATTTTGCGATATGCTCATGTTTTTCAATGCCCATATCTTTGCGAATATCAGCGACGGTAATTGGCATTCCGCGTTCATGAAAGGCCTTTTGAAAGGCAAAAACAGGATCCATACTTCCAAAATCAACGGTTGTTCCGGCCCAATCAAAAATAACTGCTTTAATTTGTGGCAAAAAATTACCTCCTCTAAAATTTGGTGTCACTCAAGTACAAACCGAGTATAACGGGTCATTGTAAAATTAAAAGGCAAATTGCTGTAAAGGTTGTGTAAATTTGTAATGATTATAACTGTAAACGCTTGCATAAGATTGAACGTAATGCTACGATTCAGCTATGATAAGTCGTGTACAATATAAAGGGGCAGTTAATATGACAGAATATATTGCAAGTAATTTAGAAAAAGATATCACTATTATTAATGCTTTTGATTTGGAAAAAGAGGCAGAAAAAATCATTCCAAAAGGTGGATTTGGTTATATTTCTAGTGGTGCCGGAGATTTATATACTTTGGAGGAGAATATAAAAGCTTTCAATCATAAATTGATTAAACCACGGGTGTTACAAGAAATTGATCATCCAGATACAAGGACAAGTATATTTGGGGATGAAATTACCTCACCGATTATTATGGCACCAGTCGCTGCCCATGGATTGGCGCATGTTAAAGGTGAAATCGATAGTGCAAAAGGTGTTTCGGATTACGGGTCAATTTATACAGCAAGTTCATTTGCAACAAAATCATTTAAAGAAATGTCGGATCAAGCTAATGGTCAGCCGCAGTGGTTCCAATTCTATATGAGTAAGGATGACGGTATTAATCGCAATATTATGGATGAAGCCAAAGCAAATGGCGTTAAGGCAATTGTTTTGACTGCTGATGCAACAGTCGGTGGTAATCGTGAAACAGATAAACGAAATGGGTTTACTTTTCCATTAGCAATGCCTATTGTTCAGGCCTACCAAAGTGGTGTTGGCCAAACAATGGGCGCTGTTTATGGGTCAGCTAAGCAACGCTTAAGTCCAAAAGATGTTGCATTTTTAGCCGAGTATTCAGGCTTACCTGTCTTTGTTAAAGGCATTCAAGATGGTGAAGATGCAAGTGTTGCCATTGATTCAGGTGCGGGTGGCATTTGGGTATCCAATCATGGCGGTCGTCAAATTGATGGTGGAATTGCTGCTTTTGACGCACTTCAAGGTGTCACAGAAACAGTTAATAAGCGTGTGCCGATTGTTTTTGATAGCGGCGTTAGACGTGGTGCTCACGTCTATAAAGCTTTGGCAAGTGGGGCAGATTTAGTGGCAATTGGTCGTCCGGTTGTTTATGGATTGGCGCTTGGTGGTCATCAAGGTGTTCAAAATGTCTTTAATTATTTCCAACATGAATTAGAGTTGACAATGCAATTAACGGGAACGCATAATATTGATGAAGTTAAACGGACAAAATTAGTTGATAATCCTTACGGTAATTAACGTTAATGGATGCTAAAAATGTGAAATGAATTGAGGCTAGTATTTTGAATAAAGCAAGGGTTGAGGCATTTACTGATGCCGTGATTGCTATTTTATTAACGATTATGGTATTAGAATTTACGGTGCCCGAGACTGCTAAATTAAACGAGTTGATTAAGATTATTCCATATTTTTTCTCATATGCGACTAGTTTTTTGTTTATGGGCGTTGGCTGGTTTAGTCATCATTTTATGTTTAGTTTAACGAAACGTGTGACGAAAAAGATTTATTGGTTGAATAATTTTTGGATTTTTTCAATGTCATTTATTCCAGTTGCGACAGCTTGGACGGGTCGATTTATGGCTGATAGGGTACCGGAATATACTTATTTTGCCGTTTGTTGTTTTTGGAGTTTAACTTTTATTTTATTAACGCGTGAAATAAAAGTTGTTAATGAAGAGAAACACCCGGAGGTTAGTCGGAAAATTGATCGAATGATTGTTTATGGCATTTTAACCAGTTGGTATTATCCGGTATTAATTGTGGCTGTACTGGTCGGGATTTATTTCTTTCCACCAACAGCAGTGATTGCGCAATTGGTTATGTTGAGTATTATGGCTATTAATACGAGAAAAGATGGCGATAGGATTTTTGATGAAAAATAGAACTGTTAAATGGGGGTGGTAAACCCTTTTTAACAGTTTTTATTTTGTTCGCACGTTTAAAAACACGAACGTTTTATTTGCAAATTTTAATAAAGTACGTTTTTGCTATTGATTTTCAATTTAATACGCGTAATATAATGCATATAACATAAAAAAGCACAACATAGGGAGAATATATCGCATGGATAACACAGAGAAAAAAGTAGGGATTTTTGATCGCTTATTTCATATTAATGAGTCAGGTTCAACGGTTAAACGCGAATCAATGGCCGGTTTAACGACCTTTGTATCTATGGCTTATATCTTATTCGTCAATCCTCAAGTTTTAGGTGCCGCAGGTATGGATAAAGGGGCTGTCTTTACAGCAACTGCAATTTCTGCCGCATTTGGTTGTTTCTTGATGGCATTTTTAGCGAATTATCCGATTGCAATTGCACCAGGTTTGGGCGATAATGCCTTCTTTACTTACTCAGTTGTTATTGGGATGGGTATTCCATGGCAAACGGCAATGGCCGGTGTTGTGGTTGCGTCAATTATTTTTATGCTTATTACATTATTTAAAATACGTGAAATTGTTATTGATGCCATTCCACATGATTTAAAGTTAGCAATGGCAGCAGGTATTGGTTTGTTTATTGCCTTTGTTGGGTTACAAGAAGGTGGACTTATTGTTGGAGATAAATCAACTTTAGTAGCGATTGGTTCATTAACTGTTCCAACAACGTGGCTTACTATTTTTGGATTAGTCGTGATTATTGTTTTAATGGCAAAAAAAATTCCTGGTTCAATCTTCATTGGAATGATTGCGACAACTATTTTGGGATTAGTAATGGGACTTATTAAATTACCAACGCATATTATTTCTTCTGTCCCAAGTATGGCACCAACATTTGGGGTAGGTATTGAAAATCTACATAAAATTAATTCGTTACAATTATGGTCTGTTGTCTTGATTTTCTTGATGGTTGCATTCTTTGATACAGCCGGCACATTAATCGGGTTGGCTACTCAGGCTGGATTTATGAAAGATAATAAGATGCCACGAGTGGGTCGCGCATTAATGTCTGACTCAGCTTCAATGTTAGCTGGATCTGTATTAGGAACAACGCCAACAGCTGCCTATGTTGAATCTTCAGCCGGTATTGCCGTTGGTGGACGTACTGGATTAACGTCGCTAGTTGTAGGGGGGATGTTCGTTTTAAGTTTGTTCTTCTCACCACTTCTAACTGTTGTTACATCGCAAGTTACGGCACCAGTTTTAATTGTTGTTGGGATTTTAATGGCTCAATCATTAAAAGGTATTGATTGGGGCCGTTTTGAAATAGCAGTACCTGCATTCTTAATGGTTGTTGGTATGCCTTTAACTTATAATATTTCATATGGTATTGCCTTTGGATTTATTTTATATCCAATCACAATGATGGCAGCGGGTCGTAGAAAAGAAGTTGGTCCTGTCATGTATGTGTTACTTTTTGTTTTCTTATTCTTACTGTACGTCTTAAATATTCTTCAATAATACAAAAAAATTGATGGGTGGATAACTAAATGACACAAACATTGGCACAATTAAAAGATTATATAGAAGCTGGAGCTGCAAAGATTTCTGCAGATTTAGTAATTGAAAACGGGACATTAGTTAATGTTATGACAAGCGAATATTATCAGGCAGATGTTGCAATTTATAAAGAAAAAATTGTTGCTGTTGGTGATATTGAAGCTTATATCGGTGATGAAACGGAACACATAGATGCAACAGGAAAATATATAACACCAGGGTTAATTGATGGGCACATTCATGTTGAATGTAGCAAAATGAGTATGACAAGTTTTGCTAACGCGGTCGTCCCATTTGGAACAACGAGTGTCATTTCTGGCTTAGATGAAACAATATCTGTTGCTGGGTTAGAAGGTGTTCAAGAAGTATTTAAAGAGGTAGAAGCGTTACCGCTTAATTTATTTTGGGGGGCACCATATAAAACACCATATACGATTCCAACATCAACGATAGCTTTTAACATTAATGCAGATGTTCAAGAAACAATTCAAAAATGGACAGAATGTTACGGTGTTTGGGAAACAGTTAGAGAAGCTGTTGAAACGCAAGATGAAGATACGCTAAAAACATTGGTTCATGCACAAAATAATCACTTACCAATTTTTGGTTGTGCACCAATGACAATGGGAATTAAATTGAATGAATATTTAGCAAGTGGCGTTCGGTTAGACCATGAAAGTTATGGACATGAAGAACTTGTTGAAAAAGCTCGAAAAGGGATGAATGTTTTAATCAGAGAGTCATCTGTAACACATTTTTTAGCAGAGAATATTCGAGCAATTACGGAAGTAAATCCAGCAATTGCTCGTCATGTTAGTTTTTGTACAGATGATGTTACGGCAACTGATATTTTACAAAAAGGTCATCTTGATAATCTTGTTAAGTTGGCTATCGAAGCTGGAGTAGAACCAATTACAGCAATTCAAATGGCTACAATAAATAGTGCCGAAGCTTATCGAATTGATGATCAAGTTGGTTCTGTCTCACCAGGTAGATTAGCTGATATTTTAATTGTTGATCAACCAGGTTCATTTAATGTTGAAATGGTGATTAGTCGAGGTCAAGTTGTTGCTGAAAATAAAAAAATACTTAAAACATTAGTTGCACCTACAAGAAGCGATTTATTTAAAGGACAGCTGAAACACGAGTTAACTTCGTCAAAAAATTTTGAATATAAAGTCGATGAAAAAGAAGGTTTGGCAACTGTTCAAACAATCAATAGTCAAGGTGCTTTTGTTCGAAAAAGAAAAGATGTCGATTTAATTATCAAAAATGGTATTGTACAACCTAGTCTAGAAAAAGATGTGGCTTTAGTGTCTGTGTTGGAAAGATTTGGGAAAAATGGTAATCAGTCACTTGGATTTACATCTGGTTGGGGGCTTAAAAAAGGTGCAATGGCTTCATCTTCTGCACCTGATGACAATAATATTGTCGTCATGGGTGTTAATTCTAACGATATGTCGATGGCTACAAATAAGTTAATTGAAGCAGGTGGCGGACAAATTGTCGTGATTAATGGTGAAGTAGTGTCATTTTTAGCCTTGCCAGTTGGTGGGATTATGAGCGACATGTTACCAAGTGAAATTGAAGCAGGCGAAATTGCTTTAAGAAAAGGATCAGATTTAATGGGTAGTGAGTTGCCTGATCCAATGTTCTATATGTCGTTCTTACCTATTACAGCGATTCCAGATTTGGCTATTACTGATTTAGGAATGGTGGATTGTGTTGCATTAAAAATTATTAATCCAATTATCAAAATTACACCTCTCAAAAAATAAGGAGTCATGATGGAAAAAGAAAGTTTAAAGAAGTTAATTGATGTTGCCGCTGGACGGCTTCCTGCTGATTTAGTTTTAACTAATGGTAAAATTGTTGACGTGTACAATGCACGTTTAATTAGTGGGGATGTTGCAATTGTTGATGGTATTATTGCAGGAATTGGTGGGCAATACACTGGGAAATCTGTTGTTGATGTTCACGGACAATTTATTTCGCCAGGCTTTATTGATCCTCATATTCATGTAGAATCAGCTTACGTTAGTCCTGAAGAATTTGGCCGGTTAATGACGCCTCATGGGACTACGACTGTGATGGCAGATCCACATGAAATTGTGAATGTTGCAGGATTAGCAGGATTAGATTACATGATTAATGCGGCTAAAGAAACTGCTTTGGATATTCAATACATGCTTCCTTCATGTGTTCCAGCAACAAAAATGGAAAATTCTGGAGCTGTTATTTCAGCGGCAGATATGGTTGATCCACTTATGCATGATGAAACAAAAGGTTTAGCTGAATTTATGGATTTTCCTGGTGTGATTAATGCTGAAAGTGATGTTCTTGATAAATTATTAGTTGCTAAAAATTTAAATAAACGGATTGATGGACATAGTCCTCAAGTCTATGACAAAGAATTGAATGCGTATGTTGCAGCTGGAATTCAAAATGACCATGAATGTTCAACACTTGAAGAAATGCAAGATAGGTTAAGTCGTGGAATGTATGTGTTTTTACGTGAAGGATCGGTCACACATAATTTAAGAACATTGTTAAAAGGTGTGACACCTAATAATTCTAGAAGAACTGTTTTATGCGGGGATGATGTTCAGGCGAAAACAATTATTGAAAAAGGTCATTTAGATAATAGTTTGAAAATTTGTGTTGAAGAGGGCCTGGATCCTTTAGTTGCGATTCAAATGGCCACGCTCAATGCTGCCGAATGTTGCGAATTGAAAGATCGCGGAGCTGTTGCACCTGGACTTAGAGCTGATCTAGTAGTTATTAGTGATTTGAATAATATGACTGTTTCGAGTGTTTACATTTTTGGTGAAAAAATTGCTGAAAATGGTAATTATTTATTAGAAACTAAAAAATATCTAATTGATAGTGTTCAATCATCTGTTCATTTAACTAACTTTAGTCAAAATAAGTTAAGATTAGCATTAACGAGTAATCGTGTACATGCTATTGAAGTGATACCGAATGAGGCAATTACGATAGATAGAGAAATTGATGTCAGTCGTGATGACGCTGGTGATTTTATCTATAACCCAAGCATCCCAGTCGCTAAAATTTCAGTGATTGAACGTCACCATGAAACGGGTAATATTTTTACTGGTGTATTGAAAGATTATGGAATTAAAGAGGGGGCAATTGCTGTATCTATTGCACATGACTCACATAATTTGATTACAACTGGAACTAATGATCGAGATATGGCATTGGCGATTACTACATTGAAAGATATTCAGGGTGGCATGGTTTTAACGAAAAATAATAAAGTTCTAATGTCGATTCCGTTACCAATTGGTGGCTTGATGAGTGATCAATCAGGAGAATGGATATCAGAAAAGCTTAAAAAATTTAATGAGGTTGCTTATAAAGAATTAGGTATTAATGATAATGTTGATCCTGTTATGACGTTAAGTTTTATGTCGTTAGCTGTTATTCCAGAATTAAAAATTACTGATATGGGATTAGTTAATGTTAGCCGATTTGAATTTGAAGATGTAAGCGTGTAAGTATGTCTAAAACAGTCATAATCGGTCAAAAACAATTGATAATTATAATTATTTAAAAAATGAAAGTTTTATCTGATGACTAAATGTGCTAAAATGTACCTGTATTAAAAAATGCAATACAGACGTATTGTAATTTATCTAGGAGGATTTCAAATGACATTAGTAAATGGTAAAAGTATGTTCGATGCTGCACGTGCAGGTCACTACGCTGTTGGTGCCTTTAACACAAACAACTTGGAATGGACTCGTGGTATTCTTGCTGCTGCCCAAGAAAAAGGTGTTCCTGTTTTAATCCAAACATCAATGGGTGCTGCAAAATACATGGGTGGATACGAATTATGTTTACACCTTGTTCAAGATACTATTAAATCAATGGGTATTACTGTTCCCGTTGTAATGCATTTAGATCATGGTAACTATGAAGCAGCTAAAGAATGTATCGAAGTTGGATACAACTCAGTTATGTTTGATGGCCATGACTTACCATTTGCAGAAAACTTAGAAAAAACAAAAGAAATCGTTGCTTTGGCACATGCTAAAGACATCACAGTTGAAGCTGAAGTTGGCTCAATTGGTGGAGAAGAAGATGGTATCGTCGGAGCTGGTGAATTAGCTGATGTTGAAGAAGCTAAAACACTTGCTGCAACTGGTATTGACTACTTAGCTTGTGGAATTGGTAATATTCATGGCCAATACCCAGCTAACTGGACTGGCTTGAACTTTGATCGTTTAGCAGAATTAGCTGCTGAAATCAAAACACCACTTGTATTACATGGTGGTTCAGGTATTCCTAAAGACCAAATCCAAAAAGCTATTAAAATGGGTGTTTCAAAAGTTAATGTTAATACTGAATGTCAATTAGTATTTGCTGCTGCAACTCGCAAATATATTGAAGAAGGAAAAGACCAAGAAGGTAAAGGTTTTGACCCTCGTAAATTATTCGCACCAGGTACAAAAGCAATCACTGATCTTGTTGAAGATCGTATTGAATGGTTCGGTACAGCAGCTGCTAAATAATTTATTATTTAGTTCTGCTAAAAGAGTTTTCAAAATCATTATGATTTTGGGGCTCTTCGTCAACTGTTGTTGGTGAAATTGTCATTGAGAAATCTGTTATTTAATAACAGGTTTCTTTTTTTGCTTAAAATTTAATTGTACTCAAAATACGTAAACGATACTGGCTAAAATTTTTAAACCCATAAGCATTGCGCTTAATTACTTTTAGTTTATTGTTAAGTCCTTCTAAAGGACCGTTAGAATAGGGATATCGTAGCGCATTTTTTAAATAATCTGGTTGTTTCATGAGTGATACAGTTACCTTTTGAAATTGTTCTGAAACGCCTTTGGCGTTAGTTAACTGATAATTAAGTTTTGACCAATCCTTATTACGGATGGCAGTTAAGCTATTTTGAAGACAATCATAGGTATTAGCTAAGATTGGATCAATAGCTAGTAGATTTTGAATTAGATCTGTTTCAGTTTGCCATTCTTTGAAGTAAGACCAATGACGAAAATTTTTATAATTTAATTGGCCCATTGGTTTTAATAACAATTTCCAATATCGTTTTAATTGTTTGTAGGATTGGGAACTTACTGTAAGTTTTTTCATAACTTGAATTCTAGTTTGATTGAAAGCTCTAGTCATAGATTGAACAATATGAAATCGATCATATACAACAATGGCATTAGGAAACAACGTTTCAGCTAGTTTAGGATAGGTATAATTCATATCTGTCACAATTATTTTGACGTTATCACGTGCAGTTTTAACATAACGATTAAAGTGTTTGGTAATCTGATAGATGGTTCGTGCCTCGATTAAATCAATTAATTCGTGAGTTTTGGCATCCATATATTCAAAGCTTAAGGCATCTTTTGTTGTTTTAATCTCATCGAAAAGAAGAACTTCTGGTAAATAATTTAAATTCACTTTGAAATCATGTTTGGTTAAAGCAAGCACACGACTAACGTAGTTAGTCGAAGTAGCGAGTTCTTTTGCGATATGGGTCATAGAACTCGTTTCTTTTAATTTTTCAATACATGCTTTACGGCAGTTAAGTGAAATGGAACAATGTTTTGTTGTGAGCGTTGTTTGTGCCAAAAAGTAACCGTGGCATGTTTTACAGTGAAAATTTTGTTTGCGTAATTTAAGAATAATAGTCCGTTCAAATGAACGAGGTAAGCGAACCGAAACAGTTCGCCAACCATAATTAATAATCTGATTGGTATTGATAACGCCACATTTTTGGCAAGCTTTAGGACGATAATTTAAAGTACCATAAATAAAAATAGTACTATCAGAATTAGACTGAATAGCTAAATTATTATCAATTATAATATTTGGGTCTTCTATTCCAAGTAAAACTTTAGTATGATTAATCATGAGGGGACCTCTTTCTTTTGGGCTGGCTGGCCATTAAAGGAAACGAAGTTCCCTTTTTTGTATTATTATATAAAAAAATTGCCGCCAGTGATAGATTTTCTATCACCAACAACAAATATTGTAGAGCCGATTTTGGGGCTCTTTTTTTGTACGGTTAATCTATAATTTAAATGTAATATTTAAATAAAATGGCTCTTTATCAACGATTATTGATAAAGAGCCATTTTATTACCTGAATTTTTGATTTATTTATGTGGTTGTAAAAAGCTTTGACGATAAACAATATCAGCATCGAGTAAAATATTTTTATGAGTATTAACTGGGAAAATAATATTATCTTTTAGTGTGGTAATTGCAGTTTTAGCCAATTGATCAGTATCAATTTTAAATGTTGTTAGTGGTGGTGAAGTATATTTAATAATATCAATATCGTTAATACTGATGATTGAAGTGTCATTTGGTACACGAATATTGTGTTCATTAAAAGCTTGTAAGACACCAACGGCTAAAAGATCTGATGCAATTATAAATCCATTTGGTAGTGGACATTTGTTTAAATTATTAATAATTTGATTTCCGAGAGAATAACCAGTTTTGATAGAAAAGTCATCACCGATATAGATTAATTTTTGATTTAATAATCCTAATTCTCTTAAATGACTTTCAATATATTTTTGACGAGGATCTTTTAACCTAGTGGATACTGTATTTGCATGCCATAAAGAGCCACCAATAAAACCAATTGATTGGAAATTATCTTGAACAAAAAGATTAACAGCTTGTTCAATAATTGATTCTAAATTAGGTTGAACAGAATTAAATTTATGGGAATCAGGATTTGAATCAATAAAAAGGCAAATAGATGAATATTTGTATAGTAACTCAAGGTCATTAGATTGAAATTGACCAATTGCCAATATTCCATCAGTGTCAGAGGGGACATCTGTAATTTGTGAGTAGAAAGTTAATGACATGTTAGTTTTTTTGGCAGAATTAACAATACTTTGTCTAAGGTTATTATAGTAAATATCTTCTAATTCTTTCCGTGGTAAGATGGCAAAAATAACAGCAATTTTATATTTACCATGTGTTGTTGCATTAACTTTTTGATAATTTAGAGTTTGTGCTGTTTCTAAAATTTTATTACGGGCAGAATCAGAAATTGAAAAAGTGGGGTCGTTATTTAACAATCTAGAAACAGCTGCGGGAGAATAGCCAGCTTTTGCAGCAATTTCTCGAATAGTAGTCATGATAATCATCTCCTAAAATAATAGTATTTAATCGTTAATAGTTTTAGTAAATCATTTAGTTGGAAACGGTAACATTAACTAAACTATAGCACAATTCTGAATTGAAAACAGGGTGAAATAGTCGATATATAGCATAGTAAACATGGTAAACAAAGATAATTTTTTGTTTACCATGTTTTAGTAATTAACCTAGGAAAGCGCTTGCGTAGGGTGTTTTAACCGACTATGCTAGAACTATGTTATTGATAACAAACTAATAAATTATTGAAAGTGGGTATTATAAAAATGGTTACAAAATTAAATATAACCAATTTTTTGCATGGAGGAGATTACAATCCTGAACAATGGTTAGATCAACCAGAAGTGATTAAATCTGATTTTAATGCTTTTAAGGATGCCAAAATAAATACATTTAGTCTAGGAATATTTTCATGGGCAAAATTAGAACCAGAAGAAGGTAAGTTTGATTTTTCTTGGTTAGATGAAATATTCGATAAAATATCTGCACAAAATGGAAAAGTTATTTTAGCAACACCAAGTGGGGCACGTCCAAGATGGTTAGCTGAAAAATATCCAGAAGTATTGAGAGTTAATGCAAGAGGGGAACGACAACTTTATGGTGAGCGACATAATCATTGTTATACATCGCCAGTTTATCGTGACAAGGTTCAGATTATAAATCGTAAATTAGCAGAACATTATGGTCATAATGGAATGGTTATTTTGTGGCATATTTCTAATGAATACGGCGGTGAATGTTACTGTGATTTGTGCCAAGCAGAATTTCGCAAATGGTTACAAAAAAAATATCAAACTATAGATCATTTAAATCACGCTTATTGGACAACTTTTTGGAGCCATACTTATACAAATTGGAATCAAATTAAAGCACCAATGCCAAGTGGTGATACAGGTGTGTTAGGGTTGAATCTTGATTGGCATCACTTTGTAAGTGATCGAACTATTGATTTTTTCGATGAAGAAATTAAACCATTGCGTGAACTTACGCCAGATATTCCAGTTACAACGAATTTTATGGGTGGTAATCCACCTGAATCTCATGTTTTTTATGATTTAGACTATCAAAAATTTGCTAAACATGTTGACGTTGTAAGCTGGGATTCATATCCTAATTGGGCTAATGATTACGAAAGTACAAAACATTTAGCAATGAAAACAGCTTTGATGAATGATACGATGCGTGGTCTTAAAATGGATAATTATTTAATTATGGAAAATACACCATCACAGGTTAATTGGCATCCATACAATCGGGCTAAACGACCAGGAATGCATGAAATGGCAAGCCTACAAGAAATATCACATGGTGCTAATTCAATTATGTATTTTCAGTTACATCAGTCATTAGGGTCATCTGAAATGTTTCATGGTGCTGTGATTAATAATCAATTACAAACAAAAACACGAGTTTATCAAGATGTTATTAAAGTTGGTAATGATTTAGAAAAATTAAAGTCTGGATTATTAACAAAACATCAAAAAGCGAAAGTAGCAATTATTTTTGATTATGCAAATATGTGGGCATTAGACGATAGTCGTAATTATGCATCAAAAACTAAAAAATATTGGAGAACTATTAGTGAACAATATCAATATTTTTGGGAACATGATATTCCAGTTGATATTATTTCAACAGAACAAGAAATAACTGATTATAAATTAGTCATTGATCCAATGCATTTTTTGATGAGTAGTGTCTTTGCAGAAAAATTAGCGGCTTTTGTTAAACAAGGTGGTAGATTGGTTGGGACGTATATTACAGGCATCGTTGACTCAGAATTTTTAACGTACCAAGGCAGCTGGCCTCAAGGGCTACAAGATAGTTACGGTATAGAAATTCAAGAAACAGATACCCTATATCCTAAGCAAAAAAATACTATTTCGATGAATAATCAGGTATATGAAGCTAAAGATTACTGCGAGGTAATTAAGGTAAAAGGTGCCGAAACGTTAGGGACTTACCAAAATGATTTTTATAAAGAAACACCGGCGGTAACAAAACATAATTTTGGTAAAGGAATTGCGTACTATCAGGGTTGTAGACTAGATAATGAATTTCTTACTAATTTTTATAAAGAAATAACTGAGGAGTTAAATCTTAAGTCAACATTACCTGTTAAAAAAATGACTAATAATGTTTCAATTCAAATTAGAGAAAATGATACTAAAAGATATTATTTTATTATTAATTTTAGTCATAAGGCTACAAAGGTCGAAACAGTAACGTCTTTATATGATGTGCTTATGGAAGAGATACAGCCTAGCACCCAACTAACTTTACCTGCATATGGCGTTAAAGTATTAGTAGAAAAATTAAAAAGTTAGGGAGTAATAATAATGGATAATCAAAAGGTAGGGAAAAAACATTTAACGTGGATACAGTTAAGAGAACGAATTGCGTTTGCGCTAGGTAATTTAGGTCATTCTGCGTTTTATGGTGCCTTGAGTACATACTTTATCGTTTATGTTACAAGTGGAATGTTTAGTGATGTTAGTCCCAAAGTAGCTAATCGCTTGATAGCATTAATAACAACGTTGGTCGTTATTATTCGCTTAGCAGAGGTTGTTGTCGATCCCATTTTAGGCAACATTGTAGATAACACAAAAACTAGATGGGGTAAATTTAAGCCATGGCAAGTTATTGGTAGTGTGGTGAGCTCTATATTATTGGTAATTGTATTTAGTGGTATTTTTGGATTAGCTAAAGTTAATTGGCTTTTATTTGCAATTTGTTTTGTCATAATATTTGTTACTTTAGATATTTTTTATTCATTTGCAGATGTAGCATATTGGGGTATGGTTCCTGCTATCAGTGGTGATAGTAAAGAGCGTGGTATTTTTACAGCCTTAGGAAGTTTTACTGGGTCAATCGGTTGGAATGGTTTGACAATGATTGTAGTTCCAATCACAACATACTTTACATTTTTAGCAACGGGTAAGCATGAACAAGGAACCCAAGGTTGGTTAGCCTTTGCAATTATTGTTGGTATCGTTGCAATTCTCTCCGCATTAGCAGTTGCTTTTGGAACAACAGAAAAGCATGATGTTATTCGAGAAGCTGCAAGTAAAAAAACGTCAATTAAAGATGTTTTTGTTGGAATTATAAAAAATGATCAAATTTTATGGATTAGTTTTGCATATTTAATGTATTCACTAGCTTATGTAGTTACAAATGGAGTATTGTTCTATCTCTTTAAATTTGTAATCGGTAAACCAAATGAATTTTGGATTGCTGGTGCAGTAGCCACAGTTGTTGGCTTTTCAACAGCACCTTTATATCCTATTTTAAATAAATTTATTACACGTAAAATTTTATTTTTGATTGGTCAAATCTCAATGATTTTGTCATATATCATATTTATTTTTGGTAGCAGTAATATGATTTTAGTCATCCTTGGATTAATATTATTTAATTTTACATTTGCCCAATTAGTTATTGTACTATCTTTAACAGATTCTATTGAATACGGTCAGTTAAAAAATGGAAATCGTAATGAAGCTGTTGTTCTTGCAGTTCGACCAATGCTAGATAAAATTACTGGTGCATTTTCGAATGGTATTGTAGGATCAATCGCTATTATGGCAGGAATGACAGGTAGCGCAACAGCGGCTGATATTACTGCGAAAAATGTTCATATGTTTAAAATTTTTGCTTTTTATAGCCCACTAGTATTCTCTATTTTAGCATTGATTATTTTTATGTTTAAAGTTAAAATTACTGAGAAAAAACATGCTGAAATTGTTGGAGAATTGGAAAGTAAATTGGCGCGTGGTGAAATATCGATGGATGACGATGTAGCAATTACTACAGAACTTGTTGATACTACAGTTTTGGCACCAGTTGATGGAACTTTAATGCCATTGAATTCAGTTCCAACAGGATTTAGAGGAAAAGGATTTGCTATTCAACCGACAGATGGGAAAATTTATGCACCATTTGATGGTCAAATTAAATTTACATTTTCAACTAGACATACACTTGGTATTATTTCAGAGTCTGGTTTGGAGACAATCATTCATGTGGGACTTGAAACAGTTAATATGCGTGGTGAAGGATTCATAACACATTATAATGATGGTCAAAAGGTTAAAGCTGGAGAGTTACTTTTGAGTTTTGATCAAGAGTTAATTCATAAAGCTGGTTATGATGATATTGTAATTGTCTTCTTTACGCAACCAAATCGTGTTGGTAAGATGGATGAAATATTAACGAAGTCAGTGCACCATGGAAATGAAGTTCAAAATATATCTTTGAATATAGAGACAAAATAAATTATATTATGTTAGATGGTAGTAAATTCGTAAGATAATCGAATTTACTACCATCTTTTTAATTATTATAGTACTGGTGTATATATAAACAAAAATTAGGCAATCAATTTTAAATATTAATTGATTGCCTAGAAAGTTATTTAATGCCAACTGGTTAAGTTGTTGACCTATAAAGTAAAAGTAATGGCGATAAACGCTAATAATGCGGGTAATCCTTGAACTAAAATGATCTTTTTAGCTGCTGTTAAACTACCAAAAATAGCAGCGATGAAAATAAATCCGGTGAAAAGTAACAGCATTGATTTAAGTGCTGCACCAGATAGTATTAAGAGAACAATCATAAGGCCAATACTGATAAAACCATTGTATAGCCCTTGATTTGCCATTAATGATTTAGCTTCTTTTTGATTTAGAAATTCTGGTTTTAATTCAAAAGCGTTTTGGGCTGTTGAACTCGTTGAGAAAAACATTTCTAATATCATAATAAATAGATGTTCAAGTGCGACAATCCAAGATAATATAAGTGCAATTAACATAAAAATACCTCCTTAATAGTTGTAAGTTAAGTATAACGTAATCCGAATGATGCCACAAACAATCGATTTAATCGCTTACAATGAGAAAAGTTTAATATTCAAAAAAAGACTTATGCAAGCAAACGATTTTGTGTAAGATAAGTCTTTATTAACAATATTAAGGAGAATTATAATGCCAACAAATGCAAAAGAAGGAATTATTTTTACAACATTAATGTGCTCGATGATGGTTTTCGTTATGAGTGCGTACAATTTATTATTAGTCGGAAAATTAGGAATGGCTACATTATTACTTGGATTCATTCCAGGTTTTATTGTTGCTTTCATTTTAGATGTTTTAGTTGTCGGTAAAATTGCGATGGCAATTGCTGATAAATTACCACTTAATCATGACAAAATGTGGCAAATGATTCTTGCAATCTCAGGAATGATGATTTGTGGAATGGTAGCCTTTATGTCACTTTATGGTCTGCTTATTGAAGGCGGGATGCCAGTTCATTTCTGGTCGTCATACCTTACAACTATCGGACGTAATATTATTGTCGCTGTACCATTACAATTGATTATCGTTGGACCAATTTCAAGAAAAATTTTGAGCATGATTCATGCAAATGATGAAGCTAAAAAGACCGTACAAAGCGATGTCATTTAATTGATAATTAGAAAAGAGTTTACCTTTTTAAAGGTGAATTCTTTTTTAGTAAGTGCTTACACTAGAAGGACCTTACTAGAAAGCGTTATACTGTAGATGTTCAGTAAAAATGATTTTTAATATAACTTCAAAATACAAAGGAGATTATAATTATGAAAGATTTTCAATTTAAAAATACAACAGATATTCGTTTTGGTTCAAATCGGATTGAAACAGAATTACATGATGCGGTCGCACAATTTGGGCCTAACGTACTATTAACATACGGTGGTGGATCAATTAAACGCTCAGGATTATATGATACTGTAAAGAAGATTTTGAGTGATTTAAATGTTGTCGAATTAGCAGGAATTGAACCTAATCCTAAGATTAATTCAGTTCGTGAAGGTCAAAAGTTAGCTAAAGAAAATAAAATTGATGTTATTTTGGCTGTCGGTGGTGGTTCAGTTGTCGACGCTTCAAAAATGATTGCTTCAGCAGCATTTTATGAAGGAGATCCTTGGGATTTAGTTATCGAACCAGCAAAACGTTTTAAAATTGATCAATTACCATTTGTTGATATCTTAACATTATCAGCTACTGGGACTGAAATGAATGCTGGATCAGTGATTTCAAATCTTGAAACAAATGAAAAATTAGGTAGTTTTGGACCTAAAACACCAGCTGTTTCATTTCTAGATCCAGCATTAACAATGAGTGTTTCAAAATGGCAAACAGCTGCTGGTTCAATTGATATTTTCTCTCATTTGACAGAGCAATATTTTGATAAAGAAAAGAATAATGATGTGTCTGATGGGATGATTGAAGGTATCATGCGGACAGTTATTAAATGGGCACCAATTGCTGTTGCAGAACCTGATAATTATGACGCTCGTGCTAACCTAATGTGGTCATCAACTATGGCATTGAATGGAATTATGCGATTAGGCTACGAAGATGGTTGGACGTCACATCCAATTGAACATGAATTATCAGCTTACTATGATATTACTCATGGTGTTGGTTTAGGTATTGTGACACCTCGTTGGATGAAATTTGTTTTATCTGCAGATACGGTTGCTAAGTTTGCAAAATTTGGTCGCAATGTTTGGCATATCCAAGATGATGATGACCAAGTAGTTGCTGATAAGGCAATTCAAGCAGTTTACGATTGGGTTAAATCATTAGGTGTTCCAACTACCTTGCCAGGTGTTGACATTAATGATGAAACAAACTTTAAAGTGATGGCTGAATCAGCTGTCAAAGTTGGAAAATTAGATAGCGCTGTTTATGTTGATATGTCAGTTAATGATGTTATTGATTTATACAAAGCTGCAATGACAACTGACGGATTTGAATAAAAATGTTAAAGGCATCCAAAATTTTGGATGCTTTTTTTGTGCAATGAAGCTTAAATTTGTTTTCTGTAATAAAGTTCAGTATGCTAAATAATAAGAGATTACAAATCTAGAACGGAAAGAGGGCCTTTATGATAAATAGGATAAAACCACAAGTGATTCAGGGATTACTCATGTTGATTGGTTTAGAAATTATTGCGATAAGTATTAATTTCTTTTATGCACCGCAAGAAGTTGCAGTTGGTGGTGCAACCGGGATTGCAATACTTTTGGAAACAGCATTCAAATGGAACGTTTCCGTTGTGTTATTGAGTATTAATATTGCGTTATTGATTTTAGCTTATTTTATGTTGGATCGTTCAACAACTAAAAAAATTATGGTAGGCAGCTTTGTTTTACCCTTGTTTTTAGCGATTACGCCCCAAATAAATGTTGTTGAAGACAGATTATTAGCTGTTATTGTCGGTGGCGCGGTTTTTGCGGTGGGTATTTCGATTCTTTATCGAATTGGTGCCTCAAGTGGTGGGACAACTGTTCCACCGTTGATTGTTAAAAAGTATTTCAATATTAAACCTGCATCAAGTCTATTAGTGATTGATGGTATTGTGTGTGTTTTCAATATATTTGTCTCGGGTTCTGAAGCGTTTATTTTAGCTATTTTTTCATTAATCATTACGTATTTTATTATGAATTATATCGAAACGGGATTAGATCGCAAGAAAGTGCTATACGTGATGGGCACAGGAGCAGGATTAGAAAAATTAAAAACAGATATTAATGCTACTTTGGACAGAGGGGTTACCATTTTTGAGGTCAAAGGTGGCTATTCAGGAGAAAGTAAAGAAATGTTGATGATTGTTGTTGAAAATCAAAATTATCAACAAATGTTGAACAAAGTTCATGAGATTGAGCCAAATGCCTTTATTATTGTGTATAATATCGCAGAAGTTCATGGTGCGAACTTGTCTGGAATTCAATAGGAGTTTTAATATGTATGTGATGAACTGGAGTAATGGCACGAATCGCTATTGGTTGGGGATGACTGATAAAGGACTCAGTTTTGTTGGATCGCCAAATGGGTTAAAGAGCGAAATTGAAGAATTTTATCCGAAAGCTAACTTTCAAGAGAATGATGCTCTATTTCAAACAATAACTGAAGAATTACAAGCTTATTTTATAGGTGTCAGACAAGAATTTACAGTAGCTATTGATTTTGATGTAAGCGGGACTAAACTGCAAAATGAGGTTTGGCAACAGTTACGACTAATTCCTTATGGTGAAACGAGATCGTATTCTGAGTTGGCGTTAAAAGTTGGTCATCCGGAAGCCGTTCGAGCGGTGGCAAGTGCGGTTGGCCGGAATCCTATTTTAATGGTTGTTCCTTGTCACCGTATAGTAAGAAAAGACGGTAGTCTAGGTGGCTATCGTGGTGGCAGCAAGATGAAGAAACAATTATTAGAATTAGAGTGTAAATAAAAAATCATCATTGTCGGGGGAGACAATGATGAAATAAGAGTAAGCTAGTTAGTTTCGGGGGAAATTAGCTAGCTTATTTAATTAGAGTGTAACAAGTACTTATGTAGAAAATAGATAGGTCTATTTTAATTTAAAAAACACTAGCTACTTCAGGAGTAGTAGTGTAAAAATACTAATCTATTCGAGACTCTGGGGGGAGTAAGTTAGATCTAAATGAAATGTTGCAGTATTTTTATAATAAATTTAAAATAGATACAAAATATTTTCGTGTCTATATTCATAGTATACGGGTTTATTTTTGAAAATATACTCATGTGACAACTTTGTTAGTTTATAATTAAATTTGTAAGATATATGAGAAAAATGATTTGGAGGAAGCAATTTTGAATTTCCTAGAAAAAGTAAAAATGAGTAAAACGATTTTAGTTGAGTGGAATACGCCTAGTACGCTTAATTCAAATGATTTCTTTGAAGGTGCTGATGTGTTGAGAAAATTAGACATTGATGCCTTATCAATTGCGGATAATCCTTTAGGAAAAGCACGTATTTCAAATGCATTAATGGGTTACAAATTGAGTGAGAAAGGCCTGCCTGTCATTATTCATTTAACAACACGTGACCATAATTTAGTTGGTTTAGAGTCACAGTTAATGGGATTGAGTTCTGTTGGTTTGAATGATGTAATGATTATTAAAGGCGATCCTGCGAAAACGCAGGGGGCAACAAATGTCTATGATGTGACGTCTAAACAATTAATGATGGCAATTAAACAAATGAATCAAGGCATATCACCTTCTGGACGTGAACTGAATGGCCAAACGCATTTTAAAATTGGCGGTGCATTTAATATTAATGCGCAAGAACTAGATTTGGAATTTGAAGATATTAAACGGAAAATAGATGCTGGTGTGGATTATATAATCACGCAATCTGTGTTTAATATGACTAATGTTAATCGTTTAAAAGAGTGGCTAAAGACTAATGAAATAGCTATACCAATTTTTATTAGTGTGATGCCTGTACTTTCATTTGAGCGCGCAAAATTTATTCAAGATAACGTTCAAGGAATTGATTTAAATGATGAATTCATGGCCGAAATGAAGCAAGCTGAGCTAGAAAATAAGGAACGTGAAGTGGGTATTATAGCTTCTCAAAAATTGCTTAAGGAGGTATCAAAAGTCTTTAAGGGGATTCATTTAGTGACGCCGGGATCAGATTATCAGGCCATTGTTGAAATTATTCAAGGCACATAAAAAGCCATTATCTGGGAGGATAATGGCTTAAAGGAGTAGGAATAATTAAAATCGGGGGAGAAATTAATTAGGTGTTAATTGTTTAATTAAGGTATGAATACATAATAACAAGTAATTGTGAAGAAAGTGTGACTGAAGTTAGTCAAAATTAATTTTATTAGGTTAGTCAATTTTTAGGCAAAAAAAAACGACACCGTAACGTAAGTTACAGTGTCGAAAAGGGTAAAACAGTCAAAATCAATTGGGGGATTGATTTTGATATTCAGACCTTGGGGGAGGTACTGAATAAGTTTTATTGATTAGGTTACTTATCCAATATACCAATTGTTTGTTTAAAATGCAAGAGTTAAATTAAATAAAATTAATAAAAAAAGTTATTCGTACCAATTTAGCCTGTTTCGCGGTAATATATGACTAGAATAAAAATTAGAATTGACCTTTTTAGACATTTCGGGTAAATGGTCAAATGAAGCTGGGGATTTTATTTATATATATGGAAGACTTTTTAGATGGACAAGAAAAAATTTCTAATCAAATATTAGAATTACTTCAAACACATGGTGGCTATTTAAGTAAGAAAAAATTAACGGAATCATTACAAATATCTGGTAACTCATTACGAATCTATTTAAAAAACATTGAAGTAAGACTTGAAAAATTCATCGAGTCTGGTCATGTTTTTTTTGAGGTTGGAGCTAATCATGTTAAATTTGGCGTTGATGGGACAACGAACTTGTCCAATATTGGTAACGATCTGTTAAGACATTCATACAAATATAAAATAATTATGTATTTATACATGAATGAAACATTGAATTTAATTGAGCTCGAGAACGAATTGCATATTAGTGGTTCATCAATAACAAGACGAATTAAAGAATTGAATGAGACGTTGGCAGAATTCGATTTAAAAATTAGAAATCGACGACTTGTCGGTACTAAACTCCAATTAAATTATTTTTATTATCTATTTTTCATTAGAGTTGCGCCTTTTACGAATAGAGAAGAACTTTTATCAAAAAGTGCAACAGTTAATGAGTATGTTGAGGTATTGAATAAACAATATGACTTAGAATGGTCTGATGATGAAAAATTTAGTGTGTATTTATGGCTTAAAATTCTGATTCGTTTGAATTCATATAAGGAACAACAAGAAGAAAAATTAACGTCAGCTTCGCGTGAATTAATTAAAAATAATCCAGCGTACGCTAAGGTTAAAATCAGTTTTTTCAGATTCTTAAAAAAATACGCATTGTCTTTTGTTGAAGAAGATGCAGTTGGTCTGTATTACTTTTTAATTGGTTTTGATTTAATTAAAAATGATTCCGAGTTATATGTACAAATTAAGGATGACGATATTGATAAGGAAACGCCAATTAATGCGGCAATTAATCTTTTTTGGAGTGATATTGAGGAAAATACTTATTTCAAAAATGACTCAAAAATTAACTATAATTTATTTAATTTATACAGTAAATTAGCCATATTTAAGGGTGAAAGTTTTATTTATAATCGAACGATTACAGAATTTAATCGTAAATCATTAGAGCGAGAAGATTTTACCCAAATTGTTCAAAAATTATTGACTGCCTATCAATCTGTGACACAATTTGATGGATTGAATTCTCAAGATGATTTATATTATTTACAAAATCAATATTTATATATATTGAATATTTTAAATTTTGAATTTGATGATGTCTTAAAAATTGGGTTATTAATCAATCGTGATCCAATTATGGAGAAATTGACTATGATTATCATGGAGCGCGTTTTGCACAGTGTTTTGAACGTTCAGGTAGAGATTTTTCAAGAAGATAAAGATTATGATTTAATTCTGACAAATAGGATGGGTATGAGCCAGGAACAATTTAAGTCACCGTTATACGTCATGTCAGAGATTGGGGTCAGTTCTGATGAAGCCATCGCTAATGTGGTAAGTGAAGTTATAGAAATTGATAAAATTAAAAAAATAAATGTCCAAAGTTTGGAGGAAGAATAATGAAATATGTCATTGTTGGTGGCACACATGCTGGGATAGCTGCCGCTAGAACAATTTTAAAATCAGACTCGACTGCTGAGGTTGTCATTCTTGAAATGAAGGAAAGCGTTAGCTATATTTCATCTGGAATTAATTTGTATTTGGATGGGGTTATTGATGACTTACCAGATGCAAGCTATGCAACACCTGAATTATTGGAATCTGAAGGAATTGAATTAGTATGCAGTACCGAAGTCTTGCATGTCAGTCCAAAAGATCAACGAATCTATGTGATTGATTCGGCTGGACGTTACAGTTATATTAATTATGATAAATTGATTTTAGCCAATGGGTCCAAGGTGGTTAAGCCAAGAATAAAGGGGATTAACAATAAAAATGTCGTTCTTTATAAAAATCTAGAAGAATCACAACATGCGCTAGAACAGTTGAATTCAGCAGGTAAACGTATTGTGATTGTTGGGGCGGGATTAGTGGGATTGGCATTAGCTAGTTCAATTTATGAGAGACATAAGGGTGAAAATGTCGATATTACATTTGTCGAAGTAATGGAAGGTATTTTAACACGTTACGTGGATAAAGAAATTGGCGCTCGTTTAATTAGTGACTTAAAAGAAAAAGGTATGAAATTTGTTTTAAAAAATGATGTTCATTCTGTTAACGTTGATAAAAATGATAAAATAGTCAGCGTTTCAACAACTGATCAGGAGATTGACTGTGATTTAGTTGTCTTTTCTGTTGGTTTAAAACCAAACAATGATTTTTTGAGAGGGACAATTGAACTCAATCAAAATAACACTATCAAAATTAATGATTACATGCAGACAAGCGATGAAAATATCTATGCTGCTGGTGATAATGTTGAATTTAAGCAAACGGTGAGTCAACGTCGACAGTATCAACCACTTGTTAATAATTCTGTTAAAGGGGCAATTGTTGCTGCCTATAATTGCATGGGATTATTTGAACCTGTTAAAGTTGAAACAACTCAGGGGACAACGGGAACAAAATTATTTGGCTATTACATAGCGACTACGGGAATTACTGAAGAAAATGCCCCTTATATGGGGTTGGACGTTTTATCTAGTACAATTGAAGAAAAAATTCAGTACAATTATGTTAAAGATGGGTCTGCTATTATTGTTAAAGTTATTTACATGAAGGATACTGAAATAATTGTTGGTGCACAACTTTATTCAGAACATGACATATTAGATGTTGTTAATATCATGTCAGTAGCGATTAATATGCAAATGACGATGGCTAAATTAGCGACAATGGATTTTTATTTTAATCCAGAATACAATAAAGCGTTAAATTCTTTAAATGAAGTGGCACTTGCGAGAACTGTTAAAGGGCGTCATATAGGCGAATAGAATTAAAAATATCAATAATTGAGGGTTAACCCTCAATTATTGATATTTTTAATTCCTTTTTATGTGGCATACTAGGCATTGTAAATAAATGATTCACAGGGGTTTTATTGATTAGTATATAGAATATCGAAGAGAAGATGTAGTGTGGGGACGCTTATTTTTCTGAAAGAGGTTACTTAATGTAAATTAGGTAACTCTTTTTTTTACCAAAAATAAAATTGGTATAGATGTTTAATGGAATTTAAAACGTTGTCTAAATGCCCTTTTTGACTGGATTATATATTATTTGATTTTTTTTGGTCTATCATGTAATATAATTTCATAAGAGAAAAAGGGGATATAAAATGAAAAGTTATTTACAAAGAATGGGACGCTCGTTGATGTTGCCAATCGCAGTTTTACCGGCAGCAGCATTATTAGTTGGTATTGGGAATTGGTTACCGCAAGATTGGTTCGCGGCAACCTTTATGCAGGCTGGTGGGAGTGCGATTTTAAATAATTTAGCACTCTTGTTCGCAGCAGGATTGGCTTTAGGAATGTCGACTGACAAGGATGGGGCTGCGGCACTAGCTGGTGTTGTGGCATTTGAAATTCCCGTCAAAATGTTGGAACCAACTTCAATTGCAACGTTATTAGGTATAAAAGTTGCAGATGTTAATCCAGCGTTTAGTTCCATAAGTGGAAATGTTTTTATTGGTATTATTGCGGGATTGATCGCAGCCGCAATGTATAATCGTTTCCATAATGTAAAATTACCGATGGCTGTTTCATTTTTTAGTGGGAAACGGTTAGTGCCAATTATGTCAGCGCTTGTGATGATTTTTGTTACGCTGGCCTTACTATTCGCATGGCCAGTCGTTTATGCATGGTTAGTTGCATTTGGTAAATTCATGGTTGGACTCGGTTGGGTTGGGGCTGGATTATACGGGTTCTTCAACCGTTTATTGATTCCAACCGGACTACATCAAGCATTGAATTCAGTTTTTTGGTTCGATGTTGCTAAAATTAATGATATTGGGAACTTTTGGAGTAACACAGGAATTAAAGGGACAACCGGTATGTATATGGCAGGCTTTTTCCCAATTATGATGTTTGGGTTACCAGCTGGTGCTTATGCTATTTATCGTAATGCTTTACCAGAACGGAAAAAAGAAGTTGGCTCATTGATGTTAGCTGGTGCTTTTGCGTCGTTTTTCACAGGTGTGAGTGAACCTTTAGAATTCTCTTTTATGTTCGTTGCTTGGCCTTTATACGTCATTCACGCGGCATTAACTGGATTGTCTTTGGCGTTTGCTGCATTTATGCATTGGACAGCTGGGTTTACATTTAGTGCGGGATTGGTTGATTACGTCTTGAGTTTACGTGTGCCGATGGCTAATATGCCATTGATGTTACTCGTACAAGGGGTTGTTATGGCAATTATTTACTACACACTATTTAATTTTGCAATCAAAAAATTCAATTTAATGACACCTGGTCGTGAACCAATTGCTGATGATATTCAAATATCATCAGAATTAGGTGACGATAAATATGCACGCCAAGCTCAAATTGTTTACGCTGCCCTTGGTGGTAAAGACAATTTAACAGTGGTTGATAATTGTACAACACGTCTCCGTTTACAAGTTAAAGACACAAGCCTTGTTAATGAAGCTGCGCTTAAAGCATCAGGAGCTGCTGGGTTTAAGGTGATTGATAAAACGAATATTCAAGTTGTTATTGGGACTGAGGTTCAATTTGTTGCTGATGAACTTGGTAAATTATACGAGGCAAAAGTGGATTCAATCTCACTCAGTAATGATGAACTACAGGCAAATGTTGATAAATTGAACGATACAGCTAACGATAATGATACAGTGGTTGTTGGTCATGAATCCTTTTATACAGTCGCAGATGGCGAATTAATGCCTATTTCAGACGTAAAAGACGAGACCTTTGCTGAAAAAATGTTGGGTGACGGTTATGCGGTGGAACCAACGAATGGTGAGATTTATGCGCCAGTTGCTGGTAAAGTGGCAAGCATTTTCCCAACGAAACATGCAATTAGTATCATGACTGAAACGGGATTAGAAGTTCTATTACACATGGGTATTGATACGGTTCAGTTGGAAGGGAAACCTTTTGAAGTGGTTGTTTCTGAAGGTGATACGCTTAAAAAAGGGGACTTAGTTTCACAAGTTGATTTAGACGCAATTAAAGCCGCTGGTAAAGAAACGACAATGATGGTTGTTTTAACAAATATGGATAAAGTTTCTGATATTGCATTTGAGCATTTGAATGAAACTGTTAAAGCAAATGAAATTTCAGCAACTGTCCAAACTAAATAAGAATAAGTAAAAGCAGACCGATAGTTTTGGTCTGCTTTTTTGGTATAGATAGGGATTTTGGTTAAAGGACTGATGTGACACTATTGTAAGACAGGTAGTTAAGTATTGGTATTGATAATTAGACCGTGGTATAGTATTTGTAAGCGCATTATAAAATTGAAGGAGGTTATTGAAATGAATCCCTATTATTTAATGTTATTAGGAAAAAGATTTCCAACCAAACAAAGTATTGTTACCGAAATTATAAATTTAGAAGCCATTCTTAACCTGCCTAAAGGAACAGAGCATTTTGTTAGCGACATTCATGGTGAATATAATGCTTTTCAGCATGTTTTAAGAAATGGTTCGGGCAATGTGAAACAGAAGATTCAGGAAACGTTTAATGGCCGTTTAACTGAAGAAAATATACAAGATTTTGCGATATTGATTTATTATCCTGAAGAGAAATTGATTGCTAAAAAGCAACAAATAGCATCACAATCTGAATTAGAACAGTGGTATTTGGATACGATTGGTAGAATGATTGAGTTGTTACAAAAAACGGCAACGAAATATTCACGATCAAAGGTGAGAAAGGCGCTATCACCTGATTTTATGTATATAACGGAAGAATTATTATATAGTAATGCCCACGAATTGGATCAAAGAGATTATTACAATCGGATAATCGAAAATTTAATCAAATTGAACCAAGCGGAAGCTTTTTTAACAGTGACTGCGTATACGATTCAACGATTAGTTGTTGATCATTTACACGTAATTGGGGATATTTTTGACCGTGGTCCCAATCCAGATAAAATTATGAAGACTTTGATGGATTATCATTCAGTTGATATTCAATGGGGGAATCATGATATTTTATGGTTAGGCGGAGTGGCTGGGTCGCCTTTATGTATCGCTAATTTACTGCGAATTTGTGCAAGATATAATAATTTAGCAATTGTTGAAGATGCGTATGGTATTAATTTACGGCATTTGGCAACATTCGCTGATAAAATGTATCAAGATAACCCAGCGTTTTCGCCTAAAACAAATTCAGCACAAGAAAAAATTACAGAAGACGAACGCCTTTTGATAACAAAAATTCATCAGGCAATCGCGATTATCCAATTTAAATTAGAAGGCCAGATTATTCAACGTCGTCCTGATTTTGATATGGCGAACCGTGCCATATTAGAAAAGATTGTGGCTAATGGGACGAAAATCAACAGTCATGGTAAGCAATATTCATTACAGGATACTTGTTTTCAGACGATTGATTGGGCAAATCCGTACGAGTTAACGAGTGATGAATCAGAAATAATGGATAAATTGGTACAATCGTTCATTCATGCGACTAAGTTACGAGAACATCTCGATTTTATGATGGCACGTGGCAGTATGTTTAAGCGATATAATGGTAATTTGTTAGTGCATGGGTGTGTTCCAGTTACACAAGAGGGTAAATTAGAGAGCTTTGACCTGAAGGGACATTCATATGCAGGGCCAGAATTATTAGCTTTTTTTGAAGATAATTTACGAAAAAGTTATGCAGAGCCAAAAAAATCAACGGATCTTGAGACGGATTTATTATGGTATCTCTGGCAAGGACCAAAATCACCATTATTTGGGAAACACGCTATGAAAACTTTTGAACGTTATTTTATTGCCGATAAAGCGGTTCAAGTTGAAATACCAAATGCGTATTATGAATTGCGACATGACGAAGATTTTTGTCGTCATTTATTAGAAGAATTCGGACTTAATCCGGATAACGGTAAAATAATTAACGGACATACCCCAGTTAAACGGGGACACGAACCAGTCATGGCAAATAAAAAGATGATTGTGATTGATGGTGGCTTTTCTAAAGCTTATCAGTCAACTACTGGTATTGGCGGATACACACTACTTTCTAATTCATATGGGTTGCAATTGGTTGCACATCAGCCATTCACATCTAAATGGGATTCAATCGAAAATGGAACTGACATTATTTCGGTAAAACGGATTGTTGACAGTGAGGTTAAAAGGCAAACCATTGCTGAAACGGATATGGGTAAAGCGTTAGCTAGTCGTGTTGTAGAATTAAAAAAATATTTACAAAGCAAATAAAAAATCTTACTTTTTAGTAAGATTTTTTTTGTTGATAATCAATTTTTCAAGGCGATCTTCATTTTCACTCATTCGAAGGTAGGCAACGAAATGATAAATAATACCAGCTACCAGGAGAAATCCAGATAACCAAATATTGATGAAAGATAAGAGAATGGATGCCCCATAAATTGCCATTGAGCCAAGAGGATCAAAGCGAATTGATTGGTAATAAGATTCTGGTTTGGCTTTTGATTTTAGATAAGAATGTTGGTTAACGTAAAAATAAATAATCAAAAAAGTTCCTGAAATGAACAGCGCAACTAAATCATAGAAGATAAAGGCTGTTCGAATATCAGCGGTATTACCTGATGCTAAGACGGATGATATTAAGGTCATTGGGTAGTTAATTAAGGTAATCGAGAAGAGCATTAGTAAATTCAAAATGTTCAGTCCCCGGTCAGTGATTTTTAAACCAGCAATATAGTCATGATGAAATAGCCAAAGCGTGCCTACATATAAGTAGGAAATAAGATAAGTGGCAAATATGGGCCATTGATTCAAGACTTCAGTTAATAAATCGCCTTTTGTAAAACGATCTAAATGAAATTCAAGGACCATAATTGTAATTAAAATTGAGAAAACACCATCACTAAAGGCTTGGACACGATCAAGTTTCATATTAAATCCCCCAAATACTTTGTTTATAATTAGTCTCATAATAGCGTTACAAAGCCTTTTTTGCAACTAAATAGCTGTAAATTTTGATTAGTGTGTAAATGTGAGAAAAGATGCGGTATACTAATGATAGTAAGCGGTTTCGTATTTTTGTTAATGTGTAAGGGAGTAGTGAGTAACTTGGGAGATCGAAAAAAAGATATTTATAACCTTTTGAAAAATAAAGGAACAGCAATGAATGCCACGCAGATTGCAGATGAACTTGAGTGCAATCGTGCTAATGTCAGTCGTTATTTGAATGACTTATATAAATCTGGTGAGGTCACAAAGAGTGATGGACGGCCGGTTCTGTACCAATGGTCGTCAGTTGAAGAAAAAGAAAAACAACAGGTAAAAGCTGACAATAAAAGTGGCAAAGAAATGACCTTTAAAAAATTAATTGGCTCAAATGATTCGTTAAAAGTGATGATTCAGCAAGCAGAAGCAGCTATTTTATACCCACCAAGAGGATTACACACTATTATTTTTGGTGAAACAGGGACTGGTAAATCGCTATTTGCTGAGTGTATGTATCAATTTGCATTAGAATCAAAGATGGTAAAAGCAGAAGCGCCTTTTATTCGCTTTAATTGTGCGGATTACGCGAATAATCCACAGTTACTTTTTGCGCATATATTTGGTGTGAAAAAAGGGGCCTATACGGGTGCTGATCAAGATAAAAAAGGGTTGATGGATAAGGCTGATGGCGGAATCTTGTTCCTAGATGAAATCCATCGGCTACCTCCTGAAGGACAAGAAATGTTGTTTACCTTCATTGACAAAGGGTTTTATCGACCTTTAGGAGAATCTTCAATTACTAAAGAAGCAAGTGTGCAGATTATTGGGGCAACGACTGAAACATCTGAAAACTTTTTAAGTACGTTTAATCGTCGTATTCCAATGGCAATCACGTTGCCACCTATTTCAAAGCGGACGATTGATGAGCGTTATGGGATGGTCATGAATTTCTTTGAACAAGAAGTAGGTCGTTTGAACCAAGATATTGTTGTTGAACGCGATGCCATGCTTGCGTTAATGTTATACGAGCCAGAAGCTAATATTGGCCAAATTCAACGAGATATTAAAGTCGTTTGTGCAAAGGCCTTTTTGTATTTTAGAACGCATGAAACAGCGTCATTGTATATTAGATTAAAAGATTTACCACTAAATGTTCAAAAAGGACGTTTAGAAGGTAAAGCGAAGTATAAGAAAATTGATGCCTTAATGGATCGTTTAGCAAAAAGAACAAATGAAAAGAATACAAAAGTTGTGACTTTTAAAAATAGTGAGATAGTAGAAAAAGATGATCAAAAACCAACCGTTTACGAAACAATTGATAAAAAAGTTAGTGAAACGGATCAACAGAATTTAAAATCATTAAGTCTTAAGACGTTAATTGATTCAGATAACAAAGGTTATTTTAAAGATTATGTTGAGCAGTTATCAGGTGAAGGTGTACGAAAAGAATTATTACCAGATGACGTTTGGAAGGTTACCAATGAAGTATATGACTTAGCACAAAGTAAGTTAGGTCAAAAATATAATGAGAATGCGCGATTTGCTTTTGGATTACATTTGGTTAGCGCAATTGAACGAATTCGAAAAAATGTTGTTATCGTCCATCCTGATTTGAATAATTTACGTCAAAAAAATCCTAAGGCTTTTCGTGTTGCGTTAGAAATGGCAGACCGAATTGAGCACGAATTTGATATTGAGATTCCGTTAGACGAAATCGGGTTTATCACTATGTTTTTGAGCTCTGATTTAAGTGAAAAGAAACAACAAAATGAAATTAAAGTTGGTATTATCGTATTAATGCACGGCGCATCAACGGCTTCTTCTATGTTGCAAACGGCGCAAGAGTTACTGGGCACAACCAAAGGTAAGGCAATTAATATGCCACTGGATGTGAACGTTTCAGAAATTTACAATCAAGTGCGAGATTATGTGCTAGGGAATCAGGACCAATTAAAAAAAGGGTTGTTACTTTTAACTGATATGGGTTCTTTAACGAGCTTCGCATCAATGTTAGGCGAAGAAACGGGAATTAATACACGAGCCGTTTCGATGACGAGTACATTGGTTGTACTTGAATCGTTAAGAATTGCGATTGCTGGTCGTGAGTTGGAAGATATCTATGCTAATGCACAACATATTTTTGAATCGTCTGTTAAAGAACAATTTTTCCATATGCGTCCTAGAAAAAAAGCGGTTATTGTTGCTTGTTTTACTGGCGAAGGCGTTGCTGCAAGATTATATGACCGTATTGTACCTATTGTAAATGAAGATGAAGTAAAAGTTATTCGGATGCAATATTTAGAAAAAGATGCTTTTAAAAAGCATATCAACACATTAATGCGGGATTATGATGTGAAAGCGATTGTCGGAACTGTTGAAGTTTCTTATCAAAGAGTGCCTTTTTTCTCGGCCTTAGATATATTTAATGATGATACGTTACAAATTTTGAAGCGCATGTTATCTGATAATGATTTAACACAAGAAACGATTACAGCATTAGAAGGCAGCATTAATTCGGTTAACTCTGTGCCAGATTTAATTCATACCGTCCAAACAATGATTATTAAAATTCAATCAGACTTACAGATTGTTCTTGATCCTGAGATTACCGTGGGAATAATGATGCACCTGGCCTTTTTAGTAGATTCAAGATTGAAGGATCAACCAATAAAACCATTTAAGAATGTTCAAGAATTTTCTGCGGAAAATCATTTACAAATGGAAATTGTTAAAACGGCGTTAATTATTATTGAAAAAATGTATAATATTAAAATTTCAGATGACGAAGTTGCTTATATTGTCGAAATATTTATGGGCAATATGTTGAATAAAACCAGTGTGTAATAGTGAAAGAGTAGTGTGTGTGTAAAAATAAAAGTCTTAGAAAACGCTTTCAGAAAGCCTTTTCTAAGACTTTTATTTTTTGGCACGGAACTTGCGTATATAAGAGTATAAATAGAAAAAGGAGTGTCAATTATGAAAACAATTATGTTAGTTTGTTCAGCAGGTATGAGTACAAGTTTATTAGTATCAAAAATGCAAAAAGCTGCAGAAGCAGAAAGCTACGAGTCAGATATCTTTGCAGTTGGAGCTTCAGAAGCAGATTCAATGCTTGAATCAAAACCAGTTGATGTTTTGATGTTAGGCCCACAAGTTCGTTTTATGAAAGACGAATTTGAAAAAAAGGTTGCTGACAAGAATATTCCAGTAGAAGTTATTAACATGCAAGATTATGGCATGATGAATGGCGAAAAAGTTCTTGCAACAGCCAAAACATTGCTTAAATAAAAAGGAGGTGTCCGGTATGGATGAAAACGACGCACAAATGCAAACAATCATGGGGTTAATCGTGAATGGTGGAAACGCTAAGAGTGATTCTATGGAAGCAATTCGAGCTGCTAAAAAAGGTGACTTTGAAACAGCAGCTGCTAAATTGGCTGATGCAGATAAATCATTAATTGAAGCACATCATTCTCAAACAGCTATGTTAACACAAGAAGCCTCAGGTGATCCGGTGCCAGTTAGTTTATTAATGGTTCATGGTCAAGACCACTTAATGAATGCGATTACATTTAGAGACTTAGCCGGCGAAGTAGTAGACGTTTACAAAAAGATAGGATAAGAATTATAATCTAAGGAGGAACTACTCATGGACAAATTTTTAAAATGGATGGATATTCACTTTATCCCAGTAGCTTCAAAAATCGGGGCACAAAGACATTTGATAGCAATTCGAGATGCCTTTGTTGTTATTATGCCACTTATGATTTTGGGTGCTTTAGGAACATTAGTTAATAATCTTCCAATTCCAGGCTTTTCAAATTTAATGAATGGCTTATTTCCAAAAATAGTTAATGATGCTCCAATTTGGCAAAGTTTAGGTGGCGGCGTTTGGAATGCAAGTTTCGGTATTATGTCATTATTCATTGCATTCTTAGTTGCTCATAACGTTGCAAAATCATACGGTAAAGATGGTATCGCTGCTGGTACAGTATCAGTTGCTTCATTCTTTGCTCTTGGTGGCTTACAATTAGCTGGTATGACATCAACAGGATTATTCGTTGCACTTATTGTTGCTTTAATTTCATCAGAATTATTCCAACGTTTGAGTGGTAACAAACATTTAATCGTTAACATGCCTGATGGTGTTCCACCTGCTGTAGCAAAAGCATTTGCTTCATTATTCCCAGCAATGATTGTTGTAACAATCTTTGCCTTTATCAATACATTATTCCAAGGATTCGGCGTAACTGATATTATTGCAGCATTCTACAAACTTGTTCAAGAACCATTCATGGGCTTGGCAAATTCATACCCATCAGCATTATTATTAGCATTCATTTCACCATTCTTATGGTTCTTCGGTTTACATGGTGCTAATATGATTGATCCACTAATGCAAACAATTAACGCACCTGCTATTGCAGCTAACGTTAAAGCACTTAGTGAAGGTAAAGCAATTCCTTACATTGTTAACAAACCTTTCTTTGATTCATTCGTTAACTTGGGTGGAACTGGTGCAACAATTGGTTTGATTATTGCCATCTTCATCGTTGGCCGTAAAAACAAACCTTACAAAATGATTGGTTCTTTATCAGCAGCTCCTGGTATTTTCAATATTAATGAACCAATGATGTTTGGATTACCAATTGTGTTGAACCCAATTATGTTCGTGCCATTTATCTTAACACCAATGGTACTTGTAACTGTTGCTTATATTGCGACTGCTACCGGCATTGTGCCAGCAGCTACGGTAATGCCTCCTTGGGTTACACCACCAGTAATTGGCGGAATCTTAGCAACTAAGAGTTTGGCAGGTGGTGTTTTAGCCGCAGTCAATGTGGCTATCTCAGTATTAATCTACTCACCATTTGTTATCTTAGCAACAAGACAAATTGAAAAAGATGAAGCAGCAGCTTCAGAAAACAAATAAAATAAAAGCAAATCTCTTTACGTAATTTTATGTAGAGAGATTTTGTGCTAAATAAAGGAGTTTACTATGGTTAAATATGAATTTCCAAAAGATTTTTGGTGGGGGTCTGCTGCAAGCGGGCCACAATCTGAAGGCCGTGTTTTAGGAGATGGAAAAGCTGATAATATTTGGGATGCTTGGTATCAATCAAGTCCCGAAAAGTTTTTCAATCAAGTTGGTCCTGAAAAGGCATCAAGGGTCTATCAAAAATATGCAGAAGATATTTCTTTGATGAAAAAAACAGGTCATAATTCATATCGTACCTCAATCCAGTGGTCACGATTAATTCCAAATCCATTTACTGGAGAAGTTAATCCGGAAGCTGTTACCTTTTATAATCATCTTATTGATGATTTAATTGCTGCTGGTATTGAACCTTTTATTAATCTCTATCACTTTGATATGCCAATGGTCCTACAAGAAATGGGAGGTTGGCTAAATCGTGAAGTTGTCGATTTATACACTGACTACGCAGAAACGTGTTTTAAATTATTTGGGGATCGTGTTAAAAAATGGTTTACTCAAAATGAACCGATTGTTCCCGTTGAAGGTGGCTACTTATATGGTTGGCATTTACCTGATGAACGTAATTTGAAGCATGGGGTCCAAGTTGCTTATCATGAAGCATTAGCGAGTGCTAAAGCAGTTGAAAAGTATCATGAACTTAATTTAGGTGGGACAATTGGGATTATTTTAAACTTAATGCCAACGTATCCAAAAGATGAAAATAATCCAGAAGATGTTAAAGCAGCTCAATTTGTTGATGGTTTCTTTAATCGGTCATTTTTAGACCCTGCAATTAAAGGAACTTTTCCACAAGATATTGTTAATTGGTTAGAAGCGTATGACTTGATGCCAATCTACCATCAAGATGATTTAGCCGTTATTAAAGACAATACGATTGATTTATTAGGTGTGAATTATTATCAGCCAAGACGAGCAGCAGCTAAGGTCATCAAAGATGAACCAGAAGGTGAAAATGGTTGGATGCCAGAAGATTTCTATACCGTATATGATATGCCTGGGAAAAAAGTAAATCCATATCGTGGCTGGGAAATTTATGAAAAGGGTATTTACGATGCTTTAATTAACATTAAAGATAATTACGGTAATATTGATTGTTTTATCTCAGAAAATGGGATGGGTGTTGAAGATGAAGCCAGATTTATTAATTCTGATGGCCAAATTAATGATGATTATCGAATTGAATTCATTAAAAATCATTTGAAGTGGGTTCACAAGGCACTTGAAGAAGGCAGTCATGTCCATGGTTATCACATGTGGACATGTATGGATAATTGGTCATGGTTGAACGCCTATAAGAATCGTTATGGATTTATTAGTATTGATTTGGATAACGAAGCGAAACGAACCATTAAAAAGAGTGGTTACTGGTTTAAAGAAATGACGGATCAGAACGGCTTTAATGATTAGAAAAATGGAGGTGAATGACTCATGGAAGTTGAAATGAAATTAAAGATTCCCGCAAAATATTTATTTGATCAGATTATGGAATCTGTATTATATGATATTCATGCTCAAACAGGTCGTAAATTAACGAGAAATCAATTAGATGGGTTTGAATTCACCAAACAATTTACCAAAACCCAATCGGCTGAACTAAAAGTTACCAAAATGATTGAAAATGAAAGTTATCATTTTCAAACAGATAGTAACCGTAATAAGTTTGAAGTAGGATACGATATTAAAGCAATTGATGACGGTCATTGCTTATTAAGCTATAAAGAATCAATGACGTCTAAAGGTAAAATGCAACAAATGAATGACGCTTTTATGAGTATGATTATGAGTTTCTTCAAGAAGAGAAATTTCAAAAAAATGATTAAACAAATTGAAAGTAAGTATGCCACTAATTAGAGAATAGGAAAAGGAGTCAATCGACATTTATCGATTGACTCCTTTTTTGTGTTAATCCAAAATTTCAACACCGATACCAATGACACCAGGCCCAGCATGAACACCAAGAGCTGGAGAAACGTCACCAAAGTAGAAATGCGCGGCATTTGGATAATTAGTTTTTAATTTTTCTAAGATACTTGCGGCTAAAGTTTCATTATTACCGTAAGCAACGGCAATATCAAAATGTTCAGCATCGCCAATTTTATCATCGACGAGTGACAAGAATTTCTTCAAGGCCGCTTTTTCACCACGAGCTTTTGCGATGGGATAGTAAATGCCATTATCATCACATGAAATAATAGGTTTGATATTTAAAAGGTTACCCATGAGACCAGCAACACGACCAATACGGCCACCAACTTGAAGATAGTGTAAGGTTGGCACATAGAAAAAGACGCTACTTTCATCAACGGCTAATTGAACTTTTGTGACAATTTCGCCAAAGTCATCGCCTTCTTTGATTAGGTTTGCTGCGAAAATACCAGCTAATCCACTACCAATTCCAATATTCTTCGTATCGATAATTTCAACAGTTAATGGTGATAATTTTGCGAATGTTTTAATGGCGTTGTAGGTACCAGATAACCCACTTGAAATGGTTGTTGCAATAACATGTGTATAACCATCAGCTTTAATTTGTTCAAAAATATCGTTAATTGCGCCACCTGCTGGTGTTGCGGTTGTTGGAATTTCAGTTTCCATACGTTCATAGACTTCTGCAGGTGAAATAGAAATGCGATCTAGGTAAGTTGTGTCACTGAATGTAATTAAAATAGGGACCATGTAAATATGTTCTTGAGCCATAAAATCCTTAGGGATATCTGAACCAGAATCGACTAATATTGCAATTTTTTCTTCTCTCATGATTGAGGAGCCTCCTTCATTAGTATGACGAGTTTTTCACTGATAATATGATTAATGACGGCACTTGCGGCCGATCGTTGTTCTAATTCAATGATTGTTGTTTCAGTTGTGACTGGCTTTAAATTAATATTAAAGGTTAATGATTTAACTTGTTCGTTAAAAATTAGGGCAAAATTTGTGTAAGCTTCCTCGGATGAATTGTCGACTAAAAGTTGATCAATGCCATCTTTGATAACATCTAATGGAAAAGCAGATTTTAAAAGTGTAATAACAATAATCGCTGCTAAATGTTCTTTATGGTATCTTTTTTTGATTGGTTTGAACATAATTTCTTTTTTTACGTAATTATTAACCATTGTAGGCGTTACAGGTGTTAATTTTAGTGGTTCTAGATATTGGTTCACAAGTTTAATGGATTGATCCATATAAAGATCTAATTCTGGAAAATCAGTCCAATTAGGTAGCGTGATTTCTTTTAAGTTATCTAACCAATTTAAAAAAGATAGCGGAACCTTTTGACTCAAATGATAACCCCCTTAACGTAATAACTTCATGTTATCATTTTCATCTAGTGTTGTAAACTAGATTGAGTTGTTTCTTAAAGCATGTGTATAATTTTATGTCTATATAGGGATAAAAGTTGTACACTATAATGGTATTTAATAACGAGAAGGAGTGACTTATTTATGATGGAACAAGCATGTACAACCATTTTAGTTGGTAAGAAAGCCACAATTGATGGCTCAACAATGATTGCTAGAAACGATGATACATTTTTGCCTATTACACCACAACGATTCTTAATGTACCCTGCAGTAACAGGGCGTCATGAAACGTTAACTTCGAATAAAAATGGCTTTACCGCATCATTACCAGAAAATGGCTACCGCTGGACAGCAACACCTAATGTTGAAGTATCAAGTAAAGGTGTTTTTGATGAAAGTAGTATTAATGAAAAAAATGTCGCAATGAGCGCAACAGAAAGTGTCTATGCTAATGAACGTGTTTTGGCCTATGATCCTTTAATTAAAAATGGTTTGGCTGAAGATTCATTACAAACAATGGTTGCACCTTACATTGAGTCAGCAAAACATGGGGTTGCATATTTAGGGGCCTTGATTACAAAATATGGGTCACCTGAAGGAAACGGCGTCTTATTTAGTGATAAAAATGACGTTTGGTACATGGAAATTGTGACCGGACATCATTGGATTGCGCAACGTATTCCAGATGACGCTTATGCGGTTGCAGCTAATCAAGTTGCGATTCAAGAAATTGATTTTAATGATGCTGATAACTTTATGTGGTCAGACGGCATTCGTGAATATGTTGAAGAACATCATTTGAATCCTGATAAAACGGGCTGGAATTTCCGTCATATTTTTGGAACAGATACAGAAAAAGACCGTCACTATAACACACCTCGTGTCTGGTACGGTCAACGTTGTTTGAATCCTGAAATTGAACAAGAACCTACTTCAAGTGATTTACCATTCATTTGTTATGCAAATAAAAAAATTAGCGTTGAAGATGTGACTGCTATTTTAGGCTCACATTATAATGAAACGCCATATGATCCATTTGGTCATGGCGCTGATGAAGACCGGTTGAGATTCCGACCTATTTCAATGAACAGAACACAAAATGCGCATGTTCTACAATTGAGAAATGAAGTTGATGATGCGCATTCTGCATTAATGTGGATTTGTTTAGGGGTTCCAGCATTTGCACCCTTTGTCCCATTCTACACAAATGCTACAGATACAGATCCTAGTTACAGTGAAACGCCGTTAACGTTGGACATGAACAGTGCTTATTGGATGTACCGAACGGTATCAATGTTGACGGAATCACATTATTCTCATTTTGTGCAAGAAAATGTTGATTACTTGAAGGCTTGTCGTCAACAATTGAAGACGATGGTTGCTGATAGTGATGTAGCATCTGCAACTATGAGTGGGGATGAATTAACGAATTACCTCACAAAACAAAATTACGCTATTGTTGCTGATATGCGTGAAAGAACAATGGCAATGATTGGTCAATTTATTACTGAAGGCTTAACGTTGTCAAAATTAACATTCAATATGGATGCTAATTTATAAAAATAGGTTAAAAAAAGTGTTGCAATCAAAATTGCAACACTTTTTTTATGAATTTAGATTATTTGTTAATTTCGTCAACAGTCCCTTTAGCATCTTTTTCAACTTGCATATCTGAGATTGAGATGTAACCTAATTTTTTGATTAAGCTATTTTGAACTTTGTTTGATTGGATGTAGCTAATGAATTTAGCTGTTGCATATTTAGGTGAACCTTTAGTGTACATATGTTCATATGACCAGATTTTCCAGTTGTTATTTTCAACATTTTTTGATGTTGGTTTAACTTTATCAATTGATAATGCTTGGACTTTGTCATTTAAGTATGAGAAGGCTAAGTAACTGATAGCACCTGGTGTTGAGGCAACCATTTTTTGAACGGTACCATTTGAATCTTGTTCTTGTGTTTGTTTAGCTGTTTTCTTTGGAAGGATAATGCTATCAAATACAGTACGTGTACCTGAACCAGAAGCACGGTTAATCACAACAATTTTTTGATCAGCACCGCCAAGATCTTTCCAGTTTGTAATTTTACCTAAGAAAATATCAGCAAGTTGTGATTTTGAGATGTTAGTAACTTTTGTCCCCTTGTTAACAACTGGGGCAATACCAACAACTGCGACTTTATGATCAACAATTTTTTTAGCGTTAACGCCATCTTTTTGTTCTGCGAAGATATCTGAGTTACCCACTGTAACAGCGCCTGTAGAAACTTGGCTTAAACCAGTACCTGATCCGCCACCTTGAACACCGATGGTTAAACCTGAATGGGCATCTTGATAAGTTTCGGCTGCTTTTTCAACTAAAGGTTGTAAAGCAGTTGATCCAACAATATTAATTTTTCCTGTTATTTTTGTTGCGTCACTTGAAGAAGATGATGATGAAGTTTTACCACATCCTGCTAATAATAAAAGCCCCATTGCTACTACTGAAATAATTGCTGTTTTCTTTCTCATAATTTACTTCTCCTTTTATTTTTGTACTCGTATTTAAGAACAACTTCATAGTATCAGGTAATTGTTATCGTTTTGTATGAATCGTGTAATGATTTATACTAGAAATTGTAAAGAATAGGTAAAGGTCGATTAAAATGTTTTGCTTTTGTGAATAGGGTTGCCTATAATGAAAATCATCCTATTATGACAGATTGTCATAAAGAAAAACAGAAACAGGGGGAGTCAAATGATTCTAGAAATCAAGCACGTTTCTAAAACGTATAATATGGCTGGTGGTACGACATTTAAAGCCTTGAAAGATATTAATGCCTCTTTTGACAAGGGCGAATTAGTTTCTATTGTTGGTGAATCCGGAAGTGGTAAATCAACATTAATGAACTTAATTGGTGGACTGGATTCAAGTTTTGATGGTGAAATTACTTATAATGGTGAAAATATCGGTGATTTTTCTGAAAAAGAATTGGTTAACTTTCATAAAAAGAGTATTGGATTCATTTTCCAAAATTTTAATTTGATTCCTCATTTAAGTTTGATTGATAATGTTGCTATGGCAATGACTCTATCGAACGTTGATAAATCAGTGCGTGTTGAACGTGCCAAAAAATTATTAACGGATGTTGGTTTACAAGATCATATGACAAAGAAGCCAGATCAAATTTCTGGTGGACAAAAACAACGTGTTGCAATTGCGCGTGCTTTAATGAATGATCCAGATGTCATTATTGCTGATGAACCAACGGGTGCTTTAGATTCAGAGACAACGGATGCTGTCTTAGAAATTATCAAAGATATCGCTAAACGTGGTAAGTTAGTTTTAATGGTTACCCATTCAGATCGTGTTGCGGCTTATTCAAGTCGTGTTGTTCGAATTGATAACGGTGCGATTATTTCTGATGCTGAACAAGAACAACTTGAATTGCATACGAATGAAGATGAATTTAAAGGTGAAACACCTAAAAATTTAAGTCTATGGTCAGCAATTCGATTAGCTGCATTGAATATGAAAGCTAAATTCTCTCGTAATTTACTTGTTGCCATTGGGTCAAGTATCGGGATTATGTCAGTTGTTTTGATGTTGTCGCTTGGTAGAGGTGTGACAAGTTATATTAAGAGTACAATGTCTAGTTATGTGAATCCTAATGTAACGGAAGTCCATATGAAAGCCAAAACGAGTTCGAGTGCTTCAAGCAGTAGTGGCAGTTCTACACCAACGCCAACAGCAGCCACGGGTTCTCAAGCGCAAGCAGCACAAGCTAAGGAACAACAAACACAAATGGCTGCAATTACCGGTCAAACAGGTTCATTTGCTAAGAAAGATATTAAAAAATTAACGAATGTGAACCATGTTGATTCTCTTCAAAAGGGTTATACAGCGATTTCGCTTGGAACAAATACAGTTTCATATAAAGGTAAAAAAGCCAGTTTGATGCAATTGGGGACAATGAACTCAGGTATCACAGCATCAAATATTACTAAGGGGTCAAAACCTGGTAAAGATGGTATTTTATTAGATAAAACAACTGCTGATACATTAGGCAAAAATATTGTTGGTAAAAAAGTCAAAATTGCGATTGTTTACAATGAAAAAACAATCAAAAAAACGTTCAAAGTTGCCGGAATTTATGAAGCATCTGGTAGTAGCAGCTCAAGTAGTTTAGTTTACTTGAATTATACTGACTTACAACAATTGGTTAAAGATAATCATGAATCAATCAAGCCTAATGTTGTTTACTTGCATACAAAAGATAAAGCTAATACAGCTGGCATTAAAGCTAAAGTGAAGTCATTAGGCTACACGGGTTCAATTCAAGAAAAAATGTCTGAAATGTTTACCCAAATGTTAGATATTTTAACAGATGTTTTAACAGCCGTAGCTGCAATTTCATTACTTGTTTCTGCAATTATGATATTAGTTGTGCTTAATATCTCAGTTGTTGAAAGAACAAAAGAAATTGGTGTAATGAAGGCTCTAGGGGCACGTCGCAAAGATATTCGACGTATTTTCGTTTCAGAAGCCTTCTTAATTGGATTAGCATCTGGCCTAATTGGTGTCGGGGTAACGTATATTTTAGCTTTCGGGTTAAATGCCTTCTCGATTGCAACATTCGATGTCACAATTGTCAAAGTTACCGCTAGTTATGCACTTTCTGGTATTTTAATTAGTGTCTTGATTAGTATGTTTGCAAGTTTCTTACCAGCAAATAGAGCATCAAAACTTGATCCAGTTGAGTCTTTAAGAAAAGAATAAGTAAAAGCATTGCATTTTTAAATAAAAACGAGTAACATGACAAGTTGTCACATGACAGCTTGTCATTTTTTTGTATATGAGGAGGAAATATGCCTAAGAAAACGTATTTTAATTTGGATGAAGATAAACAAAAACGAATATTGAATGCAGCGAAAGAAGAATTTTCAAGAGTGCCTTTAGCTGAAGCATCAATTAATAATATTATAAAAACGGCCGATATTCCGCGTGGTAGTTTTTATCAATACTTTGAAAATAAGGAAGATTTATATTTTTATTATTTTGATAGTATTAGACAGAACCAAACGAAGAAGTTTATGGATACTTTAGAGGCAAATCATGGCGATATCGTAAAGACGATGAAAGAATTCTTTTCCGAAATCATTGCGGATACTGTATCTGGTGAAAATGCGGCGTTTTTTAAAAATGTTTTTGTTCGGATGGATTTTAAAATGGCCCACCATATGCAACCGCATGGCGCCCGACCACATGCAGGAAGATTTCAACACCCTGAGTTTCATTTAGGGGATAAAGTTGACCTCTCATTGCTAAATATCTCTACAGATGAAGAATTGAAGTTATTAATGTTTTCTATGATGAGTCCGTTTATGAGAACAATTAATGATTACTTTTCAAAGCAAAAACAAGGCATCGAAATTCCAGTTGAGGAATTACAAAAAGAATATGAAACAATGGCTAACTGGGTAGCCATCGGCGTTTCGAAAAGAGAGGAACAAGAGTAAATGATAAAAGTAATGAAAAATCGCGTCAATCTTTGGGCAATCGGTGGTGCATTTGTCTTCATGATTGTCCAAGTTATCTGTGATTTATATTTACCAACATTGACGTCTGATATGATTAATAAAGGTGTCTCACAGGGGAACGTTTCTTACATTTGGCAAGTTGGTTATGTCATGTTAGGTGTGGCAGCTATCGGTATTGTTGCTGCAGTTGGAAATGTCTTCATCGCATCCCGATTGGCTCAAAAATTAGGTCGTAGTTTAAGAAGTAACATTTATAAAAAGGTCCTTAATTTTTCAAGTTATGAATTTGATCAAATTGGGAACTCGAGTTTAATTACAAGAACATCAACGGATGTTTTACAAATCCAAAATGTGACAGTAATGATGTTAAGAATGATGATTCAAGCACCTATTATGTTGATTGGCGCTAGTGTCTTGGCTTACAATAAACAAAAAGAATTAACCGTTATATTTCTAGTCGCTGTGCCCATTTTATTCATTTTGATTGCTGCAGTGATGACTTTTGCAGTGCCGTTATTCAAGACGTTACAAAAAAGAATTGATCACATTAACCTTGTTTTTCGTGAAGGATTAACCGGTGTCCGTGTGATTCGAGCATTCAATCAAGATGCCTATGAACAAAAACGATTTGACGGTGTAAATAAAGCCTATACAGATAACGCACGTAAAGTTTTCTCAATTACAGCTGTTATGTCACCAATGATGACTCTAGTTCTTAGTGCAACCAATATCGCAATTATTTGGTATGGTGGGCACTTAATCGGCGACATGTCGATGCAAGTTGGTAATTTAGTGGCATTCATGACGTATGCCATGCAAATTCTATCAAGTTTCATGATGTTATCAATGGTCTTCGTTATGTTGCCTCGTGCACAAGCCGCCGCAGCTCGTATTAACGAAGTTTTAGATAAAAATGATTCGATTGAAGATCGTCCTAATGCAATCACAGTTGATCGTCGTCAATTAGGCGCAAGTCAATTGTCATTTGATAAAGTTAATTTTCGTTATGCAGGGGCTGAAAAAGCAGCTTTAACTGATATCAACTTTGAAGCCAAAGCCGGCCAAACAATCGCTATTATAGGTGGGACTGGTTCTGGTAAATCGACATTAATTAATTTGATTCCACGTTTATTCGATGTTGAATCAGGTGATATTAAAATTGATGGGCAATCGATTTATGAGTTAACACAGGCAAGTTTGCATGATCAAATTTCACTTGTGCAACAAAAAACCGTTCTTTTTAAGGGCACAATTAGAAGTAATTTACAATTTGGTAATGAGACGGCAACAGATGAGCAAATGTGGCATGCACTTGAAATTGCACAAGCAAAATCATTTGTTGAAGAATCAGCAGATGGTTTAGATGGCATGGTTGAACAAGGTGGGGATAACTTCTCCGGTGGACAAAAACAGCGCCTTGCCATTGCTAGAGCGTTGGTTAAAAAAGCGTCCGTTTACTTGTTTGATGATTCATTCTCAGCACTTGATTTTAAAACGGATGCTAAGTTACGAGGCTCACTTAAAACGGACGAAAATGTTAAAGATAGTGTTGTTTTAATCGTTGCACAACGGATTTCTAGTGTGACGGGTGCTGATTTAATCTTAGTCATCGATGGTGGCAAAATTGTCGGTAAAGGAACGCATGAAGAATTGAAAGCAACAAATAAAACGTATCAAGAAATTATGCAATCACAAATTAGAGAGGGGGATGCAGAATAATGGCAGATAATAACAAACAATCTAGTCGTCCGGCAACACAACCATCACGAGGCGGCGGTCATCATGGTGGGCCTGGTGGTAATATCGGCCGTCCAGTTGAAAAGCCTAAAAACTTCTGGAAAACAATTGGCCGTTTAGCAAAATATATGTCACCTTGGTTATTTTTAATTGGGGTAGTGTTAGTTCTAGCGATTATTTCTGTTATCTTCCAAGCTGTTTCGCCTAAAATTTTAGGACGAGCAACAACAGAAATTTTCTCTGGTGTGACTAAAGGTTATGCACAAATTAAGCAGGGGCATAAAGTAACTTCATTGCCAATCGATTTTAATGCGATTAAGAACATCTTATTCACAGTTGGTATTATGTATATTGCTTCGGCTTTATTCAGTTTTATTCAACAACTGATTATGACTAATATCTCTCAAAAAACAGTGTACGCGCTCCGTAAAGATATTAAGGCTAAGATGGAACGTGTGCCAATTTCTTACTACGATACGCATCCTAATGGTGATATCATGTCACGTGCTGTGAATGATGTGGATAACATTTCGGGAACGCTGCAACAAAGTTTTACACAGTTGGTGACAAGTGTTGTGACTTTTGTCAGTGTCCTTTATATGATGTTCTCAATTAGTTGGCAATTAACGTTAATTGCCTTGATTATTGTGCCTTTGAGTTTGGGTGTTGTTTCATTAATTGCCCCTCGTTCACAAAAGTTCTTTGCGGGACAACAAAAAAGCTTAGGCCTTTTGAATAATCAAGTTGAAGAAACTTATGCAGGCCATACAGTTGTTAAAGCTTTCAATAAAGAAGAAAAAAATATTGATATTTTTGAAAAACAAAATAGTGACTATTATAAAGATTCGTGGAAAGCACAATTTATTTCCGGATTAATTATGCCAGCAATGAACTTTATTAAAAATATTGGTTACGTTTTTGTTGCAGTCATTGGTGGGATTAAAGTTTCACAAGGAACGATTACTTTAGGTAACGTTCAAGCTTTCTTGCAATATGTTAACCAATTCTCACAACCAATTACGCAAATAGCTAATTTATCTAATACAATTCAAGCAACCGTTGCTTCAGCAGAACGTATCTTTGAAGTCTTGGACGAAGAAGAATTGAAAGATGAAAGTAATCATGAGTTACCAATTCCTGATAATGGTAATAAAATTTCCTTTGACCATGTTCAATTTGGTTATTCAGATAAAAAATTGTTGATGACTGATTACAATTTGGATGTTAAAGAAGGACAGAAGGTTGCAATTGTTGGACCAACTGGTGCTGGTAAGACGACGATTATTAACTTAATTGAACGGTTCTATGATGTTTCGTCAGGATCAATTCGTCTTAATGGTGTCGATACTAAGAATTTGAAACGATCAGATTTACGTCAATCAATCTCAATGGTACTTCAAGATACTTGGTTATTTACCGGAACCATTATGGAAAATATCCAGTATGGTCGTGAAAATGCAACAGATGAAGACGTTTTTGCTGCAGCCAAAGCTGCCCATGTGGATACATTTGTACGCCAATTACCGGATGGTTATCAAACGGTCTTGAATGAAGATGCTTCGAATATTTCGCAAGGACAACGTCAATTATTGACAATCGCTCGCGCTTTCTTAGCTGATCCTGAGATTTTAATCTTAGATGAAGCAACGAGTTCTGTTGATACACGTACGGAAGTCTTGATTCAAAAAGCAATGGATACCTTATTAAATAATCGAACAAGCTTCATCGTTGCCCATCGTCTATCAACGATTCGTGACGCGGATAATATTATTGTGATGGATAATGGCTCTATTATTGAAACTGGAAATCACGATGCTTTGATTGCTAAAAATGGTTTCTACGCTGATTTGTATAATAGTCAATTTACAAATGGGGCTATTTAGATTAAAAAAAACGGATATGAATTTGACGTTAGTTAAATTCATGTTCGTTTTTTATTTTCAAATCATAGGTTCAAAAATAATTCATTTATATTGGCTTTTTAATCTAAGTATTACGCCATTGATAATTTAGCGTATAATAAAAAAGACTCTAAAACAGTAGATGATTATTTAGAAAATGAGGTTTAATCATAATGGAACAATCAAAAATTAGAAATTTTTCAATTATTGCCCATATTGATCATGGTAAATCGACTTTAGCTGATCGAATTATGGAAGAAACGCAAACAGTTAGTGAACGTGAAATGTCGAGCCAGTTATTGGATTCAATGGCTGTTGAACAAGAACATGGAATTACCGTTAAATCAAGAACAGTTCGCAGTTATTACACTGCAAACGATGGTGAAACGTACGAATATAACTTTATTGATACACCAGGACATGTGGATTTTTCATATGAGGTTTCAAAAAGTTTAGCTGCTAGTGATGGGGCTATTTTGTTAGTGGATGCGACTCAAGGTGTACAAGCACAAACGGTTGCGAATTACCGTTTAGCTAAAGAAAATAATTTAAAAATTATCCCTGTTATTAATAAAATTGATCATCCAAATGCAGATGTTGAAGAAACTAAAATTCAATTGATGGAATTAGCTGACGTAGATGAAGATGACATGTTATTAATCTCAGCTAAAACAGGGATGGGTGTTGATTTGGTTTTAGAAGCCATTAAAGACCGGATTCCTGAACCAGTTGGTGAGATTGAAGCACCACTTAAAGCACTAGTTTTTGATTCACATTTTGATGCATTTAAAGGAATTGTGGCTTATATTCGTGTCTTTGATGGTGAATTTAAAGCCAATGACTTACTCCGTTTTATGCAGCAAACAACTGACTTTCAAGTCGTTGAAGCAGGTATTTTTAAACCAGATATGGTTGCCGTCGATAGTTTACATGCTGGCGACGTTGGGTATGTAATTACGGGGTTAAAAGACCCTCAATTGGTTAAAATTGGGGATACGTTGACGTCTCAAAATAATCCGACACCCGAGTCACTCCCTGGTTATAAAGAATCAGAATCAATGGTTTTTGCCGGATTTTATCCGAAAGATAATAACTATAAAGAATTAAAATCAGCCATTCAAAAATTAGCATTAAACGATTCGTCTTTCCATTATAAGGAAGAAAAATCGGATGCTTTGGGTTTGGGATTTAGATGTGGATTTTTAGGGATGTTACATTTGAGTATTATCCGTGAACGACTTGAAAAGGAATATCAGTTAGGTGTTTTAACAACAACACCGAATGTTACTTACCATGTTATTTTGAAAAATGGGCAAGAAGTTATTGTTGATAATCCTGTTCAATTTCCTGATTTTTCTGAGATTGATCATGTTGAAGAACCTTTTTTAGATGTTCACATGACGGTTCCAGATGAACAAGTTGGTGATATCATGAAATTGGCTGAAAAACGTAAAGGTATTTTCCAAGATATGGCTTATAATTCTGGTCAAACTGAATTGAATTATGCGCTACCAACGTCTGAAATTGCCTACGATTTCTTCAATCAATTAAAATCATTATCACATGGTTATGCAACGATGGAGACGCAATTTAAAGGGTACCAAACGGCAGATGTTGTTAAAATGGATGTCTTAGTTAACTATGCAACAGTTGATGCACTAGGATTTGTTGTTCATAGACAAGACGCCGTTGAGATTGGTCAAAAATTAGTGGAACAATTAAAATATTCAATTCCACGTAAATTATTCCCAATGCCAGTTCAAGCAGTTATCGAAAATAAAGCCATTTCACGGGCAAATGTGCCACCTCTTCGTAAGAGCGCCACAACAAGTAGTGATAAAAAGAATGCGGCTAAACAAGATATGTTACGCCGTCAAAGTGCTAACAAACGTTTAGGATCTAAGGCTGAAATGGACTTGCCACAAGAAGTATTCAATGCAATATTAGAAGTTAATAATGATAATTAGTCTTTAGAAAGAAGGATCATAATGGGAGTTTTAGAAGTTCGCCAGCTTTCCCATCAATTTGCAGATAAACAATTATATGAAGATGCTCATTTTGAATTAAATGTGGAAGATCACATGGGTATTATTGGCCAAAATGGGGCCGGTAAAAGTACGCTAATCAAAATTATCACAGGGCAAGAATTACCTGATGAGGGTGAAATTAAATGGAAGAAAAGTGCCACAATTGGCTATTTAGATCAGTATGCTGAAGTCGCTGAAGGGATTACGGTCATTGAATTTTTGAAGACAGCATTTCAACGTTTATATGATATTAGTGAGAAGCAAACACAGGCTTATACTGATTATGCTGAAAATTTGGATGAGAAGTTACTGGAAAAAGCAGGTCGCTATCAAGAAGAGCTTGAAGCTAAGAACTTTTATGAGATTGATACGGAAATTGATCGTGTGCGAACTGGTTTAGGGTTAGATGCAATCGAAAAAGACCATCAAGTTAGTGAATTAAGTGGTGGACAGCGCTCAAAAATTATTTTGGCTAAGTTATTACTGGAAAATCCTGAAGTTATTTTATTGGATGAACCCACTAATTATTTGGATACAGAACATATCGATTGGTTGACGGAGTATTTGAATCAATTCGAGGGCTGTTTTATGGTTATTTCTCATGATTTTGAATTTTTACAAAATGTTACTAATACCATTATTGATGTCGCATTTGGTAAAATTACAAAATACCGTGGTAATTTTAAATCGGCCATTAAACAAAAAGAAGCTAAAAAAGAAGCCCAATTGAAGGCATTCCAGAAACAACGTCTTCAAATTGAAAAAGATGAAGCTTATATTCGCAAAAATAAAGCGGGAACGCGTGCCACGATGGCTAAATCTAGACAGAAACGATTAGATAAAATTGAACGGGTGACACCACCAAGTGATACCGTGAAAGGTAAATTTGATTTTCCTTATCTGGATACTGGTTCTGCATCGACGTTGGCTGTTAAAAATTTATCAGTTGGTTATAAGACGCCGTTACTATCACCAGTGACTTTCTCGTTATCACATCAAGAAAAAGTGGTTTTAAAAGGATTTAATGGTATTGGTAAATCAACCATGATTAAGTCAATTTTGAAATTAATCCCAACATTTGGTGGTACAGCAGAATTTTCTGATTCTGTTGTTGTGAATTATTTTGATCAAGATTTAATTTGGGATAATAAAGAAATGACACCATTACAAATTATTCAAGATGAATATCCTGATTTAGAGCCGAAAACGATTCGTCGTCGTTTAGCTAAATCAGGTATCAACGCTGCGAATACAATGAAACCCATTGGTATTTTGAGTGGTGGAGAACAAATGAAAGTGAAATTGAGCTTGGTTGAATTGAAACCAAGTAACTTCTTGATTTTGGATGAACCAACTAACCATTTGGATGATGACACGAAAGATGCGCTACAAAAGGCAGTTCGCCGATTCCCTGGGAATGTTTTATTGGTTAGTCATGAGGCACCGTTCTATGAATCTTGGATCGATAAAGTATTCGATGTTGAAGCAATTAGAATTCAAAAATAATGATGAATGGTTTTTATAATTTAAGCTGTGTTGTAACTATTCTTGGTGAAATCTGTTATTTGATAACAGATTTCTTTTTTTTGAGATTTATTATTTCATCTATCAGAAAATTGAAAGGAATCTACATAAGATGAAAATTGAAAGGTTAATAGGAATCGTATTATATTTACTAAATAGAGAAAAAACGACTGCTAGTGAGTTGGCAAGTCATTTTAATGTTTCACGAAGAACAATCGTTCGAGATATTGATACATTATCCTTATCAGGTATTCCAATTTATTCTGTGATAGGCTCTAAAGGAGGTTATTCAATCAATAAAAATTATAAAATCAATAATCGAATAATGAATCATGTCGATACTGATTATATTTTACTTGCATTGAATGGGTTGAAAGATATTTTGGGAGAAAAAGCGGTATCTAGTACATATGAAAAAATAAATTATATATACTCTACAGAAAAAGTGTCGAATTCTTCAATGAATATTGATTTTTCAGTTGTTAGCGAAAATGAACGTAATGTAGATAAGGTTGCCAAATTGAAACGAGCAATTGAAAATAATAAAGTTGTTTCTTTTCAATATAGTGATTCCAAAAATAAAAATCGAATAGTTACTGCTAACATGATTTATGTTTACTTTAAATGGTATTCTTGGTATGGATTAGGTTACGATACAGCAAAAAACGATTTTTTAATTTTTAAAGTTGAAAGAATGGCTAATTTTTCTACATTAGATGAAATATTTGTTAATGAATATGACGTTAAACAGATCATTGAGGAGAAAGAATTTGAACAAATAAAACAAAATTCAACAGTTATATTAAAGTATCCAAAGAGTTTAAATAATACTGTAGAAGAATATTTCAAAGGTAATATAACCAATGAAACAGAAGAATATTTTATCAGAGAAACCCAGGTTAAAATAAATGATTTTATGACGTTTTCAATTCTGTTAGGACTAAGTGATAAAATTGAAGTTTTAGCACCAGCAACATTAAAAAAGAAGATAAAAAAACATTTTTTATCTTCTTTAAAATTAACACAAAAAGAGTGACACATAGTTGTCACTCTTTTTGTGTTAAATTGAGATTATCAAATTGATAGGAGTAATAGTAATGAAAAAAATATATATTTATGTATTAGATACAATGGCTGAATGGGAAGTAGGAAATATTCTGCAAGCTTTTAGTATGGAAAGTTTGCTCAAAAAAGGAAATGTTAAATTTGAAGTGAAAACGGTAGGAATGAATAAAGAACCAGTTCGTACAATTGGTGGGCTAACAATTATACCTGACTGTACTTTAGGTGAAATAGATGAAGAAAATATGGCTGCAATTCTTTTACCGGGAGCGGACACTTGGAATATTAAAGGAAATGAAAAAATTTTAACTAAAATACCGTACTATTTAGAAAAAGAGATACTTGTCGGAGCAATCTGCGGCGCAACGTTAGCTTTAGCAGATTTAGGTATCTTCAATGAATACAAACACACAAGTAATTCTTTAATTTTCTTAAAGATGTTTTCAAATAATTACATAGGAGAAAATCTTTACCAAAATGTACCCACTTTTCGTGATAAAAATCTAATCACTGCCAATTCAGCTAGCGGCTTGTTATGGACCAAAGAAATATTAGTTTATTTAAATGTTTATTCAAAAGAAATGCTTAATTTATGGTATTTATATTTTTCTACAGGAGATTCACAATATTACATGAAATTATTAACATTATCATCAAAATAATTATTTTATTCAATATCATTTACGTATTGTGTGCAACAAAAAAAGCACCAACCTAAGTTGATGCTTCCTGATATGGTACTTACCGAAGTAAATAGATTGTATGAATTCCACAAAACAGTGACAATCAGACATACCTACAATGCGGTAGGTAAAAAATGCCCCATCTTCGAACTAATCACTAGCCGCCGCAGCGGAACAACCGAAGTTGTCTGATTTTACTCGACTCATCGCATAAATTAATCATAGCACAAAGTTGGCGCTTCGTATAGGGGTTATTTGCCCCAAAGATACTGAATGACTGCTTTATCCACTGTTGCGTTCCTATGAAGTTTACTATGTTGGGCATTTTTACCAGTAATCTTTAGTTCTTGATATGATTTTATTTGGCCTCTTAATAAATAATTCATTGAACGGGCCGAAACCGTGCTAACAGCTGAATCAGAATTGGAACCATCATCGAGATTACCATAAATGACAAAGACTTTCGTATTTGAGGGAAAGTTTTTTCGTTTATGATAGTAACTTTTGTAGGCGCTTGTTTTTAGGGCAGGTTCATTATTTTTCAAAAAATAATTCTGATTCGCTTTCTCTTCAATACCAATAACACCGTTAATTGGATCTGCAATTGGGATAAATTTATTTAACTTAGGAGAAGTTTTCGTTCTGACTGATTCAGCCCAATACATGGCGGATGATCCACCCATTGAATGCGTGACGAGGTTGATAGCTTTAATGTGATACGTTTTTTTCAAATGATCAGCAATTTTGCCAATCCATCTGCCTTCTTCAGGAATTTCCGCATCATTTCGAGTGAAAATGACTTGAATAATAGGATTCTTTTCAGATTGTCGCCATTTTCCTGTGTAAGTTATAGCGCCCGTTGAAGAGACGGTAGCCGTCAGTACTTTTTGGGCTTTACCTGATCTATTCGCCGCAGCTATCATATAATTACTTGAGTTGGCCGTACCGCCATAACCATGAATATATAAAGTAGGAATCTGCGTCACAGCTTTCTTTTTAGTTACTGGTACGGGTGTGTTTCTTGACGTGGATTTATTTGAACATAAAAATCCAGTACCCAAGCCAAGTATTAGTAAAATAGTGATTAATATGCTGTATTTTTTCATTAATTATTTTCCTTAATAGTAAGTTATTAATCTAATTATAAGGCAACGATTCTTGTCGTTCAAATTTACATAAAGTTATGGTAAGCTATATGCGAAGATGATAAGAAAGCGGAGGCTGAACAATATGTTTGCGGTAAAATCAACTAGAGATATAGATAGTCAAATTTATAAAGATGCGTTATCAATTAGAAAAACGGTTTTTGTTGAAGAACAGAAGGTACCAATGGCATTAGAGATAGAAAATGAAGCAGAAGCGATTCATTTTGTTGGGTATAAAGATGACAAGCCTGTTGTGACAGCTCGTGTCATTAGCGAGGATACTGAAACATGGCATGTTCAACGAGTTGCGACAATTAAATCAGCTCGGGGTCAACATTTAGCAACGGATACGCTCAAGTTTATCGAAGGATTCGCAACCGTCTATGACATTAAATATTTAACATTAGGCGCACAAGATCAAGCACAAGGCTTTTATGAAAAATTAGGGTATGTGGTTGAAGGCGAAGGATTTATGGATGCTGGAATTGCTCATCACACAATGATTAAAACAATCGAAGGGGTTTAAATGGCAAAAGAAACGGCATTTTCAAAGTTATTAACAGATGACCGGTACACATTTGCGAGTGAACTTGGCAATAAATATCATAAAGATGCCAGTCAAATTTTATTTATGTATTTAAAATTGATGGCCGAGGGAACACAAAATAAATCAAAATCATTGCAGAAAAGTTTGCCAGAAATCGATAAAAAGTTTCAAATATATTTAGAAAACTAGAGATGGAAGGTTTTTATAGTGAATAATAATCCATTAACGAATCTCATGAAACAGGATCGGTTAATTGTCGGAATCAGTGAAATCAGTAAAATGACTGGGGTTTCAACACGGCAATTACGGTATTGGGAGCAAAAAGGCTATATTGAAAGCATTTCAGATGGGCGTACAAAATCTCGAGAATATCGCTTAGATATGGTGATAAAAGTGAGCCTAATAAAATCAGAATTGGACGAGGGATATACGTTAGTTGCCGCTATTGAACATGTTAACGGCAAAATGGCTATTTTTAGACAATTTAAACATTTTGTCATTGATCGTATTTCAGATGTTGGTAAGCAGGGGAATAAAACTGTTTTTGATATGGGGTATTTTGATCAGACTGAAAAGCAGCGTTTATTCGCGGTTATTGATGAAGATGGCACACATTTTGAGCTGAGAGATGTGTAATAAAAAGAATTTTAAAATAAATAACAAAAAGCTTGCAACCGTTTACAAGTGTGCTATACTGAACTTGTAGCAAGGAAAGCTATCGAAATCCCTGAACAAAATAAAACTGAAGTCACTTTTTTAAATTCATTTAATGGTTTTAAAAAACGAAGTTAGTTGGACGGTGTTTAGTACTGAAGATAGTTGAAAAATGTAACACAAGTTATTGACATTGAGAGATGTCGGCAAGACGAATTAAAACGGTGCCGGTCTTGAGCATTAAAAAGCAAATCAGGACACATCGATAAGATGATGAATTAAATTTCCAATGTACGGCAAGTTAATGACGTTGAGAGACGTCGAGCAAGGCGAATTAAAACGGTGCCGGTCTTGAGCATTAAAAAGCAAATCAAGACACATCAATTAAGATGATGAATTAAATTTCCAATGTACGGCAAGTTAATGACGTTGAGAGACGTCGAGCAAGGCGAATTAAAACGGTGCCGGTCTTGAGCATTAAAAAGCAAATCAGGACACATCGATAAGATGATGAATCAAATTTCCAATGTATGGCAAGTTAATGACGTTGTCGAGCAAGGCAAATTAAAACGGTGCCGGTCTTGAGCATTAAAAAGCAAATCAAGATATCGAATTTTGATGATTCAAGTTTTAGTAGAACGAATAATCAATCAAGTTCACAGGTATTTGGTCTTGAAGAAACGTTTGAAATCGAATGGATAAATAAATCGCTCAGAGGGCGTCATTCGATGTTGTATGAGTCAATGCATGTAAAAGCGACTTCACAGAACTAGATAAGTATAAAGAATATAGAGGCGAAACATATTAACAATCAAGTAAAATCGACTCTCGGTAACACGGGTTTCGGCTTTCCTTCTACAAAAAGATAGGATTCGAGACATTTCTTAAAAAGAATGCTCGAATCCTATTTTAATTGGTTCTATTTTGGCTTTATGTCAAATAGTGTTGATGGAGGAAATGAATTCATTAAAAAATGGATCTAAAATGTTTTTGGGTTTACCCAAGTAACGCCAAGGTATAACTGGATTGGAAGCAAAATTGACATATCTGACGATAATGAGTTTAGTGTGAACGGCGTTGAATATGATGGTAATGATATTTATGTAAATGGTAAGGATTTTTATTAGATAGTGTAGTAAAAGAAGAGAAAATCTGTTATTTGATAACAGGTTTATTTTTTTGCGTAAATTTTAGAAGACATAGATATTTTTTAATGATTAGTTTGTTGTTAGTTATAGGATTGAATGGCTATTATTGTTAATTTAGATGAACCCTCTTTCTTTTGGGCTGGTTATTAAAAGGAAATAAAATTCTGTTTTTGTATATCTAAAAAGCTGTTGTTAGTGATAGAAAACCTACCAACAACAGTTGACGAAGAGCCAAAAAAGTCCTAATCACTAAGTAATCAGAACTTTCATAATATTATCTAACAACAGTTGACGAAGAGCCTACGATGGTTCTTTTCTAAAATTAATGATTTATTAGAAGCTCTAGATTTAATTAATTATCGACTACTAAAAGTTCAATATTTTTAAACTGCCATTGATTGTTTTAGAGTTTGTTCGAATTAAACTTGTAATTTGCCAATTATTAACTGTCATTATGTTTTTTACCATTCATAACATGCTTTGCATGTTGTAAAAGAGATGTCATTGTTTCAATAATATGTGGGTCGTCAATTTGATAAAATATTTGTTTCCCATCTCTTCGTTGACTTATTATTTGATGCTCTTTTAATAAACTCAATTGATGAGATAAATTAGTTTGCTCAATTCCAAGTATTTCCACTAATTCTGAAACATTATATTCATGCTGTTCTAGCAAATATATTAACTGTAATCGTATACGATGATTTAATAATTTAGTCAATGTTATTGCTTCTTTAAGTTCATTTTCTGGAATCTGTTCGTATGGTCTCATTACTTCCCCTTAAAGAAAATGTTGGATAGTACCATTCTCTAGTAAAATATATACTCCCAAGATAACATATACAACTAGTGTAATCAAATCACCATATTTTTTAAAAAAATCTCCAACTTTAGGTAAATCAGTTATTTTTTTGCTTAACACTGTAATTATACATAGAAACATAATAAATAAAAGTAATACAAGTGGAATTGTATCAGCTGTCAAGGTTGTAAAATAAGGTACATAGATGGCTAAATTATCTGGTCCACAGGTTGCGATTGTAATAAGGAAGACATTTAAAATTATGCCATATTTTGATATTTCTAATTTTTTTCGAACCGCATCGCCCTCTTCTTCATCATTGAAATACATTTTTATTCCCATAACGATTGGAATAATACCCAAGAAACCTAATATCCATTCATCTGGAATCATTTTTAACCAAAATGCAGCTATTAGACTAACAGCAATTAAAGTTCCAGATCCTAACAGTTCTCCAATGAATATTAGTTTTTCATCATGCTTATTTTTATATTTTGCAAATATGATAACTAGAATTAAGAGGTAATCCGTGTTTGTTGAAATAAATGCTAATATAGTTGAACTAATTAATTTTGACATTACATATTCTCCTTTTCATATGAAATTATATTCATGTGAATATATTAACACTTATAAATCTAATTACAATACCTACACACAAAGATATCGCATTAATACTTTAGCAATGTGTCTTACAACAAAGTTTTTCATTAGATAAATTTACAATTGAAGTGCAACACCTAGTTAAAATAAAAAAAAACTCACAAGTCATTTTCTATCGTAAAATGAAGCTACTGAGACAGCCAAATACGAAAGGAAAAAACTTATGAATTACTATCATAGTTTTACCGAAAATGAACGAAAAAAACTACTACTAGGTGTTCATTAGAATCTATCGATTTGGTCGATTGTTAAAGTATTGTATCGCTCACCGTCATCTATTAGTCACGAATTACACCGTAATCAGCTAGTTTATTCAGCCGTAGATGCTTAAGTAGCCTAAGAATTACGTCGAAAAAATCTAAAAGAATATTAATTTTAAAAAATGAAGAATTACTCGTAAGTTAAGACATCGTGGAAAAACAAGACATTCAGCAGTTCGTATTGAAACACGTAGAAAAATAAAGATGTCTAATTCAATTCATGATAGACCTGGAGTTGCTAATAATCGTTGTCGAATTGGTGATTGGGAAGCTGATGTATTCATTGGGAAAACAGGCCACTCAGTTATTGTTACTTTAGTTGATACTTATTAACGGCTAAAGTACCCAAAAAGACATCAATGAAAGTGATCTCAATGATGATTCAATTGTTATCAAAAATACCTAGTAATCGCATTTTTAACAGTTACACCGGACAGAGTAAAAAAGATCACAAAACATGCGATGTTAACTGATACACTAAACGATCCCATTTATTTTCCTAACGCACATGCTCATTGGCAATGAGACATAAACGGAAATACTAATGGTTAATATGAGAATATTTACCTAAAAGAATAGATATTGATAACTATACTCAAGGTGATATCCTAAAATTCACAGCTATCTTAAATAACAGACTTCGAAAAGTTTTGAGTTGGAAGACGTCTCCTGAATTATTTTACAATAAAGTATTGCACTTGACTTGACAATTTGCCCTTTTTAAAAGAATTGACCAATACCATAATGAATCATCATAGTTAGAAGCCCAATAATAATATTTCGAATAATAGCAATTTTAATCTTTCCGTCACCTAATTTGGAACTAATATACGCAGTTAATGCAACGGAAACTGAGACAGCAATGATGGTTCCGATCATTTTAAAATTTTCAGGTAACATAACCATAGCTAGTAATGGGAAAATACCACCAAGAGATGCAGAAAAAAGTGAAGTAAAAGCTGCATCCCAAGGATTCATATAATGATTTAATTTCAAACCATACTTAACGTTGATAATCGTTTCTAGAGGTTTCTTTTCCATTAGTTCGGTCGCGATTTCTAAAGATGTTGCTTCAGAAACACCTCTTTCTGTATAGAAAGCTTGAACCTCTTTAATTTGTGATGGACGATCTGTATCTAAACGACGTTGTTCTAGTGATACTGCTGCTTTTTCAGTATCACTTTGTGAGCTAACAGAAGAATATTCACCTGCAGCCATGGAAAATGCACAGGCGACTAAATCACTTAAACCGGCAATAAAAATAATAAAATTATTGGTTGTTGCAGCGGCAACACTGAATAGAACACCAACGACAGTTAAAATACCATCATTTGAACCTAGAATACCGGCACGAAGTGAGTTTAATTTTTCTTCCATTGTTTTATATTTCTTTATTTTAGATGTCAAAGTACTGAATCTCCTTTCGTAATTAAGCGAATAACGTTCCGATATAATAAGTTACTAACATTGTTAAAACTCCAGAAATAATATTTCGAACCATAGCTTTACTTCGATTAGCACTACCTAAAGTTGCAGCACTATAACCTGTAATAGCTAACGCAATAATAACAGCAATAAAGGTAGCGATAATTTTGTATTTAGGTGAAAATAAGGTAATTGCAAGTAAGGGTAGTAATGATCCAATTGGGAAAGAAATTAATGAAGCAAATGCAGCAGCGTAAGGACTTGTATAAGTATCCGGATTAAATCCATATTTTTCTCGGACAACTGTTTTTAATGGATTAGATGCTAACATTTCATCAGTAGCCTTAGTTGCTAACTTTGAAGAGATACCGGTTGTAAGATATTTTTTATAAACAAATTGATATTCAGCATCATAATTATGTTTGATATTGAATTGAGAATTTGCTGTAGCGACCTCTTGAGCATCTTTTTGAGTACTAACGGAGACGTATTCGCCCATAGCCATGGAAATTGTTCCGGCCAACATTCCAGCGATACCTGAAATGAAAATTGAAAAATTATCGCTTGTAGCTCCAGCGACACCGATAACAATTCCGGCGACGGAAAGAATTCCATCATTAGCTCCCATTACGGCAGCTCGTAAAATATTTATTTGTTGTGCTAAGGATATTTTCTTAGACATTTTAGCCTCTCCTTTGTTATAATGATTCTAAATATATAATCATTATAATGTTAATCAAACCCAAAAGTCCACTATTTTTTTAATTTATGGCAAATTACAAGTTTAATTCGAACAAACTCTAAAATAATCAATGGCAGTTTGAAAATATCGAACTTTTAGTGGTCGATGATTAATTAAATCTAGAGCTTCTAACTAAATCATCGTTTGTAATTTGACTGAAATTAGTCTTTTTAAGAAAGAACCATCGTAACCTGCGGTTAAAATATTCGTTACTGCCACGTTCCCATGGTGAATAAGGATGACAAAAATAAACGTCAATTTTATGTTTTTTCAAGAGCTCGATATTTTGATAATTCTTTACCATGATCGATTGTAATTGACTTTACTTGTGAACCGAAGGTTTTCATAAAACTCTTAAAGGCATTATTTAAAGCTAAAGCAGTTGATTTGGGACTTTAGGTGACCACAATAACCGTGATTGACGTTCAACAAAGGTCACCAAGTGGGCTTTAAGATTAACCACAACTTGAAAGAACGATACCTATTCTCTAATGGCCAAATTCCGAACGGTTATTAATGCCAATTGGACGTTCCTTAACTTATTTACCTGGAACAAAGGTGCTACGGGATTTGTTAGAACGTTTCTGATAAATATTGCGGTTGGGTAAATCGATTAAATTAAAATTAAGTTAACCATTATAAGGACAATGATAGATTGAAGTGGTAACTAAGTTAAATGTATTAGCAATTATTTCAGGAGACAAAATTAAGCGTAAATGATTTTCAATTAAAGTTCGTAGTTTAGTTGTCAAAATTGTATGGCATCTTTGTAATCGCTTTTTGGTATCTGCATCAGATTGTGCCAGCATAGGGTCATAGGGTGTAATACGCTGTAATTTATAATGAATCGTAGATTTAGCGAACGCCTAAGGCGTTCGCTATGACTTGATAGGTTTTGCCTTCAGAAACAAGCTGGCCTAGTTGTCCACGTTGAAATTGTGTTAAAGTAGAAGTGCTCAAAGTAATCTTTCCTTTTTTGGTTGGATTAAGTTACTATCATTTTACGAGATTACTTAGAGTTTTTTTGTTTCTGTTCGAATTAATTTTAGAACTTACCTTATGAGATAATAAAAAAGAATAATTAACTAGAAAGAGAAGGTTACCGAATTGACGGAAAAAAATGTAGAAAAAGCGTTAGGAATATTAGTGGAACGTGGTGTTCGAATTACGCCACAAAGAAAAATTATCCTTGAATACTTAGTTACGCAACATAATCATCCATCTGTTGAACAAATTTTTAATGGGATTAAAGATGATAGCGTCGGAATTGGAATCGCAACTGTTTATAATACGTTGCAGGTATTAGTGGCACATAAATTAGTGATTGAATTATCCAACAGTGATGATGGTAAAATGCATTACGATTACTTCGGTGAACCACACTATCATGCTATTTGTTTGAATTGTGGAAAAATAACGGATATCTTTACAGAAATGACTTTTCCAAAAGTTGAATTAGAAGCTGCACAAAAAAGTGGTTATATAATTGAAAGTACGCATGTAGAAACCTATGGTTATTGTTCAGAATGCCAAGTTGAATTAGGACTAGTAAAATAAGTACAAAGAAAGGACCCTATGAATCTACAATCAATTTTAAAAGAAAAACTTGATTACGATGATTCTCTGGGTCTACAATATCTGTTGTTGGGTAATAGAATTTAGTCTATTACTGACAATGGATTTTTTGGCTCTATGTCAAATAGTGTTGATGAAGCAAAAAAAATGATAAAACTAAAGCTGAAGAATCTTACGATTCTTTGGTTTTTTTATGCCGTTATGAAGATTCTGTTTCTGAATGAATTGAAGGCTCTGTAACCGAAGGATACACGTTTAATAACCTTGATTTTATTATTTATGCCCTCAAGTGTTGCGTTGGAATATGAATGAGAAATGGCATTTAGTATATGTTCTTTGTGTTTTATTATTAATTGAACTGAAATCTTAAAAAGATCATTAGGCGTTCCTTTTTCTTCTAGTTCCTCAAGAAAGTGAAGGAAATCTTCTATCTTTTTGTATTTAAATGATACGAATATGATCCTATGATGTATTTACGGACATTTTTCTTTCGTTCTGCATAATAATCTATGGAGGTACTTTTATGACAAAATATTATGATCAAGACTTTAAAAATTCTATTGTTAAAATGTTAAATGATGCGGCAATCCTAAGGATTTAGCTGAAGAATATGGACCTCATTATCAAACTATCCTTGATTGGGTTAAAAAATCTAAAAAAAGTCATTCACCAGAAGGTGAACAGGAAAATGATATTTTAAAATCAGTCACGATAATTTTTGCCAAATATTAAAAACTCGAAAACGTAGTGGAATGCGCAAAGTTATCAATTTCAATCTACACAGAGATTATCGTATTTCCATGATTTTACGGGTAATTAAGGTCCCTCGTTCAACTTATTATGATTGGTTAAAGTGGCTGCCAAGTAAACAAGAAGAACAACATGAATATTTACGAAAATTAGTCGTTAAAACTTGGAACGATACCTTTAGAACTTATGTCTATCCTTGAATCACGGCCGTGATTCAAGGAACTGGACTAACAACATCGAGTCGGTTAGTTTGGAAATTAATGCATGAAAGTGGGATTAAACTTTGTACGGTTAATCGATACCATAAGCCAATAACTCAAACAGAATACAGTCAAAGAGTTAATTTATCACAGTTAAACAATGATGGTAGTATTCTATATACTGATATAAATTATATTCAAATAATTAACAAAAATTGGGTTTATTTAGCGAGTGTCTTCGATGTTAAAACAAGGAAAGTAATTGCCTACAATATTGATAAGTATATGACCGACTAAACCTGTTGTTAAAGCCCTAAGGGCTTTAACAAACGTTGGAATGATTCGTAGTGATATGGGAAGCCAATATAAAAGTCAGTTGTTTGAATCATGTCTGAAATCAAACGGGATTGAACCTTCATATTCATTAAAAGGACATCCATATGATAATTCATATATTGAAGGATTCCATTCACTTTTTAAAAGAAAATGGATTTACCAACAAAAATTCAAATCAATTGAACCAATTAAGTTATAAACAAATATTTTCAAAAGTTAGTTAAATTTCAACAATATTTTTGTCCGGATATTTGACATAGGAGCAAGGCATCAGATGGATAAGCTAATAATCGATTCATTAAGTCTTGTTCAGTAAAAAGTCCTTTAAATGGCAAGTTCTAAAATTAATTAATCACAGACTATTAAAAGTTCAATATTTTCAAACTGCTATTGATTGTTTTAGAGTTCGTTCAAATTAAACTTGTAATTTGACTCATCATAAAAAAAGTTTCGCCAAAGCTAAAAAATATCTTTTTTTTTCTTAGTGCATTGTGTATACTAGACAATGTACTAAGAAAGAGAAGGTGGTAATATGAATAAACCAGAAAAAAAGGGCTTAATATATCAAGCAAATGGTGCTTCCTTAGAAGAAATTAATGGTACAGTGGAAGTTCCAAAAACAGGAAGCTTTTGGAAAAAACTATGGGCCTTTAGTGGTCCAGGTGCATTAGTAGCTGTAGGATATATGGATCCAGGTAATTGGATCACATCAATTGTTGGTGGGGCACAATATCGTTACTTACTATTATCTGTTGTTTTAATTTCGAGTTTAATAGCTATGTTGATGCAGTATATGTCTAGTAAACTGGGAATTGTAGCACAGTTAGATTTAGCACAAGCAATTAGGGCTAAAACAAATAAACCCCTAGGTATTATACTTTGGATTATGACAGAATTAGCTATTATGGCAACCGATATTGCTGAAGTTATTGGTGGCGCTATTGCTTTAGAATTATTATTCGGGATACCATTAACAGTAGGTGTTATGCTTACCGTATTAGATGTATTAGTATTATTATTATTAACAAAATTAGGTTTCCGTAAAATTGAGGCTATTGTTGTTGTTCTTATTTTTTCTATTTTTGCAATTTTTATTTACTTAGTTGTCCTTTCAAAACCTCAAATTGGACCAATGTTAAACGGGTTGATTCCTCATTCAGAAATCATGCATAAGGATCAACTAGTTTTAGCATTAGGAATTGTAGGAGCAACTGTTATGCCCCATAATTTATACTTACATTCATCAATTTCACAAACACGTAAGGTTGATCATAATGATGAAGAAGCAGTTGCTGAAGCAGTTCGTTTTTCAACATGGGATTCAAATATCCAATTAGGATTCGCTTGGATTATTAATTCTTTACTTTTAATTTTAGGAGCAGCGTTATTCTTTGGTCATGGTGAACAATTAGCAGCATTTAGTGATCTTTATAATGCACTAAAAGATAATAGTATTGCAGGTGCAATTGCTAGTCCGATATTGAGTACGTTATTTGCCGTAGCATTACTTGCTTCCGGACAAAATGCAACAATTACTGGAACATTAACCGGTCAGATTATTATGGAAGGTTTTATCCATTTAAGTATGCCTTTATGGGCTAGACGATTAGTTACACGCTTAATCGCTATTATTCCAGTTATGATTGCCGCATTTGTTTGGGGTGGAACTGAAGGTGCACTTGATAACTTACTTGTTTATTCACAAGTATTTCTGAGTGTCGCTTTACCATTTACAATGATTCCATTAATTATGTTTACGGGCAGTAAAAAAATGATGGGTGAAAGATTTGTAAATGCATTATGGGTAACTATACTTGGTTGGATCTGTGCGATTGTTTTAACTTTATTAAATATTCAATTAATTATTACTACAGTTCAAGACTTTATGACAATGTTTTAAAATATAAAGGTTAGGGAGGTTATTTAAAAATGACAGAATCAGACGATATAAAATTAGCAAATATTTTAGTGGGTGTTGATGATTCGGATGATGCTCAATTGGCATTTAAGACGGCTATTCATCGTGCTAAAGAGGAAGATGCAAAGCTTACTATTGTATCGATACTAGAAAGTGATGAGGTTAATGTGTTTCAAGCACTTACTAAGGATTACGTTCATGGAGAACGTAAAGAATTAGAAACACATTTACTTGAATATAAAGAAATTGCTGAAAATGAAGGTGTTAAAGATGTGATGGTTGTTATTGGTGAAGGAGAACCTGGCGAGACAATTGTTCATGAAATTATCCCTGCAGTACGTGCTGATTTATTAATTATCGGCTCATTAGCAAAAAAAGGTGTAAGTAAGTATTTTGGAAGCCAAGCAGCCTATATGGCAAAACATGCTCCTATTTCTGTTTACGTAGTACGTTAATTGAATGAGAAATAGGACTGGTATAATATATCATAGGAGCATACTTTGTAAGATAATATATAGCAAATTACAAGTTTAATTCGAACAAACTCTAAAACAATCAATGGCAGTTTGAAAATATTGAACTTTTAGTGGTTGATGATTAATTAAATCTAGAGCCTCTAATAAATCATTATTTGTAATTTGATTTAAATTAGTCTTTTTAGGAAAGAACTATCGCAGGATCTTCGTCAACTGTGGTTAGATAATATTATGAAAGAGGCTGTGACATAAGTCACTAAATTAAAAGACTCTATGTCAAATAGTGTTAATGAAACAAAAAAATGATAAAACTAAAGCTGAAGAATCTTACGATTCTTTGGTTTTTTTATGCCGTTATGAAGATTCTATAACCGAAGGATACGCGTTTAATAACCTTGATTGTATTATTTATGTCGTCACGACAGTGACTTATCATCAAAGAAAAATCAAAAAGGTTGATGCTACTCTCACTTATATGCTGAAATGCTGTGAGAGATGTGGCGTTATCAATACTAATTTCACAGTTGTCAAAAACGGAACGAAAACTTCCATGATCCTTTTACTACGAACAAGCCATTTTGACACCTATCTTAAATTAAAGAAACAACGTTTCTACTGTAAAGCTTGTCAAGAAACGTTTACGACAACGACATCTATCATTAAACCTAGGTGTCATCTTTCTATCGTTATTAAGTGTTTAACGCTTCTTTACCTATCAGATATTTCTTCCATAAAGACCATTTCAAAACGTATCGGTATTTCTATTTCAACAACACTTCGTGTTTTAAATACGCTTGAAAATCAACATCAGACAAGACTGAATGTACTTGCCTGAAGTACTCTGTTTTGATGAAGTCCGTCTCACAAGTAACGTTTTAGGTGGTTTAAGTTTCATATATTTAGATGAAAAAAGTGGGAAAACCCTTGATATCTTACCAGATCGTAGGCAAATGACCTTAAAATCACATTTTCTCCATTATCCTAAAGAAGTCAGAGCAGTATATTGTGATTGATATGAACGCCTCTAAACAGTTACCTCGTAAAAAAGATGCGCTAGTATTAAAGCGTTATTGGAAAAAATTTAACAAGTATTCCGATAAACCCGATTATAAAAATTACCAACATTTTTCTTTATTTAAAGGAATTTTTACTGAACAAAACTTAATGGACCGATTGTTAGCCTATTCACCTGAGCTTTCTGATGCCTATGATATTTATCAAGCTATTATTCGTATCATTAAATACAAAAAGACAGAAGAATTTCTGTCCTTTCTTGAGAAACTAAAAGAAAAAGGTACTCCGAATGATTTTTTTTAAAACTTCAGTTCAATCAATAATCAAACACAAGGAACATATACTAAATGCCATTTCTCATTCATATTCCAACGCAACACTTGAGGGCATAAATAATAAAATCAAGGTTATTAAACGTGTATCCTTCGGTTACAGAGCCTTCAATTCATTCAGAAACAGAATCTTCATAACGGCATAAAAAAAACCAAAGAATCGTAAGATTCTTCAGCTTTAGTTTTATCATTTTTTGCTTCGTCAACACTATTTGACATAGAGCCTGATAACTACAGTCAAAGTGATATTCAAGAATTTATATTTAGCTTAAATAACAGACCTCGAAAAGTTTTGGGTTGGAAAATACCTTATGAATTATTTTGAAAGTATTTGAATGAAAATAAATTTTCCAGCATGAGGTGTTAATTGAATTTCTCTATGATCATCTACATTGGTTAAAATGATTTGACCATCAAATGGTAATTTATTGATAATAATCCATTGAGAATGAATTGGAATATTAATTAATTCAATATATTGTAATAATTCTAAATCTTCTGTGAAACTATCAATTTCAATTGTATTTCCAATAGAGGAGTCGAAAATCGTTTTGAGAGATACTGGAGCGTAGTTATAGTCTGCATCAGGGATTAATAGGCCATGAGGACAATGTGTTGGATAATCTAAAAATATTTCTAGTGCATTAATCATTTTTTCATCTGCATCATGGTCTAAATTATCTGCATTCATATGTGTTTCTGAAATAGATAAATGTAATTTATTTGATAAAAATATCTCAAATAAGCGATGAGAGCGAATTAATTTAATTGCCGTTTTTTTACCCTTTTCAGTTAATGTTACACCATAATAAGGTTGTAAAATAATCGTTCCTTGTTCTTGTAACTTCGATAACATATCAGAAACGGAAGAGGGAGAAACGTTTAAATGATCAGCAATTTGTTTATTTGATATTTTATCGTTACCACTACTCAGCTCGAGAATTGTTTGTAAATATAAGTTTTTGGATATAGATTCAGTCAATTTATAATCTCCATTTGTATTATTATCTATACTTTAATTATAACATATAAAAAGATAGATTATAATGATACCAAAGGAAAAACAGCTAATAAATAATATAAAAGATACCCAAGGATATAAACATTCCAAAAATTGAAGAAGTGGAATTATTACCTAATCTGTTTTTATCGATAAAGTATTCTGATGCGGCTGTTAAATTCGTAAGAAGTCAACTTAACTTGGATGAAATGAATTCATTAAAAAATGGATCTAAAAATGTTTTTGGGTTTACCCAAGTAACGCCAGGGTATAGCTGGATTGGAAGCAAAATTGACATATCTGACGATAATAAGTTTAGTGTGAACGGCGTTGAATATGATGGTAATGATATTTATGTAAATGGTAAGGATTTTTATTAGATAGCGTAGTAAAAGAAGAAAAAATCTGTTATTTGATAACAGGTTTATTTTTTTGCGTAAATTTTAGAAGCCATAGGTATTTTTTAATGATTTGTCTTAGTGCGACAGTTATTTTTGATAATTGTTTGTTTAATTTTTACTTCAATTCTGTGGAATCCCTTCACGATTAGTACTATTTTCTTTTTTGTACCAATGGCATTAGTGACAAATATTTGGCAGCTTGGCGGATTGCGATTTTTAATTGGATTGGCTAATGCTGCAATGTTTCCAGCTGTCCAAACATTGATAGCTAAGAATACACCTAGTGAATTGACTGGAAGGGTCTTTAGTTATAATCAATCCTTTCAATCGCTTGGTTCCGTAGTAGGACCAATGATAGGATCAACTATATCTGGTATTTTTGATTATGGTGGTGTTTTCATTTCAACAGTCATTCTGGTTACCATTAATCTCTTATGGGTTATTCACGTAACAAAGGGAATGTACTCCAAAATTTTACGTTTAGGTGTTTTAAAATGAAAAATTAGGCGTTCCTAAAAAATAAGTTACAATTCGACCGTCGTTCTGATATAATGAATTCATTATTAAGAAAATGGAAGTGAATTGATTAACTAATGACAAAAAATGAAAGCTCGAATATGACACCTATGAAGGAAGATTATTTAAAAATTATTTTTGAATTAGGCGGTACGCAAAAGAAAATATCAAACAAACAGATTGCGCTTAGTCTGAACATTGCGGCCGGATCAGTTACAGAAATGGTCAACAAACTCGTTAAAGAAGAATTGGTTGAACATACGCCATATGCAGGGATTTCGTTAACCAAGCCTGGGATATTATTAGCGGAAGACTTAGTGCGTAAGCATCGGTTATGGGAATGTTTTTTAGTTGATAAGTTAAACTACAAATTACAAGATGTTGATGGCGAGTCAGAATTACTTGAACATGTGACAAGTGAATATTTGCTTGATCATTTAAATGAATTCTTGGGTTATCCAACACATTGTCCCCATGGTGGTGTCATTCCTGATAAGGAAGGTAACTATGAGGAAGACAGTCACTTGGTTTTGGAGGCAGTTGAAGATGGAACCAAGGTTATCATTGAACGTTTTATTGATAATCATGATTTGTTAACTTACTTGGATGATTTGGAATTACATATCGGCGATAAATTAACGGTTGTTTCTCATGCACCTTTTGAAGGACCTGTTGAAATTAAATTAGAAAATACGGGTGAAGTTAGAAATATTAGTTACAAAGCCGCGCATTATATTTTTGTAAAATAGGTCTTTCTGACTGAAATATGAATCGTTTAATTACAGGAAAGTTAACGTAGATAAAGAGTTAAGGGTGGTGGTATCAAACAGATATCGCCACCTTTTTGATTAACTTAGAAATATTTAGTAATTCAAAAACAAGATTAAAGTTAAACTAAACTTTTTGTTTGCAATGTATAATAAGAAATTGGGAAAGAAAAGAATTCAAAGGAGTGGTTAAAAATGTCGAAAGAAACGCAAGCACCAGAAATGGCTACCACAACAAAGAGTGCTAGTTTAGAAGAAGTAAATGGATCAGTAGAAGTACCAAAAAGTGCCGGTTTTTTACGAACCTTATGGGCATTTAGTGGACCAGGTGCATTAGTTGCCGTTGGTTATATGGATCCAGGTAACTGGATTACATCAATTGTCGGTGGGGCACAATACCGTTACTTACTACTATCAGTTGTTGTTTTTTCTGGGCTTATCGCCATGCTAATGCAATATATGGCTGCTAAGTTGGGAATTGTAACAAGAATGGATTTAGCACAAGCAATACGTGAGCACACAAATAAACCAGTCGGATTTCTTTTATGGATCATGACAGAATTAGCAATTATGGCAACAGATATCGCTGAAGTAATTGGTGGGGCGATTGCCTTACAATTACTGTTCGGAATTCCTTTAACAGTCGGCGTTATGATTACAATTTTAGATGTTTTCTTACTACTATTATTAACAAAATTAGGCTTTAGAACAATTGAAGCGATAGTTGCAACCTTGATTGCATCAATCTTAGTTATTTTTCTTTACTTGGTTGCTTTATCAAACCCAAGTTTATCAGGTATTATGGGTGGAATCCTTCCAAGAGCGTCAATTGTTATGAATCATGACCAATTAACATTGGCTTTAGGAATTATTGGTGCAACGGTTATGCCGCATAACTTGTACCTCCATTCATCAATTTCACAAACACGTCAATATGATTCAGACAATCAAGAAGAAGTTGCAAAAGTGGTTCGTTTCACAACTTGGGATTCAAATATTCAATTATTTGGTGCAACGATTGTTAACAGTTTACTTTTAATCTTGGGAGCTGCCTTGTTCTTTGGACATGCAGAACAACTTCAAGCTTTCGGTGATTTATACCGGGCATTGAGTGATAATACGATTGCTAAGGGGATTGCATCTCCAATGCTCTCAACCTTGTTCGCTGTTGCCTTGTTAGCTTCAGGTCAAAATGCAACAATTACCGGAACTTTGACTGGGCAAATCATAATGGAAGGGTTCATTCACTTGAAAATTCCATTATGGGCACGTCGTTTAGTGACACGGATAATCGCAGTCATACCCGTTATGATTGCAGCCATTATCTGGGGTGGCACTGAAGGTGTTTTGGATAACTTACTGGTTTATTCTCAAGTATTTTTATCAGTTGCCTTACCATTTACCATGATTCCTTTAATTTGGTTCACATCTTCAAAAAAATACATGGGTGAACGATTTGTTAACCCTCTCTGGGTATCAATTATTGGGTGGACTGCTGCAATTGGGCTAACTGTTTTGAATATTCAATTAGTTTTCAATTTAATCGTTCAATTTTTCACAGACGTTTTATAAAATAGGGAGTGAACTCACATGAAAAAAAGTTTTGAATTACCAAAACATAAGAACATTCTTGTAGGGGTTGATAATTCAGCCGATGCACAATTAGCTTTCTTAAACGCGGTTAGTCATGCTTTAGATGATGATTCGCTGCTGCATATTGTGACTGTTTTGGAGTCAGATGATTTAAATGTTTTTCAAATTCTGACAAAAGATACGTTAATTGAAAAACGAATGAAAGTTGAAAAACAACTTCAAGAATATAAACAAAGCGCACTAGATGCAGGTGTTAAGGAAGTCCACATCGTTCTTGCTGAGGGTGAACCTGGTGAAACAATTGTTAAAGATGTGATTCCAGATGTTAAACCTGATTTAGTCGTTGTCGGTTCTTCTGTGACTAAGGGAATTGGTAAGTATTTAGGCAGTCAAGCAGCATATATTGCCAAAAATGCCCCTGTTTCAGTGATGGTTGTACGTTAAAATAAATGATACTAAAAGGTTAAATCTAATAAAGATTTAACCTTTTTTATATGGAAAACGTTTACTTGTTTATTTACACATAAGATTTATGTTATGCTTTTAAGTATGACATAAATAGGAGTATGATGAATGATTTCAAACTATATCGCAATACTAAGAGATGAATTTAAAGGGTACAATGTCGCTAAATTAGCGAAAGATTTAATGGCAGGATTGACGGTTGCGGCAGTTGCCATTCCGTTAGCCTTAGCCTTTGGTGTATCAAGTGGGGCGACGGCGGCTGCGGGTTTAATTACGGCAATTGTGGCGGGTGTTTTGATAAGTACTTTATCAGGCGCGTACTATCAAATATCAGGGCCAACCGGTGCTATGGCTGCTGTATTAATGGGTGTGATTGCACAATATGGATTAAAAGGAGTCTTCATAGCGACTTTGATAGCCGGCGTTATTTTATTATTAGCCGGTATATTTAAATTGGGTGTGTTAACGACGTTTATTCCAGCCCCTGTTATTACAGGTTTTACATCAGGAATTTCAATTATTATTGCTTTTGGCCAGTTAGATAATTTTTTTGGCACGCATTCAAGTGGGAGTAGTTTAATTGAAAAGATTGGAAGTTATGCCAGTCTTGGATTTCAACCTAAGTTGGCGACAACTTTGATGGCTGTTTTAGTTGTGATTGCACTTTTTATTTTTCCTAAAAAATGGAATCAAGTGGTGCCGGCATCGTTGATTGCAATTGTGGTTACGACGGCGATGACAATGGTATTTAAATTAGATGTCGCAACAGTCGGTCAAATACCAACGAGTGTGATTAGTCACAATAGATTACATCTCGATTCGTTGACGCTTCAGACTGTTAAAAATTTAATCATTCCTGGTGCAAGTATTGCTTTATTAGGAATGATAGAGAGTTTATTATGTGGCGCTTCTGCTGGACGAATGACTGGCAAAACACTAGATAGTAATCAAGAACTAATTGCCCAAGGTATTGGTAATATAATCCTGCCATTTTTTGGAGGAATTCCAGCAACAGCGGCGATTGCCAGAACAAGTGTGGCAATTAAGTCGGGTGCACAAACACGATTAACGGGTGTTTTCCATGCACTTGCATTGTTAGTTTCAATGCTTTTATTGGCGCCAATTATGGCACAGATTCCTTTAGCTGCTTTGGCAGGGGTTCTTGTTGTGACTTCATGGCGTATGAATGAGTGGCAAGCTATTAAGTACCTTTTCAAGAATAAATTTAAAAGTGCTTTAATTTTATTTTTCTTAACATTAATAAGTACGGTTGTCTTTGATCTGAGCACAGCTATTATGGCAGGCGTTTTAGTTGGTATTATTATTTTCGTGGCTAAAAGTTCTATTTTAGATGTTGTTGTTGAAGATGTTGACTTGAGTAAAGTTGAAACGACGCAGGATAGATTAAAAGCTGATTGGGCCGTTGTTTATATTACTGGGCCATTATTTTTTATGTCTGCTGACCGCTTAGATAAAGCGTTACAACCTCTTCATGAGCGAGACTTGGTTATTTTTTCATTGCGTGGAGTGCCATCAATCGATAATACGGCAATGGCCGTTATCCAAGCTTTCTACAGTGATGCTCAAGCAAAAAATCATACCGTTATTTTTTCTTCCGTTCAACCAAATGTGATGAGAATGTTTGAACGTTCAGGTTTTAAAGCGTCAGCTGGTGAAGATGCGTTCTATTTCTCAGTGGATCGTGTCTTAAAAGAAATCCTATAAGTAGGGCATTAATTGACAAGAATATTTAAGCATGTTAAGATTCATTCAACTTAATAAATAAAAGTTAACACAAAAGTAGTTGTTTATCTGGGAGTCAGAAAGTTGGTGGGTGATGCGAACCAATCAGGATAAATGAACCAAATACGTTAACGTTATTTAAACATCGGATAAATATCTAGAACCGTTATCATCTAGTGAGTGAGAATTTGTGTTCTCAATTAAACTGGGTGGTACCACGGCTAGAGTCGTCCCTGATACAATATTTAATATTGTATCAGGGACTTTTTTTGTTCAGAAAAGGAGTCGCTATAAAATGCAAACTATAAATTGGAGCAAGGTTCGATATCAAATTTTTCAGGATAAATACGAAAACTAACTAAAAAATAGGAGTGTTTACTAATGGAAAAAAAATTATCGTTTACAGAGGCAGCAAGTGTGTTAAGTATCATGTTAATTATTATGGGATTCAGTGTGATCAAGTTTGGCTTGTCACCACAAACACCGGTGATGTTAGTGATTGGCCTGTTAATTTTATGGGCTAGGATGCGTCATTTTTCATGGGATGAGATTCATTCAGGGATCAAAGATGGGATGAGTACGGGTTTAATTCCAATTTTTATTTTTATTTTGATTGGTTCGTTGATTGCAACTTGGATTGCAGCAGGGATTATTCCAACCTTAATGATTTGGGGCTTTCATTTAATCAGTGTTAAATTTTTTGTCCCTTCTGTTTTTATTGTCTGTGCCATTATCGGCGTATCTATTGGGAGCGCCTTTACTTTAATCTCAACGGTTGGGATTGCACTGTTTGGTATGGGGATGACAATGGGCGTCAACCCAGCCTTAGTTGCAGGTGCCATTATTTCAGGTGCTATTTTTGGTGATAAAATGTCACCTTTATCAGATTCGACTAATTTAGCAGCAGCCATTGGAGAAGCAGATTTATTTAAACATATTAAAAATATGATGTGGACAACAATACCGGCTTTTGTAGGCTCTTTAATTTTATACATTATACTTGGAAGTAGTTCTTTAGAAGTTAATATGGATAAAATTAATCGGACAATCTCAGTATTATCTAGCCATTTTTCAATTACAGCTTGGGCTGCTTTACCAATCATCTTGATGTTTGTCTGTGCGTGGTTAAAAATTCCAGCTATTCCAACGTTATTTATCAATATTGGTGTATCACTGGTGATGTTATTTATTCAAAAGCCTCAGACGAGTTTACAAAGTATCGCAACGTTAATTCAATCAGGGTTCATTTCCAAAACGGGAGATGCTAATGTAGATATGTTGTTAACACGAGGCGGTATAGCGAGTATGATGGGAACTGTTTCGTTGATTATCTTAACCTTAACATTAGGTGGTTTATTGATGAATTTTAATATCATTCAAGTTGTCATGGAACCCTTAGTTAAGCGATTGAATTCATCAGGTAAATTAATTACAGCGACTATCTTTGCGGGAATCGGAGTTAATTTATTTGTTGGGGAACAATACTTATCCGTTATCCTACCAGGTAAAGCCTTTAAACCTGCATTTGACGCTTCTAAATTGGATAACTTAGCCTTGAGCCGTGCGCTTGAAGATGGTGGTACAGTGATTAATTACTTGATTCCTTGGGGTGTGGCTGGTGCATTTGCGGCAAGTACACTGGGTGTTTCAACGTTAGATTACTTACCATTCGCATTCTTTAGTTTATTATCTCCAGTCTTTTCAATTATTAGTGGTTGGACGGGAATTGGATTACGTGAAAAGCAAAGGTAACAAAAATGGGTCATAACGAATGTTCGCTTCGTTATGACCCATTTGTTATTTATTTTTCAGTTTTATTTAAGTTAATTAGGTAAATAGTCATAAAGATTGCGATTAAAACCATGATTGTTCCAAAAAGTGGTGTTGTATTTAAGCCGAGATGGGCAACAACTTGTCCACCAATTAAAGAGCCTAATGTGATCCCAATATTGAATGCAGAAATATTGAGTGAAGAGGCTAACGTAATATCTTTAGGGGTATATTTTTCAGCTAATTGTACAATATAAAGCTGTAAGCCAGGGACGTTCATGAAAGCGAACAAACCTAATGCCATAACCGTTAGTAAGCCTAAAATGGTTAATTTGGCGGTAAAGAAAAGAATGAACATCGTGATAGCAAGCCCAATAAACATTTTTAATAGAGCTTGAAGGGGATTATGATTTGCTAAGCGTCCGCCAATCGTATTGCCGATGGCAACCATTAATCCATATGCAATTAAGATGATAACCACAGCACTTTCACTGTAACCCATTGATGTTTCTAAAAGTGGTGTGATATAGGTATAAACAACAAACGTTCCGCCATAACCTAAGGCTGTTAATAATAATGTGATTAATAAATATTTATTTTTCAGGACGCGGATAAAGCCTTTTGCATCAGATTTCCCGGGGATAGGTAACCCATCAGGGACAAGGAAGAAGTTAGCAAACAAGCCGATTAAGCCAATAATACTAATAAAAATAAATGAGCCATGCCAACTCGTATGTTGCCCAATAAAGGTTCCTAATGGGACACCGGTTACGGTTGCGACGGTTAAACCAGTGAACATGACTGAGATAGCACTGGCACGTTTTGAGGGTTCAACAACATCAGCAGCGATAACAGATGCAATGGTCATGAAGATACCATGAGCTAGCGCAGAAACAATTCGACCGACCAATAAGATTGGAAAAGTTGGTGCAAATGCTGCAATTAAGTTACCGACAATGAATAAGCCCATAATACTTAAAAGCAAGTGTTTTCGGTCAAATTGGCCAGTCAAAATAGTTAGAACGGGTGCACCGATTGTGACACCGAATGCATATAATGAAACGCTGAGTCCGGCTTGACTTAATGAGATACCAAAATCATTGACCAGTAAGGGAATCAATCCGACACTAATAAATTCTGTTGAGCCAATTGCGAAAGCACTGATAGCTAATGCTAAAAGAGTTAAAGATGGGGATATTTTTGTTTTTGCCATAAGTTTGTAACGCCTCCTTGATTTCTATTCGAATAATGCTACAATTTATGATTATACGTGTACGGAATAAAATGACAAGAACGTACTAAAAAGTGCCATAGGTACTTTTTAGTACCCATGGAGGGTGAAATATGGAAAATAAAACATATAATATTGGCGTTGAAGCTACTTTAGAAGTTATTGGTGGTAAATGGAAAACAATTATTTTGTGTCATTTACGTGGTGGAAAAAGAAGAACGAATGAATTAAAGCGTGCGATTCCTAAGATAACGCAGAAAATGCTGACGCAACAATTACGTGAATTAGAAGCAGACGGGATTATTTCAAGACATATTTATGAACAAGTGCCACCAAAAGTCGACTATCAGTTGACTGAATATGGTGAATCTTTGAGCCTTATATTGAGTCAATTGTGTATTTGGGGTGAGAATCATGTTGATCGGTTAAATGCAGATGATGCTAATATTGTTTTGATGAATAGAGATAAAGTTTCATAGCTACCAAAAAGGATGTATCCATTAATAGTGGATACATCCTTTTCTAGTTTTTAAAGTAAAGCGAAATGCGCTGTTAAATTAGCATTGTCTAAGACAGTTGGAGCCGATTCATCTAAGATAATAGTATGATTTTCTGAGAATTCAACAAATCGTGTTGCATAAGCTTTAATTTGATTGAAATTATGTGTCGACAGGATAATTGTTTTACCGACGTTGTGTAATTCTTGAATAATTGAAATAATAGTTGTTTGAGCTTGTGCTGTTAGGCCTGTGAGCGGCTCATCTAAAATGAGCACATCCGGATTTAAAGATAGCACACTAGCGATGGCAACTAATTTTTTTTCACCACCCGAGAGATGATAGGGAACGCGGTTTTCTAATGCTTTAATATTTAGTAAGCTGAGACAATCAGCCACGCGGTTAGCGACTTCTGCTTCAGAAAGACCCATTTGTCTAGGTCCAAAAGCAATTTCATCATAAACCGTTGTATTGAATAGTTGAACGTCACTATTTTGAAAAACAAAGCCAATTTGTTGGTGGAACTTTTTAGCATTAGTCGCATTTTTGAAAAAGTGAGCATTAATTTGTTGATTGTTAAACGTATACTGGCCTTTACTTGGATAAATCAATCCATTCATTAATTTGAATAGAGTGGATTTTCCAGAACCGTTAGGCCCCAAAAGACAGACAAATTCATTTTCTTCGATAACTAAATCAATATTAGCCAAGCTCAATTTATCTGTATAACCATAACTTATATTTGAAAATGAAAACATAATAGGAACCTCCTAATTTAAAAAGAGTGCGATAAAAAAGAGTGTGAGACAAGTCTGTAGAATGTCAGTAAAGTGAACGCCTTGTTTTGTACGAGGAAAATGGTAATCACCAGTAAATCCACGTGATTCCATGGCACTATACATATCTAAGGCCATACTTTTTGTTTTAAGATACAGATTACCAAACAAGTTTGATAAGGATTGGTATTGGTGTTTATTTGTACCCACTGATCGTAATTCCATCGCTGCAGTCATTGAATAGAGTGACTCTGATAAGACTTTTAAATATTTAATGGTGATATCAATGATGAAGATAAGAATATCTGGAAAATGATATTTTTTTAGAGCCATAATAATATCGAAAAAAGTATTCGTATTGATAAAATAAGAGACTATCGTCAAAATTAATAATGTTTTGATGATGAAAAAAAAGACAGTCGATTCATTTGTTAAAAAAAGACTGGGTAGGATAAATAAAAGTACGAAAAATAGGTTTACCGGAAGTCGTTTTAGTATTTTTAACAGAACGGTTTTTGGTAATAGGGCAATTAAAAAAAATTGATACAGATAAATAAGCCAAATAAACGACAAATTTCGTGAAAGAGAAATGAGCAAAATTAAGATAAACGTCGTCAAAAGTTGAATAAATGAATTTTGATGTGGCAGTGGTTGAGACGTTGTTTCTTTGTTATCAGCAAAAAGACTTAATAAATGCAGTAGACGACCTCTATTTTTTTGTAAAAAGGTATTTTGTTGTTTTATGGGTGAATAATTTTCGGATGATGTTAGCCAATCTGGCACATCAAGATGTTTTTTATTTTTCATGTGTCACCAGCTTAAATAAGATAATAAAAATAATAACAGCTGAGAAAGCTGAAAAAATATAACCAATCGGTAATGAGACACCAAATAGTGAGTAATCTTGCAGCAATGGTTTGAAATTAAGACCATGTGCCATCCCTGTAGGCATGTGAGCTTTCAGACCATTTTTCGTTAACGTTGGTAAAATATCGGATGCACTCCATTCGCCCCAAGCTGTTCCTGAAGCGAGTAACCCCAGTGGAGATAGGACTACTAAGCCACCAATTAAAAGATAAAAACGAGTTAATAATTTTTTTGTATTTGATTTTTGGTGATTATCAGCTAAATAAATTGAATTGGGAGAGGCTTTCTTTACAAAAGAGAAAACCAAAACGGTAAAAATAGCTTCAACCCAACCAATAATGAGCAAATGGGTTGAGGTCATTGCGGGAACTGAAATTGAGAGTGGGTAAGGCGAGTACAAAGGATTACCACTTTGATCATGAAAGAGTAGTGGTTGGATGCCTAACTCGATACCCACGATTAAGGCAGCTAAATTGATGCCAAAGTAAGCCCCGATAAAGGCTCCAATCCGATCATGTTTGAAATGTTTAAAAAATAAATAAATGATGTAGCCAAAGAATGGCATGATGAAGGCCATGTTAAAGGCATTTGCACCAAAGGCTAAAATACCACCGTCGCCAAACAGAAGTGCTTGTAAGAGTAAGGCAACGGTAATGGACAAGCAAGCAGCCCACGGCCCTAATAGGATGGCTAATAAGGTTCCGCCAACTGCATGAGCCGTCGTGCCACCTGGTACGGGTAAATTGAACATCATAATTAAAAAAGAAAGAGAAGAAGCAATTCCGAGTAACGGGACTGTTTCTTTTTTTTCTTTAATTTGGCTTTTAACTTTTGAGATGGATACCGCCCAGACAGGAGTCATGGCGACAAACATGGTGATGCAGGTTTGGGGACTAAGGTAATTATCTGGAATATGCATAAGAAACTCCTTTATTAATTGGCGATGAAATCTAGCAAGTAGCTGATATCAGTGATGACAATTTTCCGTTTGATTTTTGAAATCACTTGTTCATTTTCTAATTCCATTAGGATTCGATTCACACTACTTCTGGAGGAAATCCCACAAAAGTTTGCGATGTCTTCATTAGTAATATCAAAATCGATTAAAATACCATTACTAATTTGTTTACCAAAGAGATCAATTAAACTATAAACAAACGCGCAGATGGCCCCTTTTTTCCCATTCATAATCATCCGTTGTGAGCGATAAATATTTTCTGAGAGTTTTTTTCGATAATAGTTTTTTACATAGTTTTGTAATTCAATCGTCGAATTAACGTATTCCCAAAAAGTGACACGATCAATTCTATAAAAAGTTGCTTCTTTTGATTCAATCCGCACATTAAATGGAGAAGAAGTGAACTTTGAAACTTCATCACGTAATAAGGAAATAACATCTGGCTTAGCGATATACGATAAGTTAAATTCGTGACCATCTTGTAGAATAATACTATTTTTGATGATGCCTTCTTTTAATATGTAAGTGTAGCGTTCTTCTAATCCGTTATAAGTTAAATAATTATGTCTTTTCTTGGTAATGGTAGGCACGTTTTTTTCTTCCAAGTAGTTCATTAGAAATTCAATATCAGTTAATACCATAAGGGCCACCTTAATTTTATATTTGTTTACAAGCGACAATACTAATTAGTACATGGAAAGGTAATCAAAAGGGAAAATAATATATCTTGATTGTACACATTTGTTGACAACGATACATGACTAATTGCATAGCAACAGTATAGAGCCAAAGGATAACAAAAAATGACTGATTTAAAGGATACAAATGTTAACAATAAATAGGGGGACAAAATAAGAACGTCAAAAGAGAAAGTTTATATTGGTGACCCACGATATAATTCAAATGTTATAAAAGCAAGCATAGAGAAAGGAAATGACACATAAAATGGTATCAATTAAATTACCATATGACAAAAAGATGATTACTGTGAACATTGCAGACAAAAATTTTGCCGGGAAATTAGTTTCAGAAGCTGCAACATATCATAACGAATTATCTGAGGAGGAGACAGTTGAGGCCTCATTAGACAACCCAATTGGTGGTCCTAAGCTAGAAGAGTTGGCAAAAGGTAAGAAAAATATTGTCATCATTAGTTCAGATCACACTCGTCCAGTCCCTTCAAAAATTATTACACCTATCTTATTAAGAAGAATTCGGTCAGTTGCACCAGATGCTAGAATTCGTATCTTAGTTGCAACCGGATTCCATCGTGCTTCAACGCATGAAGAACTTGTTGATAAATATGGTGAAGAAATTGTCGCAAATGAAGAAATCGTGATTCATGATTCTGAAGATGATAGCTCAATGGCAAAAATTGGGACATTACCTTCAGGTGGTGAATGCATTGTGAACAAAGTGGCTGTAGAAGCTGATTTACTTTTATCAGAAGGCTTCATTGAATCGCATTTCTTTGCTGGATTCTCAGGTGGACGTAAATCTGTATTACCTGGTGTTGCTTCATATAAAACAATTCTAGCTAATCATTCAGGACCTTTTATTAATTCTCCTAAAGCAAGAACTGGGAATATTAGTCATAATCCTATTCATAAAGATATGGTCTATGCTGCAAAAACGGCTAACTTACAATTTATTATTAATGTCGTTTTAGATGAAAATAAAAAAATTATCGGTTCTTTCGCAGGTGATTTGGAAGAAGCACATGCAGAGGGTTGTGCCTTTGTTAAACGCTTATCAGAAGTCCCTAAGGTTGAAAGTGATATTACAATCTCAACTAATGGGGGTTATCCATTAGATCAAAATATCTACCAAGCGGTTAAAGGGATGACATCTGCTGAAGCCACAAATAAAGAACACAGCATTATTATCATGGTTGCGGGTTCTCGTGATGGTCATGGTGGTGAAGGTTTCTACCATAATATTGCTGATTGTGATGATCCTAAAGAATTTTTAGATAAGGCGATTAATACACCAAAATCTGAAACAGTTCCTGATCAATGGACGTCACAAATTTTGGCAAGAATCTTAGTTAATCATGATGTGATTTTTGTCTCTGATTTGGTTGATCCAAAGTTAATTTCAGATATGCATATGAAGTTGGCTAAGACAATCGACGAAGCCCTAGCAATGGCTTACGCAATTGAAGGCGCAGATGCTAAAGTTGCCGTTATCCCTGATGGTTTAGGCGTTATCGTTAAATAAAGGAAAATAAAAATGGAACAAAACAATTTGAAAGAGTTATTAATGTCAGTTGCATCTGGTAAAGCTGACGTTGCAGATGCTATGGATACAATTAACAATTCCGGGTTTGAAGAGCTTGATTTTGCTAAGGTCGACTTATCTCGTGAGAAGCGAAATGGGTATCCAGAAGTCATTTATGGCGAGGGTAAAACAGCAGAACAAATCATTGGCATCATGCAAGTCATGGCACAAAATAAATTGAATATTTTAGGAACGCGTATTTCAAAAGAAAAATTTGACATCATCAAACAATCTGAGAAAAATGCGATTTATTTTGAAAAAGCAAGATGTGTGACCGTTACAAATCATGAAATGCCAACAACTGAAAGTTATGTGGCAATTGTAACTGCAGGTACGTCAGATATGAATGTTGCGGAAGAAGCAGCTGTTACCGCCGAAACATATGGTAACAAAGTTGAACGCGTGTATGACGTTGGCGTTGCAGGGATTGGTCGGTTATTCAAACGGCTTGATGTCATTCAAGGCGCAAAAGTCGTGATTGTTATCGCTGGTATGGAGGGCGCTTTAGCTAGTGTCGTGGGCGGTTTAATTGATGCACCGTTAATTGCTGTGCCAACAAGTGTTGGTTATGGGACTAGCTTTGGCGGCGTTACGCCGTTGTTAACAATGTTGAATAGCTGTGCATCGGGTATTACTGTCGTTAATATCGATAATGGCTTTGGTGCAGGGTATTCAGCCAGCATGATGAATCATTTATAGAAAGGAATACACTATGCATACATTATATTTAGATGCTTTTTCAGGGATTAGTGGCGATATGTTCATTGGCGCTTTACTTGATTTAGGGATTGATTTTGAAACGTTTAAACAACAATTAGCCAAGATTAACGTAGCAGGTTATGAGTTGGAAAATGAAAAAATTTCAAAAAGTAGTATTTTTGGAACTAGTTTTGATGTTCATATGCATCACGGTGAAAAAGATCATGGCTTCATTGAAGACCATGAACATCATCATCACGATCATGACGTGAGACATTTAGCTGATATTTTAAAAATTATTCAAGATAGTGAGTTAAAAGAGTCAATTAAAGAGCAAGCCAGTGATGTTTTTACTGAAATTGCAAAAGCAGAAGCGGTTGTGCATCATGTCGAAATTTCTGAAATTCATTTTCACGAGGTTGGCGCATTAGATTCAATTGTTGATATTATTGGTTGTTTTGTTGCATTAGATTTATTAGGCGTTGATCAGGTTATTTCGTCTCCTTTAACTGATGGAAGTGGGTTTATTGATGTTGCTCATGGCAGGATGCCAGTTCCGGTTCCGGCTGTGATGCAAATGCGAGTGGGCAGCCAGATTCCAATCAAGCAGGATGCATCAATTCATACAGAATTGATTACACCAACTGGTATGGGTATTGTGAAAAATATTGTATCGGAATTTAGTGAAATACCAAGTGAATTAATGGTTGAAAAAGTGGGTTATGGATTTGGTAAAAGAGAAACAGGCGGATTCAACGCATTACGTGTCTTATTACTCGAAAAAAAAAACTAAGTTCACAAATTATCGATCAAAATAATGATTCTGTTATGAGTATTGAGGCCAACATTGATGACCAAACCGGTGAACAGTTGGGTTATTTAATGAAAAAATTGATGGCTGAAGGCAGTTATGATGCCTTTTTTACACCCATTCAAATGAAAAAAAATCGTCCAGCTTATAAAGTAACTGCGTTGTGTCACCCGTTAGACCAAGAAAAAATGACTAAATTATTTTTAAAATATACAAGTACATTGGGCGTTCGCTACCAAACGTTCAATCGAACAATCATGAAAAGACACTTTGATTCTGTAAAAACAGAATATGGGGTTGTTGGAATAAAAATAGCGACTTATGAAGAAATTGAAAAATATAGCCCTGAATATGATGATTGTGAAAAGATTGCAAACGATAATGATTTATCATTATCAGAGGTTTATCAATTGGTTTCAAATGAGTGGCAAAAAAATAAAAAAGAGGTAATTTAAATATGTTGCATCAAATGATATCGGAATTTTTAGCTACAGGCTTAATGTGTGTGTTCGGGACAGGAGTTTTCTGTAATAACGTCTTAAAAGGATCAAAATATCGTGGTTCAGGTGATATTTTTGTTGTTACAACATGGGGATTTGGGATTACCGTTGCTTTATTCGTATTTGGTAATGTGTCATTAAATCCAGCAATGGTTTTGGCACAATGTATTTTAGGCAATGTACCTTGGATGCAATTCATTCCACTCTCAGTAGCTGAAGTTTTAGGTGGTATGTGTGGATCATTACTTGTTTACGTCATGTATAAAGATCAATTTAAAGCATCTGAAGGCGAAGTTAGCCCAACGGCTATTCGTAATATTTTCAGTACAGCACCAGAAATTAGAAATTTACCACGTAACTTTTTTGCTGAATTCGTGGCAACATTTATTTTTATTAGTTCAATTTTAGCAATTTCTGAAACGAAATCAGCAGGCGTTGTTCCAATTGGTGTTGGTATCTTAACATGGGCTGTTGGTATGGGACTTGGTGGTACTACTGGGTTCGCAATGAATATTGCTCGTGATTGGGGTCCAAGATTAGCACATGCTGTTATTCCATTCAAAAATAAAGCAACTAGTGACTGGAAATATGCACTTGTTGCACCCGGCTTAGGATCAATCTGTGGTGGTGTGGTTGCAGCGTTATTTATGCATTCATACTTTAATATTTAGTAAGGGATAAGTGAAAAATGAAAACTGATATGCAAATGAGTTTATACAAAGATTCATTCGAAAGATTATTGCATTTATATAATCATGCTATTTTTTCAACCTCTTTAACAGGGACTAAATTGGCCTTATTAGAAGAAAGCTACTCAGAATTTACGTTAATTCAAAATATTTATGTTTCATTATCAGATGATTTAAAAGAACGCTATGAATCAATTAATGAAATGGTTTGTCAATGTACAAACAAATTAAATGATGCCTTTATTAACAATATTGATAGTGTTAAATGGACATCTGATGACGTACTAAAAGAACAATACAAGCAATTAACTGAATTATCTGCACAAATAAAATAATGGAAGAAGAAATGATAATGACAACTATTGATGAAAAAGAACAAGCAATCGTAACTAACTTAAAAAAAATGAATAAGGTGATTGTTGCCTTTTCAGGTGGTATTGATAGTACTTTAGTTTTAAAAATGGCTTTGAAGACACTTGGTAAAGAAAATGTTTTGGCGGTTATTGCCAATTCAGAACTTTTCACAAATGAAGAATACGATAAAGCAATCGTACTTGCTGAAGCAATGGGCGCAATTGTTTATGGGACTGAATTGAACTATTTATCAGATGTTCATATTAGCAATAACACACCAGATAGTTGGTACTATTCTAAAAAAATGTTTTATGATGCCTTGAATAAGATTGCTTTAGAAAAAGGGTATGATGCTGTTTTAGATGGTATGATCATGGATGATAATAATGATTTTAGACCTGGTTTAAGAGCTAGAGATGAAGCTAACGCTAAGAGCATCTTGCAAGATGCTGATCTTTACAAGACAGACGTGCGTGAGTTAGCTCAAAAGTTGAACTTAAACAACTGGAACAAAGTTGCCTCATGTTCAGTATCATCACGTTTTCCATACAATACTAAATTAACGTTAGATAATATCAAATTAGTGATGGATTCTGAACATTATCTTCGCGGTTTAGGTTTCACAACTGTTCGAGTTCGTTTCCACGGGGATGTTGCTCGTGTTGAAGTACCTGCAGAACAATTAAATGGGTTACTTGCTTTGAATGAAGACGTAAATGCTAAATTAACTGATTTAGGATTTAAATATGTCACGATGGATCTTAAAGGATTCAAGAGTGGACGTATGAACCAAGTTCTTTCTGACAAACAATTGAAAATGTATGCTTAATAATTAAGTGAAAGGAGTGGTAGCTAATTAGCTGTCGCTCCTTTTTTTGCATAAATGTTGAATTGCTGTATAATTACTTTCTACAGTTGTTCATAAAACTTATTAAAAGAAAGTATGAGAATTAAATGTTAACAAACTTATATGGACCATTTTTTGACCTCAATAATTGGAAAACAGTAGTTGAATCTAGTAGTGATTGGATGATTATCCTGTCATTAGCCGTAATCGAATGTTTATTATCAGTAGATAATGCCATCGTATTGGCCGCACAAACACAAAAATTACCGCAAAAAAAAGACCAAGAAAAAGCCTTGTTTTATGGATTATGGGGCGCTTATATTTTTCGTTTTATCATTATAGGAATTGGAACATTTTTAATTGATTTTTGGGAAATCAAAGTGATTGGAGCTGGGTATCTAATCTATTTATCAGCCCATTACTTTTTCTCAAAAGTTAAGACACCAAAACCTAAATCAGAGAAAAAAGGGAATGGACGTAAAGGGCCCTTTTCCTTGTTCTGGTCGGTTGTTATTTCAATTGAAATGATGGATATTGTCTTTTCAATCGATTCAGTTTTAGCTTCATTAGCTATTTCAACGAATCCAGTTGTCGTTTTGATTGGTGGAATGTTTGGTATTTTAGCGATGCGTGGCATTGCAACATTGATTATGAAATTAATGAAGATTGTGCCAGAACTAGAATCAATGGCCTATTTATTAATCGCGTTGATTGCGGTGAAATTATTTGTTTCAATACCACAGATTGGTATTGAAATTTCATCTATTCTTTTTGCTGGAATTGTCTTTGGCGCAATTATAGTGACAACATTGATTCATATGTACAATATTCAGAATAAAAAATAATGAAATGAAGGTGACAACATGGTCACGAAAGTAACAGATAAAACGTTGGCAGAACATACGAATTCAGGATTAACAATTGTTGATTTATGGGCTCCTTGGTGTGGCCCTTGTTTAATGATGGAGCCTGTCATTGATGAATTAGAGCAAGAATTCAAAGCTGATATGCAATTCGTAAAATTGAACATTGATGAGAATAAAGAAACGGCATTAGAATACGATGTTATGAGTATTCCTAGTTTCTTACTTTTCAAAGATGGTAAAGCAATTGAAAAAGTAGTTGGGTATCATGATAAAAGTGAATTTTCAAAATATTTAAGTGAAAAAGTGGCACAAAATAAATAGCGACGCGTAAGGTAACTATCAGTAGATGTGATGGTTACCTTTTTTAGTCGAAATGGTGGGCGATTTCTAGGGTAAGTGGCATAATAGAGGAAACGATTAAAGAGGAGATTATTATGAAAAAAATTGGATTTGTTGGAACCGGCGTCATGGGTGCCGCGATTGTTAGTAATTTATTGAAAGCAGATTATTCTGTGACGGTGTTTAATCGAACAAAATCAAAAACAGATACTTTAGTTAGCCAAGGTGCTATTTGGGCTGATTCTCCTCAAGCAGTGGCAGAAAAAAGTGATATTGTCTTTTCAATGGTTGGTTTTCCGGCTGATGTTCAAGCTATTTATTTTGAAGAAAATGGTATTTTTGCTGGAGCTAAAAAGGGGACAATCGTTGTTGATATGACAACAAGTACACCTACGTTAGCTAAAAAAATTGGTGATTACGCGGAGAGTCATGAGTTATTTGCATTGGACGCTCCTGTTTCTGGTGGTGATATTGGGGCTAAAAATGCAAAATTAACAATTATGGTTGGTGGAACGAGTGACATTTATGAACAAGTTAAACCTATTTTTGAAAAAATGGGCACAACAATTGCTCTTTTCGGTGCCTATGGTTCAGGTCAGCATGCTAAAATGGCTAATCAAATTATGATTGCTGGAACAATGACCGGAATGACTGAATTGTTGGTTTACGCAAAAGCAGCCAATTTAAATTTAGAAAGTATTGTTAAAACGGTTGGCGGTGGTAGTGCTGCTAACTGGAGCCTTGCTAATTACGCACCACGTATTTTAAAAGAGGATTATACGCCAGGATTTTTCGCAAAACATTTCCTAAAAGATTTACGTATTGCGTTGGATGAGGCAGAAAAAATGAATGTTAATTTACCTGCAACAAAAGAAGCTAAAATTTTATATGAAAAATTAGTTGATGAAGACAACTTAGGTAACGATGGGACACAAGCGTTAGTAAAATTATGGTGGAAATAGAAAAGTTAAATGAAGACATTGAAAAATAAGTAAGTATTGAAAGTTGATTATATTTCTGGTTGTTAAAAAACACAGAAATATAATCAGCTTTTTTAGTTGAAATACCCCCTTGAAACGTACATATAACAGCACTGCAACGGTAAGTTGCGTGCTTGTCATCTATAATTAGCTGGCGTATCTATTTACATAGTTCTAAGTATCACTAATAATTAATTTAAGGAGGAAGTTAAAAAATGAAAAATATTTTTTTAGATCAATTAATAGCATTGAGAAGAGAAAAACAATTATCTCAGCAAGATTTAGCCCGAAAATTATACGTTTCTCGTCAATCAATTTCAAAGTGGGAGAATGGACAAGCTGAACCTGGAATTGATAAGTTAATTAGTTTATCAGAAATTTTAGGCGTTAGTTTAGATGCATTACTTTTAGGGAAAAATAATTCTAAAGAAGCTTTATTAAAAATAAGTGCCTTAAAAAAAGCCTTTGACAAACCTGTGTTAAATGGAATCGATTTAACAGTTTACGAAAAAGATAGAATTGCGCTTTTAGGGAGTAATGGTTCAGGGAAATCGACACTAGTAAAAATTATCTATGGCGAAGAAAAAGCTGATAGCGGGCACCTTGAAAGTTTAATTGATAATAAAAATGATTTAAATATTATGTCCCAGGAAAATGTCCTGTTAGGTGATTTAAAAGTCATTGAGCATGTTCAACTGGCTTCATTAATTGATCAAGTCTATTCTAAAGAATTCGTAAGTCAGATGCTTGAAAAATTTCAACTACAAGATGTTATGAATACTTTTGTTAGAAAATTATCTGGTGGTCAAAAGCGCCGTTTAGCGTTAATGCTTAGTTTGTTAAGGCCCTCTAAGTTATTAATTTTAGATGAACCAACAGTTGGGATGGATTTGCAATCGATTGATTTTTTTTGGCAACATTTAGATCATGTTAATGGAAGTGTCATCACGATTACACACGATTTTAACCAAATTGATAAATACTTTTCACGAGTTTTGTTACTTAAAAATGGAAAAATTGATCAGGATGTTTCTGTTACTAAAATTCATGGACACAATCAAACCATTGAACAATGGTACCGTCACTTTAACGATGAGAAAGGACGAGCATAATGGCTATATTCATTCAACTTAAACAAGTCATGCGTAATAAACGATTTTTATTTTTCACCATTGTGATTCCTTCTCTTTGGTATTTATTTATGATTAATTTGGCTAAAGATAATTCTACAATAATGCCAGAAGCAGAAAAACAAGGATTCTTTTTAATTGCTTGTTTATTTGGAATTATGGGGAACTCTATCGTAACCTTTAGCAAAAAAATTAACGGTAGTAAACGATATTACTTACTTAAAAGTAAAACATCACATTATTCTATCTGGAATTTTATGTTTGATCAATTGCTGATTCAACTCATTATTAACGTGATAATCAGTTTAATTATTAGTATTATTGGATCCATTTTAGGGGCTATTATAATTAACATTACCTTGTTTGAACTAATAGGTTTATTAAGTATCTTAGGAATTTATTTTAGTGCCATTGGATTTGCTCTTGGATTAACGATGGATTCTGTTGCTTTAGATGCGGGTGGGTTTCCGCTAATGGCCATTGTGGCACTATTAATAGTGCCATTTTACACGTTTAGTAGTGGGTGGTTTGTTCACTTAATTACTAATGTTCAGAGTGCTTTTCCTGGGTATTATTTATATCAAATTAATTCAAAATTAATTAAGCATACAGTGATAGACATTGATTTAATGAAATTTTTAATCTCATTTTTTGTGACACTTATGCCATTTATGGGTGTCATTTGGGTGAAATTAATTAAAAAGGCGCAGTGATTATAGTCAGTTAAACTGTATTTTAATGGTTAAATAATTTAACCACTAAATTTGTAATTAGTAATAAAAAGAGCATCAAAATAGTAATCAAACTAGTGCGTAAAGCGAGATTAGTTAATAAGGTCATTAGTAGCGTTTGTTGGTTAAATAGGGCAAACAGATAATAAATAATAATAGCTAAAAATGCCAGTAAACTAAATCCAAGACCAAATCCTTGTCTGTCAGCTGAGCTTAAGTCGAACCCACCAACTGTGATGGACGTTGTGATCAACAGCCACACGATGAAGTTTAATGCCCAATTTTGAAATAATGATGTGAATAAATTAAAAAATGATTGTGTATTGAATGTTTTGTTTAGTAGCATTGTGGATAATAGATTAAAAGATTGGGGTAAAAGTAAGGCAAAAAGGCCAATGATTACGGCTGAACAGCCAATAATAGGGGCAATTCCAGCCATTGCCGTACCAATTTTACCTCTTAAATTTTGGGGTGAATTATAGCTGACGAATCCAAGTGAGTTATCGCCCATCTCTGGATGAGGTCGTTTAATTAATTTAATTTGAGTGATATGGAATCGAAAAATAAAAGCCATTATGGCGTGACTAGCTTCATGGATGATAATGCCAATAGAACCCAAATATAATTGTTGGTTTAAGGATAACTGTTTTTTTGTATTACGATTCACAGCAGTTAGTAAAAAGGCGGCCACAAGAAGAGGCCCCACACTGAGGCCAATTAATTGTAGTAAAGTAGTGAGTATTGTCATATTTTGACTCCTTTGTGATTTATATTTTAGCACACCTTTAAAAAATAAAAACAAAAAAAGAGACTGCTGGGAAGGCAGTCTCTAGGGAGTAAGTTGTAGAGCTAATAAATTAGCTCTCTCTTTCATTACTTTGGAGGAGAAATGAAAAAGTATAAAGGTTAGTTATTTATGTTGTTTTGGGATAAGTTCACTATACAACACGAACCTTAAAATAACCTTAATATTAAGGAATTCTTTAAAAATAATCAAAATAAATCATAGAATACGCTTTCAAATAAGAAAAATAACCTTTATACTATTGGTATAGACCTTAATAATATTTAGGAGGAATAACGATGGGAAAATTAGGCGTTTCAATTTATCCAGAACGATCAAACTTTAAGGACGATGCAGCGTATTTAGATTTAGCTAGTAAATATGGGTATAAGAGAGTTTTTACGAGTTTACTACAAGTGACTGATGGTAAAGATAAGGTATTAGCTGAATTTAAAAAGACTGTTGATTACGCAAATCAACTGGGCATGGAAGTCATGGTTGATATTAATCCTGATTTGTTTGAACAATTAAATATTAGTTATCAAGATTTAAAATTCTTTGATGACATGGGGGCATACGGTGTTCGATTAGATTTAGGATTTACTGGGGCAGAAGAAGCCGCAATGACTCGCAATCCATATAATTTAAAAATTGAAATTAATATGAGTTCTGGGACTAATTATGTGGATAACATTATGAGTTATTCACCAAAAAGAGAAAATTTATTAGGATCACACAATTTTTATCCACATGAATACACAGGATTGGCGTATAACTTTTTTGTTGCTTGTAGTGAGAAGTTCCGAAAATATAATTTAAATACGGCAGCCTTTGTGAATGCTAACTCAGCAACTTTCGGTCCTTGGCCAACGGCAGATGGGTTATGCACATTGGAAGATCATCGTCATTTAGAGATTGCCACACAAGTTAAACACATGTTGATGACGGATTTAATTGACGATGTGATTATCGCTAACGCGTATGCTTCAGAAACTGAATTAAAAGCTGCTGCGGAAGCATTTAATGCCAATTATCCAACCCTTAAGATTGAAACAGTTGACGATGTAACTGATCTTGAAAAGAAAGTTTTACTCGATAGTATGCACAGTTACCGTGGTGATCGCTCAGATTATCTGTTACGTTCAACGATGACACGGGTTATTTATAAAGATAAAGCGTTCCCTGCACATAACACGAAACAAATTAAGCGTGGGGATGTTTTAATCGATAACGAGGGTTATGGACAATATAAAGGTGAAACACAAATTGCCTTAAAAGAAATGAAAAATGATGGTCGGGTGAATGTTGTTGGCCGCATTACGGATGATGAATTATTCTTACTCGATTTCTTAAAACCATGGAGTCAGTTTAAATTGAGTCAAGCTTAATAAGAGTTATGTAATTAAAGTCCTTGTGGAGCAAGGGCTTTTTATTTTGGGTTGATTTTCCCTAAAGGGAACTAAAAATCTTCCCAATGGTCCATTATCTTAAAGGCTAAGCCTTGTTAGAATAAACTCATGCAATTAAAGAGGAGGAAATATTATTTTGACAAAAGGGTTAGATAAATTAAGTGATTTTATATATCGACATGCGGTAATAACGATTGTACTTGTTTTAGCTATATTAGGGATTGTAGGTGGTGTGGCGGCAACTCAGGGGGCTAGTTTTTCAGGGAATAGTCTGGAAATAAACGGAACTGAAGCGCAAAAAGCATTAAATATTGTCACGACCGATTTTAGTGATACGGCACCAACTGGAGCAACAGAAAAAATAGTTTTAAAAGCAAAATCGGGGAAGTTAACCGATGCTAAACAAGACGTAGCAATCACACGCCTTGCTAAAAAAGTAAGTGAAGATAAAAATGTTAAAGTAATTGTAACACCAAAGCAACAACAAAATTTGGTCAAAAAGGCTAAATATGGTTATTTGACTGTTATTTATAAGCAAAAAAAAGAGTCTGTTAAACAAGCGTCTATTAATCGCTTAGTTAAAGCGACTAATGTCACTCGTTCAGCAGGTATTCAAACTGAACTTAGTGGTGATTTAACGATAAATGCAATGGATACAGGTGAAAAATCAGAGATGTACGGGCTAATTTGTGCTGTTATTGTACTTGCTATTACTTTTGCTTCTTTATTAGTTGCTGGGATGCCCATTATATCAGCAATATTAGGACTTGGACTTAGTATTTTGGGTACGGTAATTATGTCAAACTTCATTACAATTAGTTCAGCAGATTTATCATTAAGCGGTATGGTTGGGCTTGCTGTGGGAATTGATTATGGGTTGTTTATCATTTCTCGTTATCGTGAAGAATTAAAATCAGGTCATACCCGACAGTTAGCGCTACGGAGAGCATTAACAATTGCTGGAAAATCCGTTATTTTTGCGGGAGTTACTGTCATGGTTGCGTTACTGGCGATGAGTACGTTAGGTATTGAATTTTTAACAATTATGGGAATTTGTGGGGCGCTGTCAGTATTGACGGCAATGTTCACTGCGCTGACATTTATTCCAGCAACTTTAGTATTAATGGGTAAATATGGAACAGGTGAGAAGCGTAATCGATTATTCGGTGTATTAAGCAAATGGAATCGGGATAAAGGTTATGGAAATTTTGTTGCTAAGCACAGTATATTACTATCATTAATGGTAGTTATAGGATTAATTGGTGCAGCAATCCCTTTTAGTCAAATAAATTTAGGATTACCAAATGATTCAGTTAAAAGTAGCCATTTTACAGAGCGACGTGCCTATGATTTGATGACTGAAGGATATGGTAAAGGAAATTCTGCTACATTAGTGGTGTTAATTGAAACTAAAAATACAGACCAAGTAGCTAAGGCAACTGCAAAACTAAAGAGTGACAAAAATGTTGTTAGTGAAACACCAGCTGTAACAGGTAATGGTAAAAGTGGTCACTATTATATGATTGCGGTCACACCTAAAGATGATGGTAATAATGTTAAAACTAAAAATTTAGTTTATCAGATTCGATCTCAATCAGAGAAACAGGGCATGCCCAAAATGTTGGTGACAGGATCAACGGCTATTAATATCGATATGTCGGATATGTTGATGAAAGCCTTACCTAAGTTTGCTATTATTATTGTTGTATTTGCATTCTTATTATTGATGACAATTTTTCGTTCTTTACTTATTCCATTCGTTGCAGTTGGTGGGTTTATTTTATCACTATTAGCGACGTTAGGAGCACTAGTGTTTGTAACACAGCAGGGTCATGGTATGGGGTTGATTGGTTTGAGTGTTAAAATGCCAGTCCTTAATTTTGCGCCAGTTATTTTAATTGGAATTTTATTTGGTTTAGCCATGGATTATGAGGTCTTTTTGGTCAGTCGAATAAGAGAAGTATATGATCAAACGCATGATACTAAAACTGCCGTTATTGAAGCACTTCGGACTAATGGTAAAGCGGTATTTGCCGCAGCCTTAATCATGACTGCTGTATTCATGGGATTTGTGTTTGCTGGTGATTCAACAGTGAAGTCGATTGGGTTAGCACTCTCATTTGGGATTTTCTTTGATGCCTTTATTGTTAGAATGATTTTAGTACCATCAATGATTATTTTATTTGGAAAAGCAAATTGGTACTTTCCTAAATGGTTAGATAAAATCCTACCAAATATGAAACTAGAATAATTAATGATAAGATGGCTATATAGGTTTATACGTTGAGGTTATTTTTGTAATTGGAGGGACTATATTGGATGATGAATTACGGCTGCAGATGCAGCAACTTTTCTTTCGTAGAGGTCGTTGGCTAGTTGCCGGATTATTGACAATTGTTTATTTAATTGCACTTATCACAGAATATCCGAATCCTACGCTGGAAACTTATGATGCTGGCTATTTAATGTTTGGACATTTATTAATTTTATTAGGTGCAAAGCAAATCTTAAAAAAATCTAATCAATATGTACTGATGAGCATGCAAATTGTTGTTTCAGTTGGCATGGCGTTTTTGATGAATAATGTTAATGCATCACTTTGTTACTTAATTGGTGTCGTAATAGTATTTGTTATTGAAGATATATCGTTGTCATTACATCAACCTTATTATTTCTTTTCTAAATTAGTTTGGGGTTATGCAATTACTATTATATTAGCTGGTTTGTTAGTTGGTATAATCATAGGGCCATTGATTAATAGTTTTTACATTTTAGAAGCTATTTCTGCAATTATGTTTTTGTCCTACTATATTTACAAAGCGGTTTATGACAGCAAATACCAAGCTCTGCAATTGTCACAACTGAATGTTGAATTGAATGCTGCCTATAAACAAGTTAGTAAGTTTACTGTTGTGGAAGAACGTCAAAGAATGGCGCGTGATCTGCATGACACGTTAACTCAAGATTTAGTAGGTATTGGTATGGAGCTTGCAATAACGGAATCTTATATTGATAGCGAACAATATGAAAAAGCTAAAAATAGACTTAAGCAGATACAGAAATTAACGTCTAGTTCAATTAAAGAATCGCGCAGTATGATTGAAACGTATCGGGGTATCACTTCTGAAAATGCTAAGGTTAGTTTGAGGTCACACGTGATAGAACAAACTGCATTATTAGAGGTTAAGTATGGTTTGAAAACAATTGTTGATATTAATGATGATTTGATGTTGACAGGTGATTTATTGATAGATGTCATTCGGATGATTAACGAAGCACTCATGAATGTTATTAAGCATGCCAATATTTTAAATGCTCAAGTTGGTGCCATTCTTATTAGTGGGCAATTGATTATAGACATTGAAAATAATGGTGATTTATTTCCAAATGGTGGACGGACACGTAAAGACCATTATGGTTTGGTGGGAATGCGTGAGCGTGCACAAAGTCATGGCGGCGATATTAAAATTCTTAGTACGTCAGAAGAGGGTACGGTTGTACGAATTAAAGTTGAAATGGGGGATACAGAATGAACACGGTAATGGTTGTTGATGATCACCCAATTGTACGAAATGGTTTGGAAATGATGATTAATATGAATCCACAATTAACCGTTGTTGGTGTCGCCGTAGATGGGATTGATGCTCAGTCTAAATTGGCAGAATTAGATGAAATTCCTGATTTAATTCTAGTAGATCTACGATTACCAAAAATGACCGGATTTGATTTAATAAAACAGCTTGCAGGGCAAACGAGAATAGTTGTGCTATCAACTGAAATAGATAATGATGTTGTTAAGAATATGATGAACTATGGTATTCGAGGATATCTGTTAAAAAGTGAAGAACCGGCTAAAATAGTTGATGAAGTTGTGAGAGTGCTTAATGCGGATGATTATGTGGCTGTTAGTAATGAAGTTACTAAAAAGATGATGGCGTTAAACGAAAATCCAGAAAATGAAATTAAGTTGACCGAAAAACAAATTGATCTATTAAAAAACGTTGCTGATGGGATGACAAATAAAGACATTGCCGGAGAAATGTTTGTGACCGATCGGACTGTGAAGTTATATCTAACAGAAATTTATGAGACGTTAAATGTTACCAATCGGGCACAAGCAATTGCAGTTGCTGTAAAACTTAATTTATTATGATTGTATTACCATGTCGTTAATATAATTAAGAAACCAGTGTTAAAGTTTTCAAAAACTAAGAAACGTAGAAGTGCTCAAGGTAATTACTTTGGGTTCTTCTACGTTTCTTTTAATAAAGTATTAATAAATATTAAGATGATTATTTTATCCGTTGTATTAATGTAAAAATTCGGTAAAATAAGGTATTAGACATCAATAAATAAGAAGGTATTTAAATTGAATTATATGATTATCGCAATATTTGCCTTTTTTGGCGGAATAAGTCGATATTTACTAGGGTTAACCATTGTTAAACCAGATGGCTTTCCACTTGGGACACTTATGATTAATTTAGTTGGCTGCTTTATTTTGGCGTTCTTGGTTCAATATATTGAAACGACTGAGAAAGTGCCGGCATGGCTAACATTGGGAATGAAAACTGGCTTTATTGGTGCTTTTACGACTTTTTCAACCTATAGTTTAGAAGCGGTAACGTTAATTGAAACGCAACAATGGACTTATGCAGTTATTTATATCGTGGTTACGATTGTTGGTGGCCTTTCCTTAACGCTACTGGGTTATTTACTTGGAAATCGAGTTGGTGATTGGCGAATGGAGCGTGAACACTCATGATGATTTTATTAGTCGGATTGGGAGCTGCAGTCGGAGCTATGCTCAGATATGGCTTAACTAATCTTAGCAATCAATTGTTAACTGATAAATTTCCGGTTGGGACTTTGTCCATTAATTTAATAGGGTGTTTAATTTTAGGTATTTTAACAGGACTTAATTTATCCAATCCAATGTTAGTTTTACTTGGGACAGGAACAATGGGCGGTTTTACGACTTTTTCAACTTATAATTTTGAATTGATTAAGTTAATTCAAAGTAAAAAAGTTTCATTCTTTATGATTTATTTATTAGTTAGTTATATTATTGGTGGCTTGATGACTTTTTTAGGATTAGTTATTGGGCGCCAAATTGGTGGCTAAATGACGGTATTCAATCGTAATGTATGATACGATAGTAAAGATAGGAGTGTGAATAATGAAAATTGCTGTATTAACAGATAGTTCGGCATATCTCGCAGATGAGATTGTTGAACGATTGGATATTAAAGTCGTCAATAACCCAGTCTTATTTGGTAATCATGTGTATCATGAAAATGCGGATTTAACAGCGGCTCAATTTTATCAACTATTAAAAACAGAAGACGTTCTTCCAACAACTTCCCAAGTATCAATGGGTGAAATGGAAGAACGATTTGATGCACTTGCTGCTGAAGGTTATACTGATGTGATTTGTATTCACTTATCATCAGGTATTAGTGGATTGGTTGGAAATCTTGAGGCTTTTGCGCCATCTGTTTCTTCTATCAATGTGCATGTCTTTGATTCAAAGATTGATTGTGCAGGGATGGGGAACATGGTTCAATTAGCTGCCACAATGGTTAAAAAAAATAAAGATGTTACAGAAATAGTTGAAAAATTAAGCGAGTTGAGAGAAACAACACGCGTACTTTTTGTTGTCGATGATTTAAATCATTTAATGAGAACGGGTCGTCTATCAAATCGTTCAGGATTTGTTGGTAATTTATTGAAAATCAAACCAATTTTAACTTTTGATAAAGAAGGCAAAATTGTTGCTATTGGTAAAGAACGCAAAATGAAAAATGCGTACGCAGAAATTAAATCACAATTTGAAGAAACGACTCAGTCACTTGATTATCCAGTTCGTATTGATTTAATTGATGCGAATAATCCAGATCTTCAAGCTGAATGGGGACAAGATTTGAGAGATAGTTTTCCTAATATGCATTTTGAATCAGGTTATATCGGACCTTTGGTGGGTGTTCATACCGGTGAAAAATGTTTAGGCTTAATCTGGTCGAGAGATTGGGAAAGTTTAATAGATTAAATAGAAGGCTCTATAGTTATTAGCTGAATAAAATTTAATAGTTATAAAAGGCACGACAACTTATTTTTTAATAGTTGTCGTGCCTTTTATTTGGTTATTTATATGTTTGAATTAGGGTACGTAGTTCAGTCTGAGCAGCAGCATCTTTAGAAACAAAAAAATCTTGATCAGGTCCGTTATCGTAATCAGTACCATCGGTATCTAATTCAGCAAAACCGTCTTCGGGGTTAACATCTGTGCCACTACCAGTTGTTAATTGGTAGACGACACCGTTATCAGCTAACAGGTATTTACTGACAGGTTTGTCAAAGTTCACATTAAGTGAATAGTCATCATCGCTGTCCAAGGAGCTATCAATTCCAGTTGTTTTATCATTAGCTGTGTAAAACATAACACCACCAATGGCATGGATTTTGAATGAGTTTGCGCCAGGATTATCATTATTTTGGACTTGAACTTTTCCGTCTGGCGTATTAGCGTACCAATCTCCTGAATCATCGGCACCATCACTAAAGTAATGCTCACTTACAGCCATATTACCAATGATAGCTTGTCTGCCAGCCCAAGTTAAGAAGTCAGTTGAAATCTCAGATTTGTCATTGGCATTTAAAGCATTAGACGAGGTTGGGGATTTTATGGTGTTATCGGTTTGAGAATCTGAATGAGAACTATCAGCTGAAGAACTTGCAGCATCTTTAGCATCTTGATTAGCTTTTTTTAAAGAATTACTTGTTTCTTTAGCAATTTTTAAAGCGATACTTGTTGCTTTAGAGCTAGCGGCATCCTGTGAGGATTGTTCAGCACGTTTATGTGACGCACGACTACCAGCAGAAAAAGAGATGGCGCCAATTATTATAATAATCAAAATAGTACTTATTATAATAATGGCCTGCTTGTTTCTTTTTATTTTATTATTATGATGATCTTGACGAGTTGGCATGAGTGATAGTGCTCCTTCATTATTAATTGAGTGTTTGGGCATTAATAAAAACAGTATAATCTTAACTAATCCAACTTGCATTATATATTTTTTGTGGCTTGTATGCAAAAGGTTCTGATAATCGTCAAAAATAATTCATATTTATTAGTTATGCTTAATGATAGAGATTAAGCGAATATAGAGGGAATGAATATGAATTTTTTTAAACGAGCTTTATTAAATATTAAAGCTAAAAAAGGAAGATCATTTTTACTTGTTTTAGTCATGTCGACTATTATGTTATTCATGTTAATAGGATTAATTATTCAAAATGCGGCAATAACTGCGGCGAATGATGCCAAGAAGAGCGTAGGTGCAACAGTAACGTTGACAGCTAATCAGGAGAAGGCTGTCAGCAAAAAGAAAACCTTTGGTTCAAAAAAATCGAAGACAATAGCTAACTTATCAGGGGTCAAGATGACAACGGCTAAAAAAATTGGTGCATTAAGTAACGTGAAGAGTTATAGAATTATGACATCAGTAATAGCTGATACTGATTCATTTGAGACAGTACCTTCAAATCAAGGTACGAATGATAAAAAAATGAAGTCATCTGTGACAACAGGTCATATAATGATTTCTGGTGTGAGCGAAACAACTAGTCTATTAAGTTCTAGCGGTGCCAAAATTACGGAAGGTCGTGGTCTGACAGCAAGTGATTTAAACACTAAGAATGTTGTGATTGAATCGGAACTTGCTTCAATTAACCACATTTCAGTGGGGAATACAATTAAACTAAAATCAACTGGTGGTAAAATGTACAAGGTTAAAGTTGTGGGTATTTATAAAGCTAGTTCAAATAGTATTGGTAAAAATGCATCTAATACAATTTATACAGCTTATACATTTGCTAATACGGTAAAAGGTAGCAAATATAAAGGGACTGCTGATTCAATTATTTATACATTGAACAATCCGGCTGAATTGGCAGTATTTACAAAAAAAGCTAAGAAACTCATTAATCCAGCTCAATTTTCACTATCAACGGATGATAGGAATTACCAATCAATGTTGATACCATTGAATAATATTAAACGATTTGCACAAAAAATTATTTTGTTAGTGGTCATTTCAGGAACTATTATTCTTTCTTTAATGATTATTCTAATGATTAGGGAACGGCGTTATGAAATTGGTATTTTATTAGCATTAGGAGAAAAATGGTGGAAAATTATCGCACAATTCTTTGTTGAAATGGTTATGATTTTAATTGTATCGTTAGCTGTTGCGGGTATTGGTGGTAGAGTTATCGGCAATGTCGTTGGAAATCAGTTAATAAACCAACAAACGGCAGCAACTACATTAACAACTTCAAGTGATATACAAGGTGGTGCGCAAAGTGATTTGGCAGATCAATCAGCAATAACGGCAAGCCAATCAGTAAAATTGAATCGCTTAAATACGACAATTAAGGTAAAAGACTTGGTAGTATTAGGCGGAATGGGTCTTACAATTATCTTGGTGTCGATTATTTTGGCATCACTTAGTATGTTACGATTTGAACTCAATAAACGCTTGAATTCATAAATTAATGGAAAGGACTGATTATATGATTGAAATGAAAAATGTTGCTTATTGGTATGAAAATAAGGATAACGCACTATTTTCAAATGTTAATTTAACTTTTGAAAATAGTAAATCGTACGCTATTGTCGGCAGTAGTGGTTCAGGTAAAACAACCTTTCTCTCGTTAATTGCGGGATTAGATAAACCTAAGGCTGGAGAAATTTCATATGAAGGTAAAGCTATTAATAAAATTGGGCTAACACATTATCGAAATAAAGATGTTTCAATTATTTTTCAATCATATAATTTGTTTACCTATATGTCAGCGCTTGAAAATGTGATGACAACAATGGCTATCACTGGTGCAACACATGCAGGTGATAAGGAATATGTCTTTGAAATGTTGAAAAAAGTTGGTGTTGATGAAGAGATGGCTAAGAAAAACGTCCAACATCTTTCTGGTGGGCAACAACAGTGTGTCACTGTTATCAGAACGGTATGTTGTGACGCACGACTCATTGTCGCTGATGAACCAACGAGTAATTTGGATGAAGCCAATACAAAAATAATCATTGGGTTACTGCAAGGCTTAGCTAAATCACAAGGTAAATGTGTGATTATTGTCACTCATGAACCGGATGTTGCTAGCATGTGTGATCGGCAATATGTGTTGAGAAATCATGAATTTAAATTGAAACAAGCATCATGTTAAAAGCAAGTGGTACACTTAACTTAAAGAATAATTGAATGGTCGGAGGGTTAAAATGAAACTAGTGAGTGCAATAGATTCGTTTAAAGGAAGTGCAACATCAAAAGAATTGAATGAAGTCGTTATTAATCATTTATTAGAGTTGAAATTAATAGATGAAGGAATTTCAGTTCCAATCGCGGATGGCGGTGAAGGCAGTATGGCTGCTATCTTTGAAGCTTGTGGCGGTGTATGGCAATCTGTTAAAACAGTTGATTTATTGGCACGACCAATGACAGCAGATTACTTAATGACCATTATTAATGGTGAGAAAACAGCTGTCATTGAATCAGCTTCAGTTATTGGACTAGATTTTATTGAACCTAGCGAAAAAACAGTTGAACAAAGTAGTAGTTTTGGATTAGGGGCAATGTTAAAAGATGCGCTTCAACAAGGCGTAGCCAAAGTGATTATGACACTCGGTGGGAGTGGCACCTCTGACGGTGGATTGGGGTTGTTGCAGGCTTTTGGTGTGCAGGTGACAGATGATGAAGCGCAATTGATTATCACAGGAAACCCGCTAGTCAGGGTTTCAAAAATGGTGTTTCCAGACCAATTGAAAAATAGTATGGCAGATGTTGAGCTAATTATTGCAGCAGATGTGACTAATCCTTTTTATGGTGAAACCGGTGCTGTTGCAGTTTTTGGTAAACAAAAAGGCGCTTCAAAGATGCAGATTAAAGAATTGGATAATCAGGCGAAAAAAGTTTCTGAGATGATTGAAAAAAATACTGAAATCAATCTTCAAATGCAACCAGGATCTGGCGCAGCTGGCGGTATTGGTGGCGCATTAATGGTATTGGGTGGGCATATGGCAGCGGGTTTCCCTCTGATTAGCCAAGCTGTTGCGTTGGAAAATAAAATTGAGACAGCTGATTTAGTGATTACTGGTGAAGGTAGTTTAGATAGTCAATCTGCCCAAGGAAAAGTACCATTCGGTGTGGCGATGCTTGGTAAAAAATATCATGTTCCAGTTGTTGGGTTATCAGGCAGAAGAAGTGCAGATATAGGAAAGATGGCAGATTTATTGGCAGGTGCATTTTCCATTCAACTTAGGCCAATTGCGCTGGAAAAAGCAATAGAAAAAACGACAACCTTACAACAAGTAGCATTAACTAGTGAATCGGTCGTGAGATTGTTTAAAGCAGGTAATGTGAAATGATAGAGTTATCATGAAAATGAAATTTGGGATGACACTGGTTTAGCTGACTAGGCAAGTAAGAACTGCTCAAAAATGATAGTTTTCAAAGCGCAATTATTTATTGCATGCATTAGTATAAAAACTGTTTTAATCACGATGTTCAATAGTAGTATATATTTTATAAAAAATAAGCTAACTCTCAAATTAAAAATGAGGATTAGCTTATTTTTATAGAAATGAACTAACTATTATTTAGGGCAGACAATTCTCACTACGTAGGGTAGATGAATGATTAACGTAGTTGCTTTTTATCGTTGAAAAATTGTTTATAAGATAAATAACAAACATTAATCGATGAAATACTTGTGGCTGAAAGGAGCATAAAGGTGACCATGATTTGGTATTTAATGGCGAATACAGGATCAACACCGGCGAAGATTAAACCGGACATCATACCAGGTAAACTGACAATTCCCACTGTTTTAGCTGAATCAATAGTAGGTGACATACCTGTTTTGATACTTTCTCGGATAATTGGGTAGGATGCTTGTTTTAAATCTGCACCCAGTGCTAATTTTTCTAAAATTTGCTGACGTTGATCACGAAAGCTACTATTGAGATTTCGGTAACAGAGCCCAATGGCAACCATTGAATTGCTGGCAATCATTCCAGTGATAGGGATGATTTGTGAAGGGATAAATTTTAAGGTCCCTGCTAGTAATAAAAGGCCAAGTGTTACGGAAGTACTACAAAAAATGGAAATAAATGAAATACGAAAACTGTGCGGAATTCCCGCACTTTTTTTGTGCGCACTATAAGCGGCATTAAAGAAAACAATGAACATCATGACTAATGTCAAAATAATATTATTAATATTGAAGACATATTTTAAGATATAGCCAACAATGACTAATTGAATGATTGCACGAATAACACTATAAATAATGTCTTTTGCCAAACCTAATTTCTCTTTATAAACGATTCCAAGAGAGACTAAAACAAGTGAGAAGGCGAAGAAAAGCGAAAGGTTATTAACGGCTAAATTACTCATGAGTGACCTCCGTCATTTGACCGTTAACAATTTCAATTAATTGATCGGCCATTTTTATTTCACTATCATCATGTGTGACAGCGATGATTGTAATTTTATTTGAGTCATTCAAATGATTAATGAGTGTGTGGATGATTTTTTTACTTTCAGAATCTAAAGCACTTGTAATTTCATCGAGTAGGAGGACTTTAGGCAAAAAGATTAAATTACGAATGAGAGCGACACGCTGCTTTTCACCGCCAGATAATTCATTAATTGATTTACTAAGATAGTGACTGGGTAAACCTACTGATTCAAGTGAAACAATAGCATGTGCTTCATCAAAATTTTGTTTGCGAATGATATAAGGAAATTCAAGATTGTCTTTGACTGTTTCACCAAATAAAACGGGCGTTTGGAAACAATAAGAGACGACCCGGCGATAGTTAATTGGATCATAACTATCAATTGACTGATTATTAAATTGGATGTCGCCTGAAGTTCTTGAAATTAACCCCGCAATTAATTTCAAAATAGTGCTTTTACCACTTCCAGATGGACCTGTGATTGTTAAAAAGTCCCCTGAATTTACCTTGAAGGAAATATGTTTCAAAAGTGAGTGATTATTAATTTCTAGTGAAATATCTTGTAAATTGATAATGGGTTGCATAACGTCCCGCCACCTTTCTATGACTCCAGATTATCATGTTCAGACCGGATAGTCTAGATAAGGTAAATTAGAAAATAGGAAATTTTATATGATAATTGTTCTTACGGAAATCTTGATGTTAATTAGGAATAAAAGCCAACATGTTAGGAATATAATAGTTAAAAATTATTTTTAAACCTTCATTATGATGTGAGGAGGTATAAAAATGAAAAAAACAGTAAAATTTTATTTTAATCAAATTGGAATTTTAAAGATATGTGTTAGTGTGGTCGTTATATTTTTAATAGCGACTTTAATTTCAATTATTATCTTGCATGGATTATCTAAGGATCAAAAAGTATTCGAAATGTTACCAGTGGCATTTAAGTATCAAGCTAAGTCAATGCAGTTTTGTATTGTTTTTTATTGTTTTGAAGGACTGTTCTTAAGAGCTAGTATTTTATTTTTACAAGGCTTTTTGGCTTTTCAAGTAGTTGCCAATACGATTGAAATTCGTCAAATTTTAACTTACCCGCTTACTAGAACAGGGTATTATTTTGGTAGGTTACTGATAGTTTGCATTATTTCTGGAATTATATTAATTCCTTTACATGGTATCAGTTTTGGGTTGTTAGTATTATTTTTTGGTAAGCATTTATCAGTAGTATTTTTAAGCTTTCTTATAGAAGATTTTTTATTAGATTTTCTATTTATACTAGTTGGGGTAATTCCTTGTATCGTTGCAATTTATCAACCTAAAGTAGCATATGTGATTAGTTCATCTATTTTAATGATTATCACTTTATGTAATGCTACCATTGCAAGTTTTAGGTCACAGAGTATATCTATACCATTAATCATGTTTATGGTAATTATTGTGGCTGGCATTATTGGTATATGGGTTTCATTACGTCGGTTTAAGCAAATTGATATTTAAAAAGGAGGAATTATCTTGCAAGAAGTGGGGAAAATTTTAGAAGTTAATCAATTAGATAAAAGTTTCAATCATGATCAAGTTTTAAGTGGAATTAGTTTTAAATTTTATTCGGGAAAAATTTATGGACTTTTAGGCCAAAATGGCTCTGGTAAAACAACGTTAATGAAATGTATTCTAGGTTTAAATCATAGTGATTCAGGCAGCATAATTTTTGATGGTTTCGATATTATAAATGGGCAGAATGAAATGAAACGTTCTGGAATTGGAAGTTTAATTGAATATCCATCCTTTAGTAATGAAATGACAGTGAAGAAAGTTCTTCATAATCAGTTAATAATGATGAATGTGGAAGTTGATCATAACTATTTGAAGCGCGTCATAACATCTTTAAAATTAGAGACTAAACTAAATGTAAAAGTAAAAAAGTTATCATTAGGTTGGAAACAAAAATTAGGCATTGCTAGGTCAGTTTATAATTATCCAAAACTTTTAATATTAGATGAGCCATTAAATGGGCTGGATCCAATTGCGGTGCAACAGGTAGAAATCCTGATTAAAGAGTTAGCTAATGAAGGAACATGTGTCATTATAGCGAGCCATATTCTCGATGAATTACAATATATCTGTGATGAAATGTATTTAATTAAAGATACTAATATGACGTATGTTGATAAAGAAAAGTTTAATAATGGAGATATTAAGCAATTCTATCTAAGTCAATTTGAATGAGATGAGGGACAGGCATGCTGAAAATAGATAAATCTTTAATGCAGGTTAATTCGTTATTCAAGGTTACATTTTTAGTTAATTTAATTGCACCAATCAACAATATTGCATTTGCATTTTCAATTAAATTACTGATTGACGATGGGATTAGTAAAAATTTTGAACGCCTATACGCTCACTTGATACAGAGTATTATTGTGATTGGTTCTTTTGTTATATTTAATTATCTTGGGAAATTATTAATGAGTATGTACGCAGAAAGTCAGATAAAAAGATATCGATTATATTTAATGGCAAATATTATTAATAAACCATATATGCAATTTACTAAGATAAATTCAAGTGACTATCAACATGTTCTGTTGAATGAAACGAAGCAAATTAGTGATGACTATATTAAAGGATTTTTTAAAATCGAAAAAAATATTGTCCTAGTTATATATTCTTTATTAGGTATGTTTATTGGCAATTTTATTTTAGCTACGGGTATACTACTTGCAACATTAATACCAATTATACTCAGCGGCATATTCACGAAAAAGACTGAACGTCAAAAACAGGTGTTGGTCAATAATGAGAAGTTATATTCAAATAAAATTAAGGAAATTATAGCAGGTTATTTAACTATTAAGAACTATCAGGTCGAGAATATTATTGTTAAATCGTATGAAAAATATTTAAAAAAATATACCGCAATTCAAATGAATTTGAATCGAACTGAAAACATAACAACGACGATTTCTGAATTATCTGGACTGATTGTCTTTCTGGTAGCATTTGGTGGAGGGATGATGATGACAGCCAAAGGGTATACAACAGTAGGTAGTGTTACAGCAATTGTTCAGTTGGTCAATTTTGTGGTGATGCCAATTAATGAATTGGGACTGTTATTTTCAAGATTTAACGGATCTATGATATTACAGAAAAATATAACAAAGATACTTTCAATGAACAATGAAGTTATTGAAACAAGAGAAGGAAGCTTAACAAAAAAAATTCAATTTATGCATGTTGATTTTAACTACCCTAGTAATGATAAAAAAGTATTATCTGATTTAGTGGTTAATTTTGAAGTGGGTAAGAAATACGCTATTGTGGGCAAATCGGGTAGTGGTAAAACAACTATTTTTAATTTATTGTTGAAATTTTTTAATCTTAGTGCAGGTAAAATCATGATTGATGATAATAATTTGAATGAATTATCTACGAAATGGTGGTACTCAAAGTTTGCAATCGTACAACAGAATGTGTTTATTTTTAATGATACGGTAAAATATAATATTACGATAGGGAGAAGTTTTGTAGAGGCGGAAATTATATTAGCTATGGAAAAAGCGGGACTAACGGATTTTCTTGAAAAAATTGATTATAATTTAGATTATGGATGTGGTGAAGAGGGTAAAAATTTATCTGGTGGTCAAAAACAACGTATTGCCATTGCCCGTGCATTTTTACAAAATAAGTCATTAATCTTATTTGATGAAGCAACATCCGCATTAGATGATAGGACGAGTGCTGATATTGAGGATAAATTGTTAGCAGATCCTAATATAACTTTGATTGCAATAACGCATAAAAAGATGGATAGTTTAAATGAAAAATATGATTCAATTTTAAAACTTGAAAATGGTAAATTTATTTAGAATAAACACTTTGTAATGACAGTGAGAAGTATTGCTGAAACAAAGTGTTTTTGTATATTTATAGTTAGATTGTATTTCGTTATTAAATTACCATAACTTCGTAGTAAAATATAATTATTAGGGGGATTTATGAAAGAAATTATAATAGTTGGGGTACAATTTTTGATTTTACAAATATTTAATGTAATTGTTTTCAAGCGTTTTTTAAATCAATCAAAGTTAATAAAGTTAATTTTGTTGATGCCATTATTGATGGTTGGTAATGCAATATTTTCAGAAATATCAACTACTTTTTCAAGTCTCTTTTTTTCGGCAATGTTAGTTGAAATTAATTTGGTGATTTTTAAAAAAAGATATTTGCAAATTCTTTATCCAATGTTATTTTTACCTTGTAGTTTGATTGTTTTTCTTATTGTGAATGACGTGTTTCCGAAAATGGTTAATGATACAAACTATACGGGATTATTTCATATTTTTTCGTTCATATTAGGTGGCATTATTTCGATGTTGATTCAAAATCAAATTATGCAAAATTTTTCTGATTTAATATCACAAAAGAGATTAAATAGAATCTTGTTAATAGGTTATATTGCAATTTTAATGGTTTTGATTATGACGACTTTTCAAGCTGAATTTAAAAGAGATTCGAATATTAATAATTCAATTTTAGAAGCTTTTTTTATAGCTGTCTTATTGTTAGTTATTTTAATTTTAATTATTTATTTTTTGAGAGAAGTCCAGAAAAATAGAAATGAAAATGATAAAAAGCAGATAGAACAACTTGAAAAATATACCGAAACATTAGAACATAATTATAAAGAACTACGTAAAATTAAACATAATTACATTAATATAATAACTTCTTCGTTACTTTATATTGAAGAACAAGATTTAGTGGGGCTTGAAAAGTATTATAAAGAAGCTCTTAAAATAACGAATAAATCCTTTAAATATGATGAACTTCGAATAAATGATTTACAAAATATTGATTCATCTGCGTTGAAAGGGATTTTGGCGTATAAATTAATAGCAGCTTATCAGCGCGCACTAAAAATACATTTTGAATGTCTAGAGCCTATACATATTAAACATATCTCTAGTGTGAAAATTGTCGAAATTATTGGTATCTTAATGGATAATGCTATGGAATATATTGAAAAAAATGATGGAAAAATTGATGTTCTGGTAACGACAGAAGAGGCATATGAATCAATTCTTATTCGTAATAGCTTGAGAAGTGACAATCAAATAAATATTGATTGTATATTTCGTAGTGGGTATACAACAAAAGAAAATCATGATGGGATTGGGTTAAATACGTTGAGGGAAATCGTTTCTGAAGAAGACAATATTGAAGTTTTAAGTACCGTAGATTATGGGTTCTTTTCTCAGGAAGTTATTATTTCAAAAATTTATTAATGACAAGGAGTCTAATTGTATGGATGTTCTAATTTGTGAAGATAATATTGAACAGTTGTACAGATTAAAAAAAATTATTGAAGATTTTGGAAAGACTGACAACCTAAATATCAATGTTTTGATTGCAAGTACAAAATCTGAAGATATTATTCGTATGATAGATAATAAGCAGTATACGGTTGGCGCATTATTTATATTAGATATATATTTAGACAAAAGTAATATTAATGGATTTGAATTAGCACAAAGGATTAGAAAACAAGATTGGGTATCTTCGATTGTCTTTTCAACAACCCATTCAGAAATGACATATATGACTTTTTTATATAAAGTTGAAGCCTTAGATTATGTGCTGAAGGATGAAACTGATACTTATCAAGAGAGAATTATTGAGTGTGTTAAGATAGCATATTTGAAAAAAAGCCTGGCTAATGAACGCGCTGTGACCAAAGAACCATTTTTTTACTTCAAGGTAGGACCAAAAAGAATTAGAATCTATGAAAATGATTTTGTGTATGCGGAAACATCAGAAAATAAACATCGTGTTATAATTCATACGGTGAATCAACAATTAGAAGTTTATAGTACTTTAAATGAACTGAAATTGAAGTCATCTAAAATAATTAGATGTCATAATTCATATGTTGTAAATAGGGATAAAATAAAGTTACTAGATCTTAATGAAATGAAAGTTCTTTTGAATGACGGGCAGTTTTGTTATATATCAAGAAAGTATGTTGCCAAATTAAAAACAATATTGGAAGAAAATGATGAATCTGTCTTACATAGAAATTTTTGAAGAGTTGTTTCAGTCTTTTTATCAAGGTATAAAAATAGATGTCTCTCAAAAATCATATTGATTTTTGAGAGACATCTATTTATTTAGTAAAGTTATTTTTGATAACTAATTAATTCAATCTTGTGGTTATCAGGATCTAAAATTGTAATTGATTGAGCGTTCTTTACATCTGATTTTTCAACAGGGCCATTAAGGATTGTCACAAAATAATTTTTTAAATGATTTTCTAGGGCAGACATCGAATCACTGACTACAAAACTGAGCGCCATTGGAATAATCGTTTCTGATAGCTCAAAAATGATTTTTTGATGGCCAAAATGGACCGTTGGAAGGTCGCTATGCTCAATCACTGTCATATCGAAAACTTCATGATAAAAGCGCAAACTTCTTTGAATATTAGAAACAGGAATTGTAATTGCTTCAAAACGCTTAACTTTCATAAGATAAGAAACCTTCTTTATTGTTTTTTGATTTGTTTATTAAAGAAACTGAATAGAAATGCGGTACTTATAATGACAACGATAAATTCTGTGACAGGTAATGCTATCCAAACGCCTGTTAAATTGAAGAAGTGAGCAAAAATGAATAACAAACCAAGTAACAGCACGTAACCACGAAGAATAGCAAGAGATAGTGCATGCTTAGGTTCTTCGATTGCTGCGAAAAACATGCCGAAGACAATATTGAGAGAAGAGCCAAATAAACTTAAGAAGTAAATTGGAATGCCAATCTCAGCGTAATGAATAAGGGCTTGGTTATTACTGTTATTGAATAAGGCAATAATGGGGCCTTTTTCAAATGTTAGTGCGAGATATAAAATGGTTCCGATAATGAAACTGACAATTAAGCCAAAACGTAAAATTTGTTTAACCGCAGTCCAATTTTGGATACCAAATTCACGACTTAATAAGGGCTGGATTCCTTGAGAAACACCATTGAAAAGGGATAAGGCCACTAAGATAATATTTGCGATAATCCCATAGGCAGCGACAGCCGTGTTTCCAGCTAAACTTAAAATAACGAGGTTGAAAGCAAAAATGCTGACCCCTGTACTCATTTCAGTGAGAAAGACGGGGAATCCAAGTTGAACAACTCTTTTTATGGTTTTAAAATGGATCGATGTTCGTTGAAGCGTTAAGAGTCGATCTTCTTTCTTACGGTGGAAGGTTAATATGGTTAACCCAACAACTGGAGAAAGGGCGGTTGCGATTGAAGCACCAATCATTCCGAGATGTAATGGGTACATAAGAATATAATCAAAAATGATATTGAACAAACTTGAAATTAACATTGCTACCATGGATAATTGTGGATTATTATCGTTTCGAATGAAACTTAAAACGAGATAATTACATGCAAAGAATGGTGCGGCTAGTAAAATGTAAGTCAGATATTCAGCAGCTAATTTGTAGGTTCCAGCATTTGCTCCTAAAAAATGTAGCAGTGGATTCATAAATAAAAAGCCTAGAACTGAGAATGCTAATCCAAAAATAAAACCAACAAGTAAAACTTGAGTCAAAATTTTTTGACTTGCTTCACGATCTTTAATTTTTAAAATAGAAAATAAAGTTGCGCCACCAATTCCGAGCAGTAAACCAACACCATTTAATAAATTAAATAGTGGTAAGACAATGTTTAAGGCTGCTAATCCAGTTGTTCCAACTGCATTAGCGATAAAATAAGTATCTGCTAAAAGATAAACAGATAGGCCTAAAGTACTTAAAACGTTCCGTGAAACGTACCCTGCAAGTTCGTGACGGATTGAAACGGTTTGATTAGTCAATTCGTGCTCCTTATTAATACCTATTTTTTAAATGACTAATAAAAAAATAGGTATCAACATCCTTCATTGAAAAATGGCCTCTTGGATGTGATAACTATTATTTTTGTAAAACCCGGCGATTTTACTCTGCTTTAACTTTCTTTATTTTAGCAATTTACATTAAAAATAGCTAGGATTAACCATTAAGGAGTAGTGGAAAATAGGTGACTGAACAACATTGATTAAAAGTCGGTAGGGGACTGTCTTATGTTATAATTGTAAAGGATACTTAATGGACAACGACTAGAAAGAAGGTTTAACAGTGGCAACAACATTGCGATTAGCACCACTATTTACCAATCATATGGTAATGCAACAGGACCAAACAACACGATTCTTTGGTTATACAGAACCTGATCAAGAAGTGACCGTAACCATTTCAATGGGCGGCAGTGAAGACACGATTGAAACAGGAATTGCTGATGAAGATGGCTATTTTTTAATTGAAAGTACATCATTTTTAGCACCTACAATTGTGACCGTTTCAGTTAAATCAGGAACAGATGAAATTATTTTACGTGATGTCCAATTTGGAGATGTTTTCTTAATTGCGGGACAATCAAATGCTAGTTTCAAAATGGCTCAAGATGATGAATTTGATCATAATAAAACGATGCCGATGATGAATCTGCGTTTTGTTAATATGCCAGAAGTACAAACAACAGAAGAAAATTCTTGGCAAATTGTTGATGAAGAAAATATTGGCGATGTAACTGCTATGGGTTATTATATTGCTAAAAAAATTCGTCAATATGATGAATATACACCAATTGGTATCGTATTATGTGCCAAAGGCGGAACGGCAGCAGCAAGTTGGGTTTCAGAAAAAACGTTAATGCATGATGAAACTTTGAAAGCAGCCTACGTTGATACGAAAATCCCTAAAATTGTTGATACTGCTAACTTATTTGAATCAATGCTCAAAAATGTTGGTCCATATCGTTTTAAAATGATGACTTGGTATCAAGGTGAATCTGATGCTGATATCGATACAAAACATTACGGATTGTTGTTGAAAAAATTAATTCGTGAGTGGCGTAAAACGTTAAAACAAAATAAATTACCAACTTACATTATTCAATTACCTCAATATAATGGTAAAGTTGCTGATTCTTGGGCTGAAATTCGTGAAGCACAACAACAATTTGCATCAACTGAAAACCGAGTTTATTTGGTAACAGCCATGGACCAAGGCTCTGCAGATAATATTCATCCAAGTAGTAAACGAGAATTAGGGTATCGAATTGTTGAATTGTATTCAAATGAAGGTAAATTTGAAGATATGCAGACAAGTCCACAGTTATCTGAAATCTCCGCAGATGTGAAACAAATGCGCTTGAATTTTTCAAATTGTGAACAACTTGAAACAATTTATCCGATTGATTTAAAATGGATCATGCCAGGGAACGTCTTAAAACCTGCTGTGATTGATTTGGGCACCAATGATATTAAAATTAAGCTTGAAGAAGAATCATTAGGTTTGCAATATGCATATGCTAATGTGACTTCAGCAGGACTTTGGAATGAGAATCATGTTCCAATTAGCCCATTTAGAATTTATTTTGATTAAATGTAATAAGTATTAATAATAAAGAAGACCTTACAGACTGAATTTAACCTGTAAGGTCTTCTTTATTATTTTGACCATTAAAATGCTATTATTCAATTAAAAAGGCAATTGATTGATAGGGGGCTAGTTCCATAGTTGTCGTCAATTTAGCATCTGTTGGATAATTATTAATAAGAGTTGATACATTTCCAATAAATGCGGGCAATGTGATGGTTGTCGTTGTACCATAGAAATTATTTAAAACAATTAAACGCTGTTTTTCCAGTGTTCGTTGATAAGCAAATACGTGATTATCAGCCATTAAAAGGGATTGATAGTCGCCAATTGAAATAATTGGATAGGTTTTACGTAATTTAATAAGTTTTTGATAATAATCAAAAATTTCTCCGTGAGCTAATTCATTTTTAATATTGATAGTTGCCTGATTCGTGGGCATTAACCAAGGCGTATGCTTTGAAAATCCTGCATATTTAGTCTGATCCCATTGCATGGGTGTCCGACTATTATCACGTGATTTTGCTTGAATAATTTGTAAAGCATCAGCTTGACTATGTCCCAGTGCTAATAATTCAGTATAGGCATTTTTAGTTTCAATATCGTTATAATCAGATAAATTTTGATATTGTGGATTACTCATCCCAATTTCTTCACCCATATAAATAAATGGTGTCCCGCGTAATAAATGCATAGTTGTTGCTAACATTTCGGCAGATTTTTCGCGATAATGAACGGGGTCGCCAAAACGATTAATTGCACGAGGTTGATCATGATTATTCCAAAAAAGGGCATTCCAACCATGGCCTGTGGTCATACCTAATTGCCAATCATTTAAAATGTTTTTTAAACTCATGAAATCAAAAGGCATCGTAGACCATTTGTTTCCTTGATCGTAGTCAACTTTTAAATGATGGAAAGTAAAGACCATTGATAGTTCATTATTTTTTGCTAAAGTATATGCAGTACAATTGTCGATAGAAGTGGAAGACATTTCACCAACAGTTATTGCGTCAGCATCTTGTCCAAAGCTGGTTTGATTCAGTTCTTGCAAGTATTGATGCACTATTTTTTTATCTGTATATAAAAATTTGCTGTCACTGTCGGCGGGAGCGTCAACTAAATGAACATCTTTACCGATGACATTAATGACATCGAATCGAAATCCTTTAACGCCCTTATCACGCCAAAAATTGATAATTTTAGCCATTTCTTTTCTAACTGCTGGATTATGCCAATCTAAATCTGCCTGAGTTGGATCGTATAGATGGAGATAATACTTACCTGTGTTTCCAAAAGGTTCCCATGCGGGTCCACCAAATTTTGAATCCCAATTAGTAGGTAGAGAGCCATCTGGTTTAGCATCACGAATATAGTAGTAAGCCATGTATTTTGAATCGCCATTTAGGGCTTTTTGGAACCATTCGTGTTCGGTTGATGTATGATTGAAAACCATATCAAGCATGACATCGATATCGACAGATTTAAGTTTAGCGATAAGTTCTTCAAAGTCAGTCATAGTTCCAAAGTGAGAATCAATACGATAGTAATCGGAAATATCGTAGCCATTATCATTTTGTGGTGAAATAAAAAAAGGATTAAACCAAATCATATCAATATTGAGTTGTTTCAAATAAGGGATTTTCGCGATGATACCTTGTAAATCGCCTAGTCCATCATTATTACTATCGTAAAATGATTTCGGGTAAATTTGGTAAATGATTTTATCTTCAAACTTCATAATTTTTCTCCTATGTTTTTATTTTTTTGTTCGTCGAGCAAAATCAACAAAACTAAAGCGGTCTGCACGGTGGATAGCTTCAGTAATTTGAAATAATCGGCTATCTTGTAAATAGGTCTCACTTCGTATAACAACAACAGATTCATTTTTTGGAATATCTAATAATTTTTGGATAGTTAAGTCTGCAGGTTCAACCGTGATTTTTTTAACAGCATAACTGATTTCTAAACCTAATTTGTTTTCAAAGTAGTCATAAATAGAGTCTTGAGCAGCTGCTAGTGGTAATTTAGGGACAATACTAGTGAGTATGTAGTCACGGTCAATAACGCTGGGCTCATTTTTTACGAGACGTAATCGTTCAATGAAAGTAGCATGATCACCAGTGACGGATTCAGGGGCAAAACTACCCTCAGGAATTGTTGTACTAAATAATTGCTTAACTTGAGTTTCTGAATTCATTTGTAGTGACTGATCGAGTTCTTTATAAGAGGTAATTCCTGAAACAGGAAAAACAAAACGTTTAACGTCCAAAACTAAGGATCCTTTGCCGCGAATTTTTTGAATATAACCATTAGTGAGTAAATTTTGAAGTGCCTTTCGAATTGTTTCGCGAGAAGTTCCGTATAATTCACTTAGTTGAGTTTCACTAGGTAGAAAGGTACCCTTTGCATAAATATTATGTGTGATTTTAGTGGCAAGGTCTTGATAAATACCTAAATGTTTATTTTGATTAGTCATGATAACTACCTCCAATGATAAGATTAGTTTAACATAATTAATCAAGTCTATACAAGTGTATATAAATGTTTAATTTAAAGTGAAGAAAGCGTTGACATGTTGTATATACAGGTTTAATATAAAGGTATCTTGAAAGCGCTTATTTAATGGAATTCATTTAACTGTTATAAGTTAAATAGGATTTAATATAAAGAGGGGGAAACATAATGTCAATTTTTAGAAGAAAACAAAAAATAAATGATGATAAATTTTATGCACCAGCTGCGGGGGATTTAATTGCTTTAGAGAATGTGAGTGATTCTGTTTTTGCTCAAAAATTAATGGGTGATGGATTTGGTTTTAAACCAACGGCAGGAAATATTTTTAGTCCAGTATCGGGAACAGTAACATTGGTTGCTTCAACAAAACATGCCATTGGTTTTACGATGGATAATGGACTTGAAATCTTATTGCACATGGGTGTTGATACAGTTGATTTAAAAGGTGCTCCATTTGATATTAACCTAAAAAAAGGTACGCGTGTTCATGGCGGTGAGTTACTTGGTAGCATGGATTTGGCGCAAGTGGCTGAGGCAAACTTGGATAATGTTCTTATGGTAGTAATTACGAACACACAAGATCAACTTGAAAAATTAAGTTTATCAGAACCCCAATCTTTTGATGGTGGTATGGAGCTTGGGTCTGGTACTGCGAAAGGAGAGAATTAATTATGGCAAAAGATTACACACAATTAGCTACAGATATTATTGAGCAAGTTGGTGGTAAAGAGAATATAAAAAGTTTAATTCACTGTATTACCCGGTTGCGTTTTTATTTAGTTGATGAAAGTAAAGCAAACGACGAAGTTATCAAAAATTTAACTGGCGTGATTGATGTTCGGCATGCAGTTGGCCAATATCAAGTCGTTATTGGACCAGCTATTAATGATGTTTATGATGCAGTTATTGCACAATTAGGAACTGAATATGCAGGTGGTGAGGTTGATGCTGACGACGATGTCCCAGTTGGAGATCAACCTACAACATTTCGTGGTAAATTGAATGCTGGGTTTAATTCTTTAATTGGTGTAATTACGGGATCTATGATGCCTGTTATTGGACTGTTGGCTGCTAGTGGTATTTTAAAAGGATTACTTCAGATGGCTGTTGATTTTCATTGGACAGAGGCAACGTCACAGACTTATATTTTCCTATCAGCTATGGGTGATTCGGCCTTTTATTTCTTACCTATCATTGTTGGATTTACGGCAGCACAGAAGTTAAAAGCTGATCCTATTATTATGGCTATTGTGGGTGGTGTATTGGTATACCCATCACTTTTTGGTATTGCAACAGGCACAAAAGCTTTTGGACAAATTTTGGGAATGTCATTAAATACTAACTTATTTGGGATTCCAATTCATATGGTTAATTATACTTATAGTATTTTCCCAATTATTGCAGGCGCATGGTTGGCACATTATGTTGAAAAAGGACTTAAAAAAGTTATTCCACAAGTCTTACGGATGATTTTTGTGCCATTATTAGAAGTTATGATTGTTTCGGCAGCTATTATTATTATCGTTGGTCCTATTATTACATTAATTAGTACAGGTATTTCTATTATTCTAAATACAATTTTAACAGCTAACTATCCAATTGCAGGTTTCGTTATCGGAGGGTTATATCAATGCTTAGTTATTTTTGGATTACATTGGGCAGTTGTGCCTTTAATTGCAAATGATATTGCTTCTAAAGGCTATAGTTATTTAAATGCCATCGTTTCAATAACAATGGTGGCTCAAGGAGCTGCTGTAATGGCAGTTATGATTAAATCAAAAATTGCTAATATTAAAGAATTATCTGGTGGAGCTGTTATCGCAGCGTTTAGTGGTATTACAGAACCAGCTATTTATGGGATTAATTTGAAGTACGGACGTGTCTTCCTATCAGCTAATATTGGTGGTGCAGTTGGTGGGTTAGTAGCAGGATTATTAAATGTTAACATGTATGGATTTACTGGTTCATTAATTGGATTTCCTTCATTCTTTACACCATTAAAATTTGGTGGCGGAATGAGTAATGAAATTAATTTTTGGATTGCTTCAATTATTACGATCATCGTAGCATTTGGTTGTACTTGGTTCTTTGGTTTTAAAGATGCTGATGTTATTGCTGCAAAAGATGTTACTCGTCGTAAAACAATCGGTAAAGAATAATAAGCTTAATTTAAAAAGATTAAGGAGATAATATCTCTTTAATCTTTTTTTGTAAATATTTTTAATATGAGATTAGAATAGTTGACGATTTAAGTTTACAAGTGTAAACTTAAATCATTAAGAGCGGAGGTAAGGAAATGGCTAATAAAAATAAGAACAATATGAATCAAAAAATGGATATGTCAGAACACAATATGAAACACATGAATCACGGGGACATGGATATGTCAGGTCACGACATGAAACACATGAATCATGAAGAAATGGATATGTCAGATCATGATATGAAACATATGAATCATGAAGAAATGGATATGTCAGATCATGATATGAAACATATGAATCATGAAGAAATGGATATGTCAGATCATGATATGAAACACATGAATCATGAAGAAATGGATATGTCAGATCATGATATGAAACACATGAATCATGAAGAAATGGATATGTCAGATCATGATATGAAACACATGAATCATGAAGAAATGGATATGTCAGATCATGATATGAAACATATGAATCATGAAGAAATGGATATGTCAGATCATGATATGAAACATATGAATCATGAAGAAATGGATATGTCAGATCATGACATGAAACACATGAATCACGGGGATATGGATATGTCAGAGCATGACATGAAACATATGAATCATGGGGACATGAATATGTCAGGCCACGATATGTCAGGTATGGGTGGTCATATGATGCATATGGGGAATTTGAAATTGAAATTTTGGATCTCATTAGTTTTAACAATTCCAATTATTTTAATGACGCCAATGATGGGACTTAATTTACCCTTTCAATTTTCATTTACGGGTTCTGATTGGGTGGTAGCTGTAATTGGGACAGTTTTGTTCTTTTATGGTGGTAAAACATTTTTGGATAGTGCCAAAATGGAACTAGCAGACAAGAAACCGGCAATGATGACCTTGATTTCAATGGGGATTAGTGTTGCTTACTTGTATAGTTTATACGCCGTTGTAATGAATAATCTTATTGATCCGAGTCACCATGTGATGGATTTCTTCTGGGAATTAGCAACGTTAATCGTCATCATGTTGTTAGGCCATTGGATTGAAATGAATGCTGTAATGTCAGCGGGGGATGCTGTTCAAAAATTAGCTGAACTTTTGCCTAAGCAAGCACATCTTGTTGGTGAGAATAATGACATTAAAGAGGTTGATTTAACTGATGTTCATGTTGGTGACGTCCTGTTAGTTAAAGGAAACGAAACAATTCCAGCTGATGGGTTGATTGTTTCTGGTAAAACAAGTGTAGATGAAGCCATGATTACAGGTGAATCAAAGCAAGTTGAAAAAACGATTGATGATGAGATTGTGGGGGGATCAGTTAATGGGAATGGCGAATTAACCATGACTGTGACTGGGACTGGTGAAACGGGTTATTTGGCTCAAGTCGTAAAATTAGTGTCAAATGCACAATCAGAAAAATCAACTACTGAAACGTTAGCCGATAAAGTAGCAGGGTATTTATTTTATGCTGCCTTATCAGTTAGTCTTTTGGCATTTGTTGTTTGGCTGTTTACGGGGACGTTTAGTCAAGCTTTATCAATCCTTGTGACCGTCTTAGTTATTGCATGTCCGCATGCTTTAGGTTTGGCAATTCCATTGGTTGTTGCGAGAAGTACGTCTTTATCAGCTAAAAATGGGTTACTAATTAAAAATAGAAATGCTTTGGAAGTTGCGCATACGATTGATACGTTGCTTGTTGATAAAACAGGAACTTTAACGGAGGGCCATTTTGTGGTGACCGGTTATAAATCAGTTACTGATCAATTTTCTGAATCAGAAATTATTGGTTTGATGGCATCATTAGAACGTGGTTCAACGCATCCTTTGGGTAAAGGCATTATGCAGAAGGCCGAAGATTTAAGCCTTGAAATTCCAACAGCCAGTGAGACACAACAAATTAATGGTGTTGGTTTAGAAGGCCAGATTAACGGTAAGTTATTTAAGATTGTTTCTGAATCTTACGTTAATAAGAACCAATTATTAACGGATAAAATGATTTCAGATAACGAAGGTGATTCAATTAGTTATTTACTTCAAAATGAAAAAGTAATCGGTTATGCGGCTCAAGGTGACCAAATTAAACCTGAATCATTTGGATTAGTTGAAAAATTAAAGAAGATGAATATCAAAGTCATCATGTTGACCGGTGATAATCAAAATGCTGCTGAAAAAGTTGGTAGTCAGTTAGGGATTGAAGAGGTTCGTGCTAATTTAATGCCTGAAGACAAAGCTAAGATTGTTAATCAATTAGAAGCTGAAGGGCATAAAGTCATCATGGTTGGTGATGGGATTAATGATGCACCAAGTTTGGCAAGCGCAACAATTGGGATGGCAATTGGGTCGGGTACTGATGTTGCGGTCGATTCTGCGGACGTTATCTTAGTTAAGAGCAATCCGATGGATATTTTAAAATTTTTGAAATTAAGTCGAAATACAAGATCAAAAATGATTCAAAATCTCTGGTGGGGTGCAGGTTATAATATTATTGCATTACCATTGGCAGCTGGTATTTTAGCACCAATTGGCTTTATTTTAAGTCCATTGGTTGGGGCAGCTGTGATGTCGTTAAGTACAATTATTGTTGCGATTAATGCGATGACATTGCACGATTAAAATAGAAATAGGTTTAGATTAATAGGTAATCAATTATTGCTCAAATTGAGTGGTAATTGGTTGCTTATTTTTGTTTTTATCCGTATTTTATTGTCATGATTAATTCAGTTGGTGACCGCTCTCTGGAAGTCATTACAAGAGAGTGATAGAAAGCGCTTGTGACAACTATTTAGCTATTTTATAAGTGGTTCATTAACATACTTAAATATTAAACTCAAGTAATACGTACTATAACAAAAACGTGTTTATTATCATTTTTAATGGATGGATAATAGTCATAAAACCGTTTATTGTGTTACAATGATTACGGTTTTATAATAAAATAAAAAGATAAATGGGGGATAGATATGGGAATTGAATTGAAAAAAATTTTACTTTTAATTATTTTGTTTATATTTGTAGGAGGGGTTGCTTCAGGATGTGGTAATAAAGTTAAAAACACGTCTAATGAAAGTGCAACCAAAAGTAGCCAATCGAAAAAACAAACGGTAAAAAAAGTATCTGAAAAATCTAACGCTGTTACAGTGCATGTAAAAGGGAAATAGGGGAACTAAAAAATGGGGATTTTATATAAAGTAGTTACAATATTGTATGTGACGATGCAAGTTATTTCATCACCGTTGTCAGTTATGATGCAAACAAAAAGTGTCTCTGCAAACGCAATTGATGGAATTAATGTCTTGGATAGTAATGATAAAGCAATAGAAAAATTAGAAGTAACTGATAAGGGCGAGTATCAGCTTAAAATTAGTGATAATCGTGCAGATTTAGAAAAAATGGAAATTGAATTACCTGATTTTCTAACGTATAAGTCTGTGAATGGCTTAGCACAAAGTAAACTAAACTATGAAAAAGCGACTAATAAAATTACATTTAATTTAGAAGATTATAAATTAAGTAAAACAATTTTATTAACATTAGTAGCAAATAAAAATAAACATCAAACGGGCAAAATTTCTTTAAAAGATTTTGTTAAAAATGGAAAAACAAGTCAAAAAATAATTAATACTGAAATGATTTCTGAAAAGGTAACAAAAAAAGCAAAAGCAACAACATCTGAAGCTAAATTAGCGCAAGGTGAAAGTAATGAAATTAATAGAGATAAAAAAGCAACACGACAATCACCAAGCGAAGTGCCAAATCCACCAACTTCTAATATTTTTTTGGAAGATACTTTTAAAGTGGTAAAAGACCATGATTCTTATATTCATCCAACAAACAAAAATGAAGTTGTTATTACAGAAGATGGTACAAAACAAAAAGGTGGTCTTTGGTATAAAAATAAAATTGATTTAACCAAAGACTTTGACATGGGTATGTACGTTTTCTTAGGTGATAAAAATATGGACGCCAAAGGTGCCGATGGGATTACATTTGTTATGCAAAATGACCCAAAGGGCTTAGAGGCTATAGGGGCAACTGGGGCAGGACTTGGAGCCTATGGTAAAGATAAAGAAGAAGATAACTATATTAGAAATGGGTTAGCACTAGAATTTGATACGTACCACAATAAGGCTGCAACAAAGGGAACCAATGATGGCGATGTTGATGTTAAATCTAAAAATTATGGACATATCGCTATTCAAAAAACACAATCTGTTGCACGTAAACATGAAAACTTAATGTTAGGGACAGCAAAAGATCCTTTAACAAACAATAAATGGCGTAAAGTTGATTTATCATGGTCTGCAAAAAGTAAAAATTTATCGTATACTATTGCAGGCTTTGGGAGTAAAAATTACAAAATAGCCAATCCCACTGCTTTATTTGGTGGCGAAAAAGTTTATTGGGGATTTACCGGTTCAACAGGGACTTCTACAAATTATCAAGCTGTTGCAATTGACAAATTACCTGATCAAACAAAATCAACTCTAAAAAAAGAAGTTAAAAATATAACAAATAAAGATGATGACTACAAAACAACAACAATAGAGAAAAAAGGCGATATTGTTGAATATCGTTTGTCATATGAATCTGATAAGGGCAATACGCAAGACTTATTGTCAGCTGAACTTAAAGATGCTTTGGATACACGTCATGCTTATGTACCAGGATCGTTGATGGTTGATGGTGACAAAAAAGCAGATTCAGTATGGAATAATGGGACAATTAAACTGGGAGATGTCGCACCAGGAGCCAAACGAGAAATTGTGTTCCAAGTGAAAGTTAATGGAACAGGAAACATTATGAATCAAGCACTCTTTTCTTCTAAATATTCTAATCCGGTTGATTCAAATAAAACAACACTTTATAACGGGGATGCTGTTATTACCAAAACAGATGGTGATACAGGATTACCTTTAAAAGGGGTTAAATATGTTTTAAAAGATGATAAGGGCAAAGTCGTTAAAAATAATTTAACAACAAATAGCAAGGGTCAAATTGACTTGCATTATTTAGAACCAGGCAAATATACAGTTGAAGAATCTGCAGCCCTTTCAGGCTATATTAAAGATTCGACAAGTCATAGTATTACAATTTCAAAGAATCAAACTGAACCAGTTAAATTAAACCTTAAAAATTATAAAGAGGTTGTTAAACCAAAACTAACAAAAAGCGTGAATGTAAAATCCGCCAAATTGGGTGATACATACACATATACATTAAAAGCAACAAATCCAAGTTCTAATGGAACATGGCGTGATGTTGTGATGACAGATAAATTAGATACAGCTAATTTGAAATTAGTGGCTAATAGTACAAAGGTAGAAGGTAGTGCTTTATCTGATGCCACTGTTTGGAATAATAATAAAACATTTACCTATAATGCAGGTGCTTTAAAAGCTGGTGAATCTAAGACAGTAACCTTTAAAGTGACGGTTATTAATATTCCGTCGAATAAAGTTATTAATAACATCGTTAGTGCAACGGGTAAAGACGCGGCTGGTAAAGCAGTTGCACCTGATGATGCTAAAGTTAGTGTGCCTGTAGATTATAAAGATGGTGAATTAGTATCAACAAAAACAGTAACAGATGAAAAAGGGAACAACATTGATGGTAAAGAAGTTTCTGTTGGCGATACGATTCATTTTAATATTAAAGTAAAAAATACAGTTGATAATAGTATCGTAGCAAATGTGAGTGTTAAAGATGCTTTGATTAAGGCGTTTGCTTATAAAAAAGGCACATTGACAGTAACAGATGTTAATGGCGTTAAAAAATCAGCCGCAGATACTAATTTTAAAGGCCAAAATTTATCAATTAGTGTTGGGGACTTAAAGGCTCAAGAATCTGTAACGGTCGGATTCGATGTCACAATTACAGATGATGCAGATGGTGATTTGACTAATGTGGCCCTTACTTCAGGAACAACACCAGGTGGCGAAATTCCAGAAACACCGACACCAGAAACGGGAAATGAGGCACAACCTAAACCAACACTTAAAAAGACGTCAGATGTGACACATGTTCTAGGACTTGGTGACACTTATGAATATACAATTAAAGTGGGAAATCAAAAAGGTGCAGGTATTTGGCATAATGCGCAAGTCACAGATAGTCTAGAAAATAAATATTTAGATTATATTGCGGGGTCAACAAAATTAGATGGGAAAGCAATTTCAGATACATCAAGTTGGCGTAAGGACCAGTTAATGCTGAAGCTTGGTGATTTAAAAGCTGGAGAAACAAAAACAATTACTTTTAAAGTAAAAGTTAAAGATATTCCAGAGGAAACACGGACTGTTATTCCCAATGTTTCTAAAGCAACAGGTGAGGATAGTAAAGGACAAGCTGTTAATCCACCAGATTCTAAAGTATTGGTTCCAGTAGATTACAGAATTGGAGAATTATCGATTGTTAAAACGGTCAGTGATAGTAAAGGAAATAATTTAAATGGGGATGTCGTTAAGATTGGAGATACACTTCATTTTGATATCACTGTAAATAATATTAGTGAAATTGGAACAATTGTTAGAGGCGTTAAAGTTAAAGATGAACTAACGAATGCATTTAAATATACATCAGGCACATTAACGATTACAAAACCAGATGGAACTAAGGTTAGTGCAGATGATAGTCATTTTAATGGTCAAAAATTAGACCTTGATGCAGGTAGTTTAAAGGGTAAGGAATCTGTGACTGTTGGATTTGATGTCACAGTCACGCCAAAGGCTACGGGAGAATTGAAAAATGTTGCTTTAATTTCAGCGACAGATCCTGAAATACCAGAAAAGCCTACACCGCCAACAACGAATTACGTTAATCCAAAACCCTCACTAGTAAAAACAAGTAATGTTAGTGAAACCAAATTAGGTGGAGAAATTGAATATACAATTTCTGCTAAAAATGCTGCTGAAGCTGGCATTTGGTATGACGCAAGTATTTCTGATAAATTAGACGCTGCTTATTTAGAATTAGTTCCAAATAGTACACTTGTTAATGGTAAAAAAGTTTCAGATAAAGATGTATGGAATAATAATCAATTAACAGTGGCTTTAGGCGATGTTGCTAGTGGTGCAGAAAATAAGGTGACGTTCAAAGTTAAAGTTAAAGCTATCCCGGGTAGTAAGGTTGTTAAAAATACGGCAACAGCTACTGGGAAAGATAGTAGTGGAAACAAAGTGTCACCACCAGATTCAAGTGTCAATATTCCAGTTGACTATGTTTCAGGAGCATTGAAGAGCTTAAAAACAGTTTCAGATGCAGATGGAAATAGTTTAAATGGAAAAGAAGTTAAGGTTGGTGATACGTTACATTTTGAAATTAATGTTAAGAATGTTGTTAAAGATAGTATTGTAACAAACGTCTTAATTAAAGATACGCTAGAAAAAGGATTCACTTATAAAGAAGGATCACTCAAAGTAAATGCGAATACAATTAGCGATAATAATGTTAAGGGACAAAATATTAGCGCTAATGTAGGTGATTTGAAATATGATGAAGAAGCCGTTCTCAGTTTTGATGTTACTGTTAATGATCAAGCAACTTCTGAAATGAAAAATATTGCTGTAGTTGAAGGGAATACGCCAGGAGGGGAAATTCCACCAACAACAACTCCTGAAACAAATAATGGTGCAAATCCTGATCCTAAATTAGAAAAAACAGCTAGTGTGAAAAAAACACATCTAGGTGAAACTTTTGAATATACGATTAAGGCAAGTAACGCTAAAGATGCTGCTAAATGGCAAGATGCAGTTATTAAAGATAATTTGGATGCACGTTATTTAACTTATGTTGCAAATACGACAAAAGTTGATGGACAAGCTATTTTAGATACACAAGCTTGGTCAGACAATAAGCTGGATGTTAAAATTGGAGATGTAGGAACAGGTAAAAATGTAACAGTTACATTCAAAGTAAAAGTAATTGCTGTTCCAGAAAATGGTATCGTCCATAATGTTACGCAAGCTACCGGAACGGATAGCAAAGGAAAAGTGGTAACACCACCGGACGCATCTGTAAATGTGCCAACAGATTATCAAGACGGTAAATTGAAAATGGATAAAACCGTTTCAGATGCCAAAGGTAATAATTTGAATAACCAAGAAGTAAAAATTGGTGATACATTGCACTACAATATTACGGCTGAAAATACAAATGAATTTGGGATGTTGTATAACGTAATTGTTAAAGATAGTTTAGTTAAAGGCCTAGAATACAAGGCAGGTACTTTAACAGTTAACGGAAAAGCAACAGAAGATAAGTATTTTGAAGGTCAAAATTTAAAAATTAATATTGGTGATTTAAAAGGTAACGACAAAGTCGTTGTTGGTTTTGATGTCACAGTAAGTAAAGATGCAGATGGTAAGTTAGATAATGTTGCGGTAGGGACGGGAACAACACCAGGTGGTGAAGTGCCAGAAACGCCAACACCAGGAACAGAAAATCCAACAAAACCAGATCCAACATTAAAGAAAACAGCAAGTCAATCAGAATTGAAGTTAGGTGATACATTTACCTATACTATTACGGCCAGAAACGCAGCCGATGCAAGTACATGGCATAATGCGATGATCAGCGATGCATTAGATACGAAACATCTAGAATTAGTCGCAGAGACAACTGTGGTTAATGGTAAGAAAGTTTCTGATAAAGATGTTTGGAAAAATAGTGTATTGACGGCGTCAATCGGAGATTTACGTGCTGATGAGTCTAAGGTGATAACCTTCAAAGCTAAAGTAATTTCAATTCCAGAAAGTGGAAAAATTGAAAACACAGCTAAAGGTTCGGGAGAAGATAAAGATGGTGATAAAGTTACGCCACCGGAATCAACTGTAGAGGTACCAGCAGTTAAGAATCCTGAAACACCAGTAAAACCAGGTGTAACACCATCGACAAAACCAGTATTACCGATAAAACCAAGTACGACGCTACCAAACAAATCAGGTTCAGTAACACCGATGAAACCGGATGTAGCACTACCAACAAAACAAAATGTGGTATCAGCAACTGGACAAAAAGAATTACCACAAACAAACGATGCTGACGGAATAACATTAAGTGTTATTGGGACTGGATTGATAGGACTAGCAGGCTTTGGTATGTTACGTCGTAAAAAAGTAAAAAATTAACTTGTAACAATTTTTAAAGTAGATTCTATAAAAATAGGCATTCTCAAAATCATACGATTTTGAGAATGCCTATTTTTTTGTAACAATCTAGTGTTAGTCTTTAAAATTATCGTTTTCAACATCTGATAAGAAAGTACTTAAATGATCAAAGTAAACGGGTGCGTTATCAATCATATGATGATGACCACCTTCAGGGGTTGTCGTAAGACGGGCGTTAGGAATTGTTTCTGCCATTCTTTTGGCTGTTGCTAAAGGCATTGTTTCATGTTCACCAAATGTGATCAATGTTGGAACATTGATGTTTTTGATACGATCACGAGTTGACCAATCTTTTAATTTACCAGTCACAACGAATTCATTGTTACCTTGGAAATAATTATAAACGGGTTCAGCCATTGTGCTTACTAAATGAGCAATTTGGGCTGGTTTTTTACGATCAACGTAACCATCATTTAAAATAGTCACGTACCCTTGGTAACGGTCGTTATCAAGATCATTATTTTTTTCACATTCTTGCATGTAGGCAAGTGCATCAGCGTCCAATTCTTTGGCACGAATAGCGTTAACGTTAGTTAAGTATTCGTTAATATCATCAGTCATACTTGAGATGATAGCGCCTTTTAAATGATCGCCATATTTCAATGCATATTCTTGAACAAGAGCGCCACCCCATGATTGACCGATTAAGTAGAAGTTATCTAAGCCTAATTTAAGACGGACTTCTTCAACTTCGTCAATGAAGTAATCGATGTTAAGAAATTTATCAACATTTTCTTGTTTGGTAAAATCTGGTTGATCAGAATACCATGAACCGAGTTGGTCATACATTGAAACTTGAACGCCAAGAGGTGCTAATTTTTCAGCAAAATTTTCGTAATATTCATGTGTGCCACCAGGGCCACCATGGAGACAAAGTAATTGGATATCGCCTTGTCCTTCAGTATGTGTCCAGAGATGATACCCATTATCTAACGTAATAATTTTTGTTCCGTATGCCATATTAATCCACCTAATTTCTTAAGAATAGACTAATCATAGCACTTTTAGCAGTATTTAAGAACGATGTTTGCATAATTTTATGATTTAGTTTAAAATCTATGTTAACTTATAAAATAGAAAGGTTGACGGTGAAGGATGAAAACAAAAGATAGTATTCTTAAAATTTTATCTGAACAACAAAATGAAATTGTCTCTGGAGAAGTGTTAGCTGAAATGATTGGTGTTTCAAGAACAGCCATTTGGAAGGCGATTAAAAATTTGCAGGGAAAAGGGTTTGAAATTGAGACTGTTGCGCAAAAAGGTTACATTTTAAATGATAGTAATCAATTGTCCGCACCGATGATTCAGTCTTATTTAGATGTTCAAGATATTCAAATTGAAACATTTGATGAACTTATTTCGACAAATCAATTAGCAAAAGAACGGGTGAACCAACAAATGGGTGATAAACCACTGTTAATTGTGGCTAACAGTCAAACGGGTGGATACGGTCGATTTGGTCGAACGTTTGAATCACCAGAAAATACTGGTATTTATCTGAGTTATTTACTGCGAATTGATCAGCCAATTAAAGATGTTGGCCAATTAACGACGGCGACGGCAATGGCCGTTAGTTATGCTTTAGAAACTAAATTACACATTCAACCACAGATAAAGTGGGTCAATGATCTTTATTATCAAAATAAAAAAATTTGTGGCATTTTAACTGAGGCTGTTACAGATATTGAGACGCAACAAGTTACGAGTTTAGTGATTGGGATTGGGTTAGATTTTAAAACAGATCTTGCAAAACTATCACCCGATTTACAAACTAAAGTAGGGTCGTTAGTTGATGAAGCAGGAAATATGACACGAAATGAATTAATTGCAGAAATAACGAATCAATTTATGAAAATTTATCAGCATTATCAATCTGGTGATTTCATGGATGATTATCGTGTACGGTCTTTAGTAATTGGAAAAACAGTGGCTTTAAAGAGTGGTCATCGAGAAATAACGGGCGTTATCGAAACGATTGATAATGATGGACAGTTAGTTTTACGAGATGAGGCAGGTAATATTACGACCTATATGGCAGGTGAAATTATAAAAGTCAACGTGGAGGGTTTGGTAAATGGGCAAGAATAATCAATTGAAATCATTAATTGTTGTGGCTGAACTAGCGGCTGTGTTAGGTGTCTTATCTCAACTGGTGATACCTTTAGGTTCGATACCATTAACGCTACAAACGATTTTCATTGGCTTATTGGCAAGCTTAATGCCAATAAGAGAAGGCGTGAAAGTTATCGGTATTTATCTTTTATTGGGATTAATAGGGATACCAGTTTTTGCTGGCTTCCATTCGGGACTTTTTTCATTAATTGGACCAACAGGTGGCTATCTATTTGGCTTTCTAGCTTACATTATTTTAGCTGGATTATTTTTAAAAGGACATGGAAAAGGCCGTTGGCAATTATATGTCGCTAACTTATTAGGTGCTGGTGTACAGTTACTCTTTGGTGCAGGCTGGCTAATGATTTATCAGCAAACAACGATTCAAGAAGCCTTTTTAATAGGTGTTTTACCATTTATATTAGTTGGTATTATGAAAGTGATTTTTGTTAGCGAATTAGCTCATTATTTAATAGGTAGATATCAAATAAATGGTTGAGAAAAATGAGATATTGGGATAGTTAGCGAATTATTAAAGGATATGAGAAAATTGTACCGGTAAAAAATACTTGGAGGGTATACAAGATAATGAAGAAAATAAAGTTAGGCATTTGGGGATTAGGGTTATTGTTAGTATTAGTTGGCTGTTCAAAAGGAACTTCAATGAATACAAAGAATAGCAGTTCATCAGTTAAATCTGAATCGACAAAGAAAGTAAAATCAGAAAATACCGCAAGTAGTGAAACGTCATCAATTAAGGAAACGAAAAAAGATAATAAAATTTTAGGGACACTAACGGTTCAACAAATGAAGGACAACCCTAAACAATCTGCGGTTGCAATCGCTTATTATGGGGCCTATCATTCATGGGATAGTTTATCGGGAGAATTAGCAGATGGATTTAACGTTTCAATTGAAACACCTAATGCCAGTACAGTTAAATATTATGTTCAAAAAGGAAATGAACCTTACTATCGCTTGGTAGGTGGCACACATAATACGGTTAATTATTACGATAGTTCAGATAATAGGCTTCAAAAATCCAATATGAGTACAATCGTTAGCTTTGTCAATAAAAAATTATCTGATGATGCTAGAAATGAAATAGTAAATAATGTGACTATTGGTGAGAATGAGGATACGCAAAGTTCTAAAGAAAAGACATTTACATATGAGCAAGCAATATCTATTAAGGAAGCCCTAGGTATCCTAAATAATAAAATTTTTAAGATAAATGATGCTGATAAGAAGGATACTCCAGTAACAATTTTAAAAAAAGGTGAAGATAATACAGGCGAAATGGTTTATAAAACGATGGGTCAAGTACATGGAACTACATTTACTGGAAGGTTAAGTTATGAACCTTATGGGAATGGTGGCTGGAAGATAACGGCGCTAAATACACAGGGTATTACATTGAATACGTGGTATATGGTTCCTGATCGAAATAGTACGACAGTCTCATTGAAATTAGAAGCTGAAAATTTTGATAAATCAGTAGATACAACCAATTCTACGATAACACGGTAATAAAAAATCAGGAATGCCTTTAAATAGGTATTCCTGATTTTTTATTTTATTAATTTTTTGATTTGTATGGTACCTCAAGTTGAGAATTAGCTAGGTTAAGGGTATAAATAGCTGATTCATTATTCCGTAACGTCATACCAAAGTCAGTTGCGTAAACAATAAGTCCAAGTTGATGGCCTTTTTCAACTTGATAAGCTGTTGGTTGTAAGTCGAATTCTACTTTATTGAAGGTGTCTGGAAGGACAAGATCATTTTGATAACGATTTGTTCTATTTTGTAGGTTAATGTGGCCTTTTGAAATCATTTTCCAGGGGGTTGTCGTCTGATTTTTAGTGAATTCGACTAAGTCATCTTCACGCCAATGAAAGCCTGTATCTAAGGCTTTTCGACCAAGAATAGTTGGCACTTGATTTAGTCGATTTGCGTTACCATAATCGATAAGCATACAACTAATGAGCCCTTTAGTTTGGCCAGCTGCGATAGATAATTTAACATGTGCTGAACCAGAGATGAAAAGTCGTTCAGTTAATGGGACTGTTATCAGTTGGACGCGATTCTCTGACATTTCTGTCTCCCTGGTTGAAATTAAATCGTGTTCCCAGAGTTGCGTATTTTTTACATAGTTGTTAAAAATTGTATCTGGTAAATCATCCTTGAAAGTGACTGCCTGTTGTTCATCTGATGTGATAGATTGTGTCAGTTTATCTTGTTGAAAATGGTAAGATTGCGTTGCTAAATCTGGTTCTGCCCAATCATCGTAAGTGTGCCATGTTTCTGCTTCTAAGTTATCTTGAATCGTCACATTAGGGATGAGTGTCTCAGCACCATTTTCAATAGCATAAAGCTGGTTTGATAGCCATAAGTTCATCATATCTGTGAAATCTAGTGAACGAAAATTGTTGATGTAGATATGTTTACCTTGATGTAGGAATAATTTTTTAACAATAGGCAAAGGACGTAGCGCTTGCCAAAGTTGTTCCACTTGACGTGGCTTAACATTCCAGTCATTTAAGCCATGAACCATGACAATGTTTGCTTTAATATTTTGAACGTTATTTAAGTAATTACGTTCATCCCAAAATTTATTGTAATTACCTGATTCGCGGTCCTGACCAATGGCTAGTTGATCCATGACTTTGCCAAAGTAGGCTTGAATAGTTGCGTAGTCCGCGGCATCTTTCTCACGACTTAAACAAAGCGCAGCCAAAACATCTGCATCTTCACCTTGGCAAGCTTCAGGGGCAACAACTAACCCATTTTCACGATAATAATCGTACCAACTTGAGATTGCAGCTTCTGAAATAATTGTTTTCAAACCAGATACGCCAGTTGTTGCCGCCGCAGTTGCGAGTGTACCAAGGTAAGATTTTCCGGTCATTGCGACATTGCCATTACTCCAAGTTGCTTTAATGGACTGATTATCTTGTTTATTTGTGAAGGCATGGCGGTGACCCGTTAGCCATTCAATAATGGCGACGGTTGAAACTGTTTCTTCGACACTACCGCAAGTCCGAATACCGTCTGATTCACGCGTGCCAATGCCGGCAGCATAGACAACGGCGAATCCTCTGGCAAGCATATAATCGTTGAAAGTATAAGAAAATTCACGACTAAACGTTTGTTCAGTTTCAGCTGATTCTGAGCGGATTGGACGTTGTTCAGGTAAAGTTGGTTCCTGATAGTGATAGGTAATCGCTGATTCAGTTACCTGAGTAATCGGCTTTTCCACAAGTGGAAGGGTAACGTTGTGCATTAATTCTGAGTCATCATTTGTGCCTTGATTGTATGGACTGGCTGTATAAAGGACAGGCACTTTTAAACCAGGTGCAACGGTTGGTCTTAAAATTTCTGTTTTTAATAAATCACGCTTGCCATCTTGATCAGTATCTAAGGGCGCTTCAACGTAGACAACTTCACGGATGAGTTTTGTTGTATCAAAAACGGGTTGCGCTTTTCCGTTGAAAAATAGTGGTTTGGCATCATTGTAAAACGAAACAAAGTAGCCTTTATTCGCTAATAAATCAGTAAAAACTTGGCCATTTTTTGTATGTGTTGTTAGTAAGAGATACCAGGCTGACCAAAAGTCATCTACTGACGTAATAACCTTCATAGCAGGTAATTGTATTTTAGTCATTGCTGTAAAGGGGTCATCAATTTTAAAATCGATTGCGACTTCGAATCCTAATAATTGCAGTACAATATTATAGAAGATAACGGGCGTTAATTCTTTTTTTGTTATGAAAAAATCGTAGACAGAAATTTTTTCAGTGGCTAATAACATTTTATATTTTTGTTGTTGTGCACTAACCGTTTTATATTCAGGGAAAACAGTACTGAGTAATTGTTCAAATAAATGAGTGGGGTTAGTTTCAGATGCTATGTAAAATTTCATGGCTTTAAGTTCTTTAATTTGTGTCTCAAAAGTAGGCATATAGTTAGCAAATTGATTATTTTTCATCAGTTAAAAACTTCCTTTCAAAATGGATTGAAACACTTATTTGAGTATAACTTAAATGGAAATAAGGTTGAAATAAAACGCCTTTTCTAAGGGATAAATGCCTGTTTGTCAGACTATTCTTGTTGGAAAATGTTAAACTGGGAGAAATAGACGTAATAGTTAAGTGAGGTCAGAATCAATGAAACAGTTATTTCGTAAGAATATTAGCTTAATTTTAACAATTATTATCGGCGGAATACTTGTTATGGGTGTTAAATATGATCAAGAATTGTATTCAGATACAATTGTCAAGATAACACAGGTTAAGGATGGAAAAACGGAAAAAGTCACAGACGAATTTGAAAATAAAGATACACAGACAACCCAAAAATTGTCCGGAATTGTCATGAATGGTAAAGATAAAGGACAAAAAATAAGTTTGCCAAATATGTATTCGTCATCACGAGCAAATGATCAAAAATATCAGAAAAATGATCAGGTATTTGTGACGGTTAATCCTCATAAAAAAGGGCTGACTGGTGTTATCGATGGCTTTAAACGTGATGTGGTGGTGGCTGTATTAATTTGGGTCGCTGTTAGTCTGTTAGTTGGATTTATGCAATTCAATGGGATGATTGCTGTCTTGAGTATTGTTTTAAATATGATTATTTTCTTTTTAGCTATTAAATTTGAAATTTTGATTAACATCACGAATTTCTTCTGGATTTTTGCAGGTGTTGCATTAATATTTGCGGTGCTTACCTTAAGTCTGGTAATTGGCTTTAATCGGCAAATGTTGGTTACGTTGTTGGCAACTTTAACAGGGACAAGTCTGTCGTTGATAATTAGTGTGATCGTTTTAAAATTAACTAATGATCAGGGGATGCATTATGAGGCTTTGTCTTATGCGACACAAGCGCCAAAAGAACTGTTCCTTGCTGCAACGTTACTGGGTTCTTTGGGAGCGGTTATGGACGAATCAACAGATATTGTCGCAACGTTATTCCAATTGAAAGAGGAACAACCAACAATTTCGCCGAGAGAACTGTTCAAGTCTGGACGAGAAGTTGGTCAATCAATTATGGGGCCATTAATTAATGTGTTATTTTTAATTTTTATCGCAGATATTTTTCCACTTGCGGTACTTTACTTTAGAACGACGAATACGATTGGCTATACGTTCTCGTGGACTATGGCTTTAGGTGTTGTCCAAACATTAATCAGCGGTATCGGCATTGTGATTGCAATTCCGGTTGCAAGTTTCTTTGCGAGCCGTTTGATAAAAGGAGCTGACACGTTATGATGACAATTGGTTGGTTGAGTGCTATTTTGTTTGGTTTAATGGTCATTGTTGGTGGGATGAATGGGGTTCGTTCATTTTTAAGTTTGTTTTTTAATTTTATAATGTTATTTTTCACGATTATCTTAATTACGGGTGGTTTTCCACCAGTTGTGGTGACTTTGGTTAATGGAATTATTATTTTAGCGATTACGATTTTCCTTGGTGACGATAATACGCAAGTGACTGAAACAGCTTTTTATGCCTCATTAATTGTTCTTGTTGTCTTAGTTTTTTTGATTGTTCCAGTCGAACATTTGGCAGCAGTCCAAGGCTTTGGAACAGAGGATAGTGAAGAAATCGAAGCATTTTCATTATTAGTAGGTGTTCATTTTATGCAAATTGCGATTTCAACGGCTATTTTTAGTACGTTGGGTGCCATCGCTGAAGGGGCTATTGCCATTTCTGCAGGGTTAAATGAAATTGTTGAACAAACGCCAACGATTGATTTGAAAAAATTGTATGCTGCTGGTATTAGTATAGGTAAGCATATTATTGGCACGACCTTTAATACGTTGTTTTTTGGCTTCTTCGGTGGTTTTTTAGCTTTATTTATTTTGTTGGTACAGACGCATGTTACGTTCGCTGATGTGATAAATGATAAAATTTTTGTTGCAGAATTAATTATGATTTTATTTTCTATCATAGGCGTTATTCTGGCAGTTCCAATCACAGCATGGGTTTTAATTCAAAAATTAAAAAAAAGAAAATAATTGAAATGGCTTTAAGGTTATGTGTATAATTAAAGAATACTAATAAAGGGGGATTTAAAATTGAATTATAAAAATTATATTGCTGAGTTTATCGGCACATTTTTCTTGGTATTATTTGGTACAGGGGCAGTTACATTAGGTAACGGTAGCCCAATCGTTATTGCATTTGCATTCGGATTAGCAATTACGTTGATGGTTTATGCTATTGGGCCTGTTTCAGGTGGACACATAAATCCTGCTGTTTCATTGGCAATGTACATCAACAAGCGCATGTCATTGACTGATATGTTTGCTTACTGGATTAGCCAAATTTTAGGGGCTATTGTTGCATCAAGCGTTGTTAAAATGATTATTTCATCAATGTCAGACACAACAAAAGTTCCTGATGGCTTTGGCTCAAATAGCTATTCAACTATTCCTGGTGGAATGGCATTTTTCGTTGAAGCCTTATTCTCATTCTTATTCATCTTAATTATTTTGATGGTAACGAGTGAAAAATTCGGTAACAGTAATATTGCTGGGTTTGTTATTGGGCTAACATTGACAGTTCTTATTTTTGTCGGTTTACCACTTACAGGGGTTTCAGTTAACCCTGCTCGTAGTATCGGACCTGCACTTTATGCTGGTGGCGATGCACTTTCACAACTTTGGGTATTTATTTTTGCCCCATTAGTTGGTGGTGCTATTGCTGCATTTGTAGCAAAATATGTCTTTAACAGTGAAGAAGCTTAATTTTAATTAAGTGAATGATAGCAGTAAATTCCGCAAAGGGATTTGCTGCTTTTTATTTTAAATGTATGTTATGGTTAATAAGGATAGTAACGAACGAGAGGAGAAACAATGGCATTTTTAGGAACAATTTGTTTGGTATTGGTTGCGACATCGATTGCGGGTCATTTAAGTACACGAATTGGTGTACCAAGTGTTATCGGTCAGTTATTGGTTGGTGTTTTACTTGGCCCAGCAATGTTAGGCTGGGTTCATTCAGATCATTTATTTGCGATGTTTGCAGAAATTGGTGTGATTATTTTGATGTTTATGGCAGGACTAGAAAGTGACTTGACGTTATTAAAAAAATATTTAAAACCAGCTTTGTCAGTTGCGACTTTAGGTGTTATTTTTCCTATTGTAGTTGTGTATTACTTTGGTCGAATGTATCATTTTGGCTTTGAGTCAGCGCTGTTCTTAGGCGTTATATTTGCGGCAACTTCAGTCAGTATCTCAGTTGAAGTATTGAAAGAATTGAAACGATTAGATTCAAAAGAAGGCGCGACAATCTTAGGTGCCGCAGTTGTTGATGATATTTTGGCTGTCGTTATCTTGAGTATTTTAATCAGTATGTTTGGTAATATTACTAATACTGGGGACGGCGTACAGACGAATATCTGGTTTGGTTTCTTATTGGAATTTATTTATTTTATCGGTATTTTCATTTTATTCAAATGGGTGGCGCCTTTCTTAATGAGGCTGAGTGAACGATTATTGGTGGGTTCATCGGTTACCATTATGTCATTGGTTATTTGTTTGGGTATGGCATATTTGGCTGACTTAGTGGGGCTAAGTGCAGTAATTGGAGCGTTCTTTGCTGGAATTGCAGTGGCCCAAACGCCTTATAAAAAAGAGATTGATGCTAATATTGAACCAATTGGATATGCAGTGTTCATACCCATGTTTTTCACAAGTATTGGGTTAAATATGTCATTTGATGGATTTATGGACAGTATCTGGTTTATTGTTATTTTAACGATTCTAGCAGTGCTCACTAAATTACTTGGTGGTGGGCTTGGTGCCAAATTACTTGGATTTAATTTAAATAGTGCTTATGTGATTGGTGCGGGGATGATTTCTCGTGGTGAAATGGCATTGATTATTGTTCAAATAGGGTATGAAGCACATCTGTTATCAACGGAATATTATTCTGCGGTGATTATGGTGATTATTGTATCAACAATCTTAGCACCATTTATGTTGAAGCATGCTATTGGGCGACAAAAGATAACTGAATAGAGAGTGAACCTGTTGATAGAAAGAATCAGCAGGTTTTTTATTTTGAGAATAGTCATTAAATATCGCTATTCTGGCGTATTCATTTTATAATGAAATGAATAACTTTAAAAGAAGTAGGTGAAATAGTGAAACAATTACTTATTGCACAAGATTTATCTAGCGTTGGTGGTGTCTCATTAGGGATTGCAATTCCTATTTTGGCAAGTTATCAGCAACGAACGACCATTTTACCAACGATGTTGTTAAGTAGTCATACTGGTGGATTTGGGACACCGGTTAAATTAGATGTGTCACAGTCAATTCAGGCTTTTAAAGCGCAGTGGGCAAGGATTCCAGTTCAATTCACAGGTGCATATCTCGGTTATTTAGGAACAAGAGAGAGCGTCAAAGCGATGCAAAGTTTGTTGGCTGAGTTATCCAATGATGAAAAATTGACCGTCATTGATCCAGTTATGGCTGATCATGGAGAGCTTTATTCTGGGATGACTAACGATTACGTTAATGATTTGAGAGAGTTGTGTCTAACACAAGCGGATTTGATTTTACCCAATTTAACGGAAGCCTATTTGTTAGCAGACGAACGGTATCAAAAAAAGCCTGATGAAACAGAAGTTAATCGGTTATTAAAATATTTATTGGAAAAATTAAATTTAAAAGCGATTGTGATTACAGGTGTTACTAATGAACGAAAACAAATTGGGGTCGCTTTTCGAACAGAAAATGGTGAATCTGGTTGGGTATTGAAAGAAAAACGTGAGTCGCATTATTTTGGTACAGGGGACTTACTTGCAAGTTGTGTGGTAGGGGAATTAATGACGGGTAGACCGTTAAAAGAAGCACTAAAATTTGCGGTGGAAGAAACTTGGAAGGCTATGGGTATTTCTGATAATGAAAAGCTTGATGTGAGATTAGGCGTGAATTTTATGAGTATTTTACCTGATATTAATCAAAGGATGGAAAAATAAAATGAGAAATGAACGATTAAGAAAGATTATTTTGGCGGGATTATTCGCGGCAATTATTTATATTGGTATTTCAGTTTTTAGAATTCCAATTCCAGCAATGGTGGGTAAACCTTTTATTCATTTTGGTAATTCATTAGCAGCATTAGCCGTTATTTTTTTAGGTTTTAGCTATGGCACAATTGCAGGCGCAATTGGTCTTGGTTTGTTTGATGTACTGAATGGATATGCTGATACGTCGTATTTTACCGTACTTGAGGTGATTGCGATTGCGTTATTAGTGACCGGTATGATGAAGTTATTAAAAAATTATCAGGGTAAATACTGGATTATTATTGTGGCTGCAACTGCAGGAATTGGTAAAATTGGGACGTCGTATTTAGTATCTATTGGCGAGGCAATGATTAAGGGTGTTAGCTTAAAGGTTGCGATTGTTCAAGCTTTTCTGAGTTTGCCAGCAACTGTGGTAAATTCAATTTCCACAATTATTATTGTGAGTTTATTATATGTCCCCATTAAGAAACTGATGGCCCGATTTAATCGTTAAAAAAGGGCAAATAAAAAAGGGTTGATGTGCGTGAGCTCACATTTACCCTCTATACAAATTGTCCAGATTGAACATATTTCATTTCTGTTGATAAGTTGGAAACGGCTGTTTCGATTGTTACCCCAGAACCTGAAATGGCTGGATTATTTTTTGAACTAGCAATAAAGATTTGTTTTTCAGTATCTAAAGAAATCGTATACCAGTTTTTACTAAATGTTCCAAATTTCATAAGTGTATCCTCCGTATTTCTATATCTTACTACTATGAAAGCGCATTCTGGATTTCGTAGTAGAAGATTAGTATATTACGTATGTAAAAAGAATGCAAGTCATTTAGTTTATATTAATTGAAAATTTTTGAAATGAATAAAGCAGTGTAAAAAAGATAAAGGAATGATTTGATGAAAAAGCGAATATTTGTGATCACAGGAGCTCCTGGAACAGGTAAAACAACAATTAGAGATTACTTGACTGAGCGATATGACGCTAAAAAGGTGATTACGCATACTACGAGGCAACCAAGAGTTAATGAAATAGATGGTCGCGATTATTATTTTGAATCAAACGATACTTTTTTTAATTTTCATTATTTGGAACATGTTGCATACGATCGCCATTATTATGGCTCGTCAAGGGAAGCGTTAGATGCTGTTTGGGCTGAGTCAAAAAATGCGACGATTGTTCTAGATACTGCTGGTGCTATCACGTATTCGAAAGAATTATCAAAGGAAACAGTTATTTTATATTTATGCGTGTCTGATAACCAGATACTGAAAGACCGTTTAGCTAAACGTGGTGATACTGTTCAAAATCAAAGTTTACGATTAGATTCTGGCGAAGCTAAACGAGACATGAAATTGCCGGCAGCTCTTGAAGGGATTGCGCATGTGATTATTAATGATCATTTGGTTGATGCGAAAAAACAAATTGATACGTTGATACGATCATTAGATTGAGCCTGATTGCTTTTTTTATTTGATATGGTATTCTTTTTAAAGAGTAATCATTATTATTTAGAAATGGAGACTAACCTTTTGACTGAATTAATTAACGACGCATTGCATATATTAAAAGAAAATAACTATAAAATTACGAAACAAAGAAAAAGTTTGTTAACCTACTTAAGTCAATATGAGGAAGCTTATGTTGATGTAACCATTGTAGATGATTACATGAGAAATCAATATCCAGGGATGAGTCATAATACGATTTATCGGAATATTAAAGCTTTTAAAGAAATGGGACTTGTTGAACAACGAATGAATGGTGAAAGGGCCTGTGTGAAGTATCAATGCGATTTTAGTCATAAACATCATCATCATTTTATTTGCACATCTTGTAGTAAAGTTGTTGAACTTGACAGTTGTCCGCTAGGTTACTTTGAAAAGCAATTACCCGGTTATAAAATAGAAGAGCATAAATTTGAATTACACGGAATTTGTGATGAGTGCCAAGAAAAATTAGTGAAAAATTAAGATTATCTTCGAATAAAATTCAACAGCGTATGTTTTAATGGAAGAAGCATAAAATTGGAGTGAAAGTTAATGGCTTATAGAACGCCACCATTTATTACACCTTTTGCGATTGTCTCTATGGTTCTTGCATTGGGAGCAACTAACGTCGTTGTTAATAAAACAACGCATACAAACGAAGGGGCAGAAGTCGTCTCTTCGGTAGTTTCATCATCTTCATCGTCAATGGCACCTAAAGTGGACGATAATTCGAGTTCAAAAAAAGTCCAATCTTCTGCAGAAACAAGTTCTGCAGACTCAGAATCTTCATCGGAAAGTTCAGAGCCTGAACCAAGTCGTTCAAGTGCGAATGATGAAACAACGTCATCAGATAAGGCATCCAGTTCGAGTGCAGATGATACGACGACAGAAAGCAGTTCAAGTACAGCTGATGACGCAAGTTCAGATGCAGACACGTCAAGTGCGAATGTAACAACTAAGACTGATCCTAAGACGACTAAAGCGGTGACAAAGGTTCAAGCAAGTACGGCGACAGATGCAGATTAAGGATTGGAGGTAAAAAAATGTTTAGTTTATTAGATTTAGCAAATCACTATTTGGGCTTTTTTAACGTTAATTTAAAATTGAAAAATAGAATTTATACTGTCTTAGGCTTCATGGGTAACTGGTATTTATTGTATATTGCTTCTCGATATTTTATAAATGGCTATTATGCTCGAGGAAGTTTATTCATTCTTGTATTTTTTATTTTGTTATATTTTGTCGTTTTGAATGTTATTTATTACTTTACGAATAAAACAACTAAGTTTGATCCATCTCCGAAGATTGAAAAATTATTAGGTGGCCCACCTAAGCAAGCACTTGAAGAAAATCGGCGTCATCGTACGCAACCTGGCTATGTTCAAACGAATGGGTTATTTGATTCTAAAATGATGATGCCAGCTACGATTAAGTCAACTAGAAATGAAAAAGTAGCGATTCAAAAAATAGCACATCAAATGAAGACATTTAATTATTCAGATTTTGATTACGCAGGATTATCAGATGAAGCCATCATGAAAGAAATTAAAAATACGGGTAAACCGGTATCAGAATTGGCGCAACCTGTTGCCTTTCCATTTTTTGAATTAAAAACAGAAGGTGACAAGATGAATATTTATGCTGGGATGAATCAGATTGATCAACAATTGATTGGTCATTTAACACATGCTGGCTTATCTGATATCAAAACAGCTAAAAATCAATATGATATTTATCTAGCAACACTAACGGTCCATGGTGGAAATCAGAAGATTGCTGGGCGATCATCGGTGATTGAAGAAACGCATAAATTCCATGTTAAAGTTCAAATTGCATATAAAGAAAAAGCAGATTAATAATAAAAGTGATGGCAAATGAAATAAATTGTTATCACTTTTTTTTTGTGATTATGTGGACAATAAAAAAACAACGTAACTAAATGCTCATTTGGTAGTATAATTAAGACATCACAAAAAAAGTATAAAAGAGTTAAGAGAAGGGGCTGGATAGTATGGCAATGATCGAATTTAAAAATGTGGAGAAATACTATGATAAATTTCACGCATTGAAGAATATTAATTTAAAGGTTGAAGCAGGTGAAGTGGTCGTTATTATTGGACCATCTGGATCGGGGAAAAGTACACTAATTAGAACGATTAACGGATTGGAACAAGTTAATGAGGGACAATTATTAGTGGATAACTTTGATTTAGCAGACAAAAAGACCAATATTGATAAAATTAGAAAAAATGTTGGGATGGTGTTTCAACATTTTAACTTATACGAAAATAAAACGGTTTTAGAAAATATTATGCTTGCACCACGGTTAGTTTTAAAACGTGACGAAGCTGAAAATAAAAAAATTGCATTAGATTTATTAAAAACGGTAGGTCTTGCAGATAAAGCAGAATCATATCCTCGCATGTTATCAGGTGGGCAATCACAGAGAATTGCTATTGCACGTAGTTTAGCGATGAAACCTAAAGCATTGTTATTTGATGAACCAACATCTGCATTGGATCCTGAAACGATTGATGATGTCTTGAAAGTTATGAAAGATATTGCCAAAAATGACGGTATTACAATGATTGTTGTGACTCATGAAATGGGTTTTGCTCGTGAAGTTGCTGATCGTGTTATTTTTATGGCTGATGGTCAAATTCTTGAAGATGATACAACGTCAGAATTTTTCGATAATCCAAAAGAAGAACGTGCTAAAAAATTCTTGAGTAAAATTATTAAACATTAAGAAAATTAAGGCTGTGAGAATGGGGATTAAATGATGAAACGATTAAGAAAAATTAGTTTATTGTTTATAAGCTTAATAATGGTATTAGTTATCGCAGGTTGTGGTGCAAAAAGTAAAACCGATGTTTTAACGACAACCAAAAAAGCAAAAACAATTAACTGGGGTGTTAAAGCAGATACAAAATTATTTGGCTTAATGAATATCAAAACGGATAAGATTCAAGGATTTGATATTGATGTTGCCAATGCTGTGACAAAGAAAGTACTTGGCAAAGATGCTAAGGCAAATTTTGTTCAAGTAACAAGTAAAACAAGAATTCCACTTTTAAAAAATGGAAATATTGATGCCATTATTGCGACAATGTCAATTTCTAAAGAACGTGAAAAACAAGTTGATTTTTCTAAGTCTTATTTTGCTGCCGGACAATCAATTTTAGTTAAGAAAACAAGTTCAATTAAATCAGTTAAAGATTTGAATAAAAACGGCATGATTGTGTTAGGGGTTAAAGGATCAACATCAGTAATCAATATGAAAAAGTATGCGCCTAAGGCTAAAGTGCTGGAACTTGATGATTATGCGCAAGCGTTAACTGCATTGAAATCAGGACAAGGTGATGCCTTAACAACTGATAATGGTATTTTATACGGGATGGTTAAAGAAAACCCTGAATTTTCCGTTGTCGGTGGGACCTTTACACATGAACCTTATGGGATTGCAATTGATAAAGGACAAGATCCGTTCAAGAAGCAAATCAACAAGGCTTTAGCTGAAATGCGTGCCGATGGTTCATATGAAAAATTACTAAATAAATGGTTTGGAACTATTCCAGGCTTTAGCGTGAAGGAGGCGAGTCAACAATGATTACGATTTTTGTAGAAAATTGGCAAGCGTTACTAACAGGGCTTTGTTACACGCTGTTCTCAAGTGTACTCGCATTGCTTTTTAGTTTAATTATTGGTTCTTTCTTTGCAATATTAGAAGAAATGCCATACCGAATTTTAAAAATTATTGCACGTATTTATATCGAAGTTTTCAGAAATATTCCATTACTGGTTGTCGCAATGTTCTTCTATGTTGTGGTCCCTATGTATGTCACAAATATTAATGGGTTTACGGCTGGAACGATTGGGTTAACGATTTATACATCTGCTTTTATTGCAGAAACTGTTCGAGCAGGTATTCGAGCTGTCGACCCAGGACAAATGGAAGGCGCTCGTTCAAATGGCTTAACGTTCATGCAATCAATGGTTTATATTATTTTGCCACAAGCCTTTAAATATGTCATTCCACCATTAGGTAACCAATTCATTAACTTGGTAAAGAATTCATCTGTTTTGGCATTCGTTGCTGGATTTGATTTGATGTACCAGGGTGATATTATTGCATCAACAACATTTGATACGTTTAACACGTATATTATCGTTGGGGTTTTATATTTAATTATCACAATGCCATTGAGTTACTACATGAGACATTTAGAAAAGAAATTAGGGTAAAGGAGGTCTAGAAGGTTATGTCAGATTTTATTGCAGCATATAGTTGGGACAACATTCATTACTTGTTACAGGGGTTATTAGTAACAATTGAAGTTTCAGTCATTTCAATTATTTTTAGTTTTATTATTGGCGCTATTCTAGGCCTAACACGGTACATTAAAGTGAAACGGTTATCTGCGATAGTTGGATTTGTAATTGATTTAATTCGTAATTTGCCATTACTTTTAATACTATTTTTCGTCTACTTTGGTCTATCTAATGTGGGCATTCGCTTATCAATCTTCTGGTCAGCAACGTTAGCAATGACGGTTTTTGAATCAGCAATGCTAGCTGAAATTATTCGAAGTGGGATTCAAGCCGTTGAACCGGGTCAAATGGAAGGTGCTCGCGCTAATGGATTAACTTATTGGCAAGGATTGCGTGTTATCGTCTTACCACAAGCACTAAAGAAAATGATTCCACCATTGGTTAGTCAATTTATCTCATTGATTAAGGATACGTCGTTAGCAACAATTATTGTTTTACCAGAGTTGCTATACCATGCGCAATTAGTTTACGGTCAAAATACTAATTATGTCATTCCAATGTTCTTAGCCTTAGCAGTAATGTACTTTGTTGTTTGTTATGCGCTATCTTTGGTTTCAAGGTACTTAGAAAGACGGTTAGCTTAAAAAGTAAATTTCTCGGGAAAAGATATAGACCAATAGTAAAGCCGTAATGACAATATCGTCATTACGGCTTTTTTATTATAAATTTTTATGTGTTTCATAGAGATAAACAGGAATACCAATCGCAACAATTGTAAATGAAGTTAAGACACCGACAATGTCTGATTGGATTTCGCTAATTAGGACAAATGCGGCGCCTAAGATAGCGATGATAGGTGTGATTGGATATAGAGGTACAGAAAAAACACGTTTTAACTGAGTTCCTTTGTTCCGATGGCGTAGGATAAAGACGCCAATGAAAGTCATAACGTAGAAGCAATATACCGTAAAAATACAGATTTCAGATAAGCGGTCAGCATCAAAAAATAAAATCATGATAGCCGCAATACTCAATGCGACGCACGTAGCAATAACGGGTGAATGTGATTTTGGATGTAAGTAAGATAGCTGTTTATGGAAAGGTAGTTGTTTATTTTTACCCATTGCCCACATGATTCGAGGAAAAGTCATAATTTTCCCGTTCATACAACCAAGGATAGAAATAATCACCCCGATGTTCATGATTTTGCCACCAATTTGACCAAAAGCAATCTTGGCAAATTGTGGTGTGGCATTTTCACCTAGTTGATGAATTTGGTTAGCAGGCATGACACGCATAATACTGAATGAAACGAGAACGTAAACGATAAGGACAATTGAGATTCCTAAAACGATGGCTCTAGGTAATGTTTTTTTAGGATTTTTAATTTCATCCCCCATATTGGCAATCAGAATCCAGCCATCATAGGCAAATAATGTAGCTAGAATACCAACGCCAAAGTTACTAGTAGAGTGATTAATAGTTGTAAGTGATTGGCCAAGCGCATTTGAATTACCGAAAAATAAACCGAAAATAATAATTGCAGCAATTGGAAATAATTTACAAATAGTTGTGACAATTTGAAATGAAGCCCCGTAACGATTCGATAGCATATTGAGTGAGCCAATAAAAATAATTGCAATCAATGCAACTAGATGTGAATAACCAGTTGGGAGACTAAAAAAATCAACGATTAAAATAGCGAGATAGGCACCTAACGCAGCAATCATGGCTGGTCCGTAAACAATCACTTGCATCCAACCAGCTAAAAATCCCCAAATCTTGCCGTAAATTTTCTCCATATAGATATATAGGCCACCAGTTTGTGGAATCTGGGATCCAATTTCAGCAACAGTTAATCCAGCGGTTAAGGTTATGACGCCACCACATAGCCACGCAAGTAAAGCGTTTGTAGTAGAGCCGGTATAATCAAGCACCGAAGCTTGTTTAAAAAAGATGCCGGAACCAATGACAGTTCCAATGACTAATGATAATGCTGACCATAAACCTAACGATCTGTTTAGTTCAACTGCTGGTTTTTTTTCCAAAATTGAATCCCCCTTTTTATAAAATGAATACTAGAATCTTAGCATAACGCCGAGGATCGCGCAATTAATCTAATAACTAGAATGACATCAAAAAAGGCATTACTAAATTAAGTATTTTCTACCAAATTTAGTAATGCCTTTATATTGTGTTAAATGATGTAATCTTGTAACTGATTTGCGATGATTTTAGGGGCATCAATTTTTAATTTCGTCCCTAATTCTTCATAATCTGTTTCCAAGATTGTTGTTTTTTCGTTAATTAAATCAACAAGCTGTCCTTTATCGAATGGAATAAGGACAGTCATGACTTCATTGTCTTTAAAAACATTTTTTTTGATAATATCAACTAATTGGTTAAGCGATTTTTCATCACGAGCACTATAAGTGAAGTTATCATCAGAGAAAGTCGGATAAGCAATATCAGCCAAATCAGCTTTATTGTAAGCATAAATCATTGGAATATTTTCAACACCGATAGCTTTTAAGGTCTCTTCGGTTGTTTGAATCATTTCTTTAGCATGCTTGTCAGCAACATCAATTACTTGAATGAGTAGGTCAGCTTGAGCTGCTTCAGCTAAGGTTGTACGGAAGGCCTTAACTAGCTGATGAGGTAATTTGCTAACAAATCCAACAGTATCACTTAATAAGATTTGTTTTTTATCTTCAAATTGAATGTTACGAACGCTTGTATCTAATGTGGCAAACAACATATTTTTTTCAAAAACTTGTTTGTCTTCATCTTGTCCAATTAAACGCAACAAGCCGTTCATTGTTGTTGATTTACCTGAGTTAGTATAACCAACTAATGCAACCGTAGGAATACCAGATTTATCACGTTGTTTACGTCTAGTAGTTTCTTCCTTGTCCATTTCAGCTAGGTCTTTTTTGATGTGGTTAATCCGATTTTCAATAACACGACGGTCTAATTCAATCTTTGTTTCACCAGCACCACGGTTAGCAAGTCCACCACCAGATTGTTGATCTAATTTATCTTGCATCCCTCTTAAACGAGGTAATTGGTATTGAAGCTGAGCCATCTGAACTTGGAGTTTTGCTTCGCGTGATTGTGCTCTAGAAGCGAAAATAGCCAAGATTAATCCCGTACGATCCATAACTTCCATACCTGAAGCAGCTTCAAGGTTACGAATTTGAGTGGGTGATAGTTCATCATTGACAATTAAAATTTTAACGCCTTGTTCTTCACTGGCGGTCTTGAATTCTTCTGCTTTACCTTTACCAAAGTAGAGAGCAGCAGTAGGTCGATCCAATTTTTGACGAATATCTTCAACTGCATGCATATTGTTTGCTTCAACTAATGCTGCTAATTCTGACATTGTATAGTCTAAATTTTCGCGTTGTTTTTCGATACCGGCAATAAAAACATTAATGACTGGTATTTCTGTAGAATAAGTTTCTTTCATGAGAACCTCCTCGTGGAACTTAATTAATAGCTTAAGTATAACATTTATCGAGAATAATATTCGACCCGCGAAAGTCAGAATATTAATTAAATGAGAATTTTAAACAAATAATGGCCGTTTTCTCATTTATATATTTTTGTAGCATGCTTAAAAATGAGTTTTAAAGGGTTAAAAAGATGTGTGAATGCCTATTTAATAGATTAATTTGACTTTATTTAAAATAAATGAGAATTTACAGTTGATTTTAATCTTATTCTCATGTAAGATGAATTTACGTTAAAAAAAGGTAAATAAAAAAGGAGAGGTCATATTATGAAGTTAAAGTCAGTGTTGAAATTAAGTGGTGTACTTGCATTGTCTGTCATCGTCTTGGCAGCATGTGGATCTAAGTCGTCATCTTCAGGTAGTAGCAAGGAGCTGGCTGATAAACAAGTTCTGAACTGGTCGCAATCAGCAGAGTTACCTTCAATGGATATCTCAACGGTGACAGATACAATTAGTATTAATACGTTGAATAATACAAATGAGGGACTATATCGCGCTGGTAAAAATAGCAAAATGGAAAATGCGCTTGCTACTAAAACAACTGTTTCTAAAGATGGTATGGCATATACCTTCAAACTTCGTGATTCTAAATGGAGTAATGGGGATGATGTCACGGCGCAAGATTTCGTTTATTCATGGCAACGAACAGTTAATCCTAAAACAGCTTCACAATATGCATACCTCTTCTCAGGAATCAAAAACTATGATGCTATCAGCACTGGTAAGATGGCACCATCAACATTGGGAATCAAAGCAACTGATAAACATACGTTGGTCGTAACGCTTGATAAAAAATTACCTTATTTCAAATTATTGATGAGTTTCCCAACCTTCTTCCCTCAAAACCAAAAAGTTGTTGAAAAATATGGTTCAAAATATGGGACACAAAGTAAATACATGGTTTATAACGGCCCATTTAATTTAACGGGTTGGACAGGAACAAACTTAACTTGGAATTTAGATAAGAGTAAAACATACTGGGATAAAAAAGCAGTTAAGTTAACACAAGTTACTAACCAAGTATCTAAAGATACAACGACAAGTTACAACTTATATCAAAGTAAAAAATTGGATATGACAAACTTATCCGCAGAACAAGCTAAAACATTAAAATCAGATCCAGCTTATATTACACGTAAAAAATCATCAACGTTCTATTTAGAATTTAATCAAAAAAATAAACTATTTAAAAATCAAAAAATTCGTCAAGCCATTTCAATGGTTATCAACAGAAAACAATTTGTGGATAAAATATTGGGTGATGGATCAACTGTTTCAACAGGCTTAGTTTCAACAGGGTTAGCATTAAATCCTAAAACGGGAACTGATTTTGCTAAAGAAGCAACTGTAAGTTCAGCAACAAGTACAGATATTACACAAGCTAAGAAATTATGGAAAGCTGGATTGAAAGAAGAAGGCGTTAAGACGGCTAACTTCTCAATCATGAGTGATGATACAGATGGCGCTAAGAAAACAAATGAATTCTTGCAAAATGCTGTTGAGAAAAACTTATCTGGATCAAAAGTGACATTAACAAATATTCCATTTAAGTCACGTTTGGCAAGATCAACTAGTGGTAATTTCGATGTTGTTATTACGGCATGGGCAGCTGATTTCTCTGACCCAATCTCATTCTTAGATTTATTCACTTCTGACAATACACAAAACAACGGAAAATGGAAGAACAGTGAATATGATGCCTTAATTAAAGCTTCGAAATCAACTGATGCTGGTAATACAGAAAAACGTTGGGATGATTTAGTTAAAGCTGAAAAAATCCTAATGAAGGATCAAGGTATTTCACCAATTTATCAACAAGCACAAGCACAGTTACTAAGAACAACTGTTAAGGGTGTTATCTACAATGCAGCCGGTGTTAACTACAATTTCAAAGATGCTTACGTTACTAAATAAATAAGCTGTGGATTAAAATTTAACAAGTGAGAGCTAGCCATTATGGTTGGCTCTGACTTGTTTTAATTACATAATAAAGCAAAAGTGAGGGTCAGAATTATGGGTAAATACCTAGTTAAACGAATTTTTTATATGCTACTGACGTTGTTTTTAGTCGCAACCATTACCTTCTTTTTAATGAAGTTAATGCCTGGATCACCTTATGCGAATCAACAAAAAATGACAACGGAACAATTACACATTATGAATGAACAATACGGATTGAATAAGCCTGTTTGGCAACAATATGCCATTTACTTATTGGGCTTGATCAAGGGTGATTTAGGAACATCATTCCAATACAGTAATCAGCCTGTTTCATACTTAATTTCAAGTCGTATTGGACCATCTGGGCAACTTGGACTGCAAGCCATTATCTTCGGATTGCTCATTGGAATTGTGATTGGTGCTATTGGTGCCATTAACAAAAATACTTGGATTGATACCTCTTCAACTATTTTATCAATCTTGGGTATTTCAATTCCTTCCTTCGTATTAGCTGTTTTATTACAGTACTATGTTGGATTGAAGTTAGGGTGGTTACCTATTGCCGATTGGGGTGGATTCAGTTACACGATTCTACCAACAATTGCTTTGGGTGTTGGACCACTGGCGGAGACGGCTAGGTTCATTCGAACAGAAATGGTCGATGTCTTGAGTAGTGATTACATTGAACTTGCTAAGGCTAAAGGATTAACGAAGTTCGGGGTGGTTTTCCATCATGCTTTACGTAATAGTTTAATTCCATTAGTGACATTAATTGGTCCTTACACGGTCGCATTAATGACTGGTTCAATGGTTGTTGAGAACATTTTCTCAATTCCTGGTATTGGGGAGCAATTCGTTAAATCAATTTTAACGAATGATTTCCCAACAATCATGGGCGTTACTATGCTGTATTCAGCTGGACTAGTTGTTGTTATTTTATTAACAGATATCATTTACGGTATTATTGATCCAAGAATTCGATTAACTGGAAGGAGAAATTAACGATGGCAGATAAAATTGACCTACCAGTAGATGCATTTGAACCGTTAGATAAAAATAACACTATTGATAATGAAAAAATTGCTGCACCGTCGTTGACTTTCGTTCAGGATGCTTGGCGTCGATTAAAGAAAAATAAAGGGGCTTTTATCTCACTTTGGGTTCTTGTTGCCATCTTTATTTTGGCTTTTGGTTCACCCATTTTAGCGCCACACAGTGCGACGAAACAAAATGTTGAGTACACTAATTTACCACCTAAAATTCCAGGTGTTGACATTAATGGCATCAACGGTAAATTAAAAACGTCATCAGGTGACTGGTATGACGCGTATAAACAAAATAATATTCCAAAAGATAAATACTTTATTTTAGGAACAGATGTTTTTGGTCGTGATTTATTATCAAGAATTATGTATGGGACTAAGATTTCTTTAATTGTGGCATTAGTTGCCGCATTAGTTGATTTAGGTGTTGGGGTTGCTTACGGGATTTTGTCCGGTTGGCGCGGAGGCCGTGTTGATACAGTCATGCAACGAATCATCGAAATTATTTCATCTGTCCCTAACTTGGTTGTGATTGTTTTAATGTTATTAGTTTTCAAACCAGGTTTAACGTCAATTATTTTGGCAATTGCGGTAACAGGTTGGACAACCATGGCTCGACTAATTCGAGCACAGACATTGAAATTAAAAGATCAAGAATACATTCTTGCAGCTCGAACGTTAGGTGAATCACCGGTTAAAATTGCGGTGAAACATTTATTACCTAACTTATCGAGTGTCATTATTATTCAAACGATGTTCACGATTCCAAGTGCTATTTTCTTCGAAGCCTTCTTAAGTTTTATTGGGATTGGGATTAGTGCCCCTCAAGCTTCATTGGGCTCATTATTGAATGATGGTCAAAAGAACTTCCAATTCTTGCCATACCAAATGTGGTATCCGGCAATTGTCTTATGTATTATCATGGTTGCCTTTAACTTATTGGGTGATGGACTCCGTGATGCCTTTGATCCAAAAACGAAAGAGTAGGTGTTGAAAAATGACAGAAAATATTTTAGAAGTTAATCATCTAGAAATTAATTTTCATACGTATGCCGGAGATGTTAAAGCCATACGTGATGTTAGTTTTCATCTGGCTAAAGGTGAAACTTTAGCAATCGTTGGTGAATCGGGTTCCGGTAAATCTGTGACAACAAAAAGTTTGATGGGTTTGTTAGCTAATAATGCAGAAGTAATGGGTGGCGAAATTCTGTATCATGGTGAAGATTTACTTAAAAAGTCAGAGAAGCAGATGGAAGGGATTCGTGGTAAGGATATCGCGATGATTTTCCAAGATCCAATGACGTCTTTAGATCCAACAATGAGAATTGGTAAACAAATTGCTGAACCTTTAATGAAACACAAACATGTAAAAAAAGAAAAAGCGATGGCGCAAGCCTTAGAAATTTTAAAATTAGTTGGGATTACAGATGCTGAAAGACGATTTAAAGATTATCCTCATCAATTCTCTGGTGGTCAACGTCAACGAATCGTTATTGCAATTTCGCTTGTTTGTTACCCAGAAATTTTGATTGCTGATGAACCAACGACGGCTTTAGATGTGACCATTCAAGCTCAAATTTTGGCATTAATGAAAGAATTACAGTCAAAAATTGAAACGTCAATCATTTTTATTACGCATGATTTGGGTGTTGTAGCTGGAATGGCGGATCGTGTAGCGGTCATGTACGCGGGTCGAATTGTTGAATATGGGACGGTTGATGAAGTCTTTTATAATCCACAACATCCTTATACTTGGGGCTTATTGAATTCAATGCCAACCCTTGATAGTGAACACTTATATGCGATTCCAGGAACACCTCCAGATTTATTGGATCCACCAAAAGGGGATGCTTTTGCTGCTCGTAATGACTATGCAATGAAGATTGATACAGAACAACAACCACCATTTTTCGATGTGTCACCAACGCATGCAGCAGCGACTTGGTTGTTACATCCAAATGCACCTAAAGTGACACCGCCAGTTGAAATTCAAAGACGTTACAAGATTTTTGCAGAGCAACAAGAAACAAAAATTAAAGCGGATCAAAATTTGGTAGAAAACTAAGAAAGGGGCGCTGAACGTGGTTGAAAAAAAGAAAAACAAAATTTTAAAAGTACGTCATTTAAAACAATATTTCAATGTTGGCAAACTGGACGAAGTGAAAGCTATCGATGATATTTCATTTGATATTTATGAAGGCGAGACGTTTGGCTTGGTGGGCGAGTCAGGGTCTGGTAAAACGACAACGGGACGTAGTATCATCAATTTATATGAACCAACGGATGGTAAAATTGATTTCGATGGCGTGGATATTCGTAAAATTAAATCAAAAAAAGATAAATTGCAATTTCGACGTGATATGCAGATGATTTTTCAAGATCCTTATGCTTCTTTGAATCCACGAATGAAAGTGAAAGATATTGTGGCTGAAGGGATTGATATTCATCATCTGGCAGCAAATGATGAGGCACGCGCAAAACGGGTTGAGGAATTATTGGAGACGGTTGGTTTGAATAAAGATCATTCTAGTCGTTATCCACATGAATTCTCAGGTGGGCAACGCCAACGAATCGGGATTGCCCGTGCTTTAGCTGTTGAACCTAAGTTTATTATTGCTGATGAACCCATTTCAGCTTTGGATGTTTCCATTCAAGCACAGGTTGTTAACCTGTTGAAAGAATTACAAATTGAGCATAACTTAACGTATTTGTTTATTGCGCATGATTTATCAATGGTTAAATATATCAGTGATCGAATCGGTGTGATGCATTATGGTAAGTTGTTAGAAATTGCACCAGCGGATGAAATTTATACGCATCCCTTGCATGACTACACGGCTAGTTTGATTTCTGCAGTACCTGTGCCTGATCCTGAGTTTGAACGTAATCGTATTCAGGTTCCGTACGATTCATCAGTTGAAGCGGATGGCAAGCAACGTCGAATGGTCGAAATTTCGCCAGAACATTTTGTTCTAGCAAGTGATGACGAAGTTGAGATGTACAAAGAACGTGCCGCAAAAATACAGGCGCAAGAAGCCTAGAATGAAATCATGGAAGCCCTTTTCGAGTAATTGAAAAGGGCTTTTTTGTGTTCTAAAATTGTGTGTGATTTTAATTGGGGAATAAAAAACTACTGCCAGTGATAGAATTTCTATCACTAACAACAGTTATTGTAGAGCATGAATTAAGGGGCATCAACGCGACTTATATCGTGCAATTAGAAAAATTAGAGATTGCTCGATGATGATTATTTATTAAATTGAAATTAATGATCTAATTTAAAGTTTAATGCGAAGTTATAATAGAGGAGAAATTTAACGTTATTTTAGAATTTTTTAATCGTTGTATAAGACGTTTAGACCGTTAAAATGACTGATAAACGAAGTGCTTGTCAGCGACAGGAAAGGTGTGTTATGGTAAATGAAATTATCGGGGGGTAATCGAATGATTTTAGGTGAAGAAGTAAAAGTTGTAAGCGCACTACCATATGATGTTCGTTTATTGTTAGAAGAAAGAAACATTGCAGAAAATCAAATGAACTGGGGAGTCATTATTGATTTATTTCTTGAAAGTATCGCTACTTTTGCAGAATTTTATGGATTTAATGAGAATCGTAAAGCCTTATTTAAGGAGTTAAAAAAAGATAAACGTGAAGCAAGCCAAATAATAAAGATTTACAAGGAATACCGTGAGTGGTTTGAAATGTATAAGAATTATTTTGAAAAATTACAGAATGTTAGCTTTTTGACGATTTGCAAGTTAGCAAATGAAGATGTAGGCCTTATTTTATAGGATAATTAAAAAAGCACTATGGTTACTTTTTAATAAAGTAATCATAGTGCTTTTAATTTAATCTTTAATGCCGTCTCTTTTACGTTCACGTTCAGCAAGTATTGGCATAATGAAACCAAGACCAATCAGAACAACGATACTAATAATATTGATTGCTAATTGATAGTAGAATAATGAGCTACCCATTTTGACATCTTGAGGAATAATCCCGAAGATTGTTGCCAAAACAGTGACTACTAAACACCATAAACCAACAGCATAAGCGAGTTTATCATTCTTAATGAAGACATACTCTGATGGATATTTGTCACTATTTTTACGGATTTGCATGAAGGCGAAGAAAATCCAACAAGTGACACCTGGTGAGATGATTCCGTTTAAGTTAAGTAACCAATTAAAAATGGTATTCATATCTGGTAAGAAGACACCCAAGAAGAGGATGAAAGCACTCAAAGCACACGTTAAAATGTACCCATTAATAGGTAGGCCATCTTTGTTAACTTTAAGTAATTTTTTAGGCATATAACGGGCGCCTGTATCGGAAATGAGCATACGAGTCATAGCGTCAAGAAGAACAGCTAGAAGCGCACACATGTACACAATTTGGGTAACAGCGAAGGCATACATTAACCAACTACCCATGTGGAACTGATCACCTAAACGAAGGAACGCATAGTAGGAACCATTCATTTTGAAATCGTTAGGGATGTTATGCGCATTGAAGAAAATACCAAGTGCGAATGAGCCGAATACAGTTAAGAAAATGGTCATAACCGTTAACATGATCATAGCTTTAGGAAAATCTTTTTTAGGCTTTTTCATTTTTGTTACATAAGGGGCAATCAATTCTGCACCATTAATCGCATAAATTAAAAGTCCAATTGTTGTGAAGTAATGTAAATTAAATTTAGGAATTAAGGTGTGCCAACTCATGTTGGTTGTAGCAATATGACCAGATGGCGTTAATAATGAGCCAAATGCCATGAACACGTATAAAATCGTGAGGACGAACATGGCACCACCACCAATTAAACCTAAGAATTCTAATGAACCTTTGAAGAAACGTTGGATAAAGATAAAACCGATGAAGATAACCAGTGTTATCGAGGCAAACATAGCGGTCGATAAACTGTCTTCAAGGGCATTACTTCCATTGATTAACCAACCGAAGCCAACAACAACTGTGTTAGCTGTATCAACGACGTAAGGAATTGAAGCAGCCCAGTAAGTCCAAGCCGTGAAATAACCCAATTTTTCGCCACGAGTTCCACGAACCCATGAACTTAAGCCACCACCCTCTGAATTAAAGACAGAACCTAATTGACCTACCATTAAAGAGTAGGGAATCACGTATAATAGCAATAAAATAATCCAAGATGTAATAACGCCCATACCTTGATTTTGAAAGTTATAGACGATATCGTCAAAGCCAATGACTGTCACAAATGACATTAATGCCAGGACGGGCCATGATATAAATGTTTTTTTCTCGTTTTCCATAAGTGCCTCCCGAATAAATATGTAAATTAAACTAACAATTTATAAGTATAGTGAACTATGTAGTCAATTTCCATGGTAAATCCAATTAATAGTTAATGTAATCGGTTTAATGAGAATTAAATTAGGAATGTTAATAAGCGAAACAATTGATTTATCGTGTGTACTATGTATAATGGTACACATGGAACTTAATGATGAATATTAATGGAGGCTGAATAAAATGAAAGAAATAGTTGTAAGTGCAAAAAATGTAAAAAAAGTTTATGGTAAAAATAAAGAGAAAAAAACGGAAGCTTTAAAAGGGATTAGCTTCTCTGTTGAACAGGGCGAATTCATTGGTATCATGGGGGCTTCGGGTTCAGGTAAGTCAACATTGTTGAACCTGTTGTCAACGCTAGACTTACCCACTTCAGGTCATATTGAAATTAATCATCAAGATATTTCGAAGATACGTGGAGATAAATTATCTGATTTTAGAGCCCAACAAATTGGCTTTATTTTTCAAAGTTTTAATTTATTAGATAATTTAACAGCAGCTGAAAATATTACCTTACCATTGTCATTACAGAATGCATCTGTTGCAAAATACCAAGAACGGATTGACGATTTAACCAAAACATTAGGTATCGATGACGTCTTAGGACAATATCCAACTGAATTGTCTGGTGGTCAAAAGCAACGAGTTGCAGCAGTGCGTGCCTTAGTTCATAATCCAGCTATTTTATTAGCAGATGAACCAACTGGTGCTTTGGATTCTAAGAGTGCTAAGTCACTATTGTCAACTATGGAAAGCTTAAATAAAAAGGACCAAGTTTCTATCTTGATGGTGACGCATGATGCTGTCAGTGCCAGTTATTGCCAACGAATTCTCTTTATTAAAGATGGCAAGATTGGGCAAGAACTAATCCAAGGATCGAAAAGTCGAACGGAATTTTATCAAGATATTTTAAATGAATTAGCTAAAGTGGAACAATAATATTAAGAAAGGAGAGGGACTAAATGTTATTAAAATTATCTTTAACGGGAATTAAGAGTCGTTTTAAAGACTATTTAATTTTATTATCAGGATTAATCATGGCCTCGGCTATTTTCTATATGTTCGAGGCTTTAGCGACTAACCAATCGTTTATTAAACAAAATGTTATGGTTAAGTATTCGGCAATCATTTTCCAAATGGGGTCCGTTTTATTAGCGATTATTACGTTATTTTATATCATCTATGCTAATACTTTTTTAATGAGTATGCGGCAAAGAGATTATGGCATGTTTATGATGTTGGGGGCCAAAAAACGTAAAATTGGCCGTTTAATTTTTATGGAAACACTGATTGTAGGTTTGATTGCGACAGTTGTTGGTACGTTAGTGGGAATTGGCTTAACTGCTGGAGTTGGTCATTTATTAATCAATAAGATGGATATTTCAGCACAATCTTTTCAACCCTTTTATTTTCCAGCCATTCTGATAACATTACTTTTCTTCGTTGTTCTCTTTATGCTGGCTGCCGTGTTTAACCGTCGTGCTTTATTAAACACGCCTATTTTAAAATTATTAAATGAAGCAGAACAACCACAAGGTAAAACAATGAAACCTAACGCTATTTTGTTTCAAAGTGTATTAGGATTAGTGCTAATTGGAAGTGGTTATTATTTATTAAGTCACATGGCACAATACCAAGTAGCAGGCCTTTTTGGTTCAATTGCTGCCATTTTTATTGGGACCTTTTTAATCTTTAATTCGTTATTTAGTGGATTAGTTCAGTTGTTGAAACGGAGTAAAGGTTTCTCAGAAAAACAATTAAACACATTCTTACTGGGTCAATTGAGTTTCCGATTAGGAGAATTGAATCGCGTATTAACGATGGTTGCGATGCTATTTGCACTAGCATTAGGCGCTATAACAGTGGGGATGGGCTTCTCTAGTATTGTTGATGAAACAGTTGCGGCAACTTCTCCCTATTCTGTTGTTCTGCAGGATCCATCAGCAAAGGAACAGCATTTACTGGGCCAATTGACTGATAAAAAAGAAGCCATTTATGCGACTAAAAAAGTGGGTAAAACACGTTACTTTAAAAAATCAGATTTTGAAAAGTCACCACTTTATATGTACGATGAGTCTAAGAAAACCAGTATGACTTCTAGTCAGTTGGTTAAAATTAATCCAGCTAAAATGACCGCTAAAAATGAGGATAACAATTGGGAAGGCGCTGTTCGATCAACTTTAGAATCGGAGATGTTAGCGCCAGTAGTTGTTTCAGATAAATCATTTTCTGCGATTTCAGCTAAGACACAGCGCATTTATACAGTTAGATTGGCTTCGTTTAATGCCAACAAAGACAGTTTAAAAGCATTAAGCAAAGGGATTCCTCAGAGCCAGATAGATATGTCATCTTATCTAGTGAATACGTATGTTGTTTATCAAATGGTTAACGTCATTTATGGCGGTATGGAATTTATGGGCTTCTTCTTAGGAGTTGCGATGTTGGCCATGCTAGCAAGCATGTTGATGTTCAAAATTTTATCAAGTGCGGCAACTGATAAAAAACGTTATGATTTATTGAATCAAATAGGGGCTAGACGACAATTGATGAAAAAATCAATTAATCGTGAAATTGGGATTTTGTTCTTATTGCCAGGTATTGTTGGCGCCATTCATGTCTTGTTTGGGTTACAGATGTTTAAAATGTTGATTCCTGAACCTTATGACCATATTGCGATTCCATTTATCATTTTTGCAGTTCTTTATCTAGGTTATTATTGGATAACGGTTAGTTTGTATAAAGGGATTGTCTTGAAAAAATAAATAAAGAAGGCCTAATATTCAGTTAGCTAAAAAACTGAATATTAGGCCTTCTTTATTTCTAAATTGGTTGTTCGCCTAAGTTACCATAATAGCTCACTTCAATTGTATCGGGATGAATGATTAATTTGGTGACACTACCATTTTTAGGACTCGTTAAAATATCAATATCAGGTGCGTAACGTGAGACGATACTTCTGATTGCGGTACCATGACCTACTAACAGTACTTGGTCATTGTCATTTTGTCTGGCACGTAAAAAATCAAAAGCCTGATCATACCGGTTCCAGAATTCTTGGTTATCTTCGGCTAAAGAAAAGGGGTCGGCTTTTTTTATAAAATCACGAGAGTCTTCAATTGAATAGTTTTCGAGGATTTCAAGAAATGTTTGGCAGTTATAAGGTGCCCCAACAGTTTCCATGACTTCTTCGGTGTCTTGACCTTCAAAAAAACCATAGTATTCTTCTCTAAAAAGGGCCGTTTCAACTGGGATTAACTGTGCATTTTGGGCAATATGTGATTCTTTTAAAATAGTATCGAGTGTTTTTTCTGTCCGTATTGTATCACTTCGATAAATGGCATCAAAAGAGTGGTCTTGGAGTAATTGTCCTGCATGAGTCGCATCATTGATTCCTTTATCTGTAAGTGGTGAATCACACCAGCCCTGCATTCTTTGAAATGAGTTAAATAATGTTTGGCCATGACGAACCATATAAACGGTAAATGACATAAAAATCCTTTCGTAAATAAATATTTATTTTGTAAATAAAAGGTACTTAGAGCTGTCTAGCTTCTGATAAAAAGTTGCGCACAAATCACGAATTTGAAAAAATAAAAGTCTTTTATTTTATTTAAACCAATGTATACTAAATAGACGGAGAATTAAAAATATGAGATTATTTATTTATAGCTACTAGTAAGATAATACCGAATGAGGTGTTAATTACAAGTCTAGGTTTGATTATTTTTGACTACATCATTAAGAAGGAGTGTTTATTATTTTGATCACGTTGGCTGGTATTATTGGTTCAGGAAAATCTAGTATGACAAAAATTTTATCTGAAGAACTTGGGGTAGAAGCTTTCTACGAACCCGTTACAGATAATCCCGTATTGCCTTTATTCTACAAGGGTAACGAAATCGCTGCAAAAAAACGTGAAGCAGGAGACAAGGAAGCAACGAATCCATATGCTTACTTATTACAAACTTTCTTTTTAAATCGTCGTTTTAGAATGATTAAAGCAGCAATGCAAGAAGATAACAATGTCCTCGATCGTTCAATCTATGAAGATGCTATCTTTATGAAGATGAATACAGAAATGGGTAATGCAACAAATGTTGAATATGACATTTATCAAGATTTATTAGATAACATGCTTGAAGAATTACCATATGCAGCACATAAAAAATCACCAGATTTGATGATTATGATTAAAGTTTCTTACGAAACAATGGTTAGACGTATTCAAAAACGTGGCCGTGATTATGAACAAATTGAAACAGATCATTCTTTAGTGGAATACTACAAAACATTATTGCGTTACTATGAAGATTGGGAAAAAGAATATGATGTCTCAGAATTCTTAGTCATTGATGGCGATAAATATGATTTTGTTGAAAACGAAGCTGATCGTAACACTGTTTTAAATATTATTGAAGACAAATTACAAGAATTAGGTAATTTATCTGAAAAAGAAGTTATTGATTACAAGGAACAACGTAAAGCAATCTAAATCAAAAGGACCTTAATTCAGGTCCTTTTAATTTATCATTATTTATAACGACGACAATAAATTTTGATGAGATGCTAAGAGAGAAAAAAACTTATGATTAAGATCTTATCAATTGATACGAAAAAGACTGGTCTTGTAGTCATCAATCTTCAGTCTGTTGTTAAATTCATTCTTAAATACTTTTTACAGGGGAAGTTCAAACTCCGGTTAAAACTAAAGCTGTTTTGCAAAAAAAATCAAGCACTTATTGACGGATTTAACCGCAATAATCAGACAGGTCTAGTACCTAAATTGCATAAAGTAACCCTCCAATAAGCGTTCTTGACTGGGGTTAAACCAGATAATGGTATTGAAAAAGCATTAATAGGTGTCGAGAAAAATAATTTTGAAGCTATTGTTGTTGACGATGCTACTATTAATAATTCATCTATGATTCAAAAACGGATATTGCACACATTTGCACACATTGCTTTTACTGATGATTTATTTAATTCATGCGTGGTCTGGTGTTAAAAAATGATAGGTGATTTCTAAAAATAAAACTAGCTAATAAAACCAAATTTTGGTTTTATTAGCTAGTTTTATTTTATGCAATAGATTATAGCTATGATGCAATTTTTATCATAATTATATAGTTTTACTGCTTAAATTTTATATTTCAATATAATGCTTTATTGTGATTGAAATATGGATGGGTATTATGTTAAGGACTTCAGTCCAGTCAAAAAAAAAAGGTGGTTATCGGTTGTGCTCAATTACGCTAGATAAATGATTACAATGAATATATAGTTAATGTTGGGGGTAGGAAAGTGATAGATTATAGAATTAGTTATCTTATTTCAAATCAAGATAGAAATTTTTCATTAGAAAATGCGTCAATAGTTACTGGGTTACCGAAAGATAAATTGCTTGTAGAATTGCAAAAGGTAAAAAAAATAACGGCCGATCTGTTTAATTGCAGTTTTACAATTGATAAAAATAAGATATTTATTCCTCAGATTAGTTTAACAAAATGGGTAGATATCTTGTTTATGAAAAGAGAAACGGAGGTACTCTATTTAGAAAACGAAAGACAAGCAATGATTTACTTGCTGATTTTTGGAGATTTTAATGAATTTTCGGTATTTCATTTTCAAGAATTTTTTTCAGTAAGTAGGAACACAATTCTAAGTGATTTAAGAAAAATCAAAGGGTTTCTTAACAACAAGGATATTATTTTAGAATATTCTAGAAAAAAAGGTTACTTGTTGATTGGAAATGAGTCAGAATTACGAACAACTGCTTATATTTTATTAGGGAATCTCCATTCTAGCCCTAATGGTAAAAGATTGCTTTATAAGGGACTATTATTGAAATCAATGAATATTTATACGGATGTTCGTACAAAATTTTCAATGACGATTGAAAATTTTGATTTAGTATTTGTTCCAAGTCGGTTTGAGGAAATGACATATTTTATATCCTATTTAATATGTCGGTGTGAATTTCACGAAACTAACTTTTTAAAAGAAAATCAACAATTACTCCAAACATTGATTGCCTATCGTGCAAGTGGAAAATTTCTGGATAACTTTCCTAATATTAAAAATAGGCTGATGGAATGTTTATACTTTACAATTCTTTTTATGACTATTTTACAAGGAGAAATACGAGATACATCTTTAGAATTTCTTTTAGAATGTGCTAGTAAAACTATCCATGAAGTAGAACGTCTAGCAGGTATTGAATTTCAAAACTATCGAAGTTTATTATTGGATCTTTTTTATCATTTGGTACCAGCCTATTTTCGTATCAAATTTAATTTCCCACTGAATAATGTTTTGATAGAGGAAATTAAGCTTCAATATCATGAAATTTTTGAAATCACAAAAGTTGGCCTACTCCCTCTCAGAATGCTGACACAAAAAGTAATCCCAGATGAAGAAATTGGGTACTTTACAATTTTATTTGGTGGAGCAATTAAAAATGAAAAGGAAAAAAAACAATATTTTCATCCCAAGGCACTAGTTCTTTGTCCAAGTGGTATTAGTTCTTCTTTAATTATGAAATCAGAGTTACAAGAATTATTTCCGCAAATAATTTTTTCAGAAATTAGTTCATTTGATGAATACAAAAATGAAGCAATTAGTAGCGATTTTGATTTGATTTTTTCAAGTGTCTCTATTAGTACAGATAAAAAACTTTATGTAATTAATCCAATTATGTCAACATTAGAAAAGCACCAATTGATGCGAGAAGTTCAAGAAGATTTTTTATTTCCTAAAGTCTTAATTCCTTCTGTAGATGAGATTATTGATTACCTTATTCCGCATATTAACTTGAAAAAAGGAGTTACTAAAGAAAAACTCAACAAAATAGTTCAAAGAAGAATAAATAAAGAAATGAAAAGAAGGGAAGATGATCGACCAATGTTATCAGAATTATTAACGGAAGATATGATTCAATTATCAGATTCAAAAATGAAATGGGAAGAAGCAATTAGTTACGCGGCTGAACCCTTAAAAAATGAAGGAAAAATTGAATCTACTTATGTAGAAGCAATGATTAATAAAGTTAAAGATTACGGACCTTTTATTCATATAGGAAAGGGTGTAGCTTTACCTCATGCTCGTCCAGAAGATGGTGTTAATGAATTAGGAATGTCGATGTTAAAAGTAAAAGAGCCTGTTTTTTTATTAGATGATGAAAGGCATCCAATAAAAGTTTTTATTTGTTTAGCAGCAATTGACAATGAGAATCATTTGAAAGCGTTAGCTAGTTTAACTAAAATACTGTCTAATAAAGATAGGTTGGAAGACTTATTAGAAGCAAAATCAAAAGAAGAAATTTTGAATATTATAAATAAAGGGGAGAATGAATGATGAAATTTGCAGCAGTTTGTGGGTCTGGATTAGGATCAAGTTTTATGGTTGAAATGAATATCAATACTGTATTGAAAGATTTGGCTGTTGATGGGGTTGAAGTTGCACATTATGATTTGGGCAGTGCTTCACCGGAAATGGCTGATGTGTTCTTTGTAGGTGGTGACTTAGCAGATAGTGCAACGCATTTAGGTCATGTTATTGTTCTTGACAGTATTATAGATATGGATGAATTAAAAGCAAAGGTTCGAACAGTTTGTGAGGAAAAAGGACTTTTCTAATAAATTTTATGAAATTTATTAGAAATTCTATTAGAAAAGCTATTAGGTACAAGGAGGATAAGAAAAATGAATGGCATTTTAGATATTTTAGTAGATATTTCTAGTACACCAGCTTTATTGGTTGCATTGATTGCAATTCTGGGGAATGTACTACAAAAGAAGGATTTGGCATCTACCGTCAAGGGTGGGATTAAAACATTTGTTGGATTCTTAGTTGTAACTGCTGGTGCAGGGGTTATCGAAGGTTCCTTAGCCCCCTTCGGCAAAATGTTTCAAGCTGCTTTTAATATGCAGGGGGTTGTCCCAAGTAATGAAGCCATTGTTGCAGTAGCTCTGACAACATATGGCACCTTAACGGCGCTTACTATGTTAGCAGGTATGGTATTTAATATTATTATTGCACGAATAACGCGCTTTAAATATATTTATCTAACAGGTCATGCAACATTGTATATGGCATGTATGATTTCGGTGATTTTTAGTGTTACTGGAATGAATACATTCTCAGTAGTTTTTTTTGGTGGGTTAGCGCTGGGCCTCGCAAATACAATTTTCCCAGCAATTGTTCAACCTTTTACAAGACAAATTACCAAAAACGATTCTGTTGCCTTGGGCCATACAGGTAATTTTGGCTATTTACTCAGTGGACTAATCGGTAAATATGTTGGAAATAAGAAAAAATCTACTGAAGATATCAATTTTCCAAAAGGACTATCCTTTTTACGCGACTCAACTGTAAGTATTACAATTACGATGGCAACGGTTTATGTTATTGTTGCATTATTTGCAGGCAACAAATTTGTCACTGAAAAACTTAGTGATGGTACAAACTATATTGTTTTTTCTCTACAACAAGCCGGACTATTTGCAGCAGGCGTTTTCGTTATCTTAGCAGGTGTACGTTTGATTTTAGCTGAAATTGTGCCTGCTTTTAAAGGGATTTCAGAGAAACTGGTACCAAATTCAATTCCGGCATTGGATTGTCCGATTGTTTTTCCATACGCACCTAATGCAGTATTGATTGGTTTCTTGACTAGTTTTGTTGGTGGTATTGTTAGCTTAGTAATTATGGTATTAGCAGGTACAACGGTGGTTATTCCAGGTGTTGTTCCTCATTTCTTCTGTGGTGCAACTGCTGGAGTTTATGGGAATGCTACGGGTGGTGTAAGAGGAGCAGTAATAGGTTCTTTTGTTCACGGAGTTATTATCAGTTTCATGCCACTCCTATTGATGCCAGTTATGGGTGAATTAGGATTCCAAGGATCCACATTTTCTGATACTGATTATGGCATTGTTGGTATTTTTTTAGGAAACTTAGCCAATATGGGTGGTAAAGTATTTATTATTTCAGGAGTTATTGCTGTTCTTATTGTATTAATAGGATTGACTATTTTGGGAAAGAAAAAAGCAATAAAAACAGTTGCAAATTAGCTTCTACAAATAAATTAGGAGAGTGCATACGATGATAAATTCTCAAGTAGATGACATAAAAAAATTGGAATTATTAGCTACAAAGATTAGATTAACCACTCTGGAAACAATTAAAAATATGGGACAAGGTCATTTAGGAGGTTCTTTTTCTATTGTAGAATTATTGGCTGTATTATACGGGAAACAAATGAAATTTAATCCGAAAAATCCACAATGGGAAGATCGTGATTGGTTGGTATTGTCTAAAGGACATGCAGGAACAGGGCTTTATAGTGCGCTTGCTAATGTAGGATATTTTGATAATGAACTTTTGAAAACGGTTAATCAGGGTGGAACAAATTTGCCTTCACATCCGGATCGGATGAAAACTCCTGGTGTAGATGTCACAACGGGTTCTCTAGGTCAAGGAACATCTGTCGCGGCAGGTGTTGCAACCGGATTACGAATGGCACAAAAAGAAAATTATGTATATTTGATTGTTGGTGATGGGGAATTGAATGAAGGGCAATGTTGGGAGGCTTTTCAATACATTGCTCATTTCAAATTAAATCATTGTATTGTAATTATCGATGAGAATAAAAAACAATTGGACGGAACCACGGAAGAAATTCTTAATCCATTCGACATTCAAAAAAAAATGGAAGCATTTGGCTTCAAAACTTTAAAAGTAAAAGGCGATGATATTTCAGGAATTAATCAAGCCATTAATTGTTGTAAAGAAGTAAAGGATCAAGCAGTCTGCATCGTCTTAGATTCAATCAAAGGACAAGGAGTTACTTATTTTGAAAAAATGAAAGCCAATCATTCTGTTAAATTCAATACAGATGAAGTGAATCAGGCAGCCAATGAAGCAATCAGGGAATTAAAGCAAATCATTGAGGAGATGGCATAATGTTTACGTTAAATGAAAAAAAAGAAGTAGGTAAAGAGTTACGTATGTGTGTCGTAGATACATTGAAAGAGCTAATGGCAGGCAGTAAAAAAATAGTTGCTTTAGATGCAGATTTAGGTGGAGCAAGTGGTTGGACAGGGATGGCTAAAAGTAATCCTGAACAATTCATTAACGTGGGAATTGCAGAAGCCAATATGGTAGGAGTAGCGGCCGGATTAAGTTTAACAGATTGTACTCCATTTATTCATACATTTGGGCCATTTGCGACGCGACGTGTTTTCGACCAATTATTTTTATCTGGTGCTTATTCAAAAAATACAGTGAATATTTATGGATCTGATCCTGGATTTACTGTTGGGGTTAATGGTGGAACCCATACTACTTGGGAGGATATGGCATTGATGCGTTCAATCCCAGATGCAGTTGTCTGTGATGCGGCAGACGCAGTTCAAATGGAATGGATAATAAAAGAATTTAGTAAGACTGAAGGGATTCATTATGTACGTGGTAATAGGAAAGGTGTAGCTGATGTTTATAAAGAAGGCTCCACATTTAAATTAGGGCATGGAAATATTCTAAAAATGGGAGAAGATATTCTTCTTATTGCATGTGGGCAATTGATTTCTGAATGTTTGGCAATAGCCAAGGAACTAGAAAATGAAGGTATTTCTTGTGAAGTTATTGATATGTTCACAGTTAAACCGATTGATAAAGAATTGGTTTTAAAAGAAGTAGTGGGCAAAAAAGAAGTTATTACTGTTGAAAACCATTCAATTACTGGTGGTTTAGGAAGTGCTGTAGCTGAAGTTTTAGCAGATAAAGGACAAAATATACCTCTTAAACGTATCGGAGTAGACGAACGTTTTGGGCAAGTTGGATCGCCAAAGTTTTTACAGGATGAATTTGGATTAACAGCTATAAAAATTAAAGAAAAAATTTTGAATTTTTAGGGGAAATATTGTTGGTGAATATTTCTTATAAAGAGGTTGTGACATAAATTTCTGATAAAATAGATTAATTATGACAATAAAATACGGATATAAGTAAAATTAGGCAAATAATCACCACTCAAATTCGAGTAGCAATTAATTGCCTAAAATTTTTAAATTATTTAATTTTCACTTTAAGGGTATGGGCTAAATTCATTTTTCAATTTAGATTTTATCATCATCGTGGTGATTAAAGTATTCAACTTTAACTGAATCATTATCAATGATTAATTTAGTGACACTACCGTTTTCAGGACTTATTAAAATATCAATTTCTGGTGCGAAACGCGAAACGATACTTCGAATTGTTGTGCCATGGCTAACAACTAAAACGTTGTCGCCATCTTTAGCATTTTGACGTAATAAATCAAAGCCTTTATCACGACGTGCCCAAAAATCAGCATTGTCTTCGGCGTCGTGGAAAGGATCTACTTCTTTGAAAAAGTCACGAGCTTCTTCAATTGAGAATTGTTGTAAAATTTCAGTAAAATTAGCAGCACCATGTGGTTTACCGACAACAAACCAAGCTTGAGAAGAATCAGCACCTTCGTAATAACCATAACCTTGTTCCCTAAGGAATTCTGAGGTTGTAACCGTTAAGTCTGAAGCTGTTTCATTTTCAGATAAGATGTAATTAGCTGTACGATGTGCGCGGGTTGTGTCACTACTGAAAGCACTAGCAAAAGGAATCTTAGCTAATTTTTTACCAGTAGTGTGACCATCGTTAATGCCTTTTTCTGTAAGTGGTGAATCAGACCAACCTTGCATCCGATTGTACTTGTTGAAGAGCGTTTGTCCATGACGAACGAGATAGACTGTAAATGACATTGTGAACCTCCTGAAAGTTGTGTGATAAGTTTTATTATACGCTAAAGAAAATGATTAATCTAAAAATTTATGAATACCAAAACAGCTAATTCTTAGGTCTCTATGTCAAATAGTGTTGATGAAGCAAAAAATGATAAAACTAAAACCAAAGAATCTTACGATTCTTTGGTTTTTTTATGCCGTTATAAAGATTCTGTTTCTGAATGAATTGAAGGTTCTGTAACCGAAGGACACGCGTTTAATAACCTTGATTTTATTATTTATACCCTCAAGTGTTGCGTTGGAATATGAATGAGAAATGGCATTTAGTATATGTTCTTTGTGCTTGATTATTGATTGAACTGAAGTTTTAAAAAGATCATTCGGTGTTCCTTTTTCTTCTAGTTCCTCAAGAAAGGGAAGAAATTCTTCTGTTTTTTTGTATTTAATGATACGAATAATAGTTTGATAAATATGATAGGCATCAGAAAGTTCAGGTGAATAGGCTAACAATCGGTCCATTAAGTCTTGTTCAGTAAAAAGGCCTTTAAATAAAGAAAAATGTTGGTAATTTTTATAATCGAGTTTATCGGAATACTTGTTAAATTTTTTCCAATAACGCTTTAATACTAGCACATCTTTTTTACGAGATAACTGTTTAGAAGACCGTTCACACTCCTAAAATTGTGGTTTAGACGCTTTAATTTTACCATGTGAGAACTTTATGTTCTTTTTTTTGCGAAAAAATAGTGCCAATGATTTCTCATCAACACTCAAAAGTATAGAACACATTCTTCTTAGATTTAAGAATGCGCCGTTTTGGCAGCGAATCGTTTGAATAAATGTAGTAAACCAATCAAAATTGATGGAATCAGCGCAATTCCGGCAATTGACAGGAAGATTAATGAAAAATGGTCTTTAACAAAAGGTAAAGAACCAAAATAATAACCTACACTAGACCCGAAGGCGACCCAAAGTGTAACGCCGATTAAATTATAAAGACTAAAGCGGCGATAGTCCATGCGCACACTACCAGAAATAAGGGGGACAAAGGTTCTAATTAATGGGACGAAACGGCCAAACATGACTGTTTTTGCGCCGTGTTTAGCGAAAAAAGTATTTGCGGCACCAATTTTGGCTGAGGCAACCCTTTTTTTGAAGAAAGGTAATTTATTTAAATGTCGACCAATTTCAAAATTAACAGTATCGCCAAAAAGTGCTGCCACAAAGAAGACGGGCACTAATACGCGAATATCTAAAGTTTGTGTCGAGTAGGCAGCGATTGAACTGGTGAAAAAAAGTAATGACTCACCAGGTAAGAAGGGGAAAATAACAAGGCCTGTTTCGGCAAAAATGAGAACGAAAAGCGTTAAGTAACTCCAATTACCTAAAAACTGAAAGAGAGGTCCTAAGTAATTTTCAAAATGGGTAAAGATAAACCAAGCTTGTTCAAACATTATTTGGACCTCCAATCATTGAATTCTTACCATTATCTTAAACCGAAAACAGAGAAAAAACTATTAATTTCGTCGATATTTAGCTTTTATTAAGATTTGCAGCACTATTAAGGTGCGTCAGTGTCAAACGGGTTTCGATACTGGTATACTGGATATATTAAATTTTTGGAGGTCAACATGACTAGACGCGCTTTAATTGCAGGAATGACAACATTAATGGGTCTAATTGCTGGCATTATGATGGGCAAAATCGCTGTTGCAACATTAATCGGATTGGCTGTGGGTATTACAGTAAATCAATTTTTGCCAAAATAAAAACCAACTAGGCCGTATTTGAGTTGATTATGTAAAAGTGATAAACTATTAAGCCTAAGAAAATCATGTAAAGTGAGGTATTAAGAAGTGGCTGATAAAATTAAAATAGAAGAACAAGCACATCTTGATGACGTGATTGTTAAAATTAAAGATGCTGAAGTGAAGCGTCAGAATGAAATTAAGTATGCTGAAAATGAAGCACGATCAATCAACGGTGAATTTACGAGTGACGTGCATATTAATACAACAACTTATACCGGAATGATTGATACCGCAATGTCTGTTCGTCAACAACAACAACTGTTGGCTGAACGTGAAACGAGTTGGAAGAATGCAACATCTCGTTTGGATATATTAAAAAAATTAGAAAAGAAACCTTATTTTGCACGATTGAATATTCAAGAAGGAACTAACAAAAAAGAAACCCTCTATATTGGATTGGGTTCTTTTGCGGATCGTCCTGAACATTTTATGGTCTATGACTGGCGTGCGCCTATCTCAAGTGTTTACTATGATGGTGGATTAGGGGATGTGACGTATCAGACGCCTGATGGTGATCAGACGGTAGATGTTTCGTTAAAACGCCAGTTCGTAATTGAAGACGGTCAGATTGAGACTATTTTTGATACTGACGAAGCTGTTGGTGATCAAATGTTATTGGATGTCTTAAATGATTCTGCTGATACCAAAATGAAGAGTATTGTGACAACGATCCAAAAGGAACAGAATCAAATTATTCGGGATGTTAAAGCAGAGTTATTGTTCGTCCAAGGGGCAGCAGGTTCAGGTAAAACGTCAGCTGTCTTACAACGTGTTGCTTATTTATTGTACCGATATCGTGGAAACTTAACGGCTAGTCAAGTTGTCTTGTTCTCGCCTAATCAGTTGTTTAATGATTATATTGACCAAGTGTTGCCAGAACTTGGTGAACAAAACATGGTTCAAATGACTTATTTCCAATATGCCTCAAGACGCTTACCTAATATGCAAGTGGAAACCTTGCAAGAACGATTTGAAGAAGACAACACGCTAGTTAAAAAGTATATTCAAGTTTTGAAAAATAGTTTGGCCTTTTTCAATGCGTCAACAGCTTACTCAGAACATTTGGAACAGGCAGACATGAAGTTCAGAGATATTAAATTTAATAATGAAGTCTTCATTTCAAAAGATAAAATAAAAGATATCTACTATAAATATAACGAAAATTATCATTTACGTACAAGATTAGAAGCAACGCGTGAATCGTTGGTTAAATTATTGAATCGTCGTATTGCGGCTGAAGCTAAATTAGAATGGGTCGAAAAAGCTATTCAAGATATGTCTAAAGAGCAATTGAATGATTTATATGGGGATCAAGATCGAGAATTCGCAAGTGGTGATAAAGAAATGCGTTTCTTGACGCGAACATTAGTGATGCGTCAATTCACAAGTGTGCATAAAGCAATTGTACGTAATCGTTTCTTGAATATTAATTCACAATACGTGAACTTTTTGCACAATGTGCCTAAGTACATTAATTTAAGTGAGTATGGTGTGACTTTAGAAGAATGGCAAGCAGACGTCGCAGATGTTGTGGCACGTTTGAAAACACGTCAAATTTCAATGCATGATGTGACGCCTTACCTTTACTTATTTGATCGGATGACGGGTAAACATGGTGAAACAGATGTCCGTTATGTCTTTATCGATGAAATTCAAGATTATACAGCATTCCAGTTAGCTTTCTTGAAGGAAGGCTTCCCAAGAGCGAAGTTCACTTTACTAGGTGATTTAAACCAAGCTATTTTTACAAAAGAAAATAGTAAGAGATTGTTGTCAGAATTAGGTCATTTATTCCCAGCGGATAAGACAAAAGTTGTACAATTAACGAAATCTTACCGGTCAACGCAACAAATCACAGATTTCACAAAAGAAGTGTTGATAGATGGTGAATCAGTTACTTCATTTAACCGACAAGGTGACTTACCCACAATGACTGTGGATAACAATTCGGCTAAATTAGTTCAAGATTTAGAAGAACAGTTAACACAAAATGCGGATGACCATTTAACCACGGCCATTATTGCCAAATCATTGGCTGAATGTACAGCATTGTATGAACAGTTACAAGCTGATGGCGTAGCTGTTACTTTGATTAAGACAGAGAATCAACGTTTAGCTGATGGAACAATTATTGTGCCTGCTTTCTTAGCTAAAGGGTTAGAATTCGATGCAGTTGTCATGTGGGGCGCTTCAAAGATTAATTACCATGAAGAAGATGAACGTCAGTTAGTTTACACGATTTGCTCAAGAGCAATGCATCGACTAACAGTTTATGCTGAAACTGAACTATCACCATTATTTGATCATGTATCAAAAGCTTTATATGTTTTAAAATAAGTTGTGGAAGAAATTACCTACTGTATTAATGGCTAGGTAATTTTTATTAGAGGATTATTAAAATGGATAAACAGATGAATTATTATAAAATTCCGAGGGATGAGTGGCGAAACTTCTATAAAGCGGAGCGAGTTTCTTTGTCACAACAAGAATTAAATCAAATTCAATCCGTCAATGATAAAATATCAGTTCAAGATGTGCAGGAAATTTATATGCCGTTGGTTCATTTATTGAATATGACATTGACTGGTAAACAAGATTTACAGTCAAAAAAAGCTGATTTTTTGGGCATTAAAGAGCAAAAATGGCCTTTTGTGATTGGTATTACAGGTAGTGTGGCGGTTGGTAAAAGTACAACAGCACGTTTGTTACAGTTGTTACTCACAGCGTTATATCCAACGAAAAAAGTGCAATCAATTACGACAGATGGTTTTTTATACCCGAATGCAGAGTTAATGCGTCAAGATATTTTGGATCGAAAAGGATTCCCAGAAAGTTATGACATGGAGAAATTAATTCTATTTTTAAATGATGTGAAAAGTGGCTTGAAAACGGAAGCACCTGTCTATTCACATGATAGTTATGATATTGTACCAGGAGAAGTACAAACAATTGATCAACCGGATATTTTAATCGTTGAAGGGATTAATGTGTTACAGTTGCCAAGTAATCAACAATTGTATGTCAGTGATTTCTTTGACTACGCTATTTATGTGGATGCCAATGCTGACTTAATTGAAAAATGGTATTTAGAACGATTTGGGGTTCTGTTGAACACTTCTTTTCAGAAACCGGGAAATTACTATTATGATTACGCAATTGGTAATCATGATGAGGCTTTTAAGCTGGCTCGTAATGTTTGGAAAACCGTGAATTTAAAGAATTTGAATGCGTTTATTTTACCGACGCGAAATCGTGCTGATCTCATTTTAGAGAAGACAGATGAGCATCGAATTAATACAGTTTATTTACGTAAATATTAGAAAAATGAGCTATTTTCACAGATTTTCATGAAAATTAAATCAAACGATTGACCAAGTGGGTTTCAATCAGTAGAATGGATATAATAAGAAATTAAAAATTATGAAGAGGTGACTATTTTTGGCCAACGTTAACATGCAAGATTTCGACAAAATTATCGTTCTTGATTTTGGTAGTCAATATAATCAATTAATTACTCGTCGTGTACGTGAATTCGGTGTTTATTCTGAATTATTATCACACAAGATTAGCGCTGCTGAAATCAAAGAGATTGCCCCTAAAGGAATCATCTTTTCTGGTGGCCCAAATAGTGTTTATGATGAAGATGCTTTCAGAGTTGATCCTGAAATATTTGAATTAGGTATTCCTATTTTAGGTATCTGTTACGGGATGCAATTGATGGCATACTGTATGCCTGGTGGTAAAGTTGAGAACGCAAACAATAAAGAATACGGTAAAGCTGTTATTGAAGTTACCGATTCAGAAGCAACTTTATTTAAAGGGTTACCAACGGAACAAACGGTTTGGATGAGTCATGGTGACTTAGTAACAGAAGTTCCTGATGGTTTCACATCAGTTGCGACTTCAGCTAACTGTCCTATTTCTGCTATGCAGAATCTTGATAAAAATTTCTATGGTCTTCAATTCCATACAGAAGTTCGCAATACTGAATTTGGGGATGACATTTTACGTCGATTCGCATTTGATGTTTGTAAAGCTGAAAGTAATTGGTCAATGGATGATTTTATCGACTTACAAATTGCTAAAATCCGCGAAACTGTCGGTGACAAGAAAGTCCTTCTTGGTTTATCCGGTGGGGTTGATTCTTCAGTTGTTGGTGTTTTATTACACAAAGCAATTGGTAACCAACTAACAAGTATCTTCGTTGATCATGGTTTACTTCGTAAGAATGAAGCTGACCAAGTCATGGAAATGCTTGGTGGTAAATTTGGTTTGAATATCATTAAAGTTGATGCCCAAGAACGTTTCTTAGGTAAATTAGAAGGTATTTCTGATCCTGAGACGAAACGTAAAACTATTGGTAATGAATTCATCCGTGTGTTTGATGATGAAGCAACTAAATTAGAAGGTATTGATTTCTTGGCACAAGGAACACTTTACACTGATGTGATTGAATCAGGGACAGATACTGCCCAAACGATTAAATCTCATCATAACGTTGGTGGCCTTCCTGATGATATGCAATTTAGTTTAATTGAACCATTAAGAACCTTATTTAAAGATGAAGTGCGTGAACTTGGCGCAAAAATGGGCATGAGTGATGAATTAGTTTGGCGTCAACCATTCCCAGGTCCTGGTCTTGGAATTCGTGTTCTTGGTGAAATTACTGAAGAAAAATTAACGATTGTTAGAGATAGTGATTTAATTTTACGTGAAGAAATTAAAAAAGCTGGTCTTGATCGTGAAATCTGGCAGTACTTTACTGTCTTACCAGGCATTAAAAGTGTTGGTGTGATGGGTGATGGCCGGACTTATGACTACACCGTTGGTATTCGTGGTGTGACATCAATTGATGGTATGACTGCTGATTTTGCTAGAATCCCTTGGGATGTCTTACAAAATATTTCAGTACGTATCGTAAATGAAGTCGCACACGTTAACCGTATCGTGTATGATATTACGAGCAAGCCGCCTTCAACAATTGAATGGGAATAGAAATAAATAAAGTGAAAAAGCTTAGAACCCTTGAAATAAGGCTCTACAATATTTGTTGTTGGTGATAGAAAATCTATCACTGGCGGCAATTTTTTTATATAATAATACAAAAAAGGGAACTTCGTTTCCTTTAATGGCCAGCCAGCCCAAAAGAAAGAGGTCCCCTCATGATTAATCATACTAAAGTTTTACTTGGAATAGAAGACCCAAATATTATAATTGATAATAATTTAGCTATTCAGTCTAATTCTGATAGTACTATTTTTATTTATGGTACTTTAAATTATCGTCCTAAAGCTTGCCAAAAATGTGGCGTTATCAATACCAATCAGATTATTAATTATGGTTGGCGAACTGTTTCGGTTCGCTTACCTCGTTCATTTGAACGGACTATTATTCTTAAATTACGCAAACAAAATTTTCACTGTAAAACATGCCATGGTTACTTTTTGGCACAAACAACGCTCACAACAAAACATTGTTCCATTTCACTTAACTGCCGTAAAGCATGTATTGAAAAATTAAAAGAAACGAGTTCTATGACCCATATCGCAAAAGAACTCGCTACTTCGACTAACTACGTTAGTCGTGTGCTTGCTTTAACCAAACATGATTTCAAAGTGAATTTAAATTATTTACCAGAAGTTCTTCTTTTCGATGAGATTAAAACAACAAAAGATGCCTTAAGCTTTGAATATATGGATGCCAAAACTCACGAATTAATTGATTTAATCGAGGCACGAACCATCTATCAGATTACCAAACACTTTAATCGTTATGTTAAAACTGCACGTGATAACGTCAAAATAATTGTGACAGATATGAATTATACCTATCCTAAACTAGCTGAAACGTTGTTTCCTAATGCCATTGTTGTATATGATCGATTTCATATTGTTCAATCTATGACTAGAGCTTTCAATCAAACTAGAATTCAAGTTATGAAAAAACTTACAGTAAGTTCCCAATCCTACAAACAATTAAAACGATATTGGAAATTGTTATTAAAACCAATGAGCCAATTAAATTATAAGAATTTTCGTCATTGGTCTTACTTCAAAGAATGGCAAACTGAAACAGATCTAATTCAAAATCTACTAGCTATTGATCCAATCTTAGCTAATACCTATGATTGTCTTCAAAATAGCTTAACTGCCATCCGTAATAAAGATTGGTCAAAACTTAATTATCAGTTAACTAACGCCAAAGGCGTTTCAGAACAATTTCAAAAGGTAACTGTATCACTCATGAAACAACCAGATTATTTAAAAAATGCGCTACGATATCCCTATTCTAACGGTCCTTTAGAAGGACTTAACAATAAACTAAAAGTAATTAAGCGCAATGCTTATGGGTTTAAAAATTTTAGCCAGTATCGTTTACGTATTTTGAGTACAATTAAATTTTAAGCAAAAAAAGAAACCTGTTATCAAATAACAGATTTCTCAATGACAATTTCACCAACAACAGTTGACAAAGAGCCTGAAATAAAGGATTCTAAGCTTTTTTATTTGGAATATACAAATTTACTGGTTCTTCGTCAACTGTTGTTGGTGAATGATATTATGAAGGTTCTAATCACTTAGTGATTAGGCCTTTTTTTGTATGAATCTTAAGGGTATAAAATATTCTGATGCGAAATCTATAAAAGTTTCTAAAACCAAAACTAACGCGTTTAATGACCTTTATTTTATTATTTGTGCCTTCTAAAGGACCGTTAGAATAATGATGATTAAAGGTATTTTTAATTTCAAAATGGTGAAGAAACAACGTTTCAATACTTTTAGTCATTTCTTCGGAACAACCTTCGGTGTTTTTAATTGCTGAATCATAGGACTTCCAATCTTTTAGGTGAAGGGCTGATCTAATTTGGTTCATGAGTTCATATGCCTTTTTCAATTCTGGATTTAAACTTAGTAAATGGTCAATGATATCAATTTCTGTTGTTAAGTATGGAAAGTAGGTCCATTTTTTAAAATTCTTGTAATCCAGATTTTCAGCCGGTTTTAATAGGAGCTTCCAGTAACGTTTTAGGGCCTTATAGTCTTGTGATGATGTTGGCAGTTCTTTCATAAGTTTGATTCTAGTTTTGGTGAATCCACGATTCACTGAATTGATAATATGAAATTTATCGATAATAACAATCGCATTAGGAAAGATTTCTTTGGCTAGTTTAGGATAGGTATAATTCATATCAGTCACAATAATCTTCACGTTTTTTCTAGCTGTAGCTGAATAACGATAAAAATAGCGTTGTATTTGGTAGAGTCGTCGACAAGATAAAAAATCGATTAATTCATGATTACTAGCATCCATAAATTCAAAACTCATGGCATCTGTAGCAGATTTAGTACTCTTGACTTCGTCAAGGAGTAGAACATTGGGTAAAAATTTATAATTAGGTTTAAAATCCCGTTCAGAGGCCATGAGAATACGACCTACAAAGGAATCAGAAGTCGAAATTTCATCAGCAATGTGAGTTAAAGAAACGGGTTCTGTCAATTTAGTTAAACAGAGTTTTCTAGAAGTATTGGAAATCGTACAGTTCTTAGGGACTGCACTAGTTTGAGCTAAAAAGTATGATTGACACTCGTTACATTTAAAATATCTGCGTTTGAGAGACAAAATAATATTTTTTCCTAATACTTTAGGATAACGAATGGTTGTTTGACGCCAACCATACTTAATTATCTGACCTTCGTGCTTAATACCGCAGTTGGGACAAGCCTTCGGCTGGTAATCGAGAATACCGTTAAACCTGGTGACACCATCATTAGATGTCTCATAATCAATAATCATTAGATTATTGTCTTCTATTCCAAGCCAAAATTTAGTATGATTAGACATGCGGAGATTCCTTCTTTCTTATTAATTCATCTGTGGTGGTTGAACGATAATGGATTTGGATAAACCGTACCCAAAAGTCTTATGGCTTTTGGGTCTTTTTTTGTCATTATACAAAAAAACTGTTATTAGTAATAGAATTAATTTCTATTACCAACAACAGATATTGTAGACCCAAATAAAGGATTCTAAGCTTTTTTATTTGGAATATACAAATTTACTACACTTAATAGTTCACAGATTATTTAATTTTTTAGTAATAGTCTTAGATTAAATGCTGACTCATTTTGATTTTTTTGGCTTCTTGCTTTAATAACAAATAATGATATGCTAATACTGTTATTAATATATAAGGAGGCTCATTATGATTTGGTTATGGATACATCTTATTACATGGGTTGTGATAGCAATTTTAGTGTTACTTACAGTCTTTACAAATTCTAATACAAAAATTTATCAAATGATTACACGCCTAGGTTATCTGGTTTCGATTGCTAGTGGGATTATGCTACTAGGATATGCATGGCAGGATAATCCAATTTTGACAGCCATTAAATTGATTGGGGCCCTCGTATTTATTGGGTTAGTTGAAATGACTTTTGCTCGAAAGAATAGAAATCAATTAAACAAGGGGATTATCTACGCAGTTGTTATTTGCTGCATAGTTGTAGGAATTTTAGGACTTATCCTTGCAGGTGGAAGACCTTTTATTTAATTAGTATTTTGAGCGGTGATTAATTTTATAAAGCAGAAGGCTACTCTATTAGTGTGGTTTTCTGTTTTTTTATTTGGAGGAAAAATGATAACGATTAAAAATTTATCTATACGTACTGAAACTTTAAAAATATTAGACTCGACTGATTATACTTTTAATGATGGGTTGAATTTGATTGTGGCGCAAAATGGTCTTGGTAAGACAACTTTATTAAGGGCATTGCTTAATTTAATACCGTCAACGAATGATGAAATTTTATTTGACGGGAAGAACTTAACAAAAAATAAAAATGCTATATTCTTTTATGAGAATACTGATTGGTTTGATAAAAACTTAACAGCAATGGACTATTTAGAATTCACTAAGAAAAAGTGGCAGTCATCTATTGATATAATGCATGTTATTCAAGAATTCAAAATGGATGATTATTATAATAAACCTATTAAAAAGTATTCTTTAGGCATGAAACAAAGAGTATTAATTGCGATGTATGAAATAAGTGATGCAACATATTTTTTAATGGACGAGATAAATAATGGTTTAGATGAAGAATCTAGAAATATTTTATATTCTTTTTTGAATAGAGTGAAAAAAAACAAGACTATTTTAGTTACAACTCATTATAAAAGTGAGATGGAAGCTATTGCTGATGAAATAGTGACAATAGAAAATTTTAAATTAAAGGAATATAAATAATGAATTATTTTAAATTTTTAATAAAAAAGATAATAAAAGATAAGTTGACCATTAGCATGATTTTAATTATGCTGATTACGGTGTTTTTTGTATTTGTTCAAAATGTAAGAACAAAGCCTTCGGTCTCTTTAGAAAATACAGTATCTTCTGATATGAATACTGTCAAAAAAACGATAACTGGGAATAAAAAAATAATTAATAGTTCTAAAAGTTCGTTAGCAGATGTGAAATCCGCCAAAATTGATTTAAAATCGGCTAAGCTTCAATTTAAAGAAGATCAAACTTTGTTAAAAGCAAAAAGAAATAATAAAATTGATGAGCTTTACCGTATATTAACAAAACAAAATAAAGTGATGCTTGCTTCTTTCAAGAATACAGACAGTGGTGATAAAGAAACAATGACTGCCATAAAAAAAGAAGGAATTCGCCTTAAAGCGTTTAAAAAAGCAAGGATAAACTACGAACCAGAATCATATCCCACTAAAAGTTTTTCATTTACAACGGAATTATTTAAATATATCATTCCAATTTTATTTGTATTAATAAGTCTTTTCTTGCTAGTACAGAATTTTTCAAAAACATTTTATAATAAATTAGATAAAAGTAAATTGTTACCTGGTTCTAGTGTAATTAATGCGACAACTGAAATAAAAGCTGGATTTAGTGCTCTTTCCATTTTGTTAGTGATAACGGTTGCTGCATCATTTTTAATTGCAGGAATAGCATCAGGGTTTGATAGTCCTAATTTTCCTATTTTTGAATATGGAGCTAATAATTCGATGGTTTATGTACCAATATGGATAGTTCTTTTAAAATCAGTTATTTTATTTTGGCTATGTTTATCAAATATAACTATTATTACTTATTTTTTAGTTAGTTTATTAAGAAATAAAATGGGTGCTCTATTAGTATCTATTTTAGTCATACTTGGGACGGAAATATTAACGACAATAGTTGAACCATTACAGGCAGTAGCCAATCTATTACCAACCACTTATTTGTACAGTCTCTCTGTTGTGTCAGGGGAATCTAGGGTGAGTTACAATAATAGTTTGATAACGTTCGATAATGGAATACTATTAATGATAGTAGTAGTAATTATATTCTCATTTTTAACAGTATTAATTAGGAAAAAAGATATTTTTCTAAAGATATAAAGGATTCTGTAATGAAGATTTTGGGAAGATAACTACTCCTAAATTAAAGATATGTAAAAAGGTGTTGTCATAAGAGGACAACACCTTTTTTGTGATTTCATAATAGGAGAACGAGTTCAATTATCATTTAGTCTAAAGTTAATGTTAAATAATTGATGGTGCTTTTTTTGTAAATAATGATGAAAAGTAATAAACACATAATGAAGCTAGAAAAGTTGAATAGTGTCGTATATAAAACAAAGATATTCATATGGGTAAATAATTCAATTTGTAAAATATTAGTATATATCGGGATCACTAAATGTGAAGAGCTAAGACCGATAATCCAGTGTTGAATTTTATTACCGTAGATTGACATAAATGAGAAAAAAGTAATGAACATAAAGGTTAAATGAATTAGAAGGCATAGGATGAGACCTACCTTGGCTGTTCTGAGTGGCTTTATCAATAGAAGAGATAAACTAAAAAGCATAAAAAAGGATGCAAGTGAGACCAACTTAGGTATGCCAAAATAAGAAAAATGGGTAAAAGCGGATTGATTATTTCCAAGATTAATTTCTAGAAAACCAACAAATGAGTATAACCAAAGAATAATTAAGGCAATACAACTTTTAATGGCTAATAACCGTTCGTTTGAAAAAGGCATAATATGCAGTAAAGAATCATTTCCTAGATAGTAAAAATTTAGGCAGTCATAAGCTAAATATAACGTCAAAATTGTGACTGATACAGTAAACCAAAGTGAATGGACTAAACTTATATTTTGAGAAGTATAAAACAATGAGATAATTAGAAAAATGAGTTCAATGAAAAAGGGAATAGAAACTTTAAATGCTGTTTTTTTAGTTATTATATAAATGAGCCGAGTCATTGCTCATTACCTCCTTAAATATTTTTTCTAATGGTTCGTTGTATTTTTCTTTTAAGTCGCTAACAGATTCATGCAATAAAATACGGCCTTGATTAATGAAAATAACGGAATCAAAAATGTAGTCAATATCTTGAATTAAGTGTGTGCTCATTAGAATATTGCTATCTTTGGGTCGATTTTCTAATATAATTTTTAATAAAATATCACGTGTTAATGGATCAACAGCTGCTAAAGGTTCATCAAAAATGTAAAAACCGACTTTTCTAGCTAATGTTAATACAATATGAATTTGTTCATGCATTCCTTTAGAACCATCATGAATTTTCATGTTTAAATCTAATGCTAATTTTGAAAAAATGGTTTTAGCTTTAGCTTTATCAAAATCAGGATAGACAGATGAATATAAATCAATAGAATTTTGTATGGTCATTCCTTCATACAAAAAAGAGTTATCGGGGCAATATGCAATTGTATTTTCTGAAAGATTAATGTTTCCAGAATAGGTATTAATGTTGCCAACTAATAAGTTAATTAAAGTTGTTTTACCTGCACCATTAGGACCGAGAAAACCGATTATTTTACCCTTTTCAGCTAAGGAAATAGTAATAGATTTTAAAGCGGTTCTTTTCCCATATTTAACTGTTATATTTTTTAATTCCACGTTATTTCCTCCTTACGAAATTTTATGCCATAAATTCTTTTTAAAAATAAGATTTAATGCTAATTTTCCTTTTTGTGTATATTTGAATGCTGCTAAGGCAGTCACCATCATGGCTATTGAAATTAGTAATTGAAGTAGCACGCCACCTTGAACGGGAAACCTTAGTAGTAAGCCAATTAATAAAATTAAAGGTGAAAAGATAAAGAATATTTCAAAGGCTTGCAATAAATAAATGATTAAAAGTAAACAAGCATATAAAAATATCGGTAGAATAAGTGAAGGATGCTGAAAAAGTAGGATGCCACTTAATTGAATAGTAGGGATATTGTTATTAGTGTTTGATTCCTTATTTGATAGTTGTTCTGCAAGTGCTTTGGTAGGGCCTAAATGTTTAATGATGTCAGTATCTACTTCGTTATTATCATAAGCTGCTTCAAAATAATCATCATAGTCTGCAATAATGGTGCTAACTTGTTGTTTATTTATCCCAAAAGTTAGTAAGTTATTTTTTAGTGATTGTAAATATTTTTCTTTAGTCAGCATCTTGTGAAGCCTCCAGTTTATTAATAATAGTTGAAATATCCTGCCATTGTTCAAGTAAAGTTTTTAGATATTTTTCTCCTTCAGGCAGGAGATGGAAATATTTTCGACTACGTTTTCCATTTGGAATATCATAAGAAGAAATCATATCTTTGGACTCTAAGCGTCTAAGAACGGGATACACAGCACCTTCAGTAACCCCAATTGATTTTGTGACAAATTTTGACATAGTGTAGGCGTAATCGTCTTGTGATTGAAGTTGAAGTAATAAAATTAGATCTAAAACACCTTTATTAAGTTGAGAGTTCATTAATTTTAGTTCGCTCCATTTCTAGTGTGCCTATTTTAACTGCACAGACAGTATACAATAAATACTATTTTTTGAATAGTATTTATTTGATTTTTTTGTCTTAATTTTGAATGTATAATATACTTTAAGAATAATGTTAATTGTTAGACTTAAATTTTAAAGGAGCTTTTATGTCACGTAAAAATAAAATTTTGATGATACTGTTATTTTTAGGTATTTCAATACTTGTTATACTACCGTTTGTTTTATCCAATAAAATTTATGTTAATGATGATTTTTTATTTCATAAAAATAGACTACTGGCTTATTATCATTCAGTTGTGGTGAATAAGGATTTACATCCTATGATTTTTGGAAGTATGGCTAAAGGATATGGATATGCGGCTGATTTATTTTACCCTTCTTATATTTTGTTGCCTTTTGTCTTTTTCTACTATCTAGGATTTGGCTTTATAAAAGCCTATTATTTATTGCTAGCGACATATACGTTAGCCACTTTAATTATAGGATTTTATACTGCACAACATTTCTTTAAAAATAGGCGAACGGCGTTATTGGCGACAATTGCTTACACTTGCGGCACCTATCGGTTAATGGATCTATTTATTCGTGGCGATCTGGGGGAAATTGGTGCTTTTATTTTTCTGCCTTTAGTCGTATTGGGTTTCCATATGGTTTACAAAAATGAGAAAAAAGGCATCTTAGTATTAGCGATTGGCTTGGGATTAATAACTGGCATTCATCCTATGACAACCTTGATTTGTGTCTATATCATAGGGATTACTAATATTTATTTAATAATAAAAAAGAGAAGTACGATTGCTTTTATGAAAAGACAATTTGATGCTTACCTATTCGCAATCATTTTGTCGTGTGCGACAGTGTTACCAATATTAGAACAAATGGCACATGAAAAATATAATTTTATGGTGCATAGTTCATTATAGGGTGTAGGTTTAAATTTTTCTTTGTCTAAATTAATTTATGGTTCAATGGAAAATTCGGCAGGGGTCTGGAATAATAGTTCACCTAATGTTGGGCCACTTCTGTTAGTGGTCGTGGTGATGACGCTATTTATGTATCAAAAGAGTTCACTCTTAATCAAACGACTACTCATTATCACAATCATTTTTTTGGTTAGCTCAACTAATTTATTATTGTGGCCGCTTCTTAAAAATACGTGGTTCGCTAACATTCAATTTGAATGGCGACTCTTGATTTTTGCGACCTTGTTTGGCAGTTTACTTTTGGCAAAACTGTCTGAAGCTAGTAGCCATAGGCACTTTAAGTTAGTCATTTTTTTAATTTTATCGCTAGCTATTTCGTTTAATTTTTCTGTTTTAAATAATTTTCAAGCGAATAATAATTTAACACTGACAAATAAAACGATCGTTCAAAAATATAAGTCAGGCATTGGTGGTGGATTAGATTATTTACCAAAAGGCGTCGATTATAAAGCTTTACATGAACAAAAAAGTTCAGGAACCTTTAATTTTAAACGAGCAACCAGTGTTGTTTTTCCAAAAATTTATTATAAAGGGTATGTGGTGCGGACAAATAAAAATCAAGAGATTCCGACATATGCAAGTCATGGGTTTGTAGCGGCAAAAATAATGCCCGGTAAAGTGACCTATCAGGTACTTTATAAGAAGACTTTTATTCAAAAATGGGCTATTCGGGTGACCATGTTTAGTTGGTTAATTGTTATGATCTATGTGTGTGGATCTATTTGGAAAAGGAAAAGAGAGGATAAAAGAAGTGATAAGACAAGCAACTAATGCTGATATAGAAGAAATTATTCAATTATGGTATGAGGTAAATATTGAGGCACATTATTTTATTGCCAAAGATTATTGGACAAGTCATTTTGATGACGTTAAAAAAATGCTGCCTCTTGCAGAACTATATGTTTATGAGCAAAAAGGCAAAATAGTTGGTTTTGTTGGGCTTGATAACACTTATATTTCAGGCATATTTGTTTCTTCCAATGCACAGTCTAACGGAATTGGAAAACAGCTATTGGATGAGGTTAAAAAGAAGAAAACAGAATTAAGTTTGACCGTTTACCAAAAAAATAAACGGGCGATAAATTTTTATTTAAGAGAAAATTTCAAAATTAAATCAGAATCTATGGATACAGTTAATAATGAAAAAGACTACCTAATGGTGTGGAAAAAATAAATTATCTTTCAGGAGGATCAGTATGGCAGAGAAGATGGAAAAAAAGAAAGTTGAATTACCAGAATTATTTTATGATTTGGTTTTTGCTTATGCAATTTCACAGGCAACCAATTTGCTTCATCATTTTCAGGGAAGCACAGCGGATATTATTAAAGCATTTATCATCTTTTCAGTGGTTATGATTGTATTTATCAATACATGGATGATTAAAAGTGTCTTTATTAATCGTTATGGGACGAATTCGATTACTGATATTATTCTTTTTATGATTGATATGGCAATTTTACTTTATATGTCTAATGCATTTGAAGGAGATATTCAGAATTGGTTCCAACCTTTTTCAATCGCAACAGGCTTACTATCAGTCGTGTTAGTCGTTCAATACGGCACGGTATATAGCACGGCTGCCAAAAGCACTGATAAAAAAATTGCTAAATTGATGATGATGATTGTTGCAGTGCGGACAATATTAGTGTTTATTAGTGCATTTTTACCGCTTAATATGGGGATTGTGGTGTTCTTGATTGGGATTGCGGTGAGTTGGGTAGTCCCTGCTCTTGTTGGCTCAGTGTTGCAGCTTCACCCACTTAATTTTCCACACATATTAGAGCGGCTAACTTTATTGACCATTATTACTTTTGGCGAAACGATTCTTAGTATTGCCTCATATTTTACTGTTAAAACGTTTAATTTTTACTCGCTGCTCATTTTTATCATTGTGGGAGCCCTTTTCATGACGTACATTACGCAAATAGATCATTATATAGAAGAGAATCGCTCTGGTGAAACAGGTATTCGCTTAATTTATGTTCATTATTTTATTCTGTTTGGACTAAGTTTAGTGACTATTGCATTAGGTTTTATTAATGAAGTTCAGATTCCAGAAAAATTTGCAGTATTATGTTTATATTTTGGGATAGGATTATTTTATCTGGGGCTATTTTTAACTAGCCCATATAATAAAAAACATTTACGATTGGGGAAGGAAGTCATTGGCTTTTTTACAACGACAACCATCGTAGGCTTATTAATAAGCTTACAATTTAATCACTTTTCAGACATTGTGATAGCAACGAGTTTTATAACGGTTGCTAACTCCGCTATGTATGTGTACTACATGATTAAACGAACAAACCAGATTGGAAGAAAAGCTTGATCACATTGAATCTCTCATGTTGCTAGACAACATGAGAGATTTTTTTGTATTTAAGTTATTAAAAAGATAGTAGTTGCATTTAAAAATAAGAAATGGTAAGGTTAACTACATAAGTAATTAACTAATAAACAAATTAACGGAAGTGGTGATATTTTGTTTTTTGAATTTGATAATGAAACACCTCTGTATCGGCAAATTGCTGAACAGATTGAAGAAGGTATTTTTACTGGTATTTTCCCGTCTGAGAGCCAAGTACCGTCAACAACTGAAATCTCACGACAATTCAATATTAACCCGGCAACAGTTTTAAAAGGGATGAATCAACTGGTAGCTAATGGGTTAATTGAAAAGAAAAGGGGACTTGGGATGTTTGTAACTAAAACGGCACAAGAGCAGATTACGGCTAAACGACAGGAAGAATTTTTTAATCATTATGTTGATACATTCATTAAAGAAGCACAACAATTAAAATTAACTAAATCAGAATTAATGGCACTTATCGAAAGGAGTTATGACAATGAGTAATTTAGAAACGAACCATCTCAAAAAAAGATTTGGTAATCAAATGGTATTGGATGATATTAATTTGCGTCTAAAGCCCAACACGATATATGCGTTATTAGGTCGAAATGGTGCGGGTAAAAGTACATTACTGAGTATCTTAGCTAATCATATTTTCGCTTCTAGTGGATCGGTTGTTTGGCAAGATAAAGAATTAACTGATTATGATCATCCTGTGCAAGCCTTTTACTTAATGTCAGAACATAATCTTTTCGATAAGTCAGATAGCCTGAAATCAATTATGAAAAAGACGGCTTTATTACAAGGCAATTTTGATCAAGAACTTGCTGACGAGATGTTGAAGGCCTTTAAATTAAATCCCAAGAAAAAAGTAACACAATTATCAACGGGGTATCGGACTATTTTCAAAACAATTGTTGCGCTCAGTGTGCCAGCAGAATATGTTTTCTTAGATGAACCTATTCTAGGACTAGATGCTAATCACCGTGTCATGTTGTATCGCTTTATTTTAAAAGCTTATGACAATCGCCCAAGAACGGTTGTCCTTTCAACACATTTGATTGAAGAAATTGCTAATTTAGTCGAGCACGTGCTCATTTTAAAAGGCGCAAAAATCATTGTTGATACTGATTTAGAAAGCTTACTGGCTAAAAGTTACCAAATTAGTGGTCCTAAAGAATTAGTTCAGACGTATTGTGAGGGACTTCATATTTTGGATGATGACCAAATTGGAACGTTATATACGTGTTACGTTTATACTGAACTTCCCGCAGATCGCGTGATTCCTGATAACGTTGTGATTAAGCATAGTGACTTACAAGATAGCTTTATTAAATTAACTGAAGAGGAGCGTGAGGAACATGTTTAAAGCAATGTTAAAATATCGATTGGCAACTATCTGGCGGAATTTGATTATTGCATATCTGATTGTAGAAGGGGCTATGATTATTACTGAGGTTATTTTAAGTATTAAAATTGCTGATGTTTCAGTGCTAACGAGTACTTTAGGTATTAGTTTGGCGGCTGGTGGTTTAATTGTGACGCAGATAACTTTAATGATTCTGTCATTTACAACAACGCGTAAGCCATTTAATTTTGGTATTCTAAACGGTATTTCTAGAAAAGTCAGCTATACGACACAATTGATTAGTCTTTTTGGGAGTCAATTAGTGACATTTGCTATTTTTTATCCACTTGTGGGACTTATCGTAAAGATGGCTCGGCCTAATATTGATATGAATATGTTTGATTTTCAATTGGTAGCTGTAATTTTGGCTGTGATTTGGAGTGTAATGGCTGGAGCAATTGAAATTAGTAGCTTTGTGACATTATTTGAACACAAAATTTGGTGGTTACTTTTTATTGTGTGGATGATTATAGCACCTACATGGGGAAAATTTATGGACTTTGTTAATTTAGGAAATGATGGGAAATTTAATTTTAACCAGCTATATACTATACCTATTATATTATTAACTCAAATCGTTTTACCGCTCTTAATTGCAGGCGTGTGCCAATACTTCATGCAAACGAAACGAATTACGCTTAGTTTTAAACGGTTTAAATAAAGATATAAAATAATTTTAAGTGATAGAAAGTCTTGAAAGTGTCTACTTTTGAGGCTTTTTTTGTCTGGAAACAAATACAATGCTTGACATTATGCTATGTAACGTATAGTATTAATTTTGAAAGGAGTGAGTTGATGAATAGTCAGTTAAAAAAAGGACTGTTAGAATTTTGTGTGCTAGCGACATTAAGGACATCAGATTCGTATGGTTATCAGATTATTAAAGATACATCAGGCGTGATTGAACTTTCAGATTCAACTCTTTATCCTATTTTAAAGCGTTTAGAAAAGCAGGGTGCTATTGAAAGTTACAGTGTCGAACATAATGGACGATTACGAAAATATTATCATTTAACTGAAATAGGGTTAATCGATATTAAAACATTTTTGGATGATTGGCAACAGGTCATGACTGTCTATAATTACATAAAAGGAGCTAACTAATGAATAAAAGTAAATTTATTAAAGAGCTAGGGGAAGAACTTAAGTATTATCAGGCAACGGATATTGTTAAGACGATTGCTTATTACGATGAAATGATTGATGACCGTGTGGAAGCTGGTGAATCTGAAGCTGACATTATGGCTAGTTTGGAAAAGCCAAGTCAAATTGCGATGAGTTTAGGGCAAACAGAACAACCTGAGATACAAAAAAAGTTCTCGTCCTTATCGAAAACATTTATTGTTGTTTTACTTATTTTAGGATCACCATTATGGGGGAGTCTTGTACTGACGGCTGGCATTTTAATTGCTACGGGTTATTTTTTAATTTGGTTAGTGCCGACACTTGCGGGTATTTTCGCTTTTTCATTTGTTCTTGGAGGTAGTCTTAGTTTGGTCCTATCAGCATTTGTGGTTTTTAATCAGGGATTTGTGATTGGATTGATGCAATTCGGACTTGGATTTGTGATGTCGGGCGTTGGTATTCTTTGCGCAGCAATGGCTTGGTCTTCAACCAAGTATTTAATTAAAGTTTCAGTTAGGTTGACACATTGGTTAAATCGGTTATTTAGAAGAGAATCAAAGGTCGTTGCATCAAATGATTAGGTTTATATGGCATAAATTAAGCAAAATTAGTTTAATGGTTATGGGATATTCGCTTATCTGGTTAGTTCCAGTAGGGTTAAGTATTTTTACCGCATTATTTGTCTGGGATGGTAGCCGTAGCTTAGTGTTATCACCATTTGTGGGCATCCATCAGGGATTTATGATTGGGTTAATGCAATTTGGGTTAGGCTTTTTGATGCTGGGTATTGGCAGTTTAGTAGTGCCGATTGCCTGGTATTCAGTCAGATATTTAATGAGATTCTCAGTAGGGTTAATGCGTTTATTAGGTAAATTTCTAAAAAGAAGATTAAAGGAGGGCGTATAAAATGTTTGAATATATACGACATAATTGGTTAAAAATTAGTCTATTTATGATTTGGTTTGGTGCAATAGTTATGTTTAGTAGCTATGCTTTATCAGGGTTTAATTTATCAGTATTTGACTATACGGGCATTCATAGTTGGGGCAGGACATTTTATTTCTAAAAATGACTAATATTAAATTATGGATTTAAAAGATATTTATTAATTAAAAGTACTTAAATCTAGAATTTTAAGATTTAAGTACTTTTAATATTTTTCTGAATATTGATTAATACGTGGCAAATTACAAGTTTAATTCGAACAAACTCTAAAATAATCAATGGCAGTTTGAAAATATGGAACTTTTAGTGGCCGATGATTAATTAAATCTAGAGCTTCTAACTAAATCATCGTTTGTAATTTGATTGAAATTAGTCTTTTTAAGAAAGAACCATCGTAACCTGTGGTTAAAATATTCGTTACTGCCATGGTTCCCATGGTGAATAAGGATGACAAAAATAAACATCAATTTTATGGTTCTTTTCAAGAGCTCGATATTTTGAGAATTCTTTACCATGATCAACTGTAATTGACTTTACTTGTGAACCGAAGGTTTTAATAAAACTCCTAAAGGCATTATTTAAAGCTAAAGCAGTTCGATTTGGGACTTTAAGTACCCATAATAATCGTGATTGACGTTCAACAAAAGTCACCAAGCCTTTTAGACTCACCACGACTTGAAAGAACGGTATCCACTTCCCGATGGTCAAATTCTGAACGATTATTAATGCTGATTGGATGTTCTTCAATTGATTTACCTGTGACAAAGGTTTCACGGGATTCGTTAGAACGCTTCTGATAAATATTACGGTTGTGCCTTCAGAAATAAGCTGGTCTAGTTGTCCACGTTGAAATTGTGTTAAAGTAAAAGTACTCAAAGTAATATCTCCTTTTTTGGTTGGATTAAGCTACTACCATTTTACGAGATTACTTTGAGTTTTTTTAATTTCTGTTCGAATTAATTTTAGAACTTGCCGATATTAAATGGTAAAATCGTATGTATGGAGGACTTTAAATAAGGGGGATTAGGATGCAAAATCAATATGGCACCAGTCAATTAAAAGGTAATGTTAAAAGTAAATTATATAGTTTAAGACATCCTTTTTTTGTAAATAGTCTATTTTTAATACTTAGTATGGGCGTAATTGTGGTGGCAACTCTGCCAGGACTGATTTTTTCAATAATGGTAAATGTAATTATAAAATATTCATACGCAAATTGGTATTTAGTGTGGCTGCTAGGGGAGATTCTTTTTTCTTGGTTTGGCGTATGGGTGTTGCTGAAAATAAAACGTCAATTATTCACAAAAAATATTAATTTAGCGGTATATAGTGATGTATATGGTGTACTCAAAATAGGGGATAGCGAAGAGATTCCCGTACACGCAGAAAAGCTGACGGATATTAAATTTAAAACTAAAGGTCTTATTCGAAAAAAAGAAAATTTAAAATTCAAGTTAGATAAGCAACAATATTTTTTTCAATCAATTCAATCAAACGATGGTCAGCTTGAATATATGCATAAACAACTTCAAAATATGGACACTATTGAGTTGATAAAACCGACACTTGAAGGAATTGCTAAAAGTGAAGAAAGAAACCCAGAGCACAGATTAACTGTGATACGGCACAATCAATTATTTTTTATAATGCTTATTTTTTTAGCCATTTTAATGTTATTAGTTGAGTTGGTGATTGATGATTTTTTGTTTCCATTTCAACTCAAGTTACGCATTGCTGCATATATTTTAATAATTGGCCCCTATGTTAATTATCTAATAATTAGCATAATCATTATTCGATTTTGGCGTAAAAATGTTCAAATGATAGACGTAGATGCTATTCATTTTAAACTTATTATTAATAAAGTTGAACAAGTTATTTTAAAGAAAGACATCAAAAAAAATCAGTTCATTCCTATGGCAGGAATGAGGAAGCTGGTTGATAGACGACAGTTATCTGTTAAGCTGGCTTCTAAAAAGTATAAATTAGTGGCGATAGATTCATCGGAAGCTTATCTGAATTCGCTAAATGAATTATTGAATCAGTGGCAAAGTGAAACTCGGCACAAAATGGATCAATAATGAATGAGAAGAAAAGAGAAACGGGGTAATAACTAAGGTGGTAGATAGAAACTGTTATTTTCCAGTCAAAACCGCTATACTATTAGTATTAAATCGATAAGGAGTGTTTGGAAAATGAAAAATAGAATTCAAGGTTCTTGTACATCAATTTTAGTTGGTAAGAAGGCTTCAATCGACGGATCAACAATGATTTCTCGAAATGATGACGGGCATGAAGCCTTAGATCCACAACGTTTTGTCGTGGTACAACCCGAAGACCAACCTCGTAATTACCAAGCTGTTATTAGTGGTGTGAAGGTGGAATTACCAGATAATCCAATGCGCTACACATCAATTCCAAACTCACTTTTAACGAATGGTATCTGGCCTGCAGCTGGTATTAATAGTGATAACGTAACCATGTCTGCAACGGAAACAATTACGACTAATCCCCGAATCCAAGGACTTGATCCCTATGTTGCTGGTGGAATTGGTGAAGAAGACCTTGTAACACTTGTTTTACCTTACATTCATAGTGCTAAAGAAGGGGTAGAACGTTTAGGCGATTTACTTTTAACACATGGTACTTATGAACCTAATGGTATCGCATTTTCTGATAACGACAGTATCTGGTGGCTTGAAACAATTGGTGGTCATCATTGGGCTGCTGTTCGTATTCCAGATGATGCTTACGTGGTTGCACCTAACCGTCGAAATATCGATACGTTTGATTTCGATTCAGAAGATACTCTTTGTTCTGAAGACTTACAAGTTTTGATTGATAATAATCATTTGAATCCTGATTTTGATGGTTATAATTTACGTCATATCTTTGGTAGTTCATCAATTAAAGATACCGTTTATAACAATCCTCGCACATGGTATGGTCAACAATATTTCAATCCTGAAATTAAACAAGATCCAATGGATCAAGACTTACCATTCATTTGTCGTGCGAACCGTAAAATCACAATTGAAGATGTAAAATTTGTCTTGAGTGCTCATTTTGAAAACACAGATTATGATCCTTATGGGAGTGCACCTGAGGCGATTAAAACACGTTTCCGTCCCATCGGTATTAACCGTAATCATAATGTTCATTTATTACAAGTTCGTAATGATGTCCCTGATGAAATTGCTGGGATTCATTGGTTAGCTTATGGCGCTAATACGTTTAATACAATTGTGCCATTTTACGCGAACGTTAATGACACACCAGCCTCATACAAAAATGCGACTGGCGAATTCGATTTAAACAATATGTATTGGCTTAGTTGTACGACAGCATTATTAGGCGATACGAATTACGATTTCTACGTGGATATGCGAAATACATTTGAATTGGAAGCAATGAGTGCTTACCATGAAATTCAAAATGCAACTGATAAAGCACTTGCTACGCAATCAAATAGTTCGACATTCCTAGAAGCAGCTAATGCTAAACTGGCTGCTGAATCATTAAAACGTCAAACACAATTGTTAGGTGAGATGGTTATTTCTGGTTCTGAACAAATGAAATTACGTTATAATTTGAACGATTAAATCATGGATTTAAGTCATATTATGTCAAAATAATATGACTTTTTTTTATGCAAAAATTAGTGTATAGTTTACTGATTGTTATTCAAAGATGTTTAAGGAGAGGGCTAACTTTTGAAATCAACGAAAAAATTAGTAATAGACTATTTAATTGGCTACATATTTATTTTAATTATGGTGGGATCCGCAACTGTTCTACATGATTCGGAAGTTATTTTACCGGAAATCGGGGCGTTGACAGTTGGCTTATGGATTTATAAGGAGCAAAATTGGGTGAATGAACCGAAGAAAATTTTCTTCATTCCATCTTTAACTGCCTTGATTGGATTTGGACTTAATCGATTGTTATTACCCTATAGTTTTAAGATTTTAATGTTACTTTTATTGATGGTTATCTTGTTGATTGTTGCTAAAAGTGTGCTCGCACCAGCTTTTGCGACCGGACTTTTACCAATTATTGTTAACGCAACGCACTATTCGTTTATGATATCGATTTTAATCTTCACTTTTATTTTAATGGTAGTCGTTCGTTTGCGAGGAATATCACCTAAAGTTGCTGTAAAACCAGTCATTAATAAGTTAAATATGTTTATATTTTTGATGTTAGCGGTTATTTGGGTGCTTATTGTGACGATTTTAGGACACCCACAAATGGCTGCCATTCCACCAGTATTCGTTGTCTTTTTCGAGGTCTTACAAAAACCAATGTATCCTGGTAAAATGGCGATTAAACAAATAATTGCGTTGACAGCCGTAGCGGCACTTAGTGTTGTGGCATATACGTATATTGAGTCACGCTTAATTGTGATACTCATCATGTTGCCAATTGTTTTTATCATTTTACAATTACTCAAAGTTAAAATTCCAGCTGCCTATGCTTTTCCATTATTGGCAGTCATTCTGCCATACGCTATGTTCCAATCGTTGCCGTTAGCTACATTTTTTGCGAGCTGTTACTTCTTTGGGACGGCGTATTTGTATCATAAATTTATTAAGCCCAAAGGAAATACCTTAAAATAGTATATAGATTACACAAAAAGTCTAAAAAAACAGATATAATCTGCTTTTTTAGACTTTTTGTGTAACTTTTTTATTTATACAGCAGGTATATTGTCATTCTGCAATTGATTAACAATGGCGCTGTAACTATCTTGTTTATCAAATAATGCAGACGTCCCTAATACAAAACCATCTACGCCTAAATCTGATAAATTTTGAACTTTAATAGGTGAGATTGCACCATCAACTATTAATTTATAACCATATTTATTTTTTGATTTGATAAGTTCTCTTAGTTTGTCATCAACAAAATCAATATATGTTTGGCCAGCAAATCCTGGATTAACAGTCATAATTAAGACGTAATCAACCATTGATAATAATGGTTCAATAGAGGAAAGAGATGTTCCTGGATTGATAGCAATTCCTGGAGAGACACCTAAATCAGTAATTTGTTTAATAGTAGCAGTTGGTATTTGATCAGCTTCTGGATGAATGTAAATAATATCTGCGCCTAAATCAGCAAATAAATTGATAAAGTTTTTGGGATTTTGAACCATTAAGTGGGCATCTATTTTTTTTGAAGTTAATGAGCGAATAGCCTTAAAATCTTGAATACCTAGTGCCATGTTTGAAACAAAACTACCATCCATTATGTCCATATGGAAAATATCAATTCCTGAATCCTCGAGAGAATTTACTTCTGAAGTTAATTTTGTGAAATCAGCGCACATCATAGATGGACATAGTATTTTTTTTGACATTATTATCATCCCTTCTTTTTATATGAAGTCAGTGGTAACTGAAGCATATGCAAATTCTTCAGGTAAATGCTTATTTACCGAATATTCAAAAGCGGTACCATCGTCGAAATAAACTGTTTGAGTAATTTGCATTAAAAATGAAGAATCATCTAACTTTAAAATATCTTTTTCTTCATCATTTGGGCGTACGCCAGTAATTTCAAAATCTGAGCTAGATATTTTTCTGTTTAGATTATTTCTAATGTAATCATAAATTGAATTTTCAAGAATATCCATATTAATTCCAGGCACAATATCTATGGGCATATGAACATATTCCATAATAGTTGGCTTGTTATTTAATAATCGAACACGTTGAACTGTGTAGATAAAATCTGTTGTTTTTATTTGTAACTTATTGGCTACTTCGGATGATGGATTATTTACACCAAATTTCAATACTTTAGTTTCTAGTTTACCTTGAGGGAAGCGAGAAGAATTTCCTGTTAAAGGAATTCTTTTCTTTTTAGAATCAGCGTTCATTTTGACAAAGATGCCACTGCCTCGTCGGCGTTCAATGTAACCTTGAGAGGATAAGAGATCTAAAGCTTTTTTTACTGTCATTGTACTAACTTCAAGCGTAGCACTTAGTTCTGCAATTGTTGGCATTTTTTTACCATAGCTGTATTCACCGTTATTTATTTTCTCTTTAATATAGGTCGCAACTTTTATATATTTCAAAATTAACACATCCTTTAAAATTGGATTCTTGATTAAGCTTTTCAACTTTAACAAAATAATTGTAACATAAATTAATATGACATGCTACATTAATAATTAATATAGCTTAATTTAAAAATAAAGGTTTACTAATAAAAAAACTTGTTTTATACTTAATCGTGAAACATGATAACGTTATCAAAAAGTGGAGGGGTAAAAATGGAAAAAAAAGTAGCAAGTAATTTTTTATGGGGCGGAGCGGTTAGTAATGTTCAAGCAGAAGGAAGTACTGAAGTTTATGGTAAAGGACATAATGTTTATGATGATTTAGTAGTTATTCCCGAAAAAGGACAAATCTCACAAGGTAGTACAAATATTGCATCAAATCATTATCGTCAATATAAAGAGGATCTTCAATTGTTTAAGGAACTAGGATTTAGCGCATACAGAATAGCTATTGTTTGGTCGAGAATTCATCCTACGGGAGAAGAAGAAACACCAAATGAGGCAGGCTTAGCATTTTATGATGACATGATTAATGATCTTCTTTCGAAAGGAATTGAACCAATTGTTTCTCTAGTTCATTTTGATATGCCAACTCATCTTGCTGAAAAATATAATGGCTTTTTGAGCACTGAAGTTATTGATTTATATAGCAGGCACGTTGAACAAGTTGTTGAACATTTTAAGGATCGAGTTAAATATTGGATTACGTATAACGAAATTAATACGGCACCATTTGATGCACATAGTTATCTAGTTGCTGGTGCGCAAAGGCCGATTGACATGAGTGAAGTAGAATTTTTTCATGAAATTACTTACAATACAAATTTAGCTTCTGCTAGAGCCATTAATTTTATTACAGATACTGTTGAAGATGCCAAAGTATCAGGGATGATTACTGTTAATTATGCGAAAGCAAAAGATGGAGATCCTAAGAATCATTTGGCAGCTACTATGTATAATGAATTTAACTTTTATTTGTTTGCAGATTTAATATGTAAAGGAGAGTATACATCTTTTTATCAAAATTTTTTATCATTAAATGGTATTAATTATTTGAATGATGATCTTTCTGAATTTAAATCTGCAGCAAAAAAGGTTACTTATCTACCGATTAGTGGATATCAAACCCGTGTAATTGAAGCTAAGACAAAATTAGATTCAATTGAAGAAATTAATGAGTTATTATTTCATACTGTAACTGAAGCAAGTGAGGAATTAGCTGCTAATCATTGGGGATGGACAATTGATCCTATCGGTTTTAGACAGGAATTAGATGATTTATATTCACGCTATCAATTGCCTTTGTTTATTGTTGAAAATGGAATTGGATTACAAGAAGGAGCAACACTAGAAGAAACATTAAATGATTTGGATCGGATTGACTATCATAAACAGTATATTAAAGCGATGATTGACGCTATGAACGTAGATGGGGTTGTTATTATGGGATACCTACTATGGTCACCTATTGATATTTTAAGTAGTCATAAAGAAATGGAAAAAAGATATGGGTTAGTTTATATTGATGAAATGAAAAATGGAACGATGAAAAGAATCCCTAAAAAATCATTTTATTGGTATAAAAAAGTGATTGAAACTCAAGGAGGAGTAGTTTATGACTGAAAATGAAATCTTGTTTTTTAAAATGATACCACGGCATGCAGTATGGGGTGGTAAAGAAATAACAACATATTTTGGATATGATGTACCTAATAAAACAGGTCAAGTTTGGGCTTTTTCTGCTGAAAAATCTGCGAGTACATTTTGTCAAAATGGAGATTATATGGGGATGTCACTACTTGATTTGTGGAATTCTAATCCCGAGTTGTTTAAAAGTCAATTTGAAACGTTTCCTTATATTATTTCTTTAGTTGCTCCAATTGCTGACCTAAGTATTCAAGTACATCCTACAAAAAATGTTGCTCATAAACATGGATATAACATGGGAAAAAATGAAGCGTGGGTTATGCTGCATACGAATGATAAAAGTTCTCTAATTTATGGTAGTGTACTAGGATTCGAAGAGCTAATTACACATTTGGAATCTAATGATTTTAAAAATACATTTAGAACTGTCTCTACGACGACTGGTGAATTTTTCTACATACCTGCGGGAACGGTGCATGCTTTGGGTAAAGGAAATATTGCATATGAAGTACAGCAATCTACAGATGTCACTTACCGAATATATGACTATGATAGAGTTGATAACGATGGACCAAGACCTTTACAACTTTCTGGTGCAATTGAAAGTGTTAAAGATGCAAATCCAGAATATAATACTACATTGAATTATGTGAAACCAAAAGAAACAGAACTAATTTCAAATGAGAATCTTAAAATTTTAGAATATATTAATAATGATTCGTTCTCGATTACTAAAATACAAGTAAGTGGGTTAACAACATTGAAAAAGAACGGTTATTGGTTAACTTCAGTTACTGAAGGTAACGGTCTAATAAATAATCAACAAGTCAAATTTAGCGATAATTTTATAGTGCCTGCTAATTTAGAAGAGCTCAGTTTAGAAGGTGAATTTACGTTAATGATCACATCAGAACATAGTGTAATCAAATAGGAGGCGATGGTATGTCTAAAAATAACAAAAGTAGCATAATGGATAAAATGATGAAATTTGCAGGCGTTGTAGCAAAGGTATCAGAAATACCGGCAATAAAGGCAATACAGGATGGTATGATTGCAACAATGGCTCCTATTTTGATAGGTAGTATTTTTTTAATATTATCTTTGTTAGGAACTCCAAGTATTGGTGATTCTGGGAGTGCGATACTTCCATTTTTAGAACCCTTAGCAAGTAAGTTTGCTATTGTGAATACAATGACATTAGGTTTTGTAGGACTGTATGCCTCTTTTTGTATTTCTAAAGCTTATGGAAAACATTTAAAATTAGATACTACTCAATCGGGGTTAATGGGTTTATTAGGATTCTTTTTTATAACATTTAATGGAGCAGATAAATCTGCAATGATTTCAACTACTTATTTTGGTACAAATGGATTATTTGTTGCAATGATTGTTAGTTTAATATCAATCAAAATTTACTCTCTATTTGTAAAAAATAATTTTACAATTCGTTTACCAAAAAGTGTACCACCAAATGTTGGAAATGCGTTTGCTTCCTTAGTACCAATGACAGTTGTCATATCAATTTGTTGGGTTATACGAAGCGTTATTGGATTTGATTTTCCTGAGTTTTTATCGACATTCTTGACACCGTTATTGGGTGCAACTGATAATTTATGGGGCTATTCATTTATAACATTGCTGGTCGTGTTGCTATGGTCAATTGGATTGAATGGGCCAGGAATGTTAGCGGCAATTATCACACCTATTACAACTGCTAATTTAACAGCTAATGCTGCTGCAAAGGTAGCAGGTAATGCTTTACCTCATATTTGGACGAATTCTTTTCAATATAGTTTCATATGGGTTGGTAGTGTTTTTCCAGTTGTTATTTGGTATATAATATCGAAAAATAAAGGTAAAAAAGCACTAGGAATCGCTTCTGCACCAGCTTTATTTTTTAATATTGTAGAACCTAGTATGTTTGGCGCACCGATTTCTATGAATCCAATTTTAATGATTCCGTTTATCTTTAATGGTGTTGTTGGATGTGCAATTGGATATATTTCTGTAATGATTGGTTTTGTAGCACGGCCGTTTGCGGAAGTTCCTTGGGCAACGCCAGCACCTATTAGTGGGGTGATGATTACAGGTGACTGGAAAATATTAATTGTTCAATTGATTGTTTTGATTTTTGGAGTTGTAACGTATTATCCATTTATTAAGATGGATATTTCAAATTCAGAAAAAGTCTCATCTGAATCATAAACTACAAATAATACAATAAAAGGACGACTCTACTGAGCCGTCCTTTTATTGTATTATTTATTTAAATAACGCAGAGCTAGCTGACAATAAGTCATATTGGCCCAAGAAAACCAGTCTCTAGTGAAATTACTTGGATCGTTAACGTCAATACCTTCGTGACATTGTAAAGTATCATTATCTGATTGGCTGATAATATCTAGTTTACTTTTCATAACTTCTGGATTATTTGATGTTAAACCTTCCATTGCTAATGAAATTGGCCAAATATAGTTTTTCGGTGTATGTGGGCTGCCGATGCCTTTCAAATAACTACCTGAGTAATAAAAAGGATTTTGATTACTCAAAATAAATGTACGAGTTCTTTGATATAGAGCGTTATCTGATGAAACATAGCCTAAAAATGGTAGGGATAAAAGGCTTGGAACATTCGCGTCGTCCATTAAATTAACATGACCTAAACCATCAACTTCATAGGCAAAGATGGTTTCATTAGAATTCGGTTGTGGAACAATGCCAAAATTTTCGATACCAGCAGCGACTTCTGAACGAAGACGGATTATTTTTTTTATTAATTCATTTGGTATGGCGTGCGTTTTCGATAATGTAAGTAATTCATCTAGAACACAGACAATATAACTGTTTCCTGGAATATGATAACCATATTGGCATGCATCATCGCTTGGCCTAAAACCGCTCCAAACCATTCCCGTGTAGCCGATTGGGGAACCTTTTCCCTTGTGGCTTAATGTATCGGTGGCAGGACCGTCAGAGCGCTTGAAAATATAATCAGATGTTTCATGATGCTGCTCTTTAATAAAGGTGTCCACAATTAAGTTAATTGTTTGCCAAAAATTTATATCTAAATGTTTTGAATAACCGGATTTTTGATAAAGTTCTGAAGCCAAGTGAATGGGGGCACATAATGAATCAATTTCGAATTTTCTTTCCCAAACTAAATCGGATATTGGAATATTTGATTGATCAATCGTGTAATGCGCACCAGAACTTGTTTCATTAAAAGCATTCGCGTAAGGGTCGTGGCGGATGTATGTTAACTGTTGGTTAATAACGCCATGAATCAATTGCGTTATTTCGGGAATTTCTTTTATTAGTGAGAGGTAAGGCAAAACTTGAAATGTGGAGTCTCTGAGCCACATAGCAGGGATATCTCCTGTAGCAACAAAAATTTTGGAGTCGTTTTGTATTTTAACAGTATTTGTTAGAGTATCAATAAATACGTTGTGAAATAATGCATCTGACTTTTTTGAAAAAAGTGATAACGTCATCGAACACGCTTTGACTCGTTCAATTAATTTTTCTTGATTTATCATTTAAATACCTCAACTTGTAAGTTATTCTATTTATTTAATTGGGAAGATACCATAAGTTCTAATTTCTCCGGGGCCAAATGCTAATATGTCAATAATATCAGTTTTTGATTCAATGAATTGATTAAGGGTTCCATTTAAATCAAGTTCGGCTACATTACAGACAGTATTTAATGAAAAACGACCAGGTTGATCAATTTTTTCGTCAGTTGGATTATAAAGACGGAGTTCAAAACCAGTTTTATCATCTGAAAGTGAGAAACTACTCATGACTACCTTTAAATCTTTGATGGATATGATTGGATTATGATTAATGGCAGATTTTGTTGGATTCATCATGAAATATTGTAAAGGTGTTGAGAAACGATTTATTGTTTGGTCTTGGTAGAAAAGTTCATTTTGACTTAATTGGAGATGTTGTTTTTGAAGCTCAACTGGATTGAATTTAGCAGCAATAACCAACCCACCTTCAAATGTTAGTTCTTGGTTTAATTGACTATCAGGAGTTGGAACAACTTTGGTTTGTAAACCTGAAGCATCTGAAGGTCGGCGCATTAAGTCAGGTCGGCCTAAGAAACCGACACCTCTGAATAGTGTGATCGCTAATTTATTAAAGTCTTCGCCAATTAATTGGAAATCTTTGGTACCTAAGGTTAGGAATGACCAACTTGCTAGTTTATTGTGCGCGTTAGCAAAATGAATCATTGGTCGCATACTTGTTGGTTCTTCATGGTAACCTATTGTTTCCCAGTCTTTAAGATGTTTGTCTTCAGTTGGGCGTGCAATGACACCAAATGGTGTATCTGCGAAAGAGTCAACGATGTCTGTTAAGTGTGTATCTAAAACAAGGCGCATACGATGATCAAAAATAGTGTTATCAATTTGTAGTTTAAATTTAATGACATTTGAATTTTGACTTAATTTAAGCGCCAATTGATAATTAATTTTGCCTGTTTTAGTTTTTAAGGCACGCTCTTCTAAGTTTTTTGGTAAAGTCCAAGAACCGTTGATAGACATTAGTTGGTTGAAATGTCCCGATTTAAAAGTGATTGAATCAGCCGCTGAAAAGTCTAAAGTCAATAACCAATCCTTGAATGCTGGGGAATAATCGTAAGTATCGCCCTCATCACCACTATCTTCGAATGTTATAAAATTAGAGTATGATTGATTATCGAATTTTGTTAGAAGATTTAATCGATTATTTTCAAAAGAAATTTTATAAAAGTCATTTTGAATATTCTTAGATGTTTGTAACGTGTGTGCTGATTCATTTGATGAAGCTGATTCTAGTAAGTAGCCAGTCCAATCAGTTGCTGCTACGGATGTTTTAAATGCAATTTTAGTTACAAAATAAAAATCATTAGTCATTTCGTCTGAGTTACGGCGTAAAACGGCTGCATTTTCTTGCCTTTGATAGATAATATCAAAGGGAACATTGGTCCCATCGATTGTTGATAGGGTAAAGATGGCTCCAGTAGTACTAACTTCGAATTCTCGAATTTCGTTAATTGCCAAAGGAAGTGGATTCCACGCAAATAAGTTTAATTGATTCTTATTTGAAATTGAGATACTTAATTTGCGAAGAAGATAATCTTTCAATGAGACGGATAGTTGATCAGCAACAATACCACGGTGTAGAATATCTTGGTTTGTCTTATCACTGTTACAGCCACCGGAGCTATCATGGGCTTGTCCTCGAGCAATTGTTTTCCAAATAGTATCAATTAATCCTTGCTTTTCAGGAATACCTTGATGTACAGCAATTGCCATTAATGGTTCGACTTCATAAGTCATTCGTCGTTCTAATCGATCATAAAGTTGCTTTAAATCATAGCGAGAAGAGTAGATTCCTCGATGTATTTTCGAATCTGATGGGTCAATGAACTCACCTTTAAATGAAGACAAATTAGATTCTTTAGCTAACGCTGAGAAAAATTTAGGATACGTACTTTCTTGAATAGTGTAATCAGATTCTTTAAGGGCCTCATTTGCAATCTTAAGTCTATCTTTTAGTTTGTGATCGATGGCCCGTTGATCACCACCAATGGGCAACGCCAGATTATCAGCATCTGTATTCGTTGAGATTGTTTCTGATAAGTTTAAGAAATTATCATTTTCAACTAAGTCAACTCCAGCATAGTAGCCATTTTTAATATTTGCGACTAAAACCTTTGAGGAATCATTGCTTGTCCAGTAGAAATAGCGCGAATCATTTTCTGAAGGGAATCCACGCCAGAAAACAGTGCTATCAATGCCAAATCCATTGTATATTTTTGGCATGTCTTGTCCTTGACCGAATGAATCAGGAAGATAGCCGACCTTCATCACACCACCCAAATTATTAGCTAACTTAGAGCCTATCCTAATGTTACGAACAATTGATTCACCAGATGTAACCATTTCATCGATTTGAGTATACCAAGGGCCTATAAGTAATCGCCCAGCGGCAACAAATTTTTTGATAAGAATTTCTTTTTCAGGACAGGTATCTAGATAATCATCAATAATCGAAAGCTGGCCATCTAATAGATAATAATCTAATTCGTTATTATTTAATGCTTCAAAAACTTCGTCCATATGGAAAGCAAATTGGACTTGGGCTTCTTGGCGAGTGAAGTACCACTCGAAATCCCAGTGAGTATGTGCGATTGCGTGAATCTTTTTCAAATGAAACACTCCTTTTTCTCTTAAGTTTAAAAATAATTATTCTGTAACTGTTTCTGACTCTATTTGTATTGCTTCTGCGCGTTCATGGCGTTGATTGATAATTACGAATGGTGCGTATAGCGCAGTATCTAAGATAACTAGAACAGCAGTTAAGACGACTGGACTTAGGTGGAAAGCACCTAATACCCAAGTACTAATGAAGATAGGTTCATTGCCAGAGTTTAGAACGACAAGTGGTACAACCCAGCCAATTGAAGTGACAACGTAAGCAATCACTGCATTTGTAACAGGAACAACAATCCATGGAATAAACATTAATGGATTTAAAACAATAGGTAAACCAAAAATAACGGGCTCATTGATACCAAAGCAACTAGGAATGAAGCCTAATTTTGCAACTTCTCGTTCTTTTTCACCTTTATTAGTGAAGATTAACATGGCAATAATTAAACCAAATGTGGCACCAGACCCACCAATCATAGCGTAGACGTTTGTCATTGTGTTTGGAGAAATTGAAATATCAGCAAAACTTTGAGTTTCAGCAAATTTTGCAACATTTTTAAGAAAGAGTGGTAACCAGAATGCTGAGATAACGCCCCAAACAATATTGAAACCATGTAAACCGAGGAACCAAAGGATTTGTTCTAATAAAATAACGACAATAATAGCAGGAAGTCCAACACCAACACTTAACATTGGCGAGATAACGATGTCAGAAATCATTTGGACTAATGAAACATAGCCAAGTGATTGAATGATAATTCGGACAATTCCGAAAATAATTAAAACTTCAGAAATTGGAATTAATGAGAAGAATGAATCGAAAACATTTTGAGGTACGTTGCCGGGCATTTTAATCGTAAATTTACTTCTTGCAAATCGAGCAAATAATGAAACGGCAAGCATACCAACAATTAAAGCAGTAAACATACCTTCGTAACTAAAGAATGAAGTTGAAAAACCTTCGACAACTTTAGCCTTGCTATCTAAAAAGTTAACGTTATTAGGAATCATGACAAAGTATGCTGCAAATGCCAATAGTGTTGCAATGATTGGATTTAAGCCTTTGTTTTTTTCGTCTTTTTTTAGTTCCATTGCGTATGAATAAGCTGATGAGAAAACAACAATTAGTGCAACAATACCAAGAGTTGCAGTACCAATGTAACCGAATAAGTCACTAGTGCTTGTTAAAATGACATTATGAATATCTTTTGCTTTAATTAACGCATCAAGTTCCATTTTGATAAGGTTTGAGAAGGATCCAACAACAGTAAACGGAATTGTTCTAACAAATGCATTCTTAATAGCTTGCAAGATGGTATTTTTTTCTACCCATGCTGAAACTTTTAAGAGTGGTCCCTGGATTTTTTCTAGGTTAAAATGCATAATAAAAACTCCTTTTAGTTTAATTTTAGGAAGCGCTTTCCATAAACTGAGTATAACTATTAATGTATAATTTGTAAACACATATTTAAAATATAAAAGTTTACAAATTGTGCATTATGTTATAATATGTATATACAAATGCAATGAAACGAGGTAGACAAATGTACAGATATCGAGAAATATATTCAGATATTAAACGAGATATTTTAACAAATCACTATCGTGCAGGGGCTTTGTTGCCAACGCAAGAGATATTAACTGAAAAATATGAAGTTTCGAGATTAACATTAAAAAAATCATTAAATTTATTAAGTGATGAAGGGTTAATTTATAGTAAGCAAGGATCAGGGACATATGTCCGACCAAGGATGGACAGTCAATCTGCTGAAACACTTCCTTTAGATTTACCAATTGGTGTCACCTATTCTCACCGAGATCAAAAAATAACCAGTAAATTATTATACTTTAATGCGCGGTTACCAACGGAATTAGAGCAAAAGAATCTACAAATATTGTCTAATGATCCGGTATATGAAATTAAAAGAATTCGACTAATTAATCATCAAGTCTATAGTTTTGAACACTCAGTAATGCCAGTTGCAATTGCGCCAATTGATGAAAAAATTTTGGCAGGATCCGTGTATGATTATTTAGGGAGTCATGCAAATCTACAATTAACTGATGCACGTCGAGTTGTTTATGCTGAACCAGCGAATGCTGAAACGAGTCAAGCTTTAGAGGTATCTGTGAACAGTCCAATTTTTGTGATTGATCAAATTGCTTATGATCAAAAGGGGCGTGCCTTTGAATATTCAACGTCAAGATTTGTGAGTGATCATAACAAATTTGTATTAGATGTACATTTGAATAAAACAGATTAAATGGTGATTATTCTAAAAAAGTGTAAAAGGTTCCTGCAATTTTAATTTTGCAGGAACCTTTTACTTAATTATTTTCGAGGACTTTTTTCAGTCTTTGTAAGTTTGTATTAAAGGCATGTTTGGCAATTGGTGTGAGTAATTTTAAGGGTAGGTGAGTGTTATTATTTTTCGATAGATAAAGACGCTCTTCGACCAATGTTTTAGTGCCTTCACTTGTTAAAATGAAACTTAATGTATATTCTAGTTTGTCTCCTGTGCTTTGGTAAGAGATTGTATCATTTTCAATATTAACAGAAATTTGTTCATTTTTATTTAAAGCAGAATCCGTTCTGTGAATACTAAATTTTTTATCAGCAAGTGGATCAACTTGAATAATATCCGGTACCCATTTGAGTAAAAACTTCGGATTTTGTAAAAATAAAGCAACTTTTTCTTTGCTTGCTTCGATTGAAATAATAGTTGAGAATAATGATTCATTCATAAATTGAAGCCTCCTTTATTTGATGGCTTCAGTTTATCTAATCTATAAAGAAATTTAAAATCAGTATTCTGATAATTTAAATTTCTTTATAGATTTTTTCGTTAAAAAGATCAGTTAATAATTGTTGTCGCTGAGTAGCTGCCAAAAGTTTATTATTATCTTCAGCTTTTTTGGCAATCTGTGCCATTAAATAAAAAGAGTTTGCCAGCATATAATGAGAGTTGTGTTCGGTGGCAAAGGTAATTGTTTTTTCTATCCAATTAAGGGATGTGGTGTAATCAGCGCGTTCAAAATAAATAAGTGAGGTTAAATAAAACAAAATATTTTGATTTTCTTCATAAGGTAATTGAGCAAAATTTTTAAAAGTTTGCTCAATATAGTTCTGAGTCATTTCTTTAAAAGATTGTTTTGCATAGATAAAAGCTAAAGAAATTGTGCCAAGTCGAGCGAGCGTATTAGGTAAATGATGATTGCTAGAAGCGAGAGATAGTTTGATGGCATTTTCGGCATTAGCAAATGTGGCTTCAGTGTGTAGGGAGGCAACACCGAGATAATAATAGTAAGCCTGTAATTGTTGATCCGTTTTTAAATCACTAATGACAGATTTTTTATTGAGAAAATTACGTAATTTGGCGTATTGGTGCTGATTACATAAAGTATTAACGCGTTTATTAAATTGATTTTCTGAGCTAATAGCAAAGTTTTCTAAAAGGCTTATCTGATTTAAATCGATGGAAAGTTTCTGACATAAATGAATTAATAATTGTGCATTGGGCATGTATTTATTATTTTCAATAGCACTAAGCATTGATTGTGCACAAATATCTCTGGAAACTTCTTTTTGAGATAAGTGTTGTGTTTTGCGAGTTTCTTTTAAGATTGAGCCAAGTGTATTTTGCATACTAAACTCCTTTCAGTTTAATTTTACATGTGTTGTTTAATTAGGATGGTAACATACTTTTAATCTTAGAAAATACTTTGTACATAAATAGTTAGCTTTGGTGGAGAAATTTATTGGATAGAATAATCAGAATGAAAGCGTTATATTTAACTTATCATAAAATATCTATTTCAAGGAGGAGTTAGACACTATGCAAGCAGAAAACGTATTTCCAAAAAACTTTTTATGGGGTGGTGCAATTGCAGCCAACCAGGCAGAAGGTGCTTGGTTGGAAGATGGTAAATTACCTAATGTTACAGATACGGTTGTTGGTATTATGTCGAAAAATCCAAGTATTAAATGGAATAAGGAAAAAAGTATTTGGGAACTTGATTTAAAAGACGATATGGCATACTTATCACATGAAGCTATTGATTTTTATCATCGATTTGAAGAAGACATTAAGATGATGAGTGAGATGGGATTTAATTCATTCCGGACAAGTATTTCATGGTCACGAATTTTTCCTCGTGGAGATGAAAATGAACCAAATGAATTAGGACTAGCATTTTACGATAGACTATTTGATACATTATTAGATTATGGAATGGCCCCTGTTATTACACTAAGTCATTATGAAACACCACTTGCACTGGTTGGTGAATATGGTGGCTGGACAAATCGCTTATTAGTTGATTTCTTTGAAAAATATGCAATAACGGTTTTTGAAAGATATAAAGGTAAAGTTAAATATTGGATGACATTTAATGAAATAAATAACGCCTTTAGAATGCCTTATGTTTCAGCTGGAATTATATCATTTCCGCCAACAGATCCACAAAAACCTTTTGGAGATATTGATGATAAAGCAATTTATCAGGCTTGTCATCATCTTTTTTTAGCGAATGCTATTGCAACAAAAAGATTAGCGGAAATTGATTCGGAAGCAAAAATGGGAGTCATGTGTAGTTTTTCAGCATTAGCAACGTATTCATCTAATTCAGATCCAGAAAATGTTTTTGGCACAATGGAATTTCGTAGGAAATCTTGGTTTTTTACTGATGTTATGTGTAGAGGGCATTACCCAAGTTATATTCATAGAATTTGGGATGAAGAAGATGTGGCTCCAGAAATCTTGGCAGGTGATCTTGACCTTTTAAAAGAGAATACCGCAAATTATATTGCGTTTAGTTATTACAGAAGTGCAGTTTACGATAAGTCAGCAAAAATGCGCGTTGATACTGGTGGTGCGAATGGATTCGACAATCCATTTTTAAAAGAAAAATCGCCGGAACCATGGAGCTGGCCTATCGATCCAAAGGGACTAAGATTTGTTATGAATGAACTAACTGATCGTTATGAATTACCTTTGTTTATTGTTGAAAATGGGTTAGGACTTGCAGAAACACCAGATAATAATAATGAAATTAGTGATATTGAAAGATGTCGTTATTTGCAAATGCATGTTCGAGAAATGGCAGAGGCGATAAAAGATGGCTGTATTTTGTTAGGATACTTGTGGTGGGGACCTATTGATATTGTGTCAGCTGGAACAGGTGAGATGAAGAAGCGTTATGGTTTCATTTACGTAGATCGACATAATGATGGAACTGGTGACTTACATCGACAAAAGAAAGATAGTTTCAATTATTACAAGCAAGTTATTGCATCTAATGGTACTGAAATTGAAATAAATATATAAATAGGTCTCTTAATTTTAACTTTGTACTTTGTTATAAGATAAAATTGAGAGGCTTTTTAATTACAAGTCGTTATTGTTATAATGAGCACACTGTGGTTAATGTGGAGGTAACATTATGGAAATGAGTAAACGGCAAATTCAAATTGTGACGCAATTAGTAAATGAACATGGTTGGTTAACTAGTGAAAAGATTGCTAAAAATATTGGAACTAGTAAGAAAACAATTCAATTTGAAATGAAAATATTAACTAATGAGTTTGATAAATACGTTGTTCTTCAAAGCAATAAAAGGACTGGGTACCGAATCGAATCTATTTCTGATGATTTTAAAAAATATATTATTGAAGAAGTTAAAACATATGAAAGTTATTCCAGTATGAATGCTAGAGCGTCTGCAATTATTATATTTTTACTGTTTCAAAAAGCATATGTCAGTATGCAATATGTAGCTGATATTTTTTTCTTATCTAAGACTGCAGTTTCAATTGAGATAAAAACAATTCAAAGATGGATGGCCCGGAATTCTGAAATTAGTATTGATATTTCTGGTAATGATGGGTTAAAAATGATTGCTACAGAAAATATGAAACGAATTTTTGGCTCAATGGTAGGAACAGAGAAAGTTATGGAAGAAGCCCATTTAGAAAAAAATGAAGTGCAGTTATATATAAAGCTAGTTCCAATTATTAAAAAAGTTGTTAGAGAGACCTTGATTCGATATAAATATGTTGTTTCAGGAGAAGATTTTAAGAGAATTAATAGATACATTATTATCAGTATTGTACGACAAGACGCTGGATGGAAAATTACGGAAGAAATTAAGATGTCAGAAAATCTACCTCTTGTGACCTATTTGGTTCATGCGATGGAAGATGAATTAGATATATCTTTTGATAGCTTAGAAAAAAAAGCATTAGCAAATCGATTATTGGACTTCAACTATCTTTATGGTGATGGTGATACAAATGAACAAATTGATTCTGAACTTCGATTATTTGAACAAAAAATAATTTCAACATTAAATTTACCAACTAATAGTTTATTTCAAGAATCTGAATTTTTGGTTTCTCATATTAAACAGATGAAAATTAGAATTGCTTCTGGGCATAATGCAATGAATCATTTTGCAAAGAAAACGGCGCAAAATTATCCATTAGAAACACATTTGATAAAAAAATATTTTCCAACTTATTTTATGATTAAACCTAATAATGCAGAAACAGCGTATCTCGTTTTATATTTAGCAGCAGCTTTAGAACAATATAAAAAAACTGTGACAGGGTTAATTATTAGTAATCAACCGTTTAGCATTTTAAATACATTAAATGTACAAATTAATGAACTTTTGGGTCATCAAGGGCAAAAATTTAATATAGAACCGGTTTATCTTTATGAAATTCAATCAGAAAATATAGATGATTATGACGTTATTTTAACAACAGAGCAAGAAATTATTTTTGAAAATTCACGGTTTATATTTTTAAGTAGTGTGTTGGACGAAAATGAAATGGATAATCTTTCTAATTTATTGGTAGAGAGAATTCAAATATTAAGAGAGTATAAAAAAAAGCAACTTTTGGATAAGTATTTTGTTGATGACAATAAAATAGAAGTATATAAAAAAATTAGTAATTATCAAGATTTGTTACCAAAAATTAAAGAGACAACAACTCAATTAATAGGCGATGAAACGCTATTAATATGTTTAGTTGAAGAAAAAGCGACAACCAAAATTTTACAATTTAATTTACATGAATATATTAATTATCATCAAAAAAAGATTAAAAGAATTATTTATGCTGAATATGATACTACTCAAAATAATAGCTTGTTATTTTTTTATTGTATTGTAGAAATTTTAAAATAAAAAATAAGAATATTTTTGATTAATTATTCAATAAATCTACCTTGTAGAAGAGATATCAATTGAATTGTTTTCGATATGTGCAGAACATATACTTAATACATAAAGAAAGCGCATTCTTTTTATTAATTTTCTAACAAAAAGGAGATCGTATAATGGATAATAAAAAAATTTCAGCATCAATTCTTAAAGGTGTCGGGGGAGAAGCTAATGTAGACAATGTTTATCATTGTGCTACGCGGTTACGTTTTACTCTTAAAGATGATAAGTTAGCGAATAAAGACGGTATCGAAGCATTAGAGGGTGTTATTACAGTTGTAGAGTCTGGAGGGATGTTCCAAGTTGTTATTGGAAATAATGTTAATAATGTTTATGAAGCAATGGTTGATAATTCAAGTTTAGGGAACTCAGATCAACGAAACGATGAGCCTAAAAAGAAACAAGGACTACTAAATTCATTTTTAGATATGATTGCTGGTGTCTTTGCTCCAACTCTTGGTGTGTTAGCAGGTAGTGGATTAATTAAAGGTGTGTTAGTACTGCTAACAAGTTTAGGGGTCTTAACAGATAAGTCTGGGACGTATATCGTACTAAATGCGGCAGCAGATACCTTCTTTTATTTTCTACCAGTATTCTTAGCTTATACAGCTGCTAAGAAATTCAAAACAGATCCGTTTATTGCAATGACGTTAGGTGCCTCTTTAATTTATCCAACAATTGTTGCTGCCTATACAGATAAAATGAGTCTAGATTTTGTAGGTATTCCAGTAATTTTAGCAAAATACACAAGTACAGTAATTCCGGCAATTTTAGCAGTTTGGGTACTGTCATATTTGGAGAGATTTATTCGAAGACATTTACATGAGAGTGTTGTAAATTTATTAACGCCATTTTTCAGTTTGATTATTATGGTTCCTTTGACATTAATGGTAGTTGGGCCAATTGCCGATTATGCAAGTCAATTAATTGCCAGTGGCTACTCGGCTATTTATAATTTTAGTCCAATTCTTTCAGGAGCCGCAATTGGTGGATTATGGCAAGTATTAGTTATCTTTGGGCTACATTGGGGACTCGTACCTGTTATGACAAATAATATTTCTTTTTATGGTCGAGATACTTTGGGACCCGGATGTATGACAGCTGTTGCTGCTCAAGCAGGAGCCGTATTCGCAGTATTTTTAAAGACAAAAGATACAAAATTAAAGTCGTTGAGCTTATCTTCGTTTATAAGTGCTCTGTTTGGAATTACAGAGCCAGCAGTTTACGGGGTTACATTAAAATATAAAAAGCCATTCATCATTGCTTGTTTAACCGGAGCAGTTTTTGGAGGAGTTGCAGGAGCTGCAGGTTCCGCTGCAGTATCTGTAGCCACAAGAAGTGTCCTATCGTTCCCAATTTATATTGGTAAAGGATTTGCTTGGTTAGTAGCTTGTTATTTCTTGGCTATGATAACTTCATGTATTTTGACTTATTTATTTGGATATAAAGATGAAGTCGTAGTAACTGAAGATAAAATTGAAAAGAAGCCAGTTGAATTACATTCACCAGCTAAAGGAAAGATTATTGATTTAATGAATGTTAATGATGCAACTTTTGCAAGCGGAGCATTAGGAGATGGATTTGCTGTCGAACCAACAGAAGGTAATGTTTACAGTCCAATTAGTGGAGAAATTATTTCAGTTTTTCCGACAAAACATGCAATAGGAATAGTTGGTGACAACGGAGCAGAAATTCTTGTCCATATTGGAATTGATACTGTTAATTTGAATGGTAAATATTTCGAATCAAAGGTCCAAGATGGTCAAAAGATTAATGCAGGGGACTTATTGACGACGTTTGATTTGGAGGCACTGAAAGAAAATGGTTATGATCCAACAATTATGGTTATCGTCACAAATAGTAACAGAGTATCTGATATAACCATTAGTGATGATAATGTAGTTGCTACAAACTAGGAGGGATTGCTATGAGTAAATTTCCAGAAGGCTTTATGTGGGGTGGCGCAACAGCTGCTAATCAAGTAGAGGGTGCTTGGAATATTGATGGAAAAGGAATGAGTGTAGCAGATGTAGCTAAATTTAAGCCAAATGTTGATAAAGCAGATTATGTGTCACAATGGCATACTTATCCAGAAGATGTTATTGCGGCAAGAAATACTGATGATGAACAATTGTATCCTAAAAGGCATGGAATTGATTTTTATCATCATTTTGAAGAAGATATTGCTTTATTTGCAGAAATGGGTTTTAAATGCTATCGATTATCGATAGCGTGGTCACGAATCTTTCCAAATGGTGATGAGGAAGAACCTAATGAACTTGGATTGGCTTATTATGATAAGGTATTTGCTACGTTAAAAAAATATAACATTGAGCCTATTGTGACACTATCTCATTATGAAATGCCATTGCATCTAGTTGAAGAGTATGGCGGCTGGGCAAACCGACGATTAGTGGAATTTTTTGTTCATTACTCGAAGGTCTGTATTAATCGGTTTAGTCATACTGTTCGTTACTGGTTGAGTTTTAACGAAATTGATAGTGCATTCAGACATGCGTTCACAACTGTGGGTATTATTGAAGAAAATTATTCAAGTAAAATAAAAGCTGAAGAAGCAATTTATCAATCTCTGCATCATCAGTTTTTAGCAAGTGCTTTAATTACTAGGTATCTAAAAGAAAATTATCCAACTAGTGAATTAGGTTGTATGGTAACCAAAACGATGACGTATCCCGAAACGTGTAAGCCAGAAGATATCTATTTAGCACAGAAAGATAATCGAATGAATTTTTTCTTCACTGACGTACAAGTAAAAGGAATTTATCCAATATTTATTCTTAAATATTGGAAAGATAATTATTTTGATATTAAGATGGGCTTGAATGATTTAAAAGTGTTGGAAGAAAATACAGTTGATTTTATTTCATTCAGTTATTATATGTCAATAGTTCAAAGTTCAGAGGCTGATCAAAGAAAAAAAGTGGGCGGTAATTTAACAACAGGTGTGAAAAACCCTTATTTACCTATTACAGATTGGGGTTGGCAAGTTGATCCTAAAGGGCTACAAATATCATTAATTGATTTATATGATAGGTACAATAAACCATTATGGATTGTTGAAAATGGATTAGGATATAATGATAAAGTTGAAGTGGATGGTTCAGTTCAAGATGATTATCGAATTGAATATTTTCGTAACCATTTTCAAGCTATTTCCGATGCCATTGAAGATGGGGTTGATGTTAGAGGATATACCTCATGGGGATGTATTGATTTAGTTAGCGCTTCAACGTCGCAAATGAGTAAAAGATATGGTTTCATTTATGTAGATTTAGATGATGTTAATCAAGGAACGTTAAAACGGACGAAAAAGAAATCATTTGATTGGTATCATGATGTAATAAAATCAAATGGATCTAAATTATAATAAATTACTACTTACTTTAATTTAAAGCATTTTGTAGCCAAAAGGTTATGAGAGGCTTTATTTTTATAGCCTATTATTATTCAATTACGTCGAGTATAATTGGATTTACTAAAGTAATTATTAAAATATCAGAATTTATCAAAGGGGATATAAAAATGCGGGAAGAATTCCAAAGTCAAAATAACGGAACTAATCGTCGGGACAATCACAGAGGTCTTAATAGTTGGTTATCGTTTTTCTTAAGTCTTAGTCTTATCGTTTTGTTTGTGACAAGTGTCTTGAAAATGACAGTCTTGAATCAAAAATATACGGAGGATAAAGTTTTAACGGATGCCAATGTTTCACTTGTGGCAACAGAGATGAATGATGAAATTTCAAATATCGCAGCTTACAATAATATACCAGCGTCAACTGTGAAAAATGCGTTAACGGATCAACAAGCTAAAGATATCGCAAAAACAAGTATTAGCAATGTTTATGCGGGTAAAAAAACGATCATTAATGCAAATGAGATTACGCAACAAGTTGCTAGTAACGTTATGAAAAAAACAGATACATCAAATCTAACGGCTAAGGCAGAAGCCACTAATCTTATTGCTGTATTTAAAAGTAATCTCAGTCGGTATTTAACGAATCAAATTCAAACACCCTATCTATCAAAGGTTTCCACAATGTTTAGTTCTACGAAAGCAACGGTTCAAACATTCTTTTTAGATAGTTTAATTGCGTCAGTTATTTTTGTGTTACTTTTATTAGTTATTAATCGTGCGTTCTTTATTCCTCTTAAATATGTGGGATCTAGCGCAATTTGGAGTGGTATCTTAGTTGCAATTGGAGCAGCAATTGCTTTATATAGTGGCTTGATTGGTCTCGTTTCTGATCGAGCATCAGTCTTTACTGATATTGTGAATAACTATATTAGTGCGACATTCAATACAATGCTAATGGGTAGTTTAATCATGGTTGTCGTTGGATTGATAGCCTGGTTAATTGGTCGTAATAAAAATAGGTAAATAAATAGGTCATCTCAGAATTTATTTCTGAAATGGCCTATTTTTATTTAGAACTATTTCTAAGCGTTAAGGTTGTCCCAATCGTAATGACCTGAGGGATAATATCAGTCATTGCCAGTTGATTGATTAATAGTTCTGCAGCAGATTTTCCCATTTGTTCGGTATATACTTTGACGGAACTGAGTGTTGGGAAGGTGTATTCAGCAATCGAGGTATCATTAAAACTAATTAAACTCAGTTGCTCAGGAACTTTAATTGTAGATTCATTCAAGGCACGTAGGGCACCAACAGCCATTGCATCGTTGGCGATGAATAAGGCGTTTGGCAGATTGTCTGATTGTTCAGCTAATAATTTTAAAGCTAATTGGTAACCAGATTCTGGTGTGAAATCGCCCGTGTAAATCCATTCAGGATGATAATTATGAGCACTTTCTAAGTACGCTTTAAAATGAGTGAAGCGAGAATCAGGGCCTAGATTAACAGCGTCAAACGTACTTTCTTCCCCTGTAATCATCCCGATTTTTGTTAGACCTTGTGCGTTGAAATGGTCAATAACGGCTTTAACAGGCGTTTTGAAATCAGTCATAACGCAACTAATACCAGCGTCTAGTGTATTCATATCAACAAAAACTAAGTTTGAATTCATTTGTTTAAGTTCATTAATTTGAGCAGGACTGTATTTACCAATAATGATGGCGCCAAGTGCGTCAGTTAGTGAATCAAATTGATCATTTTGAAAAAAGCGTGTAATTTCATAACCGAGCTCAAGTAATTTACGTTCAATCCCAATTCGAATAGAAAGATAGTATAAATCATCTAGTTCTTCTTTTTCGGTATACCATTCAATAATAGCAATTTTACCTTGGGCTGTATGTGATTTTTTTTTGTTTTTTGAGTAATTTAACCGTTCAGCTGCCTCGAAAATTCGTTTACGTGTTTCATTACCAACGGATAGTGTTTGATCGTAATTTAATACACGAGAAACCGTTGCATTGGAAACTTTAGCGAGCTGTGCAATGTCTTTAAGTGTTGCCATAATTGCCTCCTAAATAGGTGATTATGCTTATTAGTTTAACATAATAAAAAAGAATAACGTAAAAAGATTGTAATTTTAGTAAATATTTAGTAAAATGAAAGCGGTTAATAAATTGGAGGAAAAATATAATGAATATTAATAATTTAAAGAGTGAATTTAAAGATGTCTATGGTGTCGATGCAGATGCAAGTTACTTCTCACCAGGTCGGATTAATTTAATTGGTGAACATACAGATTACAATGGTGGACATGTCTTTCCAACAGCAATTACTTTGGGAACATATGCAGTTGCAACAAAACGTGACGATACAACCATTAATATCATGTCTAATAATTTTAAAGATGATGGTGTTGTCTCATTTGATTTAAGTGATTTGTCATACCAAAAAGAACATAATTGGGCAAATTATCCAAAAGGGATGATTGTTTATTTGCAAGAACAAGGCTATGTGATTGATAAGGGTCTAGATATTTGCCTTGAAGGTAATATTCCTAATGGCGCTGGCTTATCATCATCTGCATCAATTGAATTGTTGATGGGGGTTATTTTAGAAGATCAATTTAACTTAGAGATTGACCGTGTAGACCTTGTTAAAACAGGGATGATGGTAGAAAATAAATTTATTGGTGTCAATTCAGGAATTATGGATCAATTTGCTGTTGGTATGAGTAAAGCAAATCATGCGATCCTGTTAGATACAAATACGCTTGATTATGAGTTAGTGCCAATTGATTTAAAAGATAATGTTATTATTATTATGAATACGAATAAACGTCGTGAATTGGCAGACTCTAAATATAACGAACGTCGTAGTGAATGTGAAGCAGCATTAGCATTATTACAAGAGAAAAACGATATTAAGTCATTAGGTGATTTAGATAATGCAAGTTTCGATTTACAAACTTACTTAATTCAAAAAGAAAATCTCTTAAAACGTGCTCGTCATGCGGTTTCAGAAAATGAACGAACAATCATGGCTCAAGAAGCTTTGAAAGATGAAGATTTAGTTCGTTTTGGTAAGTTAGTCAATGCATCACATGTGTCATTACAATTTGATTATGAAGTAACTGGGATTGAATTGGATACACTTGCTCATGCAGCTTGGAAACAACCTGGGGTACTTGGTGCACGAATGACTGGTGCTGGATTTGGTGGATGTGCGATTGCCATCGTTGCTAAAGATCAAGTTGACGCATTTGAAAAAGAAGTTGGTAAAATTTACGAAGAAAAAATTGGGTATGCACCAAGTTTCTATTTAGCAGAAATTTCTGATGGCGCCAAAAAATTAGATTAAGCATAAAGAGATAGAGGGAAAAATATGGATTCTAATCAATTAATTGCCAAGTTTGTCGATAAAGTCATTCAATTTGATCCAACAACTTATTCGACAGATGATAAAAATTATTTAGTGAACGTTGTTTTAGACTTGGTTGGCGAGTCAGAGATGCAAGTTTCTGAACCAGTTGACAATACGGTGATTGCTGCTAAAGATGCCTTACTTGATTTAGCGGTTAAGACTGAAAAAATTAATGATTTAGTCGCAGAACAAGATATTTTGGGTGCTAAATTAATGGATTTAGTTACGCCGATTCCAAGTCATGTTAATAAAAGATTTTGGGATTTGTACGCCAAAAATCCAGAGCGCGCATTAGCTTATTTTTATGAATTGAGTCAAGCTAACGACTATATTAAGGTTGCCGCAATTGCGAAAAATATTGCTTATCAGGTGCCAACTAATTATGGTGATTTAGAGATTACCATTAATTTATCTAAACCTGAGAAGGATCCAAAACAAATTGCGCTAGCTAAAACAATGAAACAAACGGGTTATCCTAAATGCCAATTATGTATGGAAAACGAAGGGTATGCTGGACGTTTAGATTTTCCAGCTCGTCGCAACCATCGTATTATCCGATTTAATTTGGGCGAAGCAACATGGGGTTTCCAATATTCGCCATATGCTTATTTCAATGAACATTCAATTTTCTTGGATGAAAAGCATGAACCTATGGTCATTAATAAAAAAACATTCGAAGATTTACTACAAATTGTAAAGCAATTCCCCGGTTATTTTGCGGGTAGTAACGCTGATTTACCGATTGTTGGTGGATCAATTTTAACGCATGAACATTATCAAGGTGGTCGTCATGATTTTCCAATGGCTAAAGCACCAATTAGTCAAGAAATGCATTTTGTCGGGTTTGATGATATTCAAGCGGGAATTGTGAAATGGCCAATGTCCGTTATTCGATTGAACGGTGAAGACTCAGAACGATTAGTTGATTTAGCAGCCAAGATTTTGACGTCATGGCAAGATTACAGTGATGCTGATGCCCAAATTTTAGCGAAAGATGCTGATGGCACACCACATCACACGGTAACGCCAATTGCTCGAATGCATGATGGGCGCTATGAATTAGATTTAGTGTTACGTGATAATCAAACTTCTGCTGAATTTTCAGATGGGATTTATCATCCACATGCTGATGTTCAACATATCAAAAAAGAAAACATTGGGCTCATTGAAGTCATGGGATTAGCCATCTTACCACCCCGTTTGAAAACTGAAATGGCAGAGGTTGAGAATTATTTGATTGATCAACCGAATACAATAGCAGCTTATCATCAAACTTGGGCTGATAAGATTAAGCGAGATAACGGGACAATCTCTAAAGAGACAGTCAACGCGCTTGTGCAAAATGAAGTTGGGAAAGTCTTCATGCGAGTACTTGAAGATGCTGGGGTCTATAAGCAAGATGACCACGGACAACAAGCCTTCGTTAAATTTATGGAACAAGTTTAAAACTAAAAAAGAGTATCGAAATTGGCGATTAAAAGCCAATTCCGGTACTCTTTTTTTAGTTTCTACATAAGAATGGGGGACAACTATTTTTCTAAGAATGCAGTTAGTGTGTCACTGAATTCAGCATAATGTTGGAAGATACCAACGTGACCAGCATCTTTATAAATAACTAATTTGCTGCCAGGAATACGCGCAGCTAAGTCGTATGAATTAGGTGTTGGAACCATTCGATCATTATCACCATTTGCGATTAACGTTGGTTGTGTAATTTGAGATAAATCAGCTGGAGCCTCTTTGCCCCAACGGTTAATTGCTTTTAACTGTGGAAGGTAGGCAGAAATACTAATTGATTTATCGCGATCAACTTTACGTAATTTAAGTTGTTTTAAGAAAGTTTTAGCAGCCATTTTACCGTTTTTTGTACGTGTGAAGAAAAGATAAGTTTTACTATCTTTAAAGGTTACTAATCCGTGCAATATATCGATATTTGTTAGCTTGCTGACTTGATCGATACCTTTTCCACCACGAGGACCTGTGCCGGTTAAGACTAATTTTCTAACTAATCCAGGTTCTTGTGCAACTAATTCTTGAGCGACCATGCCACCCATTGAAAGTGATAAGATATCAACTTTTGAGAAGCCCATCGCATGGATAAACGTGAGGGCATCTGTTGCCATTTCTTGAATGGTATCAGGGACTTTACCGCTAGATAGACCCACACCTTTATTGTCAAAGGCAACTAGCCAGTGTTTCTTAGCTAATGAATCCATTAAACGAGGATCCCAGTTATCTAAGTTTGCTGATAAATGAGTTAATAGGACAACGGGAATACCTGTTTTTTCGCCCATTTCTCGATAAGCAAATGTCGTGCCATCTTGTGTCGTTACGGATAGGTTTGGTGCATCAATATATGAATAATTAGTCATAATGAATCAATCTCCATTCTATAATTTTAAGTTAAAATTTAATTAATACTTTGCCGGTAGGATGACCTGATGAAACGAGTTGTAACGCTTCATTGATAGCATCAATTGAGAAAACTGTTGGGTCAACTTGTGGGACGATGTTATTTGTTTCAATAATTTTTGTCAATTCTCTTAATTGTTCAGCATCTGAGCGGACAAAGATGAAGTGATATTCGACGTCTTTTGCCTTTGCTAATCGATCCAATTTAGCACCAGCTAGTGTGAATAATAATTGTTTCCAGTAAGGTAAGTTGCGGTCAACGGCAAATCTTTTGTTAGGTCCGGATACAAGTGACAATAAACGGCCACCTGGTTTAATGATTGCTAATTCGTGTTCGAACTCATTCGGCCCAAGTGTATCGATAACATAATCGACATTTGATAGAACTTTCCAGTAATCTTCTGTTTTATAATCTAAGTATTGATCGGCACCGATTGCTAATGTTGCTTCTTTTGAACGTGAGCCACCACTGACGATAACGGTTAAGCCGGCTGCTTTAGCAATTGGAATTGCCATTTGACCAAATGAACCAGAGCCACCAGGGATGAAAAGTGTTTCACCAGGTTGTGCGTCTAATTCTTCATGCAATCCTTGGTAAGCCGTAAGACCGGTTAGTGGCGCAGCTGCACCGTGATCAAAATCAAGATTTGTGGGTAATGGTGCAATTGCGTTAGAAGCTACTGCAGCATATTCAGCGATTGCGCCAATTTTTTCAAGTGGAAGTCGTGAATAAACGGCATCCCCGGGTTTAAAATTAGTAACATTTGCGCCCACTGATTCGATAGTTCCGGTTAATTCATTACCGATTGTTAAGGGAAATTTATAAGCTTGAATTAATTTGACGCTACCTGTCATAATGAGTAGTTCTAATGGGTTAACGGCAGCTGTTTTAACTTTAATTAAGACTTCGTTTTCGTTAATAGTTGGAACTGGGATGTTAGTCACTTCTGCTTTTATTTCTTTTGAATATTGGTTGATTTTAGCGGCTTTCATAATTATTTGTCTCCTTTGTCTATGTTAATAAACTGAGTATAAAATAATAAGTAACAAAAATCAATTAATGTAACTTATGGCTATGTTAGGATATAATAAAGACATAATGGAGGTAGTTCAAATGGCTAAATTAACCAATGACATGATTGTGAATATGACTGAACTTTTAGTGGCACAAATGGATACATCAGAAATTAAAATGACACAAATTGCAGATGCACTGAGTGTTTCTCATAGTGCCTTATATAAACATTTTAATAATAAGGAAGACTTGTTGGTAGCTGTGGCAAAAGCTTGGTTTAAACGAACTATTTTAAGTCAAATGACGCTTGATATCGAAACTGGAATGGATAAGGAACAAGTCTTACATGACAAGTTATGGGCTTTTACAAATGCTAAAAAGACAGCATTTAATGAAAATCCGCATATGTTTGAAATAAACACACGCTATGTAGATTCAAATCCGCTAGTTCTTCGAGAGGTTCTTTTTGATATCTTGCAAATGATTGATGAGCTGATGGATTATCATGATGCTCATTTGGAAAGAGCGGAAACCATTCTTGCGGCATTCTCTGTTTTTATGTTACCTAACTTCAAGGAAACGTGGAATTTGCCTAATTATCAAGCACGTTTTGAGCAAATGTGGCAATTAATTGAAAAAGGCATTTAAAGAATGAATTATTAAATTAAGATAAATTTTTTAATCTTAATTTAATAATTCAGTGACAAATAAAATTATGTTTGTTAAGCTATTCTAATGGATTAAGATTAATTCTTGGGGATAAAAGGGGAAATTCTATGTTGGGGGTTTTATGTTAAAATAAGAGGTATGTTATTCTAACTAAAAGCTGACATGTTGATATTGCTGGAAAATTCTCGGAGGCATAAATGTACAAAAAAGATATATTAGATCGACAAGAGCTTTTAATATGTGAAATTATTGAATTGTTATCGTTAAATGAACGTGGTTTATCAAGAAAAGCAATTTGTGACCAATTAAATGTCTCGGATACAGCGCTACGATTCGCGTTGCAACAATTAGATAATGAATTCAATTCAGGCGACGAAGCATTTATGATTATAAAAAAGAATAGTGTTCAATTTGTGGGTAGAGGTAAAATGAATTTTTACGAGGCTGTTTATCGGTACGTTAAAAAATCAATTAATTACCAAATCCTGATGGCTTTTTATCATAATGAAAGTAATAGTGTTGAACGTTTAAGTCTGAGTTTAAATGTTAGTGAATCTTCTATCTTTAGACGAATTAAACAATTAAATAATTTATTGTCTGAGTTTGATATTCAAATCGCACATGGTGAGATAGTTGGCGCTGAAATGCAAATTAGATTCTTTTATTATTCATTGTTTTTAGCAACTGATTTTAAATACGATGACGCAGCAGAAGCAGGCGTTATTCTTGATTTTATCAAAATATTTGAAGACTATTTTGATTTCAATGCGAATGATGGTAATTTGATGAGAGCAAAAATCTGGGTGAAAGTCAGCGTCCATCGAATGACAAGTAAGCCGCAAGATAATCTGACAGTGCCTGAAGTTTTAGCAAACATGATTATAAATAATTCATTATTTGATCAAGTAGAAGAAAAAATGACTGATATTTATGCACAATTTACCAATAAAATTGATATTTATTTTGAGAGTGCGGCGTTCTACGCTTGGACGACGGCGTTTATTCCAATTCCTTCAAGTGCATACCTATCTCGTGATTTCATTGCAGTTAACCGTGCGAATAATACGGAACTTCAACAAGTTGTTGAATATTTAGAACAAGGCCTTGAATCTAAATTAGATATTAAAATTATTGGTGGAGACGTTAGTGAATCATTATACCCACTCTGTACCGAAGCATTTTGTTTTCGGGGCATCATGGATACGGTAGGAACCTATATGATGAATAGTTTCCGGAAAAAATATTCTAATGATTTGGTTCGACACCGTGTTGAAACAGCTATGGATGAATTGATTGATAACGTAGAATTAGATAAAAAGTGGTCTGATTTTTATCGACGTTACCGTCAGGAATTTATTGAAGAAATTGTTGAAATCTTTAGTGCCAAATTACTCGAAAAAGAAAGAATGTTAACGGTTGGTATTGATTTAAATGCGAATGAACGAATTAAAGAGTTATTTGTTAGAAATACCAGTCAGAATTTGAACGTTAATTTACGCGTTAATGTAAGCACTTATGACTCTATGCATCAATACGATATGGTTGTGACTAATTTTATGGATAAAAGCTATAAAAATAATGCACTTGATAAGTATGTGATTACAGCATTGGGTCGGGACAGTGATACATTGGAGATTGAAAAAAAATTATTAGACATGACTAGAAAGCACAATCATTAAAAATGATGGTATGTTTTTTTTTGATAGTACAACCCACGGTATTTTCGGTATAATATATAACATAGAGTATTAATAAGAGATATTCGTGGGGGATTTCTTTTTGGAACGTTGTTACACAGTGTCGAAAAGTGGTAAAACAATTATTTATTACAAAATAAAAAGGCGATTATAATTTAACGATTATAATCACCTTTTTTTTATGTGCTGCTAAGTATGATAAGATAGAGAATAAACGCTATGACGAGAAATGAAGGATGACAACATGCAATTTACGCTGACAAATAATGGTGAAGGTACAATTAGTTTAAAAAAATTTTTAATTGAGGTTGGCGTTAGTAAACGATTAATCGCTAGAATTAAACAAGGCGAAGGCCAAGTGCGTGTTAATCAAAAGAATGAATATTGGGATTATCAACTGATTGATGGTGATGAAGTTGTGTTGACGTTACCAGAAGAACCCAACAATGATGTTATTCATACAAGTAATGAGCCATTAACGATTGTTTTTGAAGATGAAAACTGGTTAGTTATTGATAAACCAGCTGGAATGGTAACTGTGCCAGGTCCATCAAATGAAGACACAACATTAGTTAACCGAGTTAAGGGCCATTTGATTGCAACGGGCTCAAGTAGCTTGGTGCCACATGTCATTACGCGTTTAGACCGCTTTACAAGCGGATTAGTTTTATTAGCTAAACATGGTTTTGCTCACAGCTTAATTGCGACTCAGTTGAGCAATGGTCAGTTAGAAAAATCATACTTGGCAATTGTTACAGGTAATGTTAAAAGTGATCAAGGCGACATTAAAGAACCAATCGGTAAAAAGGAAGGCGAAATTCGTCGTTCTGTTATGGCTGAAGGGAAACCATCAGAAACAACCTATAAAGTTGTGACGAGATTCCCAGAGTACACATTAGTTGATGTAAAATTAGTGACGGGACGGACGCACCAGATTCGTGTTCATTTTGATTTTATTCACCATGCTTTGGTGGGGGATGCTTTATATGACGGCCCTATGGACAAAGGCATTGAAAGACAAGCCTTGCATGCAGCTAAGTTAAGTTTTGAAGATCCATTTACTGGTAAAAAATTAGCTTTTGAGTCAGAACTTCCAGAAGACATGGCACGTTTACTAAAATAGTAATGTAAGATTGATTATTTGGATAAAGTGATGAATATGTATTGTATTTCGCAAGCTTTTTCTTTATTATTAATTATAGTTATAATTAATTTGTGAGAGTATTTTAAGTGAGGAAATAATAAATGAAAAAGATGATTATTCGAGGCGGTAAAAAACTGTCCGGCGAAGTAATAATCGGTGGCGCGAAGAATAGCACGGTTGCATTGATTCCTGCAGCTATTCTTGCGGATACACCTGTGCATTTTGACAGTGTCCCCGATATTTTAGATGTGCATAACTTAATGAAAATATTAGATCAAATGAATGTTAAATCTGAATTTAATGCAGGCAACTTAATGGTAGATCCAACCATGATTAAAGACGAACCATTACCTGGTGGTGCAATTAAAAGTTTAAGAGCTTCTTATTACTTTATGGGTGCCTTATTGGGTCGATTTGGTCGTGCAGTTGTCGGATTTCCTGGTGGTGATAATATTGGACCACGTCCGATTGATCAACACATTAAGGGATTTAAAGCGCTTGGAGCTGAAGTGATTGAAGAAGATGATGCCGTCATTATCACGAGTGGCCCTGAAGGATTAAAGGGTGCCCGTATTTTTATGGACCTTGTTTCAGTGGGGGCAACAATCAATATTTTATTGGCCGCTGTTCGTGCAAAAGGAACAACCGTTATTGAAAATGCTGCCAAAGAACCTGAAATTATAGATATTGCGACGTTCTTAAATAACATGGGTGCACATATTCGTGGTGCGGGTACCGGTGAAATTAGAATTCAAGGTGTTGATAGTTTGAAGGCCGTTAATACGCATACGATTATTCCAGATCGTATCGAAGCGGGCACTTATTTATCATTGGCAGCTGCAATGGGTGAAGGCGTATTGGTTAAAAATGTCATCACTGAACATTTAGATTCATTTTTAGCTAAACTTAGTGAAATGGGTGTTACTTTTACAGTCAATGAAGATAGTATTTTTGTTCCTGGTGGCGATAAGATTGTGCCAATTGAAGTGACAACCTCACCTTATCCTGGTTTTGCAACTGATTTACAACAACCTATTACTGCAGTGATGCTTAAAGCAGCAGGAGAAAGTCGCATCATTGACACGCTCTATCCTGAACGTGTTAAGCACATTCCCGAAATGCAACGAATGGGCGTTAAAATTGAATCAAAAGAGGGCATTATTTGAATTAACCAATCAACTGAACTAACCGGTCAAACGGTTTACGCTGATGAAATTCGGGCTGGTGCCGCATTATTAGAAGTTGCGCTGATGACTAATGGAACAACCATAATTGAGAAAGCTGAGAATATTTTGCGTGGGTATGATTGTGTTGTCCAAAAAATGACAAACTTATCTGCTGATGTTGAAATTATCGATGAAGATTAGGTGATCAAATGAGCGATTTTTTAACAATGGATGAATTAAAAGATAAAACGCTTAAAGAAATTTATGGTTATGCACAAGAGTATAAAATAAAATATTATAGCCAAATGAATAAAAAAGAATTGTCTTTGGCAATTTTAAGAACACAAGCAAAGAAACAAGGCTTTATTTTGATGGAAGGTGTCTTAGACATCATTCCCAATCAGGATGGGTTCGGCTTTTTGCGTTCAATTAACTATGGACCATCACAAGAAGATATTTATATTTCAGCTTCTCAAATCAATCGGTTTAATTTGAGGAATGGTGATTTAGTTGGCGGGAAAGCCCGACCACCTAAGCCTAATGAACGTTATTATGGACTGATGCATGTGGATACGGTTAATGGTAAGAATCCGGAAGAAGCCAAAGAACGTCCGCATTTTCCAGCGCTTACGCCGCTATATCCTGATCGACAATTAAAATTAGAAACAACTAGCCAAAATTTATCAACACGGTTAACTGATTTATTTGCACCCATTGGGTTTGGACAGCGAGGGATGATTGTAGCACCACCTAAAGCAGGGAAAACAACTTTGCTTAAGGAAATTGCGCAAGGAATTACTGAAAATCATCCTGAAGTAAAATTAATTGTGTTATTGATTGATGAACGTCCTGAAGAAGTGACTGACTTAGAACGTTCAATTAAAGGGGATGTTGTGTCATCGACATTTGACCAACAACCTGAGAATCATGCGCGTGTTTCTGAATTGGTTTTGGAACGTGCAATGCGATTAGTTGAAGATAAGCAAGATGTTGTTATTTTAATGGATTCAATTACACGATTGGCTAGGGCCTATAATTTAACGATTCCGCCAAGTGGACGGACATTGTCAGGTGGGATTGATCCAGCTGCCTTTTATCGGCCTAAAAAATTCTTTGGTGCAGCACGTAACATTGAAGAAGGCGGAAGTCTAACGATTCTAGGGACTGCTTTGGTTGATACGGGTAGTCGAATGGATGATGTTATTTATGAAGAATTCAAAGGAACTGGAAATATGGAATTGCAACTTTCAAGAGACCTTGCTGAACGCCGTATTTTTCCTGCCGTTGATTTGAAAAAATCAAGTACACGGAAGGAAGAACTCCTTCTACCTAAAAAAACAATTGAGGAACTATGGCAGATTAGAAAGACAATGTCTGGTGATTCACTTGCTGCCACAGAACGAGTCATTCAAAAAATGAAGAAAACTAAAAATAATGTCGAATTTTTAAAGGGTTTAACAAAAGCAAGCAAATAAAATTTAATTGTAAAATTAACGTATTCGTGGTAAGCTTGTGCATGTTGTAATATAAAGAATAACTCTAATCCAGCAGATGGATTAGGGCAAAGGAGAGTACTTACTTATGAAAAAAGAAATCCATCCAGATTACCATGAAGTTGTATTTATGGATACTACTTCAGGTTACAAATTTATCTCAGGTTCAACAAAACATTCAGAAGAAACAATTGAAATGGAAGATGGCAAATCATACCCATTGATTCGTGTCGAAATTTCATCGGATTCACATCCATTCTATACTGGACGTCAAAAATTTACACAAGCCGATGGCCGTGTGGATCGTTTCAACAAGAAATATGGTCTTACAGACGCAAACGCTGCAAAATAAGAACTATTTCAAAAGGGATGAAGCTATTAAGTTTCGTTCCTTTTTTTATGCAAAAAAATAGGAGCGCTCATTTGATTGTGAGCGTTCCTATTTTGCTTTCTTTATATACATGTCTTTTGTCACATACATCACCCAGATAAGGTTGATACCTACCAAAATAGCAGTTGAAACGAACACACCTTTGTAATCAAAGACACCAGAAACAGTTGATCCAATCATAGGACCAACAACGGATCCCATGGCTTGGAACGACTGATTATAACTGAAGACACGGCCTGTAAATGCTGCAGGGGTATTTTTCGTTAAAATCGTTTGAACGGCGGGTAGCATCGCAGCGTCGGTTATCCCAATAAGGAAACGTAAGCCACCAAGCTGCCAAACGTTGGTAACTAACGACATTGGAATGAAAATAAAGATGGCAGCAACTAATGCAATCTTTAAAATGCGTTCCGTACCAATCTTATCGCCTAAAGTACCTAAGCGAGGGGCTGCAATCAATGTCGCTATTCCTGGAATGGAAGCCACACAGCCACTAATGAACGTGATGTTTCCGACGTCGTGAAGGAGCTCGCGAACGTACAAACTTAGAATAGGACTGATTGAGTAATTTGACGCTTGAATGATTAAGGTGGTTACGAACATCCCAATAATTAATTTAGGATGATGTAGACCTTTGAAAATTTCTTTTGATGTCTGCATGTCACCCTTTTCAATAGGCGTGAAATGTTCATGAACAAAGAAATAACTGAGTAAGAAAACAATGAATAAAATGATAGCTGTAATGAAGAACGTGATTCGATAACCGAAAATACCAGCTATTGCGCCTCCGATAAGTGGCCCGAATAAAGTTCCGGTCACGCTACCTGTAACTAAAATGCCAAGTGCTTTACCACTTTGCCGCTTAGGTGTTTCTGTTGCAATCAGTGCTTGCGAGTTACTAATGTAACCAGAAAAAACACCTTGTAATAAACGTAACGCAATTAATTGATAAACGTTACTGACAAGTCCCATTAAGCCAATGACGATGGCCATTCCGAATGAAGCTCTTAGAATCATTAATTTACGACCTTTTCGATCAGCTAAACGACCCCATAGTGGGGAAACAATGGCGGTAATTAAAAATGTAGATGAGTAGGTAATACCACTATAAAAATTTAATTGGGTTTTACTGAAGTCACCTAACGTATCAATGTAGAGTGACATGAACGGCATAATTAAACTAAATGCGACGCCGGCCATGAATGTACCAAACCATAATACAAATAAATTTTGTTCCCAAGGTTGTCTAGGACGGAAAAATGTCGATTTTAGTGAAGTCAACAAATTAAAAAGTCCTCCTAAAAATAGTTTCGATAATTACAATCATAACACTAAACAAGAATAAAAGTTATATGGTAAAATATGGTTAATGGAAAAGTGGGGTAATGATGAAAAAAAATAAAGAAGCTAAAAAAGGTCGTTGGAAGAAGCGGCTAACGACTCTATTATTAATATTGTTATTATTGTTAGGTCTTTCGTTAATTTTTAATGAACAAATTAAAGATTTCTTGGTTGGCAAAACCAAGCCTAATATTGATACTGCACTGGTTGATAAAAATAAGAATAAAAAAGCATCTTTTGATTTTAGTGAAGTTAAAAGTTTAAATACTGCGGATGTTTTGAAAGCTAAAGCGAATGAAAAAAGTTTAGTCTTGCTTGGTGAAATTAGTATTCCAAGCGTCTCATTGAATTTACCTATCGCTAAAGGTGTTAGTACCAATACACTAGCACTTTCAGCTGGGACTTTAAAAGAAGATGAGAAAATGGGCGAGGGCAATTATGCCCTTGCTGGACATCATATGATTCGCAAAGACTTATTATTTAGTCCGTTAGTTCGAATGGAGATTGGGCAAAAAATCTATTTAACGGATGCAAAAAATATTTATGAATATACCACATCAAAGATGAAATATATTAAAGCAACAGATGTTCAAGTGATTGACGATGTTCCGGGCAAAACGCTAGTTACCTTAATTACTTGTGATGATACTGGTGCTGGGCGTTTAATGGTTCAGGGAAAGTATCTACAAAAATGGACATATAAATCTGCACCAAAAACAGTTCAAGCGTATTTTAAAATGATTCATAATAATGTTTAGCAAAAAAGGACCAACAATTTAATTGTTGGTCCTTTTTTTATTGAACTTGAGCTTTGATTTTAGCAATCCAATAAGGCATGCCAAGACTAATTAAATCATATGTTTCGTCAAAGTCGCCTGTAATCCAAGGATCAGGTACGGAGTCATTTTCTTTACCAGGGACGATAGAAAGAAAGTTAACAATATTTTTTTTCTTAGATGCTGGTGCGCCTTTTTCAAGGCGTTCAACATTGATATCATCCATGGCAATGATTAAATCACTGTTGATGAAATCTAAATAACTAACTGGACGTGAAATGAGACCATCAGTTGGAATATTATGTTCAGCTAATTTTGCGATAGTCCCTTCGTGGGCACCATTGCCCTCTTGTGCAGAACTTGTCCCAGCAGAATCAACCGTCACTTGATCAGAAAGTCCCAATTTATCTAATTCATTTCTTAACATAGCCTCAGCCATAGGTGATCGACAGATGTTTCCCATACATACAAATAATACGTTCATCATTTAATACTCTCCTTTACAAACTTCTCAATAAGGCTATTATGCCATAATATTCAGATTAAATAAAATCAGTTGATTGAATTGATGAAAACGTTAGCTTAGTTGCTTTCTAAAAGGGGCTAACTTTGGTATGATGAATGAGGATAAGAACAAAAATTAGATAGCTTATATTAAAGAGGAGACTGAAATTTATGACAATGATTATTATTGGTATTATCGTAGTTGTTTTAATTATTATGTACGTTAGTGGATACAACGGTTTGGTTAAAGCAAAGGTTCGCACTGAGGAGTCATGGAGTCAAATCGATGTGCAATTAAAACGTCGTAATGATTTAATTCCTAATTTGGTTTCAACAGTTAAAGGGTACGCTACTCATGAAAAAGAAACTTTCGCTAAAGTTGTTGAATTGCGGAATCAATTGACACAAACGCCAACTGATTCACATGAAACAACCATGGAAGTTTCTAATCAATTAAGTCAATCATTGAAGAGTATCTTTGCATTATCTGAAAGTTACCCAGATTTGAAAGCTAATACAGAATTCACTAAGTTAATGGAAGAATTATCAAATACAGAAAATAAAATTTCTTATTCACGTCAACTTTTCAACTCAACTGCTGCAAGTTTGAATGCTAAAATTCAATCATTCCCATCAAATATTGTTGCAGGCATTCATCACTTTACAAAAGTGGCTTATCTTGAAGTGCCAGAAGCTGAAAAGGCTGTACCTAACGTTTCATTTGATTAAGGAATTAGGAGATAACTATGTTATATGATCAAATAGCGCAAAATAAGCGCAAAACGATTTACGTTTTAATTGGCTTTGTATTATTAATGATTGCGATTGGTAGTGCGGTTGGTTACGCCTTTTTTAATAGTGCGCTTTCTGGATTAATCATGGCTGTGGTCATTGCTGGTGTTTATATGGGCTTGATGATTTCACAGTCAACCAGTGTGGTCATGAGCATGAACCATGCGACTGAAATTAAATCAGTCGATGATGCGCCAGAATTATGGCATGTTGTTGAAGACATGGCGCTTGTTGGAGAAGTTCCTATGCCAAAAGTCTTTATTATTGAAGATGCCAGTCCTAATGCATTTGCGACTGGAAATAACCCAGAACATGCGGCTGTCGCTGCAACAACTGGGTTACTTAACCGGTTAAACCGAGAAGAATTAGAAGGCGTTATGGCTCATGAAATTTCGCATGTGCGTAACTATGATATTCGGTTATCAACAATTGCTTTAGCTTTATCAGCAGCTATTTCACTGCTAGTTAATATTGGGATGAACTCATTTTGGTGGGGTGGCGGTCGTCGTCGCAGTAGTAATGATCGAGAAGGTGGCGGATCATTAGAAATTATTTTGATGGTTTTATCTTTACTATTGGTTATTTTAGGGCCAATTGCGGCAACTATTGCTCAGCTTGCACTTTCTCGAAATAGAGAATATTTAGCTGACGCTTCAGCTGTGGAATTGACTCGTAATCCATTAGGGCTCATCCATGCTTTGGAAAAAATCTCTGATAGTGAACCAATGAAGCGTGCTGATCCAAGTAGTGCCGCACTTTATATTTCAAATCCATTGAAGAAAAAAACGTCTGGATTATTTCAGACGCATCCACCAATGGCAGATAGAATTGCACGACTAGAAGCAATGTAAGTAGAGTCACTATTTTATAAAATGGGGATGATAGTTAATGAGAGACAATTTAGTCTATATTCATATTGAAACGGTTTCTCATTTGATTTTATCTTATGGGATTTCCAGGGCAGATTTCATAACAAGCATTCCCAAATTGCCAACCAATATTTTGTCATTAAATCCAGTGGATTATGAAAATGAGATTGACATCGCGACGGGATTTAACACGGTTACTGGGGAAGAAGATATTGCACGTTACTTGAATAAGGGGACTGTCGGGGTGAAACAAAATTGGATTGATTTTGATAGTCAAGACGATTTAGAATTAATCACACCAAGAGAAATATCAGAGTTCTTATATTTAGGACACACTTTTTCACATATTCAATCACCATTTTATTACAAATTACAAAATGATTATGTTTTTTTGACATTGCCAAATGATGCATTGAAAATCTATTATCGTTATTTGAACCAATTTTATAATGTTTTTTCTAAATCAGTTATTAGACATGTTAATCGATCATATCGCGAAAAAAATGGCTTGTTTAGAAGGCGTCCAATGACGTTAAAAAAAGTGTCGAAACATATTATTGAAGAATTAATGCCATTGTTTATTGAAGGTGTCGCATTGGATTTTTCAGTAATGACTGTGAATAACACGAAAATATCAGTGCCTATTTATGTGATGATTGATAACGTGTACCAAATGAAATGGCATGAACCAACATTAGTGACTGAAGGATCAAAATTAGTTGCTAGTTTGGATTATTACTTTGTCGATCAAAGTTGGCACTTTGTCATTTTAAATCAAGCTGCTTTTGAAGATAGCATAGCGTTTTAAAAAGATAACGGGGATTAATTCATGTTATCTTTTTTGTTGAATTTCAAAAGCATGATACAATGAGAGTTGCAAAAAATGGAGGATAATACTAATGCGCGTTTATTTACTTTATGGTGGTAAGAGTGCGGAACATGAGGTTTCGCTTTCGACCGCTTTTCAAATAACACAAGCTATCTATTACCAATACTATTCAGTGGTTCCCGTTTATATTACGAGAACAGGAAAATGGCTGAAAGGTCAGACGCTGACAGAACCTGTTAAGTTTGCTGATAATTTGCGCCTTGAAGAAGCAGATGAAAAAAATCAAGCAACCAATGAACATGAAAATTCAAAAGGAACGGCCTTTTTACCAAATGGATTTAATCCTGAAGACAGTGTCGTTTTTCCCGTCTTACATGGTCCAAATGGTGAAGATGGGACGGTTCAAGGGTTACTTGAAACATTGGATATTCCTTATGTTGGCAATAGTGTGCTAGCATCAGCTATTGGTAATGATAAAATTATGAGTAAATTACTCTTTAAACAAGCTGGTATTCCTGTTGTGCCATTCGAAGCGATTGATGCACAAGCTTGGAAAAACAATGCATCTAGTGTGATTGCACGGTGTGAGGGTGAATTACTTTACCCGATGTATGTGAAACCAGCGAGCTTAGGCTCAGGAATTGGTGTGACAAAAGCAACTGATAGTTTAGAATTGCGAAAAGCAATTGATAAAGCCTTTGAGTTTGGGTCGCGTGTGATTGTAGAACGTGGCATTGTTGCGCGTGAAATTGAAATTGGATTATTGGGTAATGAAGAAATCGCAACAAGTGTTCCAGGTGAAGTCTTGTCATTTGATCATATCTACGATCGTAAATTGACAATGAGAGAAGATCACGATGCTGAAATTCCGGTTGAACTTGATGAGGAATTGCTCGCTAAGGTAGTTGATTTTGCTAAAAGGGCTTTCGCAGTTATTGATGGTTCCGGGCTTGCACGATGCGATTTCTTTATTAGTGCCAATAAAGATATTTATATAAATGAAATCACAACTATGCCAGGTTTTTATAAAAACGCAATGTATCCAAGATTATGGGAAGCTGTTGGGCTTAGTTATAGTAATTTAATTGAAGAATTATTACAGTTGGCGTTGAAAAAGAATCAGGCCAACAATTGATTTAATGGTCATACGAATGTGAGGGTTTAGATAATGAAAATGCAATTAACTGAAATTGCAGGTGCAGTTGGTGCCAAAAATGAAATGAGTAGTGAACCAGTTAATATCTCAAGTGTCTTATTTGATAGTCGCCAATTAACTGCTGGAAGTTTGTTTGTTCCGATTGTGGCCGAAAATGACGGTCATGACTATATCCAAGATGCGATAGATAATGGGGCAACGGCAACTTTATGGGCAGTTGACCACCAAGAGACAATGCCGACAAAAATTCCGGTTATTTTGGTAGATGATACCCTTAAAGCTTATCAAGAGTTGGCAAAATATTACTTGAATAAAATCAATCCCAAAGTGGTTGCAGTTACTGGTAGTAATGGTAAAACAACGACTAAAGATATGATTACAGAAATTTTGAGTCAACAATACAATGTTTGTAAAACGGAAGCTAACTTCAATAATCATTTAGGCGTGCCAATGACGTTATTAAGTATGGAACCTAATACTGAAGTGGTTGTTGTCGAAATGGGGATGGATCATCCTGGTGAGTTAGACTTTTTAAGTCGTATCGCACAGCCTGATGTCGCTGTAATAACAATGATTGGTGAAGCACATATTGAATTTTTTGGTACTCGTGATAAAATTGCGGATGCAAAAATGGAAATTGTGAATGGCTTAAAAGAAGACGGTTTATTAATTTATAATGCGGATGAACCGTTATTAAGAGAACGAATTGCCAATATTGAGCAACAATCATTTGGTTTTGGCCATGGTGAGAGTGCCGATTTAAGTGTTACAAATGTTGTTGGTAATCAGACAATGACGAGCTTTAAGGTGAGAGAAATACCTGATGCTAATTTTACAATTCCAATGATTGGTACATATAACGTGGATAATGCGATGGCTGCTATTTCAGTTGGTCGTCGTTACCGCGTATCAACTGAGAATATTGTGAAAGCACTCAGTGATTTTGATTTAACCAAAAATCGGACGGAATGGTTGAAAGGTCATTTGGGCGAAGCTATTTTAAGTGATGTTTATAATTCAAACCCAACGGCTGCAAAAGCGGTTATCAAAGCATTTTCAAATAGTGATGTTGTTGGTAACCGAATTGTTGTCTTGGGCGATATGCTTGAATTAGGGAAGCAATCTAGTGATATGCACATCAGTTTAGCTGATAGTTTTGATAATAAAAAAATTCAAAGTGTTTACCTCTATGGAAATCAAATTGATTCATTAGCAAAGTCGTTAAAATCAAAATATGATGATCAACATATTCATTATTATGATTTAGATCAAAAAGAGGCTATGATTCAAGATTTACTAGAAGTACGCACCGAAAAAGATGCTATTTTGATTAAAGGAAGCCATGGTGTTCATTTAGAAACCGTTTTATCGGCTTTACAAACTCATTAGGCATTTGCTTAATATTATTTAAGGTGTTATTATAGTTTAAATAGTGACTCATGAAGGGTCAGAATTAAATTAATTTAACTTTACAAGACAGTAATTGACGACGAACTCTTAACTGTGTTGTGAAGCATGTTAGTTTGCAAACACATTAGGAGGAATTTATACTTGAAATTTACAGAATTAGGACTATCCGATGAACTACTAAAGGCCGTTCAACGTAGCGGTTTTGAAGAAGCAACACCTATCCAATCTCAAACTATTCCCATGGCTTTAGAAGGAAAAGATGTTATTGGACAAGCACAAACAGGTACTGGTAAAACTGCTGCATTTGGTTTACCAATCTTAGATACAATTGATACAACAAAGGATGAAGTTCAAGCACTTATCATTTCACCAACACGTGAACTTGCTATCCAAACGCAAGAAGAACTTTACCGTTTAGGTAAAGAAAAACATGCTAAAGTTCAAGTTGTTTATGGTGGATCTGATATTCGTCGTCAAATCAAGAGTCTTAGCCGCGCACCTCAAATTTTAGTTGGAACACCTGGACGTTTATTAGATCATATTCGTCGTCGTACCGTTAAATTAGGTCATGTTAAAACGTTAGTTTTAGATGAAGCTGATGAAATGTTAGATATGGGATTCGTTGAAGATATCGAAAGTATCTTAACAACAGTTCCTGACGAACGTCAAACATTGTTATTCTCTGCTACAATGCCAAATGCTATTCGTCACATTGGTGAAAAATTCATGACAGATCCAACTTTGGTAGCTGTTAAAGCAAAAGAATTAACAACTGACTTAGTTGATCAATACTACGTTATCTCAAAAGATTTCGAAAAATTTGATGTTATGACACGTATGTATGATGCTCAAAACCCAACACAAACAATCGTTTTTGGTCGTACAAAACGTCGTGTTGATGAATTAGCTAAAGGTTTCGAAATGCGTGGATACAACGCTAAAGGAATTCATGGTGATTTATCACAACAACGTCGTATGAGTATTTTACGTGAATTTAAATCAGGTAAACTTGATATTTTAGTGGCAACTGATGTTGCTGCTCGTGGTTTAGATATTTCTGGGGTTACCCATGTCTTTAACTACGATATTCCTCAAGATCCTGAAAGTTATGTCCATCGTATTGGCCGTACTGGTCGTGCCGGACATAAGGGTACTTCATTAACATTTGTTTCACCAAATGAAATGGATTACTTACGTCAAATCGAAAAATTAACTAAGAAACGTATGGTAGCTTTAACACCACCTACAGATGACGAAGCATTTGCTGGTCAAATTGAAACAGCAATTGCTGATGTTACAGCCTTAGTTAACAAAACTGATACTAAAAAATATGCAAAACAAGCTACTGAATTAATGGCTAAGTTTGATGTTGCTGATTTAGTTGCAGCATTGCTTAGTGATGTTATTAAGAATGATTCATCACAAGTACCTGTTAAGATTACACCAGAACGCCCATTACCTAGACGTAAGGGTGGCGGTGGTGGCGGTAACAACCGTCGCGGCGGCAATGGCGGCGGTAATCGTCGTGGTGGTGGCTACCAAGGAAACCGTAAGGGTGGCGGAAGCCGTAGTAACGGTGGAAGTTCAGATCGTCGTAACGGAAGTAGTAGCGATCGCCGTAGTAATGGCGGAAGCTCAGACCGTCGTAGCAATGGTAATGGTGGCGGAGGTTACAAAGGTAACCGCTCAAGCGATAACCGTAGCAATGGTGGACGTTCGAATGACAATCGTTCAAACGGAAGCAGCGCACCAAAACGTAACTTTACAATCAGAACAAAAGATTAATTTGAAGATCGAAAAGAGACCTAATTATTTAGGCCTCTTTTTTTGTCTTTAATTAACAGTGAGAGAGACCTTACAATATTGATAGATGGAATATAAGTGATTTTAGTGCGGAAATTTGATAAACTGATTAGAAGTAGAACTGATTATAATTACTTATTAGTGGATTTGAAAGTATGAATGAAAATAAGAAATAGGTGATAATGTGATTTACGGAATTGGTGTTGATTTATCTGATATTAGTCGAGTAGCAGAGATGGCTAAACAGCATGAACAATTTATAACTAAAATTCTTACAACAAACGAGCGTAACCAATTTGCTGCATTAAAAGGGAGTCATAAAGATGAATTCATTGCTGGAAGATTTTCAGCGAAAGAATCGTATAGCAAGGCTTTTGGAACTGGAATAGGTGACAAAGTTGGCTTTTTGGATATTGAAATATTGAATGATAAATCGGGGAAACCAGTTATCACACGTCAACCGTTCAATGGCAATGGATTCATTTCCATTTCTCATACAGATAATTTAGTGATGACTGAAGTTATTTTAGAAAATAAAGACTAGGAGATAACAATATGGTTGTAGGAAAGCATCGCCCAACTCAAATTTTAGTGGATAGAGCAGCTATCAAGAATAATATTGCTGCTGAAAAAAGAACATTAACTGATGCAACGGTTATATTTGCTGTTGTTAAAGCTAATGCATATGGACATGGCTTAGTTGAAGTTGCTAAAGCCGCTAAAGAAGCTGGTGCAAAGGGATTTTGTGTTGCAATAATTGATGAAGCTTTAGCTTTAAGAGAAGCCGGATTTGTCGAACCTATTCTCATTTTGGGCTTAACGGAAAGTAAATATGCACCACTATTAGCTAAAAATAAAATATCTGCAACTGTGTCAGAACTGAGTTGGTTGCAGGAAGCGAATGCGTTGCTCAACCAAGAAAAATTGGCTCCGTTAGCTATTCATTTGGCATTGGATACTGGTATGGGTCGAATTGGATTTAGAAATACAGATCCGTTGTTAGAGGCAATTGATTTTCTAGAAAGTCATAAAAAAATGTTTGATTTTGAAGGGATTTTCACTCATTTTGCTACAGCAGATTCTGCTGATGAAACTTACTTTAAAAAACAATTGGCAAAATTTAATGCGTTAATGGCAGTTGTTGTTAATAGGCCACGTTATGTGCATGTTTCCAATTCAGCAACGAGTTTATGGCATGCGGCTTGTAACGGTAACATGATTAGAATGGGCATTTCAATGTATGGATTGAACCCATCTGGTGGTGAATTAACATTGCCTTATGATTTGAAACCCGCTATGAGCTTAACCTCTGAGTTGAGTTTCGTGAAAAAAATTCAGGCAGGCGATTCTGTTGGTTACGGCATTACTTATCAGGCGACAGAAGATGAGTGGGTTGGTACAGTGCCAATCGGTTATGCAGATGGTTTAATGCGTCAAATGCAAGGATTTAAATTATTGGTCGATGGTCAATTCTGTGAAATAATTGGTCGAATTTGTATGGATCAAATAATGATTCGGTTACCCTATGACATGATGAATGGGACAAAAGTAACTTTAATTGGTCAAGATGGTGATAAAGTAATCACGGCTCAGGAGATTGCGACGTATATTGATACGATTCATTATGAAGTTACTTGTGCACTTTCAGAACGAATCCCACGTATGTACCTAAATTAATGTTTATTTGCTTATGTCGCTATGGTAAAATGGCGATAGCGTATCATTTATGGGGGAAGTATAAATGGATAAAAATGAGAAAGTAGTCATGAATCACATAGCCGATTATTGTGCGTATTATTCGATCACCAATGAGGCATTGTTGAAGGACAAAGACATATTGAATTTGGTTTTGAGCCATCAAGAGGCAATGGATGAGTTAATCAGTGGTTACTCAGAGATGGGGCAATTGAACAGTGAGATATGTCACGATTTTAAAGGATCTGAAGATGAAGTGTTATTGCATCTTCAAATTATGTAGAGAGTTGGGGTAAAATGGTTGATAGTATTATTCGTGGAGATATTTTCTATGCGGATTTATCTCCCGTTGTTGGTTCTGAACAAGGCGGTATGAGACCAGTTCTCATTATCCAAAATAATATTGGTAATCGCTATAGTCCAACGGTCATCGTTGCCGCTATTACGACACGTATCCAAAAGCCTAAAATGCCAACTCATGTTGGTCTTTTAGCTAGTAAAGTAGGTATTGAAAAAGATTCAGTTATACTAATGGAACAAATTCGTACGATTGATAAGCAACGTTTGAAAGACCGTATTGCACATTTATCGAAAGAAAGTATGCTTGAGGTTGATAACGCGCTTAGAACGAGTATTGGACTTGTTTCAGCGATACATAAAGTAAAATAGGCATTAAATAACATAGGAAAATAAAAAACGTGGTTCGTAACCATCCCACGCAAAAAAACTAAGGGAGTCTATGAATAAATAATGACAAAAAATAATCGTGTAAACCAGGTAATTATTAATGGTTTAATCGCTGCACTTTATATCGTATTGGCAGTTGTTCCAGGTATGTTCAGTATGGCCAGTGGGGCCATTCAATTTCGCATATCAGAAGGATTGAATCATCTGGTTTTGTTTAATAAGAAATATATCTGGGGTGTCTCATTAGGGGTTATTTTATTTAATCTCTTTTACAGTTCACCTTTAGATGTTCTTTTTGGCGGTGGACAAACAATTATGGGTCTTCTGATTGTCATTTTTGTTAGTCCAAAATTTAAATCAATGTGGCAAAAAATGCTTTTAAATATTGTGGTTTTCTCATTTACCATGTTTTTAATTGCAATTATGTTGAACGTTACAGCGAAGTTACCATTCTGGCCTACATATGGTACGACAGCGTTATCTGAATTTATCATTATGACAATTACAGCACCAATTATGCTCGTGTTAGATCGCGCTATTCATTTTGATAAAAGAATGCACTAAAAAAACAGACCTGAAAGGGTCTGTTTTTTGTTTAGCTACGTAAATCTTCAATTTCGGAAACAATAAATTCTTTGCGTCCTAAGTTATCAACAATCTTATCAACTTTTTCTTGTGTGACACCAGCTGGTAATGTGAATAATGTACGACGTAATAATTCGCCTTCTTTAACGTCTAAAGTCATACAACTTGCGATTGAAGAATATTTAGTAATGATCTTAGCCATTTCAACTAAATCACCACGTTCTCCGGCAGAGACGACAGTTAAGACGTAACTACCAACGTCAAAATTCCATGATTGAGATAACATATCAAGAAGGCGTGTATGTGTTAAAATGCCTTCAAAATAATTATTTTCATTTAGAACAGCAATGTAAGGTAAATCTTTGATTGAAAAGAAAACGTTAAAAAATGCTGAATCAGAAGAAATAAATTTAGTCGCATTTTTTAAAAGATAAGTGACAGGAAGTGACATGTCTCCACCCTGTGATTTATGACGGTAAATATGCATCTTATAGATATTACCGCGGAAGATTTGGCCCGTTTCATCCAAAATTGGAACACAACGGAATCCAGAATCTTCTAAGATTGTGAGTGCTTCTTCGAGTGTGACACTTTCACGAACGGTTGTTAGTTCTTTTAACGGTTTAACTAAAGTATTTAATAGCATACAGGCGCCTCCAAAGATTAAGTTTTTCTCATTTACATGTTTATAATACCATAAAAAAAGCACTTTAACAGTAAATTGATTATTAAAATTGTATTAAAAAAGGAACGGAAGAATATCTTCCGTTCCTTTTTAGTAGGAAATAATTAAAAAATTATTCACCTAATTTTTTAAGACCATCAGTTAATACTTGTTTTAAAGTAGCAGCTGAATCAGTCATACGTTTAGATTCAACATCACTTAAAGGTACTTCGATGATTTGTGCAAGACCTTGGCCATTAACAACAGCTGGTGTACCGATATAAATATCGTTCAAACCATATTGTCCGTCCATGTAAGCACTAACAGGTAATACGGCATTTTCGTCACGCAAAATTGCTTTTGAAAGACGAGCTAATGCTGTACCAATACCGTAGAATGTTGCGCCTTTTTTGTTGATGATTTCGTAAGCTTTGTTACGGACGTCATCTTCAATTTTAGCAAGTTGGTCATCAGAAATGTTGTTTGCTTTTACCCAATCTAAGAATGGAAGACCACCGATAGTTGCAGCTGAGTAAGCAGCAAATTCTGTATCACCATGTTCACCCATCATGTAAGCATGGATTGAACGAGGATCGTTGATGTCAGTTAATTTGCTTAAAGCAACACGTAAACGTGAAGTATCAAGTGAAGTACCTGAACCAATAACACGATCTTTAGGGAAACCAGAGAATTTCATTGTTGCGTAAGTTAAAATATCAACTGGATTAGCAGCAACTAAGAAAATACCTTTAAATCCAGATTCAACGATTGGAGTTACGATACTTTTCAAGATGTTTAAGTTTTTGTTTACAAGGTCAAGACGTGTTTCACCTGGTTTTTGTGGTGCACCAGCAGTGATAACGACAAGATCTGCATCTTCACAGTCAGAGTATTCTGCTGAGTAGATACGTTTAGGAAATGCGAATGGTGTAGCATCTTCTAAATCTAAAGCATCTCCGACAGTGCGATCTTTCGCAACATCGATGATACCGAATTCTTCGCCGACACCTTGGAGTGTCATTGCGAATGCGTAACTAGAACCTACGGCGCCATCGCCGACTAAGATAACTTTTTGATGATTTTGTGTTTTTGTCAAAATAATTCATCCTTTCAGAGCTATAATTATTACTGAGTAATTATAACATGTTTTTTTATGAAAAAACATACTAGATGAACGAGTTCTTTCACAAAATTTTCAGAAATCGAGTATGGTATAATAGTTGATAGAAAAGAATAGGATTGAATTGCTGGGTAAGTTATCTAAACTTGCCCAGATGTTTGCGTTTATCTAAAGGAGAAAATGAAATGAAAATGATAGTTGGGTTAGGTAATATTGGTGAAAAGTATGATGGTACAAGACATAATGTTGGGTTCGCCACAGTGGACACATTTGCAAAACAACATGATGCTAATTTTGGATCAAGTAAATATGAAGCGCAAGTCGCATCATTTAATTTAGCGGGTGAAAAAATCTTGCTGGTTAAACCATCTACCTATATGAATGAATCTGGTCGAGCAGTTAGACCTTTGATGGATTTTTATAAAATTGCCATCGCAGATATTCTTATTGTGAATGATGATCTTGATTTAGAAGTTGGGCGCATTCGTTTACGTCAAAAAGGCTCTGCTGGTGGACATAATGGTTTGAAAAGTATTATTGCACATACGGGTACACAAGAATTTAAACGCATTAAAATTGGTATTGATCATCCAGATAAAGTTTCCGTTGTCGATTGGGTGTTAACGAAATTTTCTAAAAATCAAGAGAAGGCTTTAGGGGATGCCATTAATACAGCAATTTTGGCTATTGAAGATTGGTTAGAAACGGATGATTTTATGAATACAATGAATAAATATAATCATAAATAAGAGAAGGCCGCTTAGAAAAGGGTAAAAGGTAGAATAATGAATTTAGAAACAATGATGCAAGCTGTCCCTGGTGTGGATAACTGGTTAACGGCTATTGAACCGAATACGAGACAATTGTTAACTGGTCTAACAGGTTCAGCTAAAACGTTGATGTTAGCGACTATTTTTAAAAATAAAAAAAGATCTATGCTGGTTGTGACGGATAATTTATTTCATGCGACACAGTTGAATGAAGACTTAACTAATTTTATCGCTGAAGACCAGGTCCTAACGTTTCCAGTTGAAGAATTATTGGCTGCAGAGTTGGCAACAAGTTCACCTGAATTTAAAGGTGAACGCGTTCAAACACTCCAAGCTTTATTAGAGGAGACACCTAAGCTGGTTGTGACGTCAATATCAGGATTACGACGTTTTTTAGCACCTGTTTCAACGTGGAAACAAGCAACGTTAGACTTAGCCGTTGGAAAAGATATTGATTTAAAAGCAACTGAAACACAACTTTTTACGATGGGCTATCAGCGTCAAAAACTAGTTGAACGTCCTGGTGATTTCGCTGTGCGAGGCTCTATTTTAGATATTTATCCTTTAACGGTTGAAAATCCAATTCGATTGGATTTATTTGATACGGAAATAGATTCACTACGTTATTTTGATGTGACTAATCAACGTAGTTTAGAAAATGTGGATCAGATTCAAGTCATCCCGGCAACTGATTTTATTGCGACTGACGAGATGTTATTACAAGCTAGTAAAACGTTAAAAAAGGCTTATGGTGTTGAATATAAACGGTTAGATAGTGATGATCAAGAACGCTTAGAATCCAACATCATGCCCCTTATGAGTGATTTTGAAAAAGGCCGATTAGCTCCGGAACACTTATTATTTGGCGATATCATTTATCAGGGAAAAACGAGCCTGTTAGATTATTTAGGCGGGGATGGACTAGTTGTCATGGATGATTATCCACGCCTATTAGAATCCGAAAAATCCCTTAAATTAGACGAAGATAACTGGATGGCAGATAAGCTGAAAACGCATCAAGTTTTATCTACGAGCACTTTTGGATTTGAATTACGCGACTTATTGAAAAAAGAGACACATGCTGAATTATTTATGGCTCATTTTCAAAAAGGGATGGGACATTTAAAATTCAATCAATTGATTGATGTACCAGGGCATGCCATGCAACAATTTTTCAGTCAAATGCCATTACTTAAAACAGAAATGGATCGTTGGTTAAAGAAGAAACAAACGATTATCGTCATGGTTCAGGATAAAGAACGACTCAATAAAGTCTCGCAAACATTGGATGATTTTGAGATTCCTTCTATTATGAATACGTTAGATAGCCTGCAAGCAAATAAAGTTCAAGTTGTAGAAGGAAATTTACAAGCAGGATTTGAATTGCCAACAGCGAACTTGGTTGTTGTGACCGAGCACGAAATGTTCAATAAAGTTGCCAAAAAACGACCCAAACGACAAACGTTAGCTAATGCTGAACGGCTGAAAAGTTATCAAGATTTAAAGCCTGGTGATTACGTGGTTCATGTGAATCATGGGATAGGTCAGTTTATGGGTATGGAAACGCTGGAAGTTGATGGTAGACATCAAGATTATATGACAATTGCTTATCGAGATGACGCAAAATTATTTATTCCAGTTACCCAATTAAATATGGTTCAAAAATATGTGTCGTCTGAATCTAAGTCACCAAGAATTAATAAATTAGGTGGCACTGAATGGACTAAAACCAAAAATAAAGTTGCTGCTAAAATTGAAGATATTGCTGATGATTTGGTTGCACTATACGCGGAACGCGAAGCTGAGGTTGGTTTTCAATTTTCAGAGGACAATGATTACCAAATGGAATTTGAAAATGCGTTTCCTTATTCTGAAACGGAAGATCAAATTAGAAGTTCCAATGAAATCAAGCATGATATGGAACAAAAGAAACCAATGGATCGTTTGTTAATTGGGGATGTTGGCTTTGGTAAAACGGAAGTGGCTTTACGTGCGGCGTTCAAAGCCATTCAAGACCATAAACAAGTGGCGTTGTTAGTGCCAACAACTGTTTTGGCGCAGCAACATTATGAAACGATGATTAACCGTTTTGAAGGTTTCCCAGTTGAAATTGGCATTTTATCTCGATTTAGAACGAAGAAACAACTCAAAGAAACAACCGATAAAATGGCTAGTGGTGCTTTGGATATTGTTGTTGGAACACATCGGATTTTATCGAAAGATGTTCAATTTGCTGATTTAGGGCTGTTAATTGTGGATGAAGAACAACGATTTGGTGTGAAACATAAAGAACGGCTTAAACAATTTAAATCACAAGTGGATGTTTTAACGTTAACGGCGACCCCAATCCCAAGAACATTGAATATGTCGATGCTTGGTGTGCGTGATTTGTCAGTGATTGAGACAGCGCCATTGAACCGTTATCCTATTCAAACGTACGTGATGGAACAAAATGGGGGCACCATTCGAGATGGAATTCAACGTGAGCTGCAACGCGGTGGACAAGTTTTTTACTTGCATAACCGGGTTGAAGATATCGAAAAAGTTGTTTCAGAAATTGAAATAATGGTGCCGGAAGCCAGTGTCGCCTATATTCATGGGCAAATGACTGAAAATCAATTAGAAAATGTTTTATATGATTTTATTCAGGGTGTGTATGATGTATTGGTGACGACGACTATTATTGAGACGGGTGTGGATATTTCTAATGCGAATACGTTATTTGTCGAAAATGCGGATCACATGGGATTGGCACAATTATATCAATTACGTGGTCGTGTTGGTCGAAGTAGCCGAATCGCGTACTCTTATTTCATGTACAAGCCTAATAAGGTGTTAACTGAGGTTAGTGAAAAACGTTTGGAAGCCATTAAAGATTTTACTGAATTGGGTTCAGGGTTTAAAATTGCTATGCGTGATTTATCTATTCGTGGAGCAGGAAACTTATTAGGGCGTCAACAACATGGCTTCATTGATTCTGTTGGGTACGATTTATATACACAGATGTTGACAGAAGCTGTGAATAAAAAACAAGGTAAAAAAGTTGATCCTAAGTCTGATTCTGAAATTGAAATTAATATTGAAGCCTACTTACCTTCAACTTATATTGATGATCAACGTCAAAAAATAGAAATCTATAAACGAATTCGACAATTTGATAATTATGATCAATATTTAGAAGTGCAAGGTGATTTAATTGATCGTTTCGGCGAATTTCCGACAGAAGTCAACAACCTAATGGAAATTGGGCTACTCAAATTATTTGCTGATAGGGCGCTAGTTGAAAAAATAAAAAAAGATAAAGATCAATTAAGTGTTTTTGTTTCAGAAAAAGGCACCACATTGTTGGGAGCGGAAGCTATCTTTAAGGCGCTGTCAGCTACAAAATTAAAAGCAACATTGAAACCTCAAGGTAAACAAATGCGTGTCGTTTTAGTGATTCAGCCTAAGATGACTGAATCGGATTGGTTGATTGAATTACAGAACTTTGTTCAAGCACTGAGTGAGTCTGTTGGAGAATTGACCGTCGCTAACTAATAAAAAAGGAATCGAAATGATATGGGAAATAAGCAACTTAGACATTTGATGCGAGGGGCGATGATTTTATCAATTGCCTCGTTAATTGCCAAAATTTTGAGCGCCATTTATCGAGTACCGTTACAAAACTTAGTTGGTGATACTGGTTTTTATATTTATCAACAGGTCTATCCGATTTATGGGATAGGGATGACTTTTGCTTTAACCGGGTTTCCGGTTTATATTAGTAAGTTAATTGCTGAGGAACCTTTGGAAGAAGATAAAATAGAGTTGTCCCATGATATTTTCATTGTTTTAAGTCTCTTTAGCTTGGTGATTTTTTCTGGGTTACAATTAGGGGCAGCTTGGATTGCAACGGCAATGGGTGATGGTCAATTAGATATTCTGATTCGAAGTGTGGCGTTCATGTTCTTATTTTTGCCGATTTTAGCAGTTGGACGTGGTTATTACCAAGGTATTTTCGAAATGAATAAAACGGCTGTTTCACAAGTTGTTGAACAATTATTGCGCGTTGGGATTATTATTTTAGCGGCATATATCGCGGCTAAAAATAAAACGTCACTGTATTCAATGGGCGCATGGTCCATGATTGGGGCTTCGATTGGAGCAATTGGAGCGAGTTTGTCATTCACTCATTTTTTTAGAGTGGATTTTAGACAAATCCATATTAAAATAAACAGGCAAAGATTAATGATTGTCGCTAGAAAGTTATTTTCTGAAGGTCTTGTTATCTGTCTATTTGCGGCAATGATGGTTTTGCTTCAATTAATTGATTCATTTACAGTAAAAAATGGTTTGGTCCATTTTGGGTATTCAAATGCTGCTGCAAAATCGTTAAAGGGAATTTATGACCGGGCTCAGCCATTGGTTCAACTGGGGTTGGTCATTTCAGTCGGTTTTTCATCGATGTTATTACCATCACTGGCACTAGCGCGTCGTGAGAATCGAGAACGAGATTTTCAACGTTATGCCAAAATGTTAGTCCACATAACTGTGGCATTATCGTTAGCCGCAACAATCGGATTAGTAGCACTAATGCCATTAATCAATCAATTTTTGTTTGGTGACCAATTACAAAATGGCACGTTATCTGTTTATATGATTAGCATTTTGTTGGCCGCAATTATTGGTACGTACAATAGTGTCTTACAAAGTCTGAGCTTATATCGAACAGCGGTTGTGGCTTTGGTTATTGGATTATTACTCAAAATGGGAATTAATTTTTATTTTGTTTCTCTGATGGGGACAATTGGGGCAAGTATTGCAACGATTCTGAGCTTATTGGCTGTATTGATAGCCATGTGGTTGATGTCGCCAAGTATGATACGCCAATTACTGATTGATCCTAATTTTATGATAAAATTAATATTAGTTTGTGTAATCATGGGAATTGTGGTTTATTTAGTAGGTAATCAGTTAATGGCCTGGATAAATGGTGGCCGATTATTGAGTGGAATTACTGTACTCGCTTCAGGAGTTATTGGAGCTGGTATATTCGGTATTTTAGCGATTAAGTGGCGATTATTTTCCATTCGAGAGTGGTTGAGTTTTCCGTTTGGGAAAAGCATTTTAAAAAAATTTATAAGATAAAATAAGGAGACTAACTAATGAGATTAGACAAATTTTTAAAAGTATCACGGATTATTAAGCGCCGTACAGTCGCAAAAGAAATTGCTGACAAAGGTCGCATTGCGATTAATGATAAAATTGCAAAATCATCAACAGATGTTGTCGTAGGGGATGAATTAACGATTCAATTCGGTAACAAGACACTGACTGTTAGGGTTATGGCACTTAAAGAAACAACAAAAAAAGCAGAATCAATTGATCTATATGAAGTTGTTTCTGAAGTTTATGCTGAAGAAAGTCGATAATCATCGATTTTTGATTGGATACCTTTATTGGGTTAGGAGACAAATATGGCCGATAATAAATCGAAAATTAAATTCTTAGATAATGATTTCACGAGAGCTAATAAAACGGAACGAAAAAAGGATCAACGATTGACACATATTCATCGTCGACGTTTAATCGGATTGACCGTTATTTTAGGCCTTATCATTATTTTTTTTAGTGTCCAGTTGATTTCAACGAAAGTCAAAATTGGGCACTATCAACAAGAAACAACAGCTAAACAAATAAAATTAAAAAAAGCTAAAGCACATCAAAAAGAGCTTAAATTTAAGGTTAAACAATTAAATGACAATGACTATTTACTAAAATTAATTCGCGAAAAATATTATTTTTCTAAAAAAGGTGAAACTGTCTACAGTTTTCCTAGCGATAAAACTAATTTAATAAACTAATTGAGCATGGTATCGTGGTATATAGCGTGGTATACTAATTTAGTATATATATCTAAGGAGGAGCAACTTTTTTATGTCTATTGAAGTCGGAGAGAAAGTCTCAGGTAAAGTTTCAGGAATTACAAATTTTGGTGCATTTATTGATTTGGGTGACAGAAAAACGGGATTAGTACATATCAGTGAAGTTTCTGATGGATTCATCAAGGATATTCATGATGTCTTGACCGTTGGGGATGAAGTCACAGTTAAGGTTTTAGCCATCGGTGATGATGGCAAAATTAGTTTATCAATCCGTAAAGCAGTTGATAAACCACAAGTAGCAGAAACAAAATCTCGTCCACAAAAAACGTTTAATAAGGATTCTCGTGCATCGACTGGTTCACGCCCCTCAAATGGTGGAAAGAATCGTTATCAGACAAAAAAAGTTGAACCTCAAAAAGATGACTTCGATTCATTATTATCTGGCTTTTTAAAGGATAGTGAAGATCGCTTAGTTTCATTAAAGAGAAGTACTGAAGGTAAACGTGGTGGTCGTGGTGGCCGACGCAATTAATAACAAATTTTAAAGAAGAGTGGTTGAAATGAAAATTTTAAACCGCTCTTTTTTAATTTAAAAAGGAGAAAAGTTGTGCTGAATACAAAGTTTGAGGCTCAATACCGGTTGATTGGCGGGCCCAAAAAAGTTCTAGTTGCGGCCTCAACAGGTGTTGATTCGATGGTTTTGCTTGATTTATTACAGCAATTACCAAGAGACATTCGGCCTGAAATAGGTGTGGCATACGTTGATCATCAGCTTAGGGAGCAAAGCCAAGTTGAAACTGAGTTTGTTGAAAAGTATTGTCATGAAAATAAGCTGAAATTATATCAAAAAGTGTGGCCAGTAGCTGAGCATGGGCTGAAAGGAATTGAAAACGCAGCCCGTGAAATGCGTTATCTTTTTTTTGAACAGACAATGCTTTCAGAAAATTATGAGCTATTAATGACGGCTCATCATGCTAATGATCAAATTGAAACCTTAGTTATGAAAAGCATTCGTGGTGGCGATATAGAACAATTGACAGGCATTGATCGAATGCGATCATTTGGACCTGGTCAGTTGGTTAGACCATTATTGGTATTTTCAAAACAAGAAATTCGTGATTATGCGCAAAAACAAAAGGTAACGTTTTTTGAAGATGAAACAAATCAATCAACAGATTTTTTTAGAAATCGTGTTAGAAAAGAAATTATACCAAGAATGCTCGAAAATAATAATCAGGCACTTGAACATGCGCAGAGTTATGTAGATCAGCTGTCGAACCTCCTAGATTTAGCGGATGAAGCTATTGGTGACAAAATGGCATTAATTAAAAATGAATCTGGCTTTTTAATTGCAAAATGGCAAGCGCTACCAATGAAATGGCGGAAACCGGTATTGAAAAAAATGGCGGAAGAGCAGGGATGGTTTTTAAAAACTGAGCAAATACGTCAAATTGATCAGTTGTTAATGAATCGTAAAAAGCCACAAAGTGAGATTGATTTAGGTAATAATCAATTATTTAGTAAAAAATATGAGTATATGGCGTTTGTTCAAAAAGAAAAACCAGTTGAAATAAATTCTGATAAAATGATGTTACGCATGAATGCATGGATTAATTTAAATGAAAATGAAAAAATTGGCGTATTTGAACAAGGGAAAATTAATTTAGAAGATACAGATATAATAGATTATATTTTGGTTAATCATTCGATTTCAGGTAATGGGCTTAGTCTCCGACATCGATTACCAGGGGATTATATAACGATTGAAAATGGCGGTAAACAAAAAATTAAAAAAATATTTATCGATCAAAAGATAGGTAGGGATGACCGAAATAAGGCATGGGTCTTAGAAACCAATGCCAAACAGATTGTTTGGTTGATAAATTATAAGAAATCTCAATTGTCAGATACCGTTGAAACTGATAAAATACAAGACATAATCGTTTTAAAAAACCAGAGGCAGGGAAGAGGCTAAAGTGCATGGATGCAGATATTAAAAAAGTTCTTTACAGTGAACAAGAAATTAAAGATGTAACTCGACAATTAGGACAGCAAATTACAGCTGACTATCGAGGCAAAAATCCATTGCTTGTTTGTATTTTAAAAGGTGCTTATCTTTTTATGGCTGACATTGCGAAAAATGTTTCGGATTATGCAGAAGTTGATTTTATGAATGTTTCAAGTTACGGAGATGGTGTTGTTTCAACCGGAAATGTCAAAATTATTAAGGATTTAGATATTGATGTTAAAGGTAGAGACGTGATTATTGTTGAAGATATTGTGGATACAGGTCAAACATTAGCGTACTTAGTTGATTTATTTAAAGGTAGAAATGTGAATTCCGTTAAAGTGTGTTCATTGTTAGATAAACCTGAAGGACGCAAAGTAGACGTTAATGTTGATTACGCAGGATTTGAAGTGCCAAATGAATTTGTAGTGGGGTATGGATTAGATTATGCTGAAAAATATCGAAACTTGCCATATATAGGTATCTTAAAACCTGAGATTTATTTAGATTAAAATAATGGTCAAAGAATGTCAATTGTGATATAGTGTATCCTATTCAAGCGATAATTGAATTAAAAATAAAGAAAAACGGGCAGGAGAGTAGATATGAAAAACAATCCTAAAAATGGACTTTTTAAAAATAGTTTATTTTACATAGTTATTATGCTTGGAATAATGGGTGTAATGTACTTCTTTTTCGATGGTAGCAATGAAACGAAGTCACAAGAAATTCAATCAAGTGAATTTGTCTCAAACTTACAATCAAACAAAGTAAAATCATTTGATATTCAACCATCAGGTGGTGTCTACAAAATAACGGGTACCTATACAAAAGCTCAAACAGAAAAGAGCAAAAATACTGGGTTCTCATTAATTCCGGCCTCAAAGAAAACAACAAAAGTTAAGAACTTTACGTCAACAGTGCTTCAAAATGATTCAAATATGGCTCAAATTTTGAAATCATCTGAAGCAACAAAGACAAAAATGGATACAAAAGAAGAGCAATCAAACAGCATTTGGGTGCAATTGGCCATTACTGTTATTCCACTTGTGTTAGTAGTCGGCTTTTTCTATCTTATGATGGGACAAGCAGGACAAGGTGGCGGTGGTGGTAAGGTGATGAACTTTGGTAAATCAAAGACAAAACCTTCTGACAAAAAAGATAATAAAGTCCGTTTTGCTGACGTTGCCGGTGCGGAAGAAGAAAAACAAGAACTTGTTGAAGTTGTTGAATTCTTAAAAGCACCACGCAAGTTTGCCAATCTGGGTGCACGAATTCCATCAGGTGTTCTTCTTGAGGGACCTCCAGGTACTGGTAAAACATTGCTTGCAAAAGCTGTCGCTGGTGAAGCTGAAGTTCCATTCTACTCAATTTCAGGTTCTGATTTCGTTGAAATGTTCGTCGGTGTTGGTGCAAGTCGTGTACGTGATTTGTTTGAAAATGCTAAGAAAACAGCACCTTCAATCATCTTTATTGATGAAATTGATGCTGTTGGACGTCGTCGTGGTTCAGGTACTGGTGGCGGTAATGATGAACGTGAACAAACATTGAATCAATTGCTTGTTGAAATGGATGGATTTACGGGTACAGAAGGTGTGATTGTGATTGCAGCTACTAACCGTTCTGATGTGCTTGATCCAGCACTTTTACGTCCGGGTCGATTTGATCGTAAGGTCTTAGTTGGTCGTCCAGATGTTAAGGGCCGTGAAGCCATATTAAACGTTCATGCGAAAAACAAACCATTAGCAGCTGATGTTGATTTAAAAATGATTGCAAAACAAACACCAGGTTTCGTGGGTGCTGACTTGGAAAATCTTTTAAATGAAGCTGCATTATTGGCTGCTCGTCGTAATAAATCAAAAATAGATGCAAGTGATATGGATGAAGCTGAAGACCGTGTTATTGCGGGACCAGCAAAACGTGATCGTGTTATTAATGAAAAAGAACGTCGAACAGTTGCTTTCCATGAAGCTGGACATACAATTGTTGGTTTAGTTTTAAATGAAGCTAGAGTTGTTCATAAAGTAACAATCGTACCTCGAGGTCGTGCTGGCGGTTATGCCATTATGCTACCCAAAGAAGACCAAATGTTATTATCTAAAAAAGATATGAACGAACAAATTGCTGGGTTAATGGGTGGACGTGCTGCTGAAGAAATTATCTACAATGAACAATCTTCAGGGGCATCAAACGATTTCCAACAAGCAACGCAAATGGCTCGCTCAATGGTTACTGAATATGGTATGAGTGAAAAACTTGGACCTGTTCAACTAGAGGGTGATAGCCAAATGTTTGCAGGTGGCTCAGGTCAACCAAATGCGGCATATTCAAGTAACACAGCTGACATCATTGATGCTGAAGTTCGTCGTCTATCTGAAGAAGGTATGGCGCTTGCTAAAAAAATCATTGAAGATCATAGAGAACAACATAAATTAATTGCAGATAAATTATTAGAATTTGAAACACTTGATGAAAAAGAAATCTTGAGCTTGTTTGAAGATGGTAAAATGCCAGAAAAAGACAATGCAAATGAATTTCCAAGTGAAAAAGATGGTTCTTTTGAAGCAACGAAAAAAGAATTAGAACGAAATGATGCAAAAAAAATGGCTGAAGAAACAAATAAAGTCGATTTGACTAAAACAGTTGTTTTCCATCCAAAAGTAAATAAAGACGACAAATAATCGTCACTCAAGAACTCCGATGGACTTATCTGTCGGAGTTCTTGCTGGTCTAAAATGAATTATTAAGGAGAAATAATGGAAGATTATCTTGTAAAAAGTTTGGCCTTTGAGGGTCAATTGAGAGTATACGCAGTTACGGCAACAAATACGGTTGCTGAGGCACAAAGAAGACATGATACATGGAGTGCGGCATCAGCTGCACTCGGGCGTAGTTTGGTAGGGACATTGTTGTTGAGTACGTCAACGTTATCAGGTGATGAAAAAATGACAGTTAAAATTAATGGGAACGGACCTGTTGGTGCAATTGTGATTGATGGAAATGCTAATGGGACAGTCAAAGGTTATTTGGGTGAACCACATATTCATTTACCATTAAATGAAAAACATAAAATTGATGTTAAAGGTGCTGTTGGTACTCAAGGTTCAATGGCTGTCACTAAAGACATGGGAATGAAAGAACCATTTACGGGTCAAGTACCATTAGTTTCAGGCGAACTAGGTGAAGATTTTACCTACTATTTAGCAAAATCAGAACAAATTCCTTCTTCAGTTGAGTTATCAGTTTTTGTGAATACAGATAATACAATTGAAGTAGCAGGTGGATTTATGATTCAAGTTATGCCAGGTGCCACTGATGAAGTTCTAGATGCATTAGAAAAAAAATTAGCAGAAATGCCAATGGTTTCTGAGTTACTTAGAGATGGTAAAACACCAGAAGAAATTATTTATCTCATGTTTGGTGAAGAAAATGTGAATATCTTGGACAAAATGCCAGTTGCATTTGAATGTGATTGTTCAAAAGATAAATTTTACGGATCATTAGCTACTTTACCTAAAAGTGATATTACTGAGATGATTGAATTAGATCATGGTGCAGAAGCAGTTTGTCGTTTTTGTGGGAACAAGTACCATTACTCTGAAAGCGAATTAATGCAGTTATTAGATAGCTCAGCTGAATAAAATTTATTCATATCAAAACATGATTTGTGATATGATACTAAACAATAGTAAGTGTAAAAAATGATGAGGTGAATAGAATGGAATGGAAAATTGGTGACATATTGATCCCTAATCAAGTCGTTGTTGCGCCTATGGCAGGTGTAACAAATGCGGCATTCAGAATGATTTGTAAAGATTTTGGTGCTGGATTAGTGGTTTGTGAAATGATTTCTGATAAAGGAATCCAATTTAGAAATAAAAAAACATTGAGTATGCTGTTTGTTGATCCAAGAGAACATCCAGTTAGTGTCCAAATTTTTGGTGGCGATAAAGAAACGTTGGTTGCTGCCGCTAAGTTTGTTGAAGAACATACCTCAGCTGATATCGTTGATATTAATATGGGATGTCCCGTACCTAAAGTGACGAAAACAGATGCAGGTGCGCGTTGGTTACTAGATCCAGATAAAGTCTATGAGATGGTTAATGCGGTTACGAATGAACTATCTATTCCAGTAACCGTTAAAATGAGAACAGGTTGGGATGAAGATCACATTTTAGCAGTTGAAAACGCATTGGCTGCTGAACAAGGTGGTGCTGCTGCGCTTGCAATGCACGGTAGAACACGTTTCCAAATGTACAATGGTAAAGCAGATTGGAATATTTTACATGAAGTAAAAAGTAATTTAAAAACAATTCCTTTTATGGGTAATGGGGATATTAAAACGCCACAAGATGCTAAAAAAATGTTGGACGAAGTTGGGGCTGATGCGGTTATGATTGGCCGTGCTGCGCTAGGAAATCCTTGGATGATTAAGCAAACGACGACTTACCTTGAAACAGGTGAACTTATTGCTGAACCATCAGCAGCTGAAAAAATATTAGTTGCTAAAGAACATTTGCATGCACTCTGTCAAATTAAGGGTGAAGTGATTGGGCCTAAAGAGTTTAGAAGCCAAGCTGCATACTACTTAAAGGGGATTTCACGTTCAGCAAGAGCAAAGGCAGCATTGAATGAAGCAAACTCGGAAGCTTCAATGATTACAATATTTGATAAATTTTTAGAAGATACAAAAGAACGTGAATTTAAATTAATGCAAAAAGAAGCCTAGAAATGGTTGCATTTTCATGGGTTAATTGGCATGATAGTAAGTGAAATCTGTAATTAAGTGAGGGATATAATATGGCAAAGCAAGAACAAAGCATGAATGATCAATTAAAAGTACGTCGCGAAAAAGTTGTAGAACTTCGTGAAGCAGGGGTGGATCCATTTGGCCACCGTTTTGAACGTAAGGATATGACTAAAGCACTACATGACAAGTACGATGAATTTACTAAAGAAGAACTTGATGGTATGGATATTCAAGCAACTATTGCGGGTAGACTAATGTCTAAACGTGGCAAAGGTAAAGTTAGCTTTGCTGATATTCAAGATAAAGATGGTCGTTTACAACTATACGTCCGTAAAGATATTGTAGGTGAAGAAACATACCATGTTTTCAAACGTTCAGATATTGGCGATTTTGTTGGAATAACTGGTGATGTAATGAAAACGGATATGGGTGAGTTAACAATTCGCCCAACAGAAGTTACTTTTTTGTCAAAAGCATTGCGTCCACTTCCAGATAAATTTCATGGTTTACAAAATGTGGAACAAATCTACAGACAAAGATATCTTGATTTAATCACAAATCGTGAAAGTTTTGATCGTTTTATGAAACGTAGTCAAATTATTTCGGCTGTGAGACGTTATTTAGATGGCAATGGCTATGCTGAAGTTGAAACGCCAGTATTGCATAATCAAGCCGGTGGCGCATCTGCTAAACCATTTAAAACACATCACAACGCATTAGATATTGAATTATATCTACGAATTGCGCTTGAATTACATTTAAAGCGATTAATTGTTGGTGGTATGGAAAAAGTATACGAAATTGGACGAGTGTTCCGTAACGAGGGAATTGATACTAAACATAATCCAGAATTTACAATGCTTGAAACATATGTCGCATACTATGATTTTCATGATGTAATGGACGAAACTGAAGGTATTTTCAAGGCAGTTGCTGACGTGGTTTCAGATGACGGCATTATTGAATATGATGGCAAAAAAGTAGATTTTAATAAGAAATTTGCCAGAGTACATATGGTAGATGCAATTAAATCTGTAACTGGGGTAGATTTTTGGAAAGAAATGTCAATTGAAGAAGCGCAAAAATTGGCAGATGAACATCATGTTAAGTATGAATCATATTGGAAAGTTGGACATATTATTAATGAATTTTTCGAAAAATTTGTTGAGAATACAATTGTTGATCCAACCTTTATATACGGCCATCCTTTAGAAATTTCACCTTTGGCTAAGAAAAATGCAGATGATCCTAGATTTACAGATCGGTTTGAAATGTATATTTTGGGTACAGAATATGCTAATGCATTTACTGAGTTAAATGATCCAATTGATCAAAGAGAGCGATTTGAAGCTCAGGTTGAGGAACGTGAAGATGGTAACGATGAGGCAGAAGGAATTGATGAAGATTTCATCGAAGCTCTCGAATATGGTATGCCACCAACAGGTGGTTTAGGAATTGGGATAGATAGGTTAGTTATGTTAATGACAGATGCCCAATCTATCAGAGATGTCTTATTATTTCCAACTATGAGACCGGACGATAACCAATAAATTTAGGCTCTATGTCAAATAGTGTTGATGAAGCAAAAAAATGATAAAACTAAAGCTGAAGAATCGTAAGATTCTTCAGCTTTTTTTATGTCGTTATGAAGATTCTGTTTCTGAATGAACTGAAAGTTCTGTAACCGAAGGATACACGTTTAATCACCTTGGTTTTATTATTTATACCTTCAAGTGTCGCGTTGGAATATGGATGAGAAATGGTATTTAGTATATGTTCTTTGTGCTTGATTATTGATTGAACTGAAGTTTTAAAAAGATCATTCGGTGTTCCTTTTTCTTCTAGTTCCTTAAGAAAGGGAAGAAATTCTTCTGTCTTTTTGTATTTAATGATACGAATAATAGTTTAATAAATATGATAGGCATCAGAAAGATCAGGTGAATAGGCTAACAATCGGTCCATTAAGTCTTGTTCAGTAAAAAGTTCTTTAAATAAAGAAAAATGTTGGTAATTTTTATAATCGAATTTATCGGAATACTTGTTAAATTTTTTCCAATAACGTTTTAATATTAGCGTATCTTTTTTACGAGATAATTGTTTAGAGGCGTTCACACGTGTACTAGATAAGGATCTTTGGAAAAGTTGAACAATGTGAAATCGATCTAAGATGATAGCGGCATTTGGAAAAACCATTTTAATAACCGTCTCGTAAGAGGCGTTCATATCAATCACAATATACTTCACTTTATCTCTGACTTCTTTAGGATAATGGAGAAAATGTGATTTTAAGGTTGGTTGTCTACGATCTGGTAAGATATCAAAGATTTTCCCATTTTTTTGATCTAAATATATGAAACTTAAACCACCTAAAACGTTACTTGTGAGATGGACTTCATCAAAACAGAGTACCTTCAGGCAGATGTATCAAATCTGTCTGATGTTGATTTTCAAGCGTATTTAAAACACGAAGTGTTGTTGAGAAATACTAACACGCTTTGAAATGGTCTTGATAGAAGAAATATCTGATAAGTAAAGAAGCGCTAAACGTTTAATAGCGGTTGAAAGATGACATCCAGTTTCAATGATAGTTGTCCTTGCGGTAAATGTTTCCTGACAAGCCTTACAGAAGAAACGTTGTTTCTTTAATTTAAGATAGGTGTCAAAATGGCTTGTTCGTGGTAAGAGAATCATAGTTGTTTTCATTCCATTTTTGACAACTGTGAAATTAGTATTGATAACGCCACATCTTTCGCAGCATTTCGGCATCTAAGTGAGAGTAACATCAACCTGTTTGATTTTTCTTTGATGGTAAGTCACTGCCGTGACGGCATTCTCACAAAATAAAATAATTTCATCTTGGATATCAAGTAAATTTCGTATATCATTATTAGTGGACATGAAGTTCACACTTCTAAAATTGTGGTTTAGACGCTTTAATTTTATCATGTGAGAACTTTATGTTCTTTTTTTGCGAAAAAAGAGTGTCGATGATTTCTCATCAACACTCATAAGTATAGAACCATTTAATTAATAAAAATGGCTGATTTCCATGAATGTTTTCGGTTACATTCATAAATTTCGATTTATTGTAAATAAAAGCTTGACGAAGGACATTATTCTTGGTAAAGTAATAAACGTTGCTTCAGCAGTAAACAACTAATTCAAAATGAACATTTAATTAAGAATAAAAAAGTTCTTGACAAACAATGTGAAAATTGATATGATATAAAAGTTGTCAAAAGCAACCAAGTAGATCTTTGAAAACTGAACAAATTTTCGACAAATCAAATGTGTAGGGTCTCTTAACTAAGAGTTAAGAGCAAACATTTGCGAAGTCAATTCGCTAGTTTTAAAAAGCAACAAAACAATAAGAGCAATCAAATTTTTATATGAGAGTTTGATCCTGGCTCAGGATGAACGCTGGCGGCGTGCCTAATACATGCAAGTCGAACGCAATATCTTCACCGAGTGCTTGCACTCACCGAAGGTATTGAGTGGCGAACGGGTGAGTAACACGTGGGTAACCTGCCCAAAAGAGGGGGATAACACTTGGAAACAGGTGCTAATACCGCATAATTTGTTAAACCGCATGGTTTGATAATGAAAGACGGCGTAAGCTGTCACTTTTGGATGGACCCGCGGCGTATTAGCTAGTTGGTGAGGTAAAGGCCCACCAAGGCAATGATACGTAGCCGACCTGAGAGGGTGATCGGCCACATTGGGACTGAGACACGGCCCAAACTCCTACGGGAGGCAGCAGTAGGGAATCTTCCACAATGGACGAAAGTCTGATGGAGCAACGCCGCGTGAGTGAAGAAGGTTTTCGGATCGTAAAGCTCTGTTGTTAGAGAAGAATGTAGGTAAGAGTAACTGTTTACCTAGTGACGGTATCTAACCAGAAAGCCACGGCTAACTACGTGCCAGCAGCCGCGGTAATACGTAGGTGGCAAGCGTTATCCGGATTTATTGGGCGTAAAGCGAACGCAGGCGGTTTTTTAAGTCTGATGTGAAAGCCTTCGGCTCAACCGAAGAAATGCATTGGAAACTGGATAACTTGAGTGCAGAAGAGGAGAGTGGAACACCATGTGTAGCGGTGAAATGCGTAGATATATGGTAGAACACCAGTGGCGAAAGCGGCTCTCTGGTCTGTAACTGACGCTGAGGTTCGAAAGCATGGGTAGCAAACAGGATTAGATACCCTGGTAGTCCATGCCGTAAACGATGAGTGCTAAGTGTTGGAGGGTTTCCGCCCTTCAGTGCTGCAGCTAACGCATTAAGCACTCCGCCTGGGGAGTACGACCGCAAGGTTGAAACTCAAAGGAATTGACGGGGGCCCGCACAAGCGGTGGAGCATGTGGTTTAATTCGAAGCAACGCGAAGAACCTTACCAGGTCTTGACATCTTCTGACAAACCTAGAGATAGGCCGTTCCCTTCGGGGACAGAATGACAGGTGGTGCATGGTTGTCGTCAGCTCGTGTCGTGAGATGTTGGGTTAAGTCCCGCAACGAGCGCAACCCTTATTATTAGTTGCCAGCATTAAGTTGGGCACTCTAATGAGACTGCCGGTGACAAACCGGAGGAAGGTGGGGATGACGTCAAATCATCATGCCCCTTATGACCTGGGCTACACACGTGCTACAATGGACGGTACAACGAGTTGCGAGACCGCGAGGTTAAGCTAATCTCTTAAAGCCGTTCTCAGTTCGGATTGTAGGCTGCAACTCGCCTACATGAAGTTGGAATCGCTAGTAATCGCGGATCAGAATGCCGCGGTGAATACGTTCCCGGGCCTTGTACACACCGCCCGTCACACCATGAGAGTTTGTAACACCCAAAGCCGGTGAGGTAACCTTTTAGGAGCCAGCCGTCTAAGGTGGGACAGATGATTAGGGTGAAGTCGTAACAAGGTAGCCGTAGGAGAACCTGCGGCTGGATCACCTCCTTTCTAAGGAATATTACGGAAACCTACACACTTGTCGAAAATTTGTTTAGTTTTGAGGGGTTTACTCTCAAAAATTTGTTCTTTGAAAACTAGATAATATTTATTAAATTTTTAAGCAATAAGCCGAGAAACACCGCGTTTTATTAGTTAAGAACGTAGTTCTTAACAAAACCACTTTGCTTTATGTAAAGTTAGGTTAAGTTATCAAGGGCGCATGGTGAATGCCTTGGCACTAGGAGCCGATGAAGGACGGGACTAACACCGATATGCTTCGGGGAGCTGTAAGTAAGCTTTGATCCGGAGATTTCCGAATGGGGGAACCCAGCAGTTTTAATCGACTGTTACTATTAACTGAATACATAGGTTATATAGAGGTAAACGCAGGGAACTGAAACATCTAATTACCTGCAGGAATAGAAAGAAAAATCGATTCCCTAAGTAGCGGCGAGCGAACAGGGAAGAGCCCAAACCAAGAAGCTTGCTTCTTGGGGTTGTAGGACTGCTCATTTGAGTTACCAAAGATTTTTATAGCAGAAGAGTCTGGGAAGACTCGCCGTAGAGGGTGATAGCCCCGTACGCTAAATGAAAATCTCTCAGAGCAGTATCCTGAGTACGGCGGAACACGAGAAATTCCGTCGGAATCCGGGAGGACCATCTCCCAAGGCTAAATACTCCCTAGTGACCGATAGTGAACCAGTACCGTGAGGGAAAGGTGAAAAGCACCCCGGAAGGGGAGTGAAATAGTTCCTGAAACCATGTGCCTACAAATAGTTAGAGCCCGTTAATGGGTGATAGCGTGCCTTTTGTAGAATGAACCGGCGAGTTACGTTTGCTTGCGAGGTTAAGTTGATAAGACGGAGCCGTAGCGAAAGCGAGTCTGAATAGGGCGCCATAGTAAGTAGACGTAGACCCGAAACCAAGTGACCTACCCATGTCCAGGTTGAAGGTGCGGTAAAACGCACTGGAGGACCGAACTCATGTATGTTGAAAAATGCTGAGATGAGGTGTGGGTAGCGGAGAAATTCCAAACGAACTTGGAGATAGCTGGTTCTCTCCGAAATAGCTTTAGGGCTAGCCTCGGAATTAAGAATCATGGAGGTAGAGCCACTGTTTGGACTAGGGGCCCATCTAGGGTTACTGAATTCAGATAAACTCCGAATGCCATTGATTTATATCCGGGAGTCAGACTGCGAGTGATAAGATCCGTAGTCGAAAGGGAAACAGCCCAGACCACCAATTAAGGTCCCAAAATACATGTTAAGTGGAAAAGGATGTGGAATTGCATAGACAACTAGGATGTTGGCTCAGAAGCAGCCACCATTTAAAGAGTGCGTAATAGCTCACTAGTCGAGTGATTCTGCGCCGAAAATGTACCGGGGCTAAACATGTTACCGAAATTGTGGATGGAACCCATTAGGGTTCCGTGGTAGGAGAGCGTTCTAAGGGCAACGAAGCTAGACCGTAAGGACTAGTGGAGCGCTTAGAAGTGAGAATGCCGGTATGAGTAGCGAAAGACAGGTGAGAATCCTGTCCACCGAATGACTAAGGTTTCCTGGGGAAGGCTCGTCCTCCCAGGGTTAGTCGGGACCTAAGTCGAGGCCGAGAGGCGTAGACGATGGATAACAGGTTGAGATTCCTGTACTAGTTATATTTGTTTGAACGATGGAGGGACGCAGCAGGCTAAGAAAGCGCACTGATGGATATGTGCGTCCAAGCAACAAGTTTGAAGTTGAGTTAAATGCTTAACTTTAAGGACAAGTTGTGATGGGGAGCGAAATTAAGTAGCGAAGTAACTGATGTCACACTGCCAAGAAAAGCTTCTAGTTAGAATATAACTACCCGTACCGCAAACCGACACAGGTAGTCGAGGAGAGTATCCTAAGGTGTGCGAGAGAACTCTCGTTAAGGAACTCGGCAAAATGACCCCGTAACTTCGGGAGAAGGGGTGCTGACCGAAAGGTCAGCCGCAGTGAATAGGCCCAAACGACTGTTTATCAAAAACACAGGTTTCTGCAAAATCGTAAGATGACGTATAGGGGCTGACGCCTGCCCGGTGCTGGAAGGTTAAGAGGATGAGTTAGCTTCGGCGAAGCCCAGAATTGAAGCCCCAGTAAACGGCGGCCGTAACTATAACGGTCCTAAGGTAGCGAAATTCCTTGTCGGGTAAGTTCCGACCCGCACGAAAGGCGTAACGATTTGGGCACTGTCTCAACGAGAGACTCGGTGAAATTATAATACCCGTGAAGATGCGGGTTACCCGCGACAGGACGGAAAGACCCCATGGAGCTTTACTGTAGCTTGATATTGAGTGTTTGTATAACTTGTACAGGATAGGTAGGAGCCGTAGAGACCGGAACGCTAGTTTCGGAGGAGGCATTGGTGGGATACTACCCTCGTTGTATGAACACTCTAACCCTCGCCACTAATCGTGGTGGGAGACAGTGTCAGGTGGGCAGTTTGACTGGGGCGGTCGCCTCCTAAAAGGTAACGGAGGCGCCCAAAGGTTCCCTCAGAATGGTTGGAAATCATTCGCAGAGTGTAAAGGCACAAGGGAGCTTGACTGCGAGACTTACAGGTCGAGCAGGGACGAAAGTCGGGCTTAGTGATCCGGTGGTTCCGTATGGAAGGGCCATCGCTCAACGGATAAAAGCTACCCTGGGGATAACAGGCTTATCTCCCCCAAGAGTCCACATCGACGGGGAGGTTTGGCACCTCGATGTCGGCTCATCGCATCCTGGGGCTGTAGTCGGTCCCAAGGGTTGGGCTGTTCGCCCATTAAAGCGGTACGCGAGCTGGGTTCAGAACGTCGTGAGACAGTTCGGTCCCTATCCGTCGCGGGCGTAGGAAATTTGAGAGGAGCTGTCCTTAGTACGAGAGGACCGGGATGGACATACCTCTGGTGTACCAGTTGTTCTGCCAAGGGCATCGCTGGGTAGCTATGTATGGATGAGATAAACGCTGAAAGCATCTAAGTGTGAAGCTCACCTCGAGATTAGATTTCCCATTCCTTTATGGAAGTAAGACCCCTGAAAGATTATCAGGTAGATAGGTTGGAAGTGGAAGTACAGTGATGTATGGAGCGGACCAATACTAATCGGTCGAGGACTTAACCACAAAGTGATGTGTATCGGTGTACGGCTTAAAAATCAATGATAAATATTAGCTAGTTTTGAGAGAATAAGTTTTCTCAAAAAAAGAGTGTGGTGGCGATAGCAAGAAGGATACACCTGTTCCCATGTCGAACACAGAAGTTAAGCTTCTTAGCGCCAAGAGTAGTTGGGGGTCGCCCCCTGCGAGGGTAGGACGTTGCCATGCTAAATAATAAATTTAAAAATGTGCTAATCGAATTGATTAACACATTTTTATGTATATGACCCGTTGGTCAAGTGGTTAAGACACCGCCCTTTCACGGCGGTAACATGGGTTCAAATCCCGTACGGGTCATTTTCGCCGGCTTAGCTCAGTTGGTAGAGCATCGGTATCGTAAACCGAGGGTCACAGGTTCGACTCCTGCAGCCGGCATTTTTAATGGTTGCAATGATTTTGGTTTGTTCAGTAGTAAAGAGTGTGGTGGCGATAGCAAGAAGGATACACCTGTTCCCATGTCGAACACAGAAGTTAAGCTTCTTAGCGCCAAGAGTAGTTGGGGGTCGCCCCCTGCGAGGGTAGGACGTTGCCATGCGAAATAAAAGAATAAATCAGAAGATTTTTACGACCGTTGTTAGGAAGGAGATTTGTCATTTGACAGATCTCCTTTTTTGATAAATTTATTTAAATTAATATTAAAAATGATAAAACAAGTAGTAATTGATTAGATGAAAGTAAAAATTTGATTTGACTGTTGATATATTAACATTGTATAATGTGTAATGCATTAAAAATACATATATTAGATTTATATCGGAGGAAGTCCATGCAGAATAAAAATACAGATACGGCCTTTTTTGGTCATCCTAGAGGCTTATCAACGCTGTTCTTTACAGAAATGTGGGAACGATTTAGTTATTACGGAATGCGAGCAATTCTTTTATACTACATGATTTCAAAAGTGGATGGGCTTGGTTATAATCAAGCAACGGCTATGTCAATTATGTCAATTTATGGATCATTAATTTATTTATCTGGTGTTATTGGTGGATTTGTTAGTGATCGTCTTTGGGGTAGTAGGAAAACGGTGTTCTTTGGTGGAATACTTATAATGTTAGGACATATTGTTCTTGCAACACCATTTAAATCAGTTGCTTTATTTATTTCTATTGCATTAATTGTATTGGGAACTGGTTTGTTAAAACCAAATGTTTCTGAAATGGTTGGTGGCTTATACAGTAGTAAAGATCCAAGACGTGATTCTGGATTTAGTATCTTTGTTTCTGGGATTAATATTGGTGCTTTGATTGCGCCATTACTTGTTGGATGGGTTGGTCAGGAATACAATTATCATGTTGGATTCTCACTGGCGGCAATCGGTATGTTCTTCGGGTTGGTTCAATACTATTTTGACGGTAGAAAATACTTAACAAAAGATAGCTTGTACCCTAATGATCCAATTCAACCTAATGAATTGTCATCTGTTGTAAAAAAGTCTTCACTTGGAGTTATTGCTTTAGCTTTAATTTTAGTTATTATGTTCTTGTTTAAGGCATTGAATATTACGAATGTTATTCTTTTAATTACCATTCTTGCAGTTATTATTCCTGTTTACTACTTTACAATGATGCTTGTAAGTAAGAAAACAACAAAAATTGAACGATCAAGATTAACAGCTTATATTCCATTATTTATTGCTAGTATTTTATTTTGGTCAATTGAAGAGCAAGGCTCAGTTGTTTTAGCAATGTTTGCATCAACTAGAACTCGATTAAGTGCTTTTGGATTTACTTTCCCAGCTAGTTTCTTCCAAAGTATGAATCCATTGTTTATTTTAATTTATGTTCCAATATTTGCTTGGTTGTGGGTTAAATTAGGTTCAAAACAACCTAGTTCTCCAGCTAAATTTTCAATAGGGTTAGTATTTGCTGGTGCTTCATTCCTTTGGATGATGTTACCTGGGATTCTTTTCGGTACAGATACTAAAGTTGGCCCATTGTGGCTAGTTGTTAGTTGGATGATGGTTATGCTTGGTGAAGTTTTGGTTTCTCCAGTCGGATTATCTATTACGACTAAACTTGCACCGAAGAGTTTTCAATCTCAAATGATGAGTGTTTGGTTCTTGAGTGACGCTGTTGCTCAGGCTTTAAATTCACAAATTGTTCGCTTATACACACCTGGTACTGAATCAATGTACTTTGCAGTAGTTGGTGGAATTACCGTTGCCTTTGGTATTATGTTGAGTTTCTTTATTCCAAAAATTCACAAGTTAATGGAAGGCGTCAATTAAATAGATTTTTAATGAAAGATATGTTAATTTTAATTAACGTATCTTTTTTTTGGAGGAAAATATGACAATTGTTGCAACTAGTAGTGATAATCATTTTGATATTAATAAAGTGAATGTAGATGAAGTTATTGATCAGCAAGCAAAATATTTGTTAGAAATGCATGTTGACTATTATCTTATTGCAGGTGACTTATTTAATGATTTTAATGAAGCAGTTAAATATGTGGCCGGATTAAAAAAGAAGTTGAGTAATCGAATTATTGTATTATTTATTGCTGGTAATCATGATATGGTTAAAAATGTAACATTTGATGAATTAGAGAGTCTATCCAATGATTCTTATCTTCATAATCGATATATTGATGTTCCTGGCACTGTATGGCGAATCATTGGAAATAATGGGTGGTATGATTATAGTTACTCAAAACAGCTAAAACGGTCTAATGAGGAAATGTTGCGTTGGAAAAATAATTATTGGATTGATCGTAAAATTAATCAACCTATGTTAGATGTTGATAGATTTAAATTAAGTTTAGCGCAAACTGATAAATTGTTAAGCGATGCAAAGCAACTCAATAAAAAAATTTTATTTATGACGCATTTTGTTCCCAGTAAAACATATATCAAAATTAATGATGATAATCGTTTTTGGAATGTCGTTAATGGAATGTTGGGAAGTCAAAAAATGGGAGACTTATTAGAACACTATCAAGTTGAAAAAGTTTTGTTTGGACATTTACACATTAAGCATGAACCTATTCAAATAAAAAAAACGATGTATTACACGAAACCAGTGGGATATGGGCGAAAAAAATATAATGAATGGACTAAAAATACGTTCATGGAAGAATGGAAATTTGCCTTACAAAAAATTAATTTAAAATAATTGAAAAAAAAGCTTGATATTTATTGTATTTTTTTGTATGATAATTAAGTCGGATAAAGCTGATATGGAAGAGTAGCGAAGAGGCTAAACGCGGCGGACTGTAAATCCGCTCCTTCGGGTTCGGTGGTTCGAATCCACTCTCTTCCACCATTTTATAATATTGGGTTATAGCCAAGCGGTAAGGCAACAGGTTTTGATCCTGTCATGCGATGGTTCGAATCCATCTAACCCAACTAGCTAAAAAAGCAGATACTTAGGTATCTGCTTTTTTGTTTTACGTGTCACTTTAAATTTTTTTGAGGTATTATGGTGTTAGGACTTAAATATGATGGTTGAAATGAGGAAATAATGAAAATTGGATTTATTGGAGCTGGTAATATGGCTCGAGCAATTATTGAAGGTTTATTAAAAGTAAATTTTGTAACGTCGACAGAAATTTTGGTTCATAGTGCTAGAGAAGTTAGTTATGTGCCATATGCTAAAAAAAATGGCCTTACAGCGTTGGATAGCAACGCTCGAGTAGTTAGTGAAGCAGATGTTGTTTTTCTTGCTGTAAAGCCAATTGTGCTAGGTAAAGTTTTAGCAGAAATTAAAGATTCAGTAAAAAAACATAATCCTATGCTAATTTCTATTGTATCGGGTGTTTCGGTTGCAGAAATTGAAACAGAATTGGATAATCATTCAGTTGGTATTCTAAGAACAATGCCAAACGTTAATGCAACCGTGTCTGCAAGTATGACGGCATTGGTTGGTAATGATGTTTTGACAGATGCACAAATGCAACAGGGAATTGATTTATTTGATACTGTTGGTGAAACAATGCAGATTGCTGAACGTGATTTTAGTACGTTTGTTGCGCTTGCTGGTAGTTCACCCGCATTTATCTACTTATTTATTGATACGCTAGCACGTGCTGGTGTTAAATATGGATTACCAAAAGATAAAGCCACTAAAATTGCCGCTCAAGCCGTATTAGGTAGTGCAAAAAAAGTATTATCGACTGATGAAGTACCTTGGAAACTGATTGATGAAGTTTCATCTCCAGGTGGGACAACTGTTGCGGGATTACTTGCGATGGAAGAAGCTGGATTTATGAATTCAATTATTAAAGCTGTTGATGCAACAGTTGCTAAAGATCAAAACTAAATCCTGATATAGCCTTGTTTTTTTGGTCTATACCGATTATACTAAGTGTATAAATTGAAGGGATGGCGGATAAAATGAGTATTGTTTTAAAACATGCAGTTATCTACACGGGTTCAGAAAAAATCGAAGATGCTTATGTTCGATTTGATAAACAAATTAGTGCAATAGGACCAATGAGTGATTATAAAGCTTTGGCATCTGATGAAGTTAGAGATGTTGAGGGGCAAGTTATTGTTCCTGGATTTATTGATATTCATAGTCATGGTGGCTACAGTTTCGATGCAATGGATGGCGATGCTGATCAAATTAACGAAATGGTTACAGATATGATTCATGAAGGTGTTACAACTTATTTTGCAACAACAATGACACAATCACATGAAAATATTGCTAAAGCCATGGTTGGTATTAAAAAAGCCGCAGAAATGAATCCGGTTATTCAAGGTATCCATCTTGAAGGCCCCTTTATTTCTCCCGTTTTCAAAGGCGCACAGCCTGAAAAATACATTGAAGCCCCTGATACAAAATTATTTGACAAATGGAATGAATTATCTGGTCATATGATTAAATTAGTTACTTATGCACCAGAACATAAGACATCTCCTGAATTTGAAGCTTACTGTATTGAACATGATATTGTGCCTTCAGTGGGTCATAGTAATGCGACACGTGAAGAAATGAAACATTCTCGAGCAAGTCATGTGACTCATCTATATAATGCACAACGCGAATTTAAGCATCGTGAACCAGGTGTTACTGGGCATGCTTTTTTAGAAGACAATATCTATGCAGAAATTATTGCTGATGGGTTCCATATCGTACCAGATATGATTAAATTAGCGTACGATTTAAAAGGACCAGAACGAATTGAATTGATTACGGATTCAATGCGTGCTAAGGGAATGCCAGAAGGTTTAAGTGAACTTGGTGGACAAAAAGTCATCGTTAAAGATAAGCAAGCAAGATTAGAATCTGGTAATTTAGCTGGATCTGTTTTACAATACCAAGATGCATTTAGAAATATGATGAAATTTACTGGTTGTGGTATTGCAGAAGTTGTATTGATGACTTCCGTTAACCAAGCTAGAGAATTTAATTTAACATCAAAAGGTGCCATTGAAATTGGGAAAGATGCTGATATGAACTTATTTGATGCTGATATGCAATTAGAAAGCACATATAGTTTAGGACGCAAATTTTAATAAAAGTTTAGGAAGGTAATTGCTGATGGGGTCTCCCATATATATTCAAATTCACAATGAAATGAAAAAAACAATTGAATCTGGTGAATGGGAAGTTGGTAATCGCATTCCTGCAGAACGTGAACTCGCCGTTGTATTCGGTGTTAGTAGAATGACCCTCAGACAGGCCATTCAAACTTTAGTTGATGAGGGGATTTTAGAGCGCCATGTTGGTGACGGGACGTACGTCGCTCGTAAGAAAGTTCAGGAAAAAATGTCGGGTGTAACTAGTTTTACTGATTTGATGGCTGAACAGGGGAAAGTTGCTTCAAGCAAAACGGTCACTTACCATGTGACAACGCCTTCGTTAAGTGAGATTGAAAAATTACAATTAGCCGACGGTGAACTTGTCTTACGGATGGAACGAATTCGGTACGCCGATGGCTTGCCAATTTGTTTTGAGGTTGCAACGGTCCCTAATAAATTAGTTGATGGCTACAGTAAAATTGAAATTACGAGTTCTTTATATCGAACATTGGAAGAAAAAGCTGGGTTAACATTGGGAGGGGCACAACAGACAGTGTCTGCAATGTCTGCAGCTGAAAATATTGCTGACTATCTCTCAATCAAGCGTGGTGAAGCTATTTTGAGGCTTCGTCAGGTCAGCTTTTTGAAAAATGGTGAGCCGTTCGAATATGTTCGGACACAATATGTAGGGAATCGCTTCGAATTTTATCTAGAAAAATAAAGTTCAAAAAAATATTAATTGCTCTTTTTCAACCATATCAGTGGATGAGATAGAGTAATTTTTTTTGAGAGAATTCTGTTCGATTGACATCAAATTGAGATAAAGCTATATTATTTTAGGAGCAAAAATAAATTATCTGAAGGAGTTTTAATCTATATGTATTTATTAGTTAATATTTTCGGTGTTGCCATTTTTATTTTAGTTGCATTTGTATTTTCCAAAAAGAAGCGAGAAATTAATTGGAATTCAATTGGAATTATGGTCGTTATTAATTTATTTTTAGCTTGGTTTTTAACAGAATTTTCATTAGGTCGTAATATTGTAGAAGGCGCTGCTAATGGGTTTAACTGGTTAATGAGTGCTGCATATCAAGGTATTCAATTTATGGTACCTGCAGCGCCTAAAGTAACTGATTTAGGATTCTTTATGAGTGTCTTGTTACCCGTTATTATGATTGTGCCATTATTTGATATTTTAACTTATATTGGTGTTCTTCCATGGATTATCAAATGGATTGGTCGCGGTTTATCAAAGATTACGGGTCAACCAAAATTTGAATCATTTTTTGCCGTTGAAATGATGTTTTTAGGAAATACTGAAGCACTTGCTGTTTCAAGTCTTCAATTGAAATTAATGAAATCTGAACGGAACTTAACGTTGGCAATGATGTCTATGAGTTGTGTGACGGCTTCGATTATTGGTGCCTATACTACAATGATGCCAGGACAATACATCTTGACTGCTGTGCCAATTAATATTATTAATGCTATTATTGTTACAAGTATCTTGAATCCGGTTCAAGTGACTGAGGAAGAAGATACAATTGCTGAAATGACGGGTAGTAATTCAAATGATTTAGAAGTTTCTGAATCAGATGGAAAAAAAGAACCTTTCTTTGCTTTCTTAGGTGATTCAATCTTAGGTGCGGGTAAGTTAGTTTTAATTATTGCCGCAAATGTGATTGCATTCGTTGCTTTAGCAGCATTGATTGATAATCTTCTTGGCTTAGTAAATACAAACTTATCACTTGAAAATATTTTAGGGGTTATCATGTTCCCATTTGCTTGGTTGATGGGATTCAATCCTTCGGATGCGTTCGAGTTAGCACGTTACATGGGTACAAAGTTAGTAACAAACGAATTTGTTGTTATGGGCCAAGTATCAAGTACAATTAATTCATTCGCACCACATTACAAAGCAGTTTTAACTGTTTTCGTTACGTCGTTTGCAAACTTCTCAACAATCGGAATGATTATTGGTTGTTTCAAGGGAATTGTTAATAAAGAGAAAAATGATGTTATCGCAAAAAACGTGGGTTACATGCTCCTATCTGGTATTTTAGTATCATTATTATCAGCTGGTATGGTCGGTATTTTCGTTTGGTAATCTAAAGATACGTAAAAAGAACCGAGAAATTTTATTTTCTCAGTTCTTTTTTTTATGGCCAAAGAATTTCTCTTTGTAAATTAAAATTAAGTAATGCGGAATGGCTAGCATTCTGATGAAACGAGAGGGTTCTTGGAATAGACGATACAGCCATTCAATATGATGATTCTGCCAAAATTGAGGGGCGCGGTTTACCGTTCCAGCTAACACATCGAAACTACCACCAACCCCCATCCAGATGCTGTCAGATACTTGACGATTACGCTGAATGAATTTTTCCTGATTTGGGAAACCTGTAGCGACGAAAATGAAATCAGGCTGACTTTTCTTAATTGCGTCAACAATTGCTTGATCATCTTTGAAGTAGCCGTTATGGAAGCCTGCTAGATTAATATTAGGATAATCGGCACTAATCGTTTTAACGACTTTTTGAATGACTGATTCAGCTGCCCCAACTAAATAGATTGATTTTTGCTGATTATCAGCCCATTTAAGCAAGCTTATTAAGGTATCAAAGCCTGTAATGCGTTCGGGCATTGGTGTGCCTAAAATGGCACTACCTTTAACAATGCCAATACCATCTGGCGTGATATAGTCAGCTTGTGTGAGAATTTCCTTATAATCAGCATGTTGGCGCGCAAACAGCACAATTTCTGGATTGGCTGTCACAATGAAGCGATTTGCATGGGCTAATGAATCCATTTCAATTTGAGTTAAAAAGGCATTATTTGTAGTATTTATAAATTCAATATTTAATATGGTTGTTTTTTTAAAATTATTTGGCATAAATTTGACCCTCGCTTTTTAAACTTTGTCTTATTATAACAGAAGATAAACTGTGAATATGACGGATTACTTAAAAAATGGTAGAATGTAACTTATAATTTGTGTGCTGGAGCATTTTCCAGTAATGCATTCACTTTAAAGGAGAAACATCATGGTAAAAAAATACCCAGATGATAGTTATACTTTGCATACGGACGCTTACCAAATCAATATGATTCAAACTTATTGGGAAAAAAATATTCACAATAAAAATGCTGTATTTGAAGTGTTTTTTAGAAATTTACCTTTTTCTAATGGTTATGCTATTTTTGCTGGTTTAGAAAGAGCTATTAATTATATTCAAAATTTAGAATTTTCAGAGACAGATATTGCGTATTTAAGAGAAGTAGCAGAATATCCAGATGATTTTCTTGCTTATTTGAAAGATTTTCATTTTCGTGGCACAATTCGCGCAGCTGTTGAAGGTGAAGTTGTCTTTAACGGTGAACCTATTCTACAAGTTGAAGGTCCTTTGGCAGACTGTCAGTTAGTAGAAACAGCCTTATTAAATATTATTAATTACCAAACGTTAATTGCGACGAAATCAGCTCGTATTAAAGCAGTTGCCGGTAACGATGGCGTGTTGGAATTTGGGACAAGACGTGCTCAAGAATTTGATGCAGCGATTTGGGGCACCCGTGCCGCTTATATTGGTGGATTTGATGCAACAAGTAACGTTCGAGCTGGTAAAATTTTTGGGATTCCTATTAGTGGTACACATGCTCATTCGTTAGTTCAAGCCTATAGAGACGACTATGAAGCCTTTATGGCCTATGGCACAACTCATTACGATTGTGTATTTTTAGTGGATACATACGATACGTTAAAGGGTGGTGTACCCAGTGCAATCAGAGTGGCTAAAGAATTAGGCGATAAGATTAACTTCCTAGGGGTCCGAATTGATAGTGGCGATATGGCATATATCTCTAAGCGCGTTCGTGAACAATTAGATGAAGCTGGATTTACGGAAGCTAAGATTTATGCTTCTAATGATTTAGATGAAAAAACAATTACTAATTTAAAAATGCAGGGTGCTAAGATTGATGTTTGGGGCGTTGGCACAAAATTAATCACGGCTTATGATCAACCAGCGTTGGGGGCCGTGTATAAATTAGTTGCTATTGAAGGTGATGATGGCCAAATGGTTGATACCATCAAGCTAAGTAATAATGCAGAAAAAGTGTCAACACCAGGTAAAAAGCAGGTTTGGCGGATTACGAAAAAATCAGATGGAAAAAGTGAAGGGGATTACATCTCATTATGGGATGAAGAACCTCAAAAACAAGATTCACTTTACATGTTCCACCAACAATATACGTATATTAATAAATTGGTAACTGATTATGATGCACGACCAATTTTACAAGACATTTTTGTTGATGGTGAATTAGTTTATGATCAACCTGAATTGGATGCCATTAGAGAATATTCAAGAATTCAATTGGACGGTTTGTGGGAAGAATACAAACGTGAATTAAATCCACAAGATTATCCAGTTGATTTATCGCAAAAAAATTATGATAATAAAATGGCGATTATCCAAAAAATTAGAAATGATATGAATAATATCAAATAAATGAGGGAGTGTTCATTTTGACTAACCTGCAAAAACAAATTATTGAAACTTTAAAGGTGAAACCAAGCGTTGATCCTGCTGAAGAAATTCGTGTCAGTATTGATTTTATGAAGGCTTATTTAATAAAATATCCCTTTTTGAAATCATTGGTTTTAGGGATTTCTGGTGGACAAGATTCAACACTCGCTGGGTATTTGGCCCAACAAGCGGTTAATGAATTACGCAAAGAGACCGGGGATGACAGTTATCAATTTATTGCTGTTCGATTACCTTATGGGAGTCAAGTTGATGAATCTGACGCATTGGATGCCATTACGTTTATTCAAGCAGATCAAGTAGCACGCGTAGACATTAAGGGTGCCACAGATGAAATGGTCAAAAGCTTAATTGAAAATGATCTTGACGTTTCTGATTTTAACAAAGGAAATGTGAAAGCGCGTCAACGGATGATTGCGCAATATGGGATTGCTGGTGCAAAAGCTGGTGCGGTTGTAGGGACTGATCATGCTGCTGAAGCTATTACTGGATTTTATACAAAATATGGTGATGGTGGCGCTGATATTACGCCACTTTGGCGCTTAGATAAACGTCAAGGAAGGGCTATGTTAGCGCTGCTCAATGCACCTGAACATCTTTATTTAAAAGTACCAACAGCCGATTTAGAAGAAGATCGTCCAGCGCTGCCCGATGAAGTTGCATTGGGTGTTACTTATGATAATATTGATGATTATCTTGAAGGTAAGACCGTTTCAAAAGAAGTGAGTGACAAGATCGAAAATTGGTATTTGAAGACGGAACATAAACGTCACATGGCAATTACTGTTTATGATTCTTTTTGGAAGTAAAATAGTTGCGTAACCCATTTGATTTCAGTTATACTTAAAGAAATCATAGGGGAGTAACTAGCGGATTATCCGCGGCAATGTCACCAACAAGAAAGTTCTTTTTCTGGTATTGCCTTAAATAGTGAGACTTATGTATGTTTAAAGTTCCGCAACATACATAGGTCTTTTTTTGTATCTTGTGGACGACTATATTAAGGAGGCTCACTATGACAAAAAGGATTTATGCACAATCAGTTGAAGACGTTCTAATAGATCAAAAGACAGATTTGGCAGGGCTAACAACGCAAGAAGTAATGGAACGAACGGAAAAATACGGTTTGAATCAATTATCAGAAGGTAAACGTAAATCATTACTGCAAAAATTCTTTGATCAATTCAAAGATTTTATGATTATTGTCTTAATTATTGCGGCCGTCATTGCGGCTTCATCAGGTGAAGTTGTTGATGCAATTATTATCATGATAGTTGTCATTTTAAATGCGATTTTTGGTGTTTTTCAAGAATCCAAGGCTGAAGAGGCAATTAATGCATTAAAAGAAATGTCGACGCCTAATGCCAATGTCAAACGAAATGGTCAAATTGAAATTATTAAAAGTGAAAATTTGGTACCTGGCGATATTGTCTTGCTTGAAGCGGGTGACGTCATTCCAGCTGATTTACGGTTAACGCAGATTGCCTCACTTAAAATTGAGGAATCCGCCTTAACTGGTGAATCAGTTCCGGTAGATAAAAGTCTGATTTTATTAAAAGATGAAGATGCCGGGATTGGTGATCGCCATAATATGGCCTTTATGAATAGTAATGTCACTTATGGTCGTGGTGAAGGAATCGTTGTTGGTACGGGAATGAATACCGAAGTTGGCCGTATTGCAGGGATGCTTAACTCCGCAGATGAAATGAAAACGCCACTTCAAGAAAATTTAAATCAATTAGGTAAAACCTTAACTATTTTAATCTTAATTATCGCCGTTATTGTCTTTTTTGTAGGTTTACAAAATGGGGATAACAGTGTGATTGATATGTTATTAATTGCGATTTCGTTGGCCGTTGCTGCTATTCCAGAGGGATTACCCGCAATTGTTACCATTATTTTGGCGCTTGGTACGCAAAAAATGGCCAAAAGAAATGCGATTGTTAGAAAATTACCAGCAGTTGAAACGCTAGGTAGCACTGATATTATTGCATCAGATAAGACGGGAACGTTAACGTTGAATCAGATGACTGTTGAAAAAATAGTTATCAACAATCAGTTATTAGAGGCTGATGAAGTAACACCTAATTGGGATAACCCGTTATATCAAGTGATGACATTTAGCAATGACACGAAACAAACGTCTGAGGGTCAGTTACTTGGTGATCCAACAGAAACGGCTCTTATTCAATATCATTTAGATCATGGCTTAGACGTGACGGCATTATTAGCGAAGGAACCGCGAGTGGCTGAAGTGCCTTTTGATTCTGAACGTAAATTAATGTCAACCATTCAAAAAGTTACTGACAAACTATTTTTTGTTGCCGTTAAAGGGGCCCCTGATCAATTGTTGAAACGTGTGACACGTTACGTTGAAAATGGTGAGATTAAAACAATGACTGATGCACAGTTAGCCATCATTATGGCCAATAATCACGATATGGCAACGCAAGCATTACGTGTGTTAGCTTTTGCTTATCGTGAAATAGAGACCCTCCCAGAAATAGTGACTTCAGAGACAGTGGAAAATGATTTAATTTTCGCTGGATTAGTTGGTATGATTGATCCGGAGAGACCTGAAGCTGCAGCCGCAGTACGTGAAGCTAAAAAAGCAGGTATTCGACCATTAATGATTACGGGCGATCATCGTGATACGGCTGAAGCAATTGCTGTTCGATTAGGTATTGTTGAAGCAGGTCAGCATGAAGCTATTATTTCTGGTGCTGAGTTAGATGAATTATCGGATGCCGCATTTGAAAAGCAAGTGGCGCAATATTCAGTGTATGCACGAGTATCGCCTGAACATAAGGTTCGGATTGTTAAAGCATGGCAGAAAAAGAATCAGGTAGTCGCAATGACTGGTGATGGTGTCAATGATGCCCCCGCTTTAAAATCAGCTGATATTGGGATTGGTATGGGAATCACCGGGACTGAGGTATCAAAAGGGGCTTCAGACATGGTGCTTGCCGATGATAATTTTGCGACAATTGTTTTTGCGGTTAAAGAAGGTCGTAAGGTCTTTTCTAATATTCAAAAATCAATTCAATATTTACTCTCTGCAAACTTAGGTGAAGTTCTTACGTTATTCGTTATGACGATGATGGGTTGGAGTATTTTGGCGCCTGTGCATATTTTGTGGATTAACTTGGTGACAGATACTTTTCCTGCCATCGCCTTGGGTGTTGAACCTGCCGAAAAAGGGTTGATGAATCATAAGCCCCGTGGCCGTAGAGCAAACTTTTTCTCAGGTGGTGTGATGCCAAGTATTATTTATCAAGGTATCTTAGAAGGGGTCATAACATTATTTGTTTATTGGTTGGCTTTAACGTATCCTGTTCATATGGGTGCTAAATTGATTCATGCAGATGCTTTAACAATGGCTTTTGCAACATTGGGATTAATTCAGTTATTTCATGCCTTTAATGTTAAATCAATTCATGGATCAATTTTCAACCGTAATATCTTTAAAAATGTGACATTTAACTGGTCAATTTTGGCCTCATTTGCGATGCTTGCAGCGACAATTTTAATTCCTGGATTAAATAAAATGTTTCATGTGAGCCATTTGGACATGTATCAATGGGGAATTGTCTTAGCAGGCTCGTTCTCAATCATTGTGATTGTTGAAATCGTGAAATTTGTTCAACGATTAGTCAAAAAAAATAAATAAAAGGAAGTATGTATCTTGAAAAAAAGAGTTAATGTTAATTATTATATCAATGCACTAAATGATGTTGCACAAGCAACTGAAGAAATGGGTAATTCGTTAAATGAGCATTATGAAATCATGGAAAAAGCAATCAATGCTGATGATTTTTCAACTGTTTCAGATGATGAATTTACGACAACTAAAGAAAAATTTGTCGAAGGTACTGCAAGTTATCAAGAAAATTTGAGTAAATTAGATGATTTACAAGTGCCAATCCCTGTTTTAGGAAAACATAAAAAATTGATTAGTGGCTACCGTACTTTCGTTGAAGGCTGTGACGAAATGACAAACAGTATCAACGTTGAAAAACATCTTGTTGAAGTGGCTGCTTTTAAAGGCTCAGAAGAGAAACAAGATCAAGGAATGACACAAACAACAGATATGATGCAACGTATTATGCAACAAATTTTAGGTTAATTTTAACTAAAGAGATTGATATTAGGAATGGTTGTGCTGACGCCTATTATTAGTCTCTTTTTTATGAACAAAAAATATTTGAATTGAGGTCATTATTATGGAAAAAGCAATCATGCCGTTAGTGTTAAAAGAGTTAAAGCAATATAGAGAAAAACAAGTTAATGCCGTTTTAGGGATGCTCGATGAAGGGAATACAGTGCCCTTTATTGCACGATATCGAAAAGAAAGAACAGACAGTTTGGATGAAGTTCAAATTCGTGAAATCGAATCGACTTATAAACATGTTGAAAGTTTAGAAAAGCGTAAGTCAGAAGTTATCCACATCATTGATGAACAAGGTTATTTGACGGAAGCTTTAAATAAAAAAATTATGGCTGCCCAAAAGTTACAACAAATTGAAGATTACTACCTGCCTTTCAAACAAAAGCGTCGAACTAAAGCCACAATTGCCAAAGAAGCAGGATTGGAACCATTTGCTAAATGGTTATTATCGTTCCCTCAGACCTTGACTGAAATCAAACAAAAATCAGAAGCCTTTATTAACAGTGATGCCGCCATTTTAACTGAAGAAGATGTTTTTGCCGGGGCTCATGAAATTCTGGCTGAGGCCTTTGGTGAAAGTGCTGAATATCGTGAATGGATTCGGAAGGCAACGCAAAAAGAAGGCCTATTTGAAGCTAAGGTTAAGGCTGAAGAAAAAGATGAAAAAGGTATTTATCGTGATTATTATGACTTTAGTGAAGCACTAAAATCAGTGGTTCCGCATCGTGTTCTCGCTATTAATCGTGGTGAAAAAGAGGGAATTTTAAAAGCGTCCGTTGTAGCGCCAGAACAAGCTATTATGACATTTATGCATTTTAGAATTATTGGTAGAAATAGTGGTGACGCAGTTGCAATCATTGAAGAGGCGTACCAAGATAGTTATAAACGATTTATTAAACCAGCAATTGAACGTGAAATTCGTAAAGGCATGACAGAAGTTGCTGAAGAACAAGCTATCAATGTTTTTGGGGATAACTTGTATCACTTACTTATGCAGGCACCTTTGAAAGGTAAAATTGTTTTAGGCTTTGATCCAGCTTATCGAACAGGGTGTAAATTAGCGATTGTTGATGGAACAGGTAAATTCTTAGATAAATTGGTGATTTATCCACACAAACCTGCGAATGGTGAAAAACGTGCGGCCGCTGCTGGACAATTCAAAGATTTTCTTGAGAAATATCAAGTTGAAATGATTGCGATTGGAAATGGAACGGCAAGTCGTGAATCTGAACAATTTGTTTCAGATATTTTAAAAGAAATCGAGCGACCTATTTTTTATGTTATTGTCAATGAAGCCGGTGCATCAGTCTATTCAGCTAGCCAAGCCGCTCGTGACGAATTCCCAGACTTACATGTTGAAGAACGATCAGCGATTAGTATTGGTCGTCGCTTGCAAGATCCGTTGGCTGAATTAATTAAAATTGATCCTAAGTCGGTAGGTGTTGGTCAATATCAACATGATGTCGCTGAAAAAAAATTAGATGCACAGTTAGATGTTGTGATTGAAGATGCAGTTAATAACGTCGGCGTTAACTTAAACACAGCTAGCTCAGAGTTATTAACAAAAATCTCTGGATTAAATTTAACAATTGCTAAAAATGTGGTTATGTATCGTGATGAGAATGGTAAATTTACGAAACGTCAACAACTTAAAAAGGTGCCTCGCCTAGGACCTAAGGCTTATGAACAAGCAATCGGGTTCTTACGGATTGTTTCTGGGGATAATATTTTAGATAATACCGATATTCATCCTGAAAGTTATCCACTAACCAAACTTTTGTTGAAAGAGTTGGGGATAAAGGTAACGGAACTGGGTAAAACGGAAACTAATGACCGCTTAGCACAGGCAAATGCTGAAAATTTAGCACAGGCTGTGGATAGCGGCGTTGAAACGGTCACAGATATTTTAACGAGTTTACAAAAACCAGGTCGTGATTTACGTGATGATATGCCGGCACCATTGTTACGTCATGATGTTTTAACAATTGAAGATTTGAAACCAGGGATGTCCTTACAAGGGACAGTTAGAAATGTCATTGATTTTGGTGCCTTTGTGGATATCGGTGTTAAACAGGATGGACTTGTCCACATTTCACAGTTAACGGATAAGTTTGTTAAAAAACCAAGTGAAGTCGTCGCAGTTGGGGATATTGTCACCGTTTGGGTAATGGAAGTTGATTTGAATCGACACCGTGTCCAATTAACGATGAAACGACCTGCAGATAAATAAGATGACGGATTTTGAATTAACAACACTGGTAAAAAACATATCAACAACCTTTTTTAAGCAACCCTTTAGACACAAGGCGTTATTTAATAGAAGATTACGGACGACGGGTGGACGCTATCGGTTAAATGATCACAATATTGAAATTAATCCTAAAATGTTAACAGAGCATCACGAGGCTGTTTTAATCGGTGTTATCAAACATGAGTTGTGTCATTATCATTTGCACCTTTCACGTCAAGGGTATCAACATCGTGATCGTGACTTTAAACAATTATTGGCAGCAGTTGGTGGGAGTCGGTTCGCACCTGCTAGTCCAAAAGTAGTTAAAATAAAAAAAGTGATTCATTATCAATGTGCTAATTGTGGACAACAGTATAATCGACAAAGGAAAATTAATTTATCGCGGTATGTTTGTTCAAAGTGTCGAGGTAAGTTAATTTTAGTGGAAAATTAACTTTTTTTAAAATGAGGCTTGTAACAAAGGACAATTTTTGCTACAATTATGATTGTTCTTGCGAGTATGGCGGAATTGGCAGACGCGTCAGACTAAGGATCTGGTGGGATAATATCCCGTGATGGTTCGAATCCATTTACTCGCATCATAGATTTACCAAAAAGCACTTGAGCCTGTTACTACAGGGTTCGGTGCTTTTTTTAATGAATAATGGGCAGGCTGGCGTATTATGAGGTTAAATAATTATTAAGCGTTAATCAATTTTGTGTCTTAATGTCACTATTATTGATAAAATAGAATGAATGAGACTTAACGACTGGGAGAATGGGTAAATTGAATAATTATGTCAAAATAAAAACGACGGCACATTTTGTGCCAGAACGAATCGTGACGAATGATGAACTAGCTGCATTTATGCCTACATCTGATGAATGGATTGTGGCACATACTGGGATTCAAACACGGCATTACGCTATTAATGAAAATACATCAGATCTAAGTACAAAAGTGGCAAATGACCTTTTGCGTAAATCTGGATATGCAGCATCAGAGATTGATTTAATTATTGTATCAACTATTTCACCAGATGCTATAACGCCATCAACGGCGGCAATTGTTCAGGGCAATATTGGGGCAACAAATGCGTTTGCTTTTGATATTAGTGCTGCTTGTGCTGGATTTGTATTTGCGATGAGTACTGCAGAAAAATTTTTGCGTACGGGACAATACCAACGAGCTATTGTCATTAGTGCAGAAGTTAACTCAAAAATGATGGACTTTAAGGACCGTACAAGTGCGGTTTTCTTTGGGGATGGAGCTGGTGGCGCCCTTATTGAAGCATCAGAAAAGCCGATAGATGAAAGTTTTATTGCTGAAAAAATTGAAACAAATGGCCTCAAAAAAGAAGTGATTCATAGTGGCCGAATTGCGCCTTTAAGTGAAATTAATGGTGATAATTATCCAACAATGGATGCTTTTTTCCAAGAAGGTCGAGATGTTTTTGAATTTGCGACAACAGTTGTGCCTGTTCAGATGAAACGATTACTCGCAGATAACCAGTTGAAAACAAGTGATATTGATTTGGTTGTATGTCATCAGGCTAATTTACGAATCATTGAAACAATTGCTGCTGAATTAGAGATGCCAATTGAGAAATTTGCGACGAGTGTTGTTCATCATGGAAATACGTCTTCGGCAGGAATTCCTATGGCTCTCGATGAAGCAATTGAACAAGGATTTACAGGTGGCACAGTCTTATTGACTGGATTTGGCGCAGGTTTAGCCTATGGAAGTTTACTAATAAAAATTTAAGGTGTGTGCGAATTAATGAAATATAATGAAATAAGTCAATTATTAGATAAAATTGCAACGATGCCCTTTTCTCATGTTGAGATAAAAGATGGCGAGTTTAAAGTCGTTATTGATCAGGAACAATTAGCCGAGAAGCCAGTTTCAAAAATAAAGGTACAAACGGATGTAAATGAAACTATTTTTGTGGTTAAAAGCCCACTTGTTGGCCTAATTCATTTTGATAAAATGGGTGAAGTCGGAACTCAAGTAACTAAAAAAGAAGTTATTGCTCAAATTGAAAGTATGAAATTGTATAATGATATTCAATCCTCAGTGACAGGGGTCATTCTTGAACGATTAGTTGATGATGGCGAGTTAGTTGAATTTAATCAAGATTTATTTAAAATTAGAATAGATGGATAGGTGAGTCATTTGTTTCGAAAAATTTTAATCGCAAATCGTGGCGAAGTTGCCGAACGAATTATTCGGGCTTGTCTAAAATTAAAAATACAAACGGTTGCGGTGTATTCAACGGTGGATGCACAAAGTCGATTTGTTGAACTTGCTGATGAAAAAATTTGTATAGGCTCAGCTTTAGCTAAGGATTCTTATTTAAATCGTGAAAGTTTATTAATGGCAGCATTAAATATGAATGTTGATGCCATTCATCCAGGTTATGGATTTTTATCTGAAGATGCGCACTTTGCACAAATGTGCGCTGAATGTGGGCTGACTTTTATTGGTCCCAGTGCTGCGCTGATACAACAATTAGCGGATAAGGATAAATCTCGGTTATTGGCGATTGAAAAAGGCGTCCCCGTTATCCCCGGCTCCGACTTGATTACGTCTGATGCTGAACTTATTGCAGAAGCAAATAAGCTTGGGTTTCCGTTACTCATTAAAGCTGCACATGGTGGTGGTGGTAAAGGAATTCGATTAATTGAAAAAGAGTCTGATCTGTTGCCTGGTGCTGAAATTGTCCAGCAAGAAGCTAAATCTTCTTTTGCCGCAGGCAGTTTTTATCTTGAAAAAAAGTTGGTCCATGCGCGACATATTGAAGTTCAGATTATTGGTGACGGTCAACATATTCAAGTGTTGGGCGATCGTGACTGCAGCTTACAAAAGCATCGACAAAAGGTGATTGAGGAAAGTCCGTCAACTATTTTGACTGTTGAACAGCGTAATAAAGGATACCGTTATGCTCGTCAATTGATGGCTAATTTACATTATGTAGGGTTGGGTACAGTGGAATTTTTATTTGCTGATAATCAATTCTATTTTTTGGAAATGAACACGCGGTTACAAGTTGAACATGGCGTTACTGAAGAAACTATCAATTTGGATGTGGTTCAACAACAATTACGAGTTGCAGATGGCGGAAAAGTGACCAATGATAATCTATCCATGAACGGTCATGCGATAGAATGTCGGTTAACGTTAATACCAAGTCTAACGGATCAAATTACACGCTTTGATTTTCCAGCAGAGAGTCGAATTGAAACGGGATATCGTGTTGGTGATGTGATTTCTGCTTTTTATGATGGCTTATTAGCCAAAATTATTTGTCATGCTGAAACAAGAGAATTAGCTATTTTAAAAATGCAAAAGGTATTGGAAGCAATCAATATTTCTGGTGTTGAAACTAATTTAGTACAGTTAAAAGCAATTATAAGGTCACAAGCCTTTAGGGCAAACACAATTTCAATCGATAGCAAAATCTAAGGTGGTGGGTTAAATGAGTCATTATCCAGAGCACAATCAATGGCAAAAATGTCAGCATTGTGGCACACATTTGCATGAAAGTGAATGGGCGCCTTATTTTATTTGCCCCAATTGCCAAACTTATAAACGCTTGACTGCGATGGAAAGAATTGCTATTTTGACGGATAAAACTAGTTTTGAAATAATTAATGTAGAAAATCAAACAGAAAATAAAGCACAATTTCCAGGTTATTCAGAAAAATTGGAACGGGCTAAGCGCGCGACAACGTCAGATGAAGCTGTCGTCGTGGGAAAAGCTAGCATTGATAAGCGACCATTAGTTTTGGCAGTAATGGATAGTTTTTTTATGATGGGTTCTTTGAATACAACAGCAGGAGCCAGAATTAAAATGGGGATGCAAGTTGCATTAGAGCAACGTTTGCCATTCGTGATTGTGACAGCTTCTGGTGGTGCTAGAATGCAAGAGGGAATTTATTCTTTATTACAAATGAATACCATTTTGTATATGAAAAAAAAGTTAGACGATGCTGGGTTGTTAGTCATCTCATTATTGACAGATCCAACCATGGGTGGCGTTAGTGCTAGTTTTGCGTTGAATAATGATATTGTACTGGCAGAGAAACAAGCGAAGATTGGATTTGCTGGTGAGCGGGTCATTAAAAAGACAGCAAATGAAAAGTTGCCTGCTAATTTTCAAACGGCAGAAGGCCTGTATGAAAATGGTTTTGTTGATCAAGTTGTCGATCGTCAAAGAATAAAGCAAGTGCTTAGTCAGCTATTAACGTTACATGTATAAGGAGAAAATGAAATGGACTCAGATTTTTTAAAAAAAGTGCGCTCAAATGACAGATTAAGTACTAAATTTGTTATTGCTAGTCTATTTGCTGAATTCTTCGAAAATCATGGTGATCGCGTTGGCGAAGAAGACGCTTCAATTACTGGTGGTATTGGATTATTTCATGGTCGTCCAGTGACCATTATTGGCATTAATCGTGGAGAAACATTAGAAGAACGGTTAGCGTATAATTTTGGTGCTGTAAAACCAAGCGGGTATCGAAAAGCGATACGTTTATTGGATCAAGCTGAGAAATTTAAGCGACCTGTTGTGACATTAATCAATATGCCAGGAGCAGATGCTAGTGTTAAATCTGAGCAGATGGGTCAAAGTTATGTTATTTCTGAAATGATTTTAAAAATGGGTGCGTTGCAGGTTCCTAACATAGCTATCTTTTTAGGAGAAGGACAAAGTGGAGGTGCTTTGGCTTTAGCGAATGCAAATGCAATTATGATGGTTGAAAATAGTTTGTTTTCAGTAGCCTCTCCAGAAGCAGTTAACGCCATCTTGAAAAAGTCTAATCCAAACGAGATCGAAACGAGTTTGCCAATGATGGCAACCGAACTTTTTGATAGAGGGTTAGTTGATGTCATATTACCAGAAAAGAATTCGGCAGCAACAATAAAGGCGATGGATAGCGAATTAAGCAAATTAGTGAACGTACTAGTTGCTAGTTCAGGCGCTGATCTCATTGAACAACGCGAAATGAAATATCAAACTTTTTTGAAAAATTGGTAAAAAAGAAGTTGTCCTCAAGTTATTTTGAGGGCAACTTCTTTTTGATTGTTTAGTTATTCTGAAAGTTTTTGGTCTAAACGAGTAAAACTTTGTGTTGAGTTTTTTAAACCTAATTGAGAACGAATCGCATTTGAAACACGTTTTTTCTCATTTGTAGATGGTACTTCAAATGAAAGCCCATCTACATCGGTACTTGTTCCTTGCAAAAGATCAGATTTAATTGATTCAGCGGCATCTCTGTAACTAGTTTCAATTGTAATCATATCATTGAAACTGAGATCAGTTACCATATTACCATCAATTGTTTTTAACAATTTTTTGTAGTTTGTAAGAGAACTGACAGATTCTGCTTTACCAGCAATTGCGGTAATAATCTGTTTTTGACGCTTTTGACGGCCATAATCACCTAATGGATCTGAGTGGCGCATTCTTGTATAGCCCAATGCTTGTTTACCAGTTAAGTGGATTTTTTCACCTTTTTTGTAATGTGTTCCCCCATAGTTGAACGAGAGTAGTGGTTTAACATCAACACCGCCGACGGCATCAACAATTTTCTTTAAACCACCCATATTAATGACCATGTAATAATCGATGGGAACATCTAATAAATTTTGGACAGTGTTGACGGCTGATGTTGAACCATCACGGCCACCATAGGTATAAGCACTGTTAATTTTTGAAGCACTTTCGTTGCTGCCATCAATTTTAACTTCAGTATCACGAGGGATACTTATTAAAGTGGTTTGTTTCGTTGCTGGATTAACGGTTGCGACAATTAGTGTATCTGTCCGGCCAGCATCATCTCTACCTAACGCACCGGTATCTGTCCCCATTAATAAGATTGAAAATGGTTTTTTCTGACTTAAAATACTTGAAACATTTCGTAATTTTTTTGCTTTCGTTTTTTTATAGGTTTTTGCGACCGTTTTTTCGGTATGGGTAATTGCCGAATAAGCGTATACGCCTCCAAATCCAATTCCCAAAAGTAATAAAATTAATAACCCCCATAATAATGGATGCTTATTTCTTTTACCTTGAGAGTCACTTCTTACTGAAGGTGTAATCCCCGAATCGTTATTTTTAGACATGGTTGTCCTGTACCTTACCTTTCATTCAATTAAAGAGAGTATACGATAAATAAAAATAAAAAGCGATTGGTCTTAAGGGATTATTAAGGAATTAGGATAAATTTCAAAGCAAGGGATGGGTGTTATTTTAGGCTAAGGTGGCTATTGCACCAATAAAAAGAAATTATTATATTACGGTTATGTCATTTTTATTAAAATAAAGAATGGTTACTTATTAGCCGATACATGCCATTAGAAGTAATGAAAATAAGAATTGTAACATTCGTGTAATGTTATTGAAATCAAATGACGTTAATTGAATTCGAATGTAAACGAACCGTAATGGTATGTACCTAAGAATCGTGATATTCTATTCTAGTTGAGAAAAGAACAACCTGAAATTAAATAACGTTTAAATAAATAAGAAATACAATGAAAATTAATAGGAGAGTGCCTTTTGAAAATTAATAGTAAAATCGCTAAAGTAATGATGATGACAGCAACACTTGTTGGAATGAGCGCAGCTGTAAAACAAGTGAGTGCTTCAGATAGTATAACTGACTTAACAAGCACAATTACTAAATTAAATAGCAAGAGCACAAAAGTAACTGCAAAATTAGCAACAATTAATAGTGAAATCACTTCAACTAAAGCTGAGGTTAAGAGTGCTAAAGATAGTGCTGCAAAACTTGAAGCAGATCAATATAATTTAGGCAAAAAAATTAGTCGTTTAAATGTTGAAATTACACAGAGAGATTCACAACTAGCTAACCAAACACGTGCATTACAAGTTGATGGAAGTACGACAAGCATGGTGCAATTTGTCTCGGATTCAAAAAATGTTGTCGACGCCTTTAAACGTGTTGGGACAGTTACAACCTTAGTTAGTGCTGGTCAAAAGGCTGCTAAACAACAAAAAGAGGCTAAAGCTGAAGTTAAATCTGATAAAGTTCAATTAGATAAGAAAGCAGTAGCTCAAGAAAAAACAGTTAAAGAATACACAAATAAACAAGCTGATTTAGCTGTTAAACAAGCAAATGCAAATACATTAAAAGCACAAATTGATTCAAAAAAATCAGATGCACAATCATCTATTGATAAAGCAAAAGAAGCAGAGGCAGCAGCTGAAAAAGCAGCAGCTGAAACAAAAGCAGCTAATGCTAAGAATGATGCAGAAGCAGCAGATGTAGCAGCAGCAAAAGCAACTAAGGCAGCAGCAAGTTCAAATGATATAAGTAAATCAAATTCAAGTGATACGAGTTCAAGCAAATCAAACTCAAATGACACAAAATCAAGTCCTGTAAGCTCAAACAAATCAACTGCAAATAACGTAAGTTCAAATAATACAAGTTCAAGTAATACAAGTTCAAGTAATACAAGTTCAAGTAACTCAAGTTCTGTGAGTGCTTCAAATCTTGATACAAGTAGTATTGTTGCTTTAGCACGATCATTAGCTTCAAAAGGAATTCCATATAAATATGGTGGCACTTCATTGAGTGGCTTTGATTGTTCTGGATTTACACAATACGTTTATGCACATGCTGGTGGTGGCTCATTAAGCCGTACAGCTGCTTCACAAGAATCACAATCATCAAAAATTTCAGTGTCACAAGCTAAACCTGGTGATTTATTATTCTGGCATCAAGGTGGCCCAGCATATCATGTTGCTATCTACTTAGGTAACAATCAATTTGCTGAAGCACCAACTGAAGGACAAAATGTTCATGTTACGACAATAAGTAAATGGTGGGGCCCAGATTCAGCTGGTCGCATCTAAAGATAAAATCTGAAAAGACTTAAAACAACATCGTTGTTTTAAGTCTTTTTTGTTATAATGAATAGTAATGAATAGCGAAGAGGGTTTGAACAATGGTTGAATTGGTTCTAGTAAGGCATGGTGAGAGCTTAGCAAATAAAAATAATGAATATACTGGTTGGTCCGATGTTCCTTTGACAACTAAGGGAATTAATGAGGCTAAAGCTGCAGGCGTAATCATTCGAGATACGGGGATTCATTTTTCACAGGTACATACATCTGTTTTGAAGCGTGCGATTATAACCAGTAATATTATAATGGAAGAAACTAATCAACTTTGGTTGCCAATACAAAAAAATTGGCGATTAAATGAACGCCATTATGGGGCATTACGTGGCTTAAATAAAGAGGATACTAAACGTAATTATGGTGTTGAGCAGGTTGCTCAGTGGCGTCGTAGTTATACTTCAGTGCCGCCAAGTTTGTCAGTGCCTGATAGTGATAGGCGATACAGTTATCAACTTGAAAGAAGTTTGCCAACCGCAGAAAGCTTAAAAATGGCGTTTGAACGTATTTTACCGTACTGGCAAGATGTTATTGCGCCAGAGTTACGTCAAGGTAAGAACCAGCTAGTTGTCGCACATGGTAGTACACTTAGAGCCTTAATTAAATATTTGGAAAACATTTCAGATTCAGATATTGATGGGGTTGAAGTGCCAAATGGGGAGCCCATTCTATATACATTAAATGATGATTTGACTATTAAAAGTAAACAAATTTTGACACAAAAAAAGTAACAACAAATTTTTATTTTGTTGTTACTTTTTTAATTAGGCTAAAGCACCCATTGGATCCCAAGGAGCAAGAACTTTAGGTTCTTCTTTTAGAATAGCTTGTAATTTTTCTGGTAAGAATTTCTTGTTAACAACAACTTGGTAACAGTATTCTTCCATCCAGTCATCACTCATAACGAAGAAGCCTTTTTTACCAACTTTTTCGCCCCATGAGTTTTCAACTTTCCATTTAGTTGCTTGATCATTGACCAAATCGACACCCGTTAAGACCATGGCATGTGTCATCAAACTTTCGCCATAATCAAGACGTTCTGCTTTTGATAAAGCTAAATCAATATTGAATAGTTCATCTTTATGGTAAAGTTCCGTATCCATAATCCCTTTTTGACGTTCAGATGATTGACCGACATCACAGCCGAACCAAACACTTTCGCCTGATTGTAATTGCTTAATGGCAACTTCTCTAAAATCAGCCATATCAACATTTAAATGACGAATAGGACGACCATCGACGACATTACCGAGACGATCAACTGTGTACATCTTGTTGTATGGTTTGTCATCTGTTGGGCCATTAATGATTGAGACATAGTCACTTAAGTCCCAGCCGATAAATTTTTCGTAGAATGTTTTTGGTGTTAAATCTTGATCAATATGATAGTTATTATCAGAATCACGATATTCAAAATCAAATGTAGCAGGTGGTTCGCCAAAACTATATGCCAATAAACGATAGATTTCAGTTAATTTAGTTTCTTTAACTGCTTCAATCTCTTCTGAACTTGTTCCAGCAGCGACAAGTTCACGTAAATCAACGGCATCTTTTCTTAATTTTAAGTTTAAAGTGGCGTTAATTTCGCTTGATTTAGAGCTATTGTACGTTTCAGGCATAACAGATTGAGGAACAACACCATATTTTTCGATAATGGCAACGATCATATCCCATTGGCCACCATCTTGTTGAGGTGTTGTCATTAACCAAGAAACGGTCCGATCACTGGTTGGTTTATCAGCTGTTTCGAGGACATTTTGGTAGAAGTAATTTGCTTTTTCAAGTTTATCCCAGAAGTAGGTGAAATTTTGTGACAATTCAAAATCTTTAGCAAATTTGAAATTTGTTTTCATATCATGGCGCATTGTATTTAATGCGGCGAACATCCAACAACGACCTGATTGTTTCTGGTTAGAAACTTGACCAACGTCGAGATCGATTGAGAAAACAGGGTCCATTTTAGCTTGTGCTTTTAAATCGTAACTATTGGCTAAAATACCATTTTTTGTAACTGCGCGCTCAATAACGGTGTGGCTTTCACGTGCATGTAAGTTTTTTTGAAATTTTGCGAGTTGTTCTGAACTAATTGATTGTGTCAAAAAAATCACACTCCTACATAAGATTTAAGTACTACATTTAGTATAATGCATTCAATTAGATTAGTAAACAATGTTAAAAAGAAAAGAGAATTCTCATTTAAAATAAAGAGAAATTTGCGTATTTAAAAAGAGTCAATCGAAATTAACTCTTTCTTTAAATTATTTAATTGTAAATGTATCAGAGTGTGCATCTAAGACTTCAGGACCTGCTTGACGTCCTACGATAACAGTATTCACGCAGTCTAAAAATAGACCTTGTTCAACGACACCAACTTGTTTGACTAAGTAATCTTGTAAGCCAGCTGGATCAGTTATTTCGCCTAAATGTAAATCAATGACAAAATTTTTAGAATCTGTTAAGACGTTTTCACCATTTACAGTTCTGAACTCAGGATTAAGTCCTTTAGCTGCTAACTTTTTGAATAATTGGTGACTACCATAAGGAATCACTTCAACAGGAAGCGGAAACTTACCCAAAGTGTGGACAAGTTTACTTTCATCAACAATCCACATATTTTTAGTTGAGTTGATGGCAACAATTTTTTCAAATAAATGAGCAGCGCCACCGCCTTTAATTCCTTGGAAGTGATCGTCAATTTCATCTGCACCATCAATTGTTAAATCAATATGATCAACTTCGTCAACCGATTTAACTGAAATACCAAGTGATTTAGCTTGTTCTTCTGTTCGGATTGACGTTGAAACACCAACGATTGATAAGTTTTCTTCTTTAACACGTTTTCCTAGCGCATCGACCATAAATTTCACTGTTGAACCGGTACCAAGTCCAACAACCATACCGTCTTTAATAAATTCAACCGCTTTTTGTCCAACTAATTTCTTTAAGTCATCTTGATTCATTTGAGTCACGCTCCTAGTTTTTATTGAGGTGCATAAATTAATTTTGAAAGTTCTGGATGTTTACTCATATAGACCTTTGTATAAGGACATAATGGCAAAATAGTCTGATTATTCGCAATAACCTGTTTGATTAAATAATCGGTCATTTTTTGAGCAATCCCTTGATGCTGGTGCGCATCATCTACCCAAGTATGTTCAAATACCATTGTCTGATTATCGTTAATTAATGTAAAACTAATTCGACCGATTAACTGGTTATTAGCGTTATACTCACGTAAATCGGTTTCATTTAGTTGAAAAGCCATTCGAGCACCTCACCTTCAAAACTAATTATAACATTAAAAAACGGCCAAAAACTAGCCATTTATGTCATGAATGAGGTAAGATAAAAAGTAAACAAATAATGAGGATATAAAAATGAAAACTAGAGGATATAAAAATGAAAACTAGAGGATTTGAAATTGTTACTAAATATGTAGGTAAAATTAAGTTACCTGTTCGTTCGACAGCCAATTCTGCAGGGTACGATTTAGCTGCTGCTGAAGATTTTGTGCTACCATCAATTTGGAAAAGTGGTTTTTTAAAGGTATTATGGTTAATTCGTCACAGTAAAACAGTTAACGAGGATGAATTGGCTCAAGCACATGCTATTTTGAAACCTTATCTGATTCCTACAGGAATTAAGGCATATATGCAAGATAACGAATTTTTATTACTGGCAAATCGGTCAAGTAGTCCATTGAAACGTGGTTTAATTTTACCAAATGGAATTGGTGTCATTGACTCTGATTATTATGGTAATGAAAAAAATGAAGGTGAAATTTTTATTCAGACGGTTAATTTTAGTTTGAAAGATCAAGTTATAAAAAAAGGTGATCGTGTTGGACAAGGTATCTTCATGCCTTATTTGATGGTTGATAATGAAAAAGTGACTGCAACAAAACGGGTTGGTGGTTTTGGATCATCGGGTAAATAATTATTATGGAATAGTTAAGAATACTGACACCAATTACAGGTTGCGTTTTATGTGATAAAATATTAGCAATAGAAAGTATAAAAAAGGGTGGGGATTTGTATGGCAAAAGTAAAAACACAATTTGTATGTCAAAACTGTGGCTACACCTCACCAAAATATTTGGGACGCTGTCCTAACTGTGGTGAATGGAATACGTTGGTTGAAGAACGTGAACAATCACAAAAAGCAGATCGTAAAGCCCGGGTGAGTTTTACTGGTAATGCTGTTAAACCAGAGTTGTTAGATGATGTCTCAATGGCAGAACAGGAACGCGTTGAAACAAATCTAGGTGAGTTGAATCGTGTTCTTGGTGGTGGCGTTGTACCGGGATCGCTAGTTTTAATTGGTGGTGATCCCGGAATTGGTAAATCAACCCTCCTTTTACAGGTTTCTGGACAGTTAAGTCAAACGGGTGGAACTGTTTTATATGTTTCCGGTGAAGAAAGTGCTGTTCAAATTAAAATGCGTGCCCAGCGTCTTGGCGTTGGTGGTAAGAAATTTTATCTTTATCCTGAAACGGATATGGGTAACATTCGTCAAAATATTGAAACATTGAATCCAGATTATGTAGTGATTGATTCGATCCAAACGATGCAAGAACCGGAGATGTCCGCAGCAGTCGGTAGTGTTTCTCAAATTCGAGAAGTAACGGCTGAGTTATTGCAGATTGCCAAAACCAATGGCATTACAATTTTCATTGTGGGACATGTGACCAAGGGTGGTGCAATTGCTGGACCCAAAATTTTGGAACATATGGTTGATACCGTTCTTTATTTTGAGGGAGATATGCATCATACATTCCGTATTCTACGTGCGGTTAAAAATCGCTTTGGGTCAACAAATGAAATTGGAATTTTTGATATGCGTGAAGGTGGTCTATTTGAAGTTGCTAATCCGTCTGAAATTTTCTTAGAGGAACGGTTGGCTGGTGCAACAGGCTCAGCTATCGTGGTATCTATGGAAGGAACACGTCCCATCTTGGTGGAAGTTCAGGCGCTGATTACACCAACCGTTTACGGAACAGCTAAGCGAACAACAACGGGACTTGATCATAATCGAGTCTCATTAATTATGGCTGTACTTGAAAAACGAGCAAGTTTGTTGTTACAAAATCAAGATGCTTATCTTAAGGCAGCTGGTGGTGTGAAGTTAGATGAACCCGCAATTGATTTGGCAATTGCCGTTAGTATAGCATCAAGTTATCGAGATAAAGAAACAGATCCCGCAGATAGTTTTGTCGGTGAAATTGGATTAACCGGCGAAATTCGGCGGGTTAACCGAATCGAACAACGCGTTGCTGAAGCACAAAAATTAGGCTTCAAGCGAATCTTTATTCCAAAAAATAATTTATCAGGATGGACACCACCTAAAGGTATTAAAGTAGTTGGTGTTGCAACATTAAGCGAAGCACTCAAAGTCGTGTTTAGCTAGAGAGGAGATTTAAGTATGCGTAGAAATATTATTAAAGGTGTGATTGCGTTAGTTGGTGGTGGTATTGGCGTTAGTTTATTGCCACTTCTTTGGAAGTTAGTCGATATTGCAAGAATTGGTTGGTTAAATAATGGGGTCGTTAATTTTTTGGTGGGTGTTGTTTTAGCCTTTATATTATCCTTTTTCTTAATTACGCCACTAGAAAAATTACTGACTAATATTGAAAGTTATTTAACAAATCAAAGTCCCATGATGTTATTAACGGCTAGTGTATCTACTATTGTCGGGATGGTCATCGCTATTTTGGTATCAACACCATTTTATCGTTCAGAAATTTGGTTATTGAATACAATTGTGCCAGTTCTTTTACTTTTCTTGTTGGGATACTTTGGTTTCGTTATTGGAACCAACCGATTGGAAGATTGGCGTAAATTATTTACGTCAAAAAATAAGAAAAATGATGTCGTTGAAAGTAGTTTGTTAGATCGAAATGCCAATGATAACTATCATGAATACAAAATTTTGGATACAAATATCTTAATTGATGGCCGAATTTATGATTTGATTAAAACAGGTTTTATAGAAGGAACGTTATTGGTGCCCAACTTTGTTTTATATGAACTTCAATATATTGCTGATTCAGCGGACAGTATCAAACGGGTCCGTGGGCGTCGTGGATTAGATATTTTAAATAAACTGCAAGATGAGAAAATTATTCCAATTGAAATGTATGAGGGTGATTTTGCAGATATTGAAGAGGTTGATAGTAAATTAATTAAATTAGCTAAAACAATTGATGGGGTCATTGTGACCAATGATTTCAACTTGAACAAAGTAAGTGAATTTCAAAATGTTCAAATCTTAAATGTGAATGCATTAGCTAAATCATTAAAACCACGTGTTATTCCAGGTGAACAATTACGGGTAGTTGTTATAAAAAATGGTTCGGAACGTCAACAAGGGGTTGCTTATTTGGATGATGGCACAATGGTTGTTGTTGAAGAAGGAAAATACTTCTTGAACAAAACGATTGATGTTGTTGTGACAAGTGCGCTTCAAACGGATGCTGGAAGAATGATTTTTGCGAAACCATTACATTCAATGAAAAAAATAAACGACAAGAAATAAAGGCAATACTTAGATTATTGGCTTTATTTTTTATGTAATTCATTGTAAACTAGATGAGTTGATTAAAGCCTTAAATAGGCGATTTGAATCGTCATAAACAAATACAGAAAAAAGAAAGAGGCGTTATCATGGCTAAAAATAAAATTCGTGTCAGATATGCACCAAGTCCAACTGGACATTTACACATTGGAAATGCGCGTACAGCGTTATTTAATTACTTGTTTGCTAGAAGTCAAAAAGGAACTTTTATTATTCGTATTGAAGATACGGATACAAAAAGAAATATTGCTGATGGCGAACGTAGTCAGTTAGATAACTTGAAGTGGTTAGGAATGGACTGGGATGAAGGTCCTGATAAACCAGGCGATTTCGGCCCATATCGTCAATCAGAACGTAAAGCTATTTATTTACCACTTATTCAAGAATTAGTAGATAAAAATTTAGCTTACGAATCATACAAAACTGAAGACGAACTTGAAGCAGATCGTGATGCGCAAAAAGCCCGTAACGAAATGCCTCATTATGAATATGAATATGCAGGGATGTCTGATGATGAAATTGCTGCTAAGATTGCTGAATCAAAAGCTGCAGGTCTAACACCAGTTATTCGTTTCCGTGTACCAACAAACAAAAAATATGAATTTAAAGATATTGTTAAAGGTGATATTACGTTTGATTCTAATACAATCGGTGGCGATTTTGTCATTCAAAAACGTGATGGAATGCCAACTTACAACTTTGCCGTTGTTGTTGATGACCACTTGATGGAAATCACACATGTGCTTCGTGGTGACGATCATATTGCAAACACACCTAAACAATTAATGATTTATGAAGCATTTGGCTGGGATGCCCCTATTTTCGGACATATGACATTAATCATTAATACAGAAACAGGTAAAAAATTAAGTAAACGTGATGAAAATGTGCTTCAATTTATTGAACAATATCGTGAATTGGGTTACTTACCAGAAGCAATGTTGAACTTTATTACATTATTAGGGTGGTCACCAGTTGGTGAAAGTGAAATTTTCTCTCGTCAAGAATTGATTAAAATGTTTGATCCTAAACGTTTGAGCAAATCACCAGCTTCATTTGATGGTAAAAAATTGGAATGGATCAATAACCAATACATCAAATCAGCTGATGAAGATAAGGTAATGGATTTAGCTTTACGTCAACTAATTCAAGATGGCAAAATTGAAGCTGATCCAAGTGCTGAAAAAATTGAATGGGCTCGTAAATTAATTAGCCTATACAAACAACAAATGTCTTACACTGGTCAAATTACTGAGATGGCTGAAGTCTTTGTGAGCGAACCACCTGTTCTTGATGATGAAGCTAAAGCAGAATTGGCTGTTGAAACAGCCCCAACTGTTTTAAAGGAATTTGCTGAACGTATTCAAGCAATTGATATTTTTGATGCTGTTGCTATTCAAGCAACAATCAAATCAATTCAAAAAGACACGAAGATTAAAGGACGTCAATTGTACATGCCTATCCGTATCGCAACGACACGTGAAATGCATGGGCCTGAATTACCAGCTTCAATTGAGTTACTTGGTCGTGAAAAAGCATTAGCTCATTTAAATAAAACATTAGAAGAAATGAATACAAAATAATTTTTTGATAAGAGAGAGTAACAACTTTGTGTTTTTCAGAAAGTTTTCGGGGATGTGAGGAAACAGATGCTAGTTGTGAAGTGCCTCTTTGAAATGCTATGATGAACAAAGTAATGATAGTCGTGTAATGAACGTTAACTCATTGTTGGATACAGGCGAACTGTATTTTCAAGAGTGGAATAACGTTCAAGACGTCTTTTATAGAGATATAAAAGACGTCTTTTTTTAACAAAAAGATTAAATGGCGGGTGATAATATGATTTCAATTTACAACACATTAACGAATCAAAAAGAAACATTTAAACCACTTATTCCTAACCAAGTCAGTATGTATGTCTGTGGGCCAACGGTTTATAACTATATTCATATCGGTAATGCGCGTAGTGCCATTGCGTTTGATACCATTCGCCGATATTTTGAATATCGTGATTTTAAAGTGAACTATGTGTCTAATTTTACAGATGTTGATGACAAAATGATTAAAGCGGCCAAAGAAGAGCACATCACAGTTCAACAATTAGCTGATAAGTTCATTGCGGCTTTCATGGAAGATACAAAGGCATTAGCGATTGAACCGGCAACTAAAAATCCTAAAGCAACAGAAAATATTGCGGATATTATTCAATTTATCTTAGATTTAATTGATAAAGGGTATGCTTATGAATCTGATGGAGATGTTTACTTTAGAACACGTAAATTCCCAGATTATGGTCAATTATCTGATCAAAATATTGATGAATTAGAACAAGGTGCCAGTCAACACGTTGATACTGAAGAAACGGCACGTAAAGAAGATGAGATTGATTTTGCGCTTTGGAAATCAGTTAGAAATGATGACCTGTCTTGGGATTCACCATTTGGCAAGGGACGCCCAGGCTGGCATATTGAATGTTCCGTTATGGCAACTAAGTATTTAGGTCCAACAATAGATATTCATGGTGGCGGACAAGATTTAATGTTCCCACATCATGAAAATGAAATTGCTCAAAGTGAAGCCAAAACGGGTCAAAAATTTGCAAATTATTGGATGCATAATGGCTTTGTCACAATTGGTGAAGATGATGAAAAAATGAGTAAATCATTAGGTAATTTTGTGACTGTTCATGATATGATTAAGGAAGTTGATCCTCAAGTGGTTCGTTTCTTCATGGCAACGACACATTACCGTCGCCCTATTCAATATAGTCAAACGAATATTGATGAAGCAACTAACAATTTGAATAAGTTGAAAACGGCTTTTGACAATTTAACGTATCGCTTGAATGATGCAGTGGCAGGTTCAAATCAAGTAATTGAAGAGCAAATTGCTGCAAGTTTAACGCAATTCAAAACGGTTATGGATGAAGATTTTAATGCACAAAACGGTATCGCAGTTGTGTATGATATGGCTAAGAAAATGAATGTTTATTCTGAAAGTAATCAAGTTGAACTAGTTTCGATTAAGCATTTGTTAGAGGCCTTTAAAGGAATGACTTCAGTTTTTGGCCTCACATTTGACCAAGAATCTGATGATATCGATGCTAGGGTGGAAGCTTTGATTGCACAACGATTAGAAGCTAAGAAACAAAAAGATTTTCAAAAAAGCGATGATATTCGTAATCAACTTGCGGCTGAAGGTATCCTATTGGAAGACACACCGCAAGGAACAAGATGGAGAAAAAACTAATGGAAAATAATGCAGATTATCAACAAATGAATGGAATTGCGTTGGCTTATATGGGTGATGGTATTTACGAAGTTTTTGTTCGTAAACATTTACTCGTTCAGGGACTTACACGACCTACGCAATTACATCATCATGCGACACACTATGTGTCAGCCAAAGCACAAGCTTTCTTGATCGACAAAATGACAGAAATGGCTATTTTAACTGAAGAAGAATTAGATTATTTTAAACGTGGCCGTAATGCTAAAAGTCACACTTCAGCTAAAAATACATCAGTTATAACGTACCGTATCTCAACTGGATTTGAAGCATTATTTGGATACTTATTTTTGAGTAATCAAAACGATAGATTGGCCGAATTGGCAAAATGGTGCATTGACACTGTTGAAAAGGAGAATTTAAATGGGACAACCAAGAAGTAGCGAAGAAGCGGGCGATTTTATTATTGGCCGTCATCCCGTAGAAGCAGCATTAAAAAGTAATCAATCAATTAACAAATTATTCTTACAATCTGGTTTAAAATCAGATGTTTTAAATGGGATTGAACAACTAGCTAAGAAAAAGGGGATTATCACACAACTTGTACCTAAAAGTAAGCTCGATTTATTATCAGACCAACAAAATCATCAAGGGGTGATTGTTGCAGTCGCTGCATTTGAATATGCAACAATTGATGACCTCTTTAAAAGTGCCGCTGATAAAGATGAACCACCCTTTTTCCTTATTTTAGATAACGTTGAAGATCCACATAACTTGGGCTCAATTATGAGAACAGCCGATGCAGCTGGTGTACATGGGATTATTATTCCTAAACGTCGTGCAGTTGGGCTAACATCAACAGTTGCTAAAACATCAACGGGTGCTATTGAATACATGCCAGTTGCGCGTGTCACTAATTTGGTGAATACTGTTAATGAATTGAAAAAGGCTGGTTTATGGGTCTTTGGAACAGATATGGACGGTCAAGATTACCGTGAATGGGATGCTAAAGGACCAACGGCACTTGTGATTGGTAATGAAGGTAAAGGAATTTCACCATTATTGAAAAAAGCTTGTGACGGGATGCTAACGATTCCGATGGTTGGACATGTTCAAAGCTTAAATGCCAGTGTTGCAGCTAGTTTGCTCATTTATCAAGGTTTTACCTCAAGAGGCAAATAATAATGAAAAAACAAATTTTGGTTGTAGATGCCTATAATATGATTGGTAATTGGCCAGAATTAAATCGATTGAAACAATCTGAGCGACTTGATGAAGCACGTGATTTATTACTGCACAAATTATCAAATTACCATAAACAAATTGATTCACGTTTAATTGTTGTTTTTGATGCAATGTATGTTCCAGGATTATCGAAGAGTTATACAAAGTATGGCTTAGAGATTATCTGGACAGCAGAGGGCCAAACAGCTGATAGTTATATTGAAGCCATGATTGGTGACCTGCAAACGAAGCTGACGCAGGTAACGGTTGCAACAAGTGATCAAGCAGAACAATGGACAATTTTTTCACAAGGAGCATTAAGAATTCCGGCCTGGGAACTCTATAAAAATATTAATGAATCCAAAAAAGAAGTGGCCCAACAAGCTAAACAATATCAAACTGAGGCATTAGTTCGTCGCTCGCCTTGGGATACTGATCAGCTAAATAATTTGGCTAAGCTACGTGATGACTTATCACATAAATGATTGCTTGTTGTAATCAATCAGTATCTTTGTTATATTGAAAAATGGAGACCCGGATGTGGAGTATCTACTTGTTAGATGAAACTTACCGGAGTACTGAAAAAGAAACAGATTTTCAATTGATTTGCCAAATTAAATCAGGCGCAGAACATAAATTTGAACCGTTATTTGATCGTTATCGGCCAATGGTCTATTGCGTGATTCGTAAATACTATTTAAAATTATGGGACACCGAAGATTTTTTACAGGAAGCTAGGGCTGTTTGTTTTAGAGCTTTGAAAAATTACCAACCAGATAAAGGAATTACATTTGGTCAATATTTTAAAACGAGCTTATCCAATTGTATATTTAGTTTAATTCGTAAACAATCAGCTGCCAAACGATTGTCTGACGTGAATTCACATTCTTTAGAGTGTTATGAAGAAACTTATGGCGAATGTGAACGGCCCTCTTTTTATTGCGAAATACTGGCAGATGACAGGATTATCCTTCAAGAAAAGTTGGATGCTTTTGAATTAAAATTATCAGAATTAGAAAGAAGTACGTTTGTTTTACTTTATTATCAAATGAAAACACCAGAAGAAATTATGCTTATTTTAGATTGTGATCTCAAAAAAGTGTTGGGATCTATCGCAAGGTGCAAGAGTAAGCTTGGGTTATTCTTTAAAGAAAATCGATAATTTTGATGAGAAAGAAAAGAGGGTGGTTCCTTTTTTCTTTCTTTTAATGTAAAATAAGTGTATTCTTTAAAAATGTTAGTCGAAGTTAGTGTTAGCTAGCTTTACATTAAGGAGAAAAAGTCATGGCACAAAGAAAAGTAGCATTGGCTTGTATCGTTTGTGGCTCACGTAACTATATTGTTGCTGCAAAACCGAGCAGAACCGAACGCCTAGAAGTAAATAAATTTTGTAAATATTGCAATAAACATACGTTACATCGTGAAACAAAATAGGGGGATAATGATGAGAAAAATTAATGCATTTCTTAAAAGTGTGATTGTAGAAATTAAAGCAACAACCTGGCCAACAGGTAAAGAACTTCGCCGTGATACAACAACGGTTGTGGTAACTGCTATCTTATTCGCAATTTTCTTTTGGATTGTTGATTCAGGTGCTTCTGCATTCGTTTCCCTATTTTCATAGAAGAATAGCTATTTAACTGATATTTTGATATACTAATATCAGTGAGAAAACTTCGTTGATGCGGAGTTTTTTTTGTTTGAGAAAAATAAACCTGATAATTTAAGGAGAGATAGCGATAATGGAATCAATCGAAAAAAGTTGGTATGTTCTACATACTTACTCTGGTTACGAAAATAAAGTTAAAACAAATATTGAATCACGTGCACAATCAATGGGTATGGAAGATTTTATTTTCCGTGTAGTTGTCCCTGAAGAAGAAGAACGTGAAGTTAAAAACGGTAAAGAAAAAACAGACATGAAGAAAACGTTCCCTGGATATGTTTTAGTTGAAATGGGTATGTCAGATGAATCATGGTATGTTGTTCGTAATACACCAGGTGTAACTGGATTCGTTGGCTCTCATGGTGCCGGAAGTAAACCAGCGCCATTATTACCTGAAGAAGTAGAATTAATTCTACGTCGTTTAGGAATGAGTGCACGTCATCAAGAATTAGATATCGAAATTGGCGAATCTGTCACAATCGTTGAAGGTGCATTTGCTAACCTTATCGGTAAAGTGACTGAAATTGATAACGAAAAATTAAAACTTAAAGTTGATATCGATATGTTTGGTCGCGAAACAAGTACTGAATTAAACTTTGATCAAGTTGATAAATTATTAAAGTAAAGATTCGCAAAAGTAGAAGGTGATTGAATGACTAAGAGACTCTTACAAATGGGCTTATTAGGTCTGGGTGCCGGTACAAGTTTCTTTATCGGAAATAAATTCAGACGATTAGGACATGTCACAATTGATGCTTCTGATCCCATTGTACCTAGTGATAAGATGGTACCGACGTTGTTTGTTCATGGCTATGGTGGTAATCGTTTATCTTTTGGATCAATGATTAATCGGTTTGAACGAGTAGGTTATGGGCGAAAAGATATGGTCATTATAGTCGATCTTGATGGTAGCTTACACGTTGAAGGGCAGTTAAGATCTGCACAGCCTTTTGTTCAAATATTATTTAAAAATAATGTCGCTTCTGTTGAAAAGCAGAGTGCATGGCTGTACCGGATTATGCAATTCTTATATGGTGCTTATGCTATTAAAAAAGTTGATTTTGTTGGGCATTCAATGGGCAGCGTTAGTATCTTACGTTACTTGACGGAATACCGGGATGCACTTGATGCGCCAACAGTAGCGCATGCTATTTCAATTGGTGCGCCTTATAATGATCATAATGTTGCACGGACAACACCAAAAATTGAAGATTTATTTTTAACAGATGATGGTCCAGTTGAAACAACACCACTTTACCAATATTTTGACAAAGCAATGCAACATCTACCAAAAAACTTACAATTTCTAAATATTGCTGGTGATTTGAAGGATGGAAATGATGGTGCCGTTTCTGTTAACAGTGCACTATCGCTTCGGTACCTAGTTAAAAATCAACTTAATTATCATGAATTAATTGTGAGTGGTCGAAAAGCTGCGCACAGTTTATTGCATGAGAATAAGCGAGTTGATGAATCAATTTATAAATTTTTATGGAAAAAGCATAAATAGATTGCGTGGAACCCATCTGGGTGTTATATTATATTAGTATGTTCTGCATACAGTGGGAGGAGAAATTTATATCTCCATTTACCACGCACGGACTTTACAAGGAGGTATGTCACGTGGCTAAAACAGTAGCAAACGTCGTTAAATTACAAATTCCAGCAGGTAAAGCAACTCCTGCTCCACCGGTTGGTCCTGCATTAGGACAAGCTGGTATTAATATTATGGGCTTTACAAAGGAATTCAATGCACGTACAGCTGATCAAGCTGGTATGTTGATTCCCGTTGTAATTAGTGTTTACGAAGATCGTTCATTCGATTTCGTTACAAAAACACCACCCGCAGCAGTTCTTTTAAAGAAAGCTGCAGGCGTTGAAAGTGGTTCTGGCGAACCTAACACTAAAAAAGTTGCAACCGTAACTAGTGCTCAAGTTCAACAAATCGCTGAAACTAAAATGCAAGATCTAAACGCTTCAGGTGTTGAATCTGCAATGCGCATGATCGAAGGAACTGCACGAAGCATGGGATTCGTTGTAGAAGGTTAATTCCTAAACTACAAACACGCTTCTCGGTCGGATACTCTATGAAAGTAGATGTATCAAGTGGGAGGTTTATCCGTTAGACCACATATTGCAAGGAGGAAAATTCAAGATGGCTAAAAAAGGTAAAAACTATCAAGACGCACTAAAACAAGTTGAAGAAGGTAAAAACTATTCAATTGCTGATGCAATCGCATTAGCTAAGAAAATGGATTTTGCTAAGTTTGATGCAACAGTTGAACTTGCTTACAACTTAAACTTAGATACAAAACAAGCAGACCAACAATTACGTGGGGCTGTTGTACTTCCAAATGGTACTGGTAAAGACCAAACTGTTGTTGTATTTGCTAAAGGCGAAAAAGCTAAAGCTGCACTTGCAGCCGGTGCTGACGTTGTTGGTGACGATGACTTGGTTGAACGTATTTCTGGTGGCTGGTTAGACTTTGATGTTGCTATTGCAACACCAGATATGATGGCCCAAGTTGGACGTTTAGGCCGTGTCTTAGGACCTAAAGGTTTAATGCCTAACCCTAAAACAGGTACTGTTACAATGGACGTTGAAAAAGCAGTTTCAGAATCTAAAGCCGGCAAGGTAACTTACCGTACTGATAGAGATGGAAATGTTCATGTTCCAATTGGTAAAGTATCATTTGATGATGCAGCATTAATTGGTAACTTTGATGTTATCAACGATGTTATTGTTAAAGCTCGCCCATCATCAGTTAAGGGTGGCTACATCAAACATTTATCAGTTGCAACAACATTTGGTCCAAGCTTAAACTTGGCTCAAAACTAATATTAGATAATTAAATTTCTTTAGTTGACCTATAAATTTAACTATGTTAGATTTATAGAAGTCAATTAATTTATGATTCTACCGAAGACTCAGGTGGCGCAAGCCTTAATTTACCTGCCGAGGAGTGAAGTATTACTCTCTCTGTGTCTTGGTGGACACGGAGTTTTTTTATTGTAAAAAAGCTCTGACACGACTACAGGAGGTGAATCAATTATGAGTAAAGAATTTATCGCACAAAAAGCATTAATCGTGGATGAAATAACTGAAAAATTTAATAACGCTGCATCTGCAGTTGTTGTTGATTACCGTGGTTTAACGGTTGACCAAGTGACTGCATTACGTAAGGAATTACGTGAAGCAGGCGTTGAAATGAAAGTTATTAAAAACAAGATTTTAGTACGTGCTGCTGAAAAAGCAGGGTATGAAGGTATGGAAGAAGTATTTTCTGGACCTACTGCAGTCGCATTTTCTAGCGAAGATGTTGTTGCACCTGCACGTATTATGGCTAATTTTGCTAAGACTGCTGAAGCACTTAACATTAAAGGTGGCGTTATCGAAGGTAAAGTTGCAACGTTAGAAGAAATTAACGCTCTTGCTACATTACCAAGTCGTGATGGCTTACTTTCAATGTTACTTTCAGTATTACAAGCACCTGTTCGCAACGTTGCTTATGCGCTTAACGCTGTTGCAGAAAGCAAGGACGAAGAACCTGCTGCTTAATGCTTAGCATTTATGATCGGTACTTAATTGTACACAAAAAATCGTACACATAAAATGGAGGATACACACATGTCATTAGATACAGAAAAAATCATTGCTGATTTAAAAGAAGCAAGCATTTTAGATTTAAACGACTTAGTTAAAGCAATCGAAGAAGAATTCGGTGTTTCAGCTGCAGCTCCTGTAGCTGCTGCTGGTGCTGCTGCTGGCGAAGATGCTGGTGAAAAGTCAGAATTTACTGTTGAATTAACAGAAGCTGGCGACCAAAAAGTTAAAGCTATCAAAGCTGTTCGCGAAATTACAGGTTTAGGCCTTAAAGACGCTAAAGGTTTAGTTGATAACATTCCATCAGTTATCAAAGAAGGCGTTTCTAAAGATGAAGCTGAAGAAATGAAAGCTAATTTAGAAGCAGTCGGTGCCGTAGTTACTCTTAAATAATAAATCTCTTATTTAATACATTTCAGCCCCGTTCTATCCTGTCAAAAGGATAGAACGGGGCTGTTTTTTTGGTTCCATAAAAGAGTATTTAAATGGATAAAATGAGACATAATTTAATAGTTTATATAAAAATATTTGGTTATACTAATAAAACGTGATACAGTATTTAATGTTGTCTAAGTGATAAATAAAAATTAAATTATAACGGAAAAAGGTGCTGATTAACATATATAATGAATGAAGGGGATTAGATATGAATAAAGCAAGACTGGAAGCATTTACAGATGCCATAGTGGCAATCGTTGTGACTATTTTAATATTGGAATTTAAAGCGCCTTCTAAGCCAGACATTCGATTAGTTTTGGATGAATGGCAGAGCTTTGTAGTGTATATTATTAGTTTTTTACTAATATTTACAGTTTGGTACGATCATCATGATTTATTTAAAATAGCTAAGCATGTAGATAAAAGAGCTTATTGGGCAAATGCATTTTGGTTATTTTGGTTATCAGTCATACCATATGCAACATCATTTGCTGGTAAATTTCCAAATTATCGCGGGGCGTCATTATTATATTTAGGAATTTTATTTATGTGGACAATTAGCTATATTATTTTGTCTAAAACTCTTATAAGGGTTAACCCAGAAATGGCAAGTCATTTAAGACAGATTGGCTTTTTAAATGGTAGTGGTTTAATTATATTCGAGGGGACGTTAGTTTCAGGGTTTATTATTAGTTATTTTGTTCCTATTTTTACGTGGATTGCGTTAATAGTACTTACAGTATGGACAATATTTTTTAATAGAGGATATGTGAAAGAGTAGTCTATATATTACGGGAAAATATAATTACCTAATAATAAATTGAGGGATTTAAAAAATGAAAAAAAATAATTAATGCAGGTAATGAATTTATCAAAAAAAGATTAACAGTTTTGAAACTCCTATTTATTTTATCAGTTTTAATTTTTGTTATTATCCAAGTTGGACGTATCTTTAGAGATATTAATGGTGCCCAAGTTCAAAGAAGCTTTGAATCACAGTCGGTTGGATCCATTTTATTAATGCTGGTAATTGGGTTTATTGCCGTTTTACCTATGATGATTTATGATTTTGTGATGGTTAAATTTTTGCCAGAGAAATATTCATGGCGATATATTCTACAAAGTGGTTGGATAACCAACACAATGACTAATATTGCGGGATTCGGTGGCTTACTAGGGGCTTCGTTGAGAGCTAACTTCTATAGTAAGAATGCATCTAAAAAACAAGTCCTATTTTGCTTAAAATTTAATTGTACTCAAAATACGTAAACGATACTGGCTAAAATTTTTAAACCCATAAGCATTGCGCTTAATTACTTTTAGTTTATTGTTAAGTCCTTCTAAAGGACCGTTAGAATAGGGATATCGTAGCGCATTTTTTAAATAATCTGGTTGTTTCATGAGTGATACAGTTACCTTTTGAAATTGTTCTGAAACGCCTTTGGCGTTAGTTAACTGATAATTAAGTTTTGACCAATCTTTATTACGGATAGCAGTTAAGTTATTTTGAAGACAATCATAGGTATTAGCTAAGATTGGATCAATAGCTAGTAGATTTTGAATTAGATCTGTTTCAGTTTGCCATTCTTTGAAGTAAGACCAATGACGAAAATTTTTATAATTTTCGTCATTGGTTTTAATAACAATTTCCAATATCGTTTTAATTGTTAGTAGGATTGGGAACTTACTGTAAGTTTTTTCATAACTTGAATCCTAGTTTGATTGAAAGCTCTAGTCATAGATTGAACAATATGAAATCGATCATATGCAACAATGGCATTAGGAAACAACGTTTCAGCTAGTTTAGGATAGGTATAATTCATATCTGTCACAATTATTTTGACGTTATCACGTGCAGTTTTAACATAACGATTAAAGTGTTTGGTAATCTGATAGATGGTTCGTGCATCGATTAAATCAATTAATTCGTGAGTTTTGGCATCCGTATATTCAAAGCTTAAGGCATCTTTTGTTGTTTTAATATCATCAAAAAGAAGAACTTCTGGTAAATAATTTAAATTTACTTTGAAATCATGTTTGGTTAAAGCAAGCACACGACTAACGTAGTTAGTCGAAGTAGCGAGTTCTTTTGCGATATGGGTCATAGAACTCGTTTCTTTTAACTTTTCAATACAAGCTTTACGGCAGTTAAGTGAAATAGAACAATGTTTTGTTGTGAGCGTTGTTTGTGCCAAAAAGTAACCATGGCATGTTTTACAGTGGAAATTTTGTTTGCGTAATTTAAGAATAATAGTCCGTTCAAATGAACGAGGTAAGCGAACCGAAACAGTTCGCCAACCATAATTAATAATCTGATTGGTATTGATAACGCCACATTTTTGGCAAGCTTTAGGACGATAATTTAAAGTACCATAAATAAAAATAGTACTATCAGAATCAGACTGAATAGCTAAATTATTATCAATTATAATATTTGGGTCTTCTATTCCAAGTAAAACTTTAGTATGATTAATCATGAGGGAACCTCTTTCTTTTGGGCTGGCTGGCCATTAAAGGAAACGAAGTTCCCTTTTTTGTATTATTATATAAAAAAATTGCCGCCAGTGATAGATTTTCTATCACCAACAACAAATATTGTAGAGCCTTTTTTTGTTAACTGTATTGACGAAAATGTATTGAGAAACTTGTTATTTAATAACGAGTTTCTTTTTTTTAAATAATTATACGTTTAATTCAGGTTAGGAATTGCTAATAACTATTGTTTTAAGTGTATATAGATATAATCAAAGAAACGCAATTTAAAATATTAAAATACAAATTCGAAATTGAAATGATAAGGTAAAATGTATATTGCATCTATTCAAATTGTGTTGGGTAAATAATTAAAGAGTTTATTGGAATTTGTTTAATTATAGTCAATAAAACATGTAGATATTTAACGCAAGATAAATTAAAGTGTCATTTATTACTTTAATTTAGTCAATTATGACATATAGGTAATTATTTTAGTATATTTAGTTATTATAAAAGTGTACTAAATATTTATTACTTATTTTTTAAGTGAAATTATAGTTTTGGGTGTAAATTCTATTAATTTTCTTGAAAGGAGGGGGATAACATGAAAAACATTACTGTACGAAAAGCAGATAAGGTTGATGCAACAGCTTGGTGGATTGTTATTTAATAAATAAACTTTTTTATTGGCAAGATTATCTAAAAGGTAATCTTGCCCTATTTTTTATTCATACAGGAGGTTCACCTTGATGTATAGTAGACCACGTATAAAACCAATCTATCCGTTATATCAGTTAAGTGATGATTGTTTTAGAATTGGAGCACAATTAGGGATTACGGCTGAATTTGGAGATCCCGAAGGACAACTTTGGAGTCTTGCTTTAAAACTTGATGGACGTGATATTAAGCAAATTATTTTAGAAATGAAAGAAGAGTTTTCGGAACTTACAGAAGACGACATTTATTATGGTATTAAGTTATTGGATGATGAGGGTGTCCTTGAAGAAACATTATCTAATGAATACGAAAAAGAGCGGTACGTACCAAATGTAAATTATTTTAGTAGGTTTGTTAATACTAAGGGAAATAGATTTGAAATACAAAATAAAATTCATGAAAGTACAATTTTACTATTAGGTTTAGGAGGGGGAGGTTCTAATATACTAACTTTATTGTCAGGATTAGGGCCTAAAAAAATTATTATAGTAGATTATGATCGTGTCGAAATGGGGAATTTAGGCCGTCAATTTTTATTTCGTGAAGCTGATATTGGTCAATTGAAAACTGAAGTTGCAAAAAAAGCAATTAATGAGATGAATTCGGATGTTGATATTGAAACTCATAATAAAAAAATAAAAAAACCAGAAGATGTACTTCAATATACAAATGGTGTTGATTTAGTAATTTGTGCAATTGATGAGCCACCATTTATTATTCATAGAGTAGTAAATAAAGCAATTGTTCAAGCAAACTTACCTTGTGTTTTTGGGGCATCACAAGTTAGCCGAGGAAGAGTATATACAGTTATTCCTTTTGTTACAGGGTGTTTTGATTGCCTAAATTTAAATTTCAGTAAAAATGATCCTAAATTTTTGAAGCAGTTTGTAGGGTTTAGAGAAATTAATTTTAATCCTCCTTCAATTGCATATGGACCTGGTATGTTTCAGTTAACGGCAGAAATCGTTGATGAAACGGTTAGAGTTCTTACAAATTATGCAGAGCCAAGAAGTCTTGGGACGCAATATGAAATTAATTATGAAGATGGGTCTTCATTTACTCATCATACGTGGCCGAGATTTGAAAATGAATGCCCAACTTGTGGGATTGGTAAAGCTGAAGAGTGGGAGATATTTCAGTATTATCAAAACAAAGATGTTAAATATGACTGAGTCAAAGAAATTGAATAAAATATTATTTAGAAAGTTAAATGGAGGGGATTGGGTTTTATTAACATGGAAAAATGATCCAATTATAGTGAATGAAAAAATAAAAAACGATCTGATATTAGGTAATATTAATAAATTAAGTTCAGATAAACAACTTATGAATATTTTACAGAGTAGTGGTTTCTTTACAGAAGATAGACTTGAAAATTTGAGTTTGACTGAAGAAAATAACTCTTTCGGTTGGTATTTTGTAAGGTGGACATTACTCATTATAGGAATGATATCAGTAATAGGGATTGTAATTTTGACCTTTTTTTTAGGAATTCCCACTGGAAATATGTTAATTAGTGATAAAGTAAATATTTTTAAAAATTTAGGATTTTTATTGTTTTTTTCACTTTTAACGACAATAGGACATGAAATAATGCATATGATTTTTGGACAAACACAATTAATGCCCCTAGATTTTAAAGTATCATTAAAGCAAGCAGTCGCAAAAGTTTCTCTTTCACACGTGTGGGTTTGGACAAAACTTGGCAGAATAACTGCAATCAGTGCAGGTATTATTTTAGATTTGTTTGAATTATTAGTTTTATCTAGTTTACAAATTATAATTAGTACATGGATTTTGGCTGCAGCATGCTCAATTTTGTGGATAAGAATTATATGGCAATTTAGAATTCATAAGAGATATGATGGACAACTTTTAATTGCAATGATTAGGGATAATCCTTTCTTAAATCAAGAAATTAATGAAGGGAGAAAACCAGACGTTATTTATTTTAAGGCAGTTGGCTATTTTATTACATTTATAATAATCTTATTTTGGTTAATACCACTATTAATTTGTTTATTTCAGCGATTTATTTAAATATTAAGAAATGGAGGATTATTATTTGAACACAAATTTAGGTATCCATTCTATTACTAAAGGCTTTAGTAATGGAAAAATAGTAGCAAATGACAATATCTCAACACAGTTTTCTACAGGACAAATAACTGCTCTAACAGGGCATAATGGTGCCGGAAAGACAACATTGTTGAATCAAATCATGGGTATAATAAAACCAGATAGTGGATCAATAACTTTTGACGGTGATTCCTTCGTGCAAAACCCTAGTCGAGCAAGAAATATGATATCGATGATGCCACAATTTCATGCCCCGTTAGTAGGAGTAACTTTAAAACAATCTATTGAGGCTGTATTGCGTATTAAAGGAAAGTCAGGAAATGAGTTACAAAACCAGATTAATAAGGTTTTATATGATCTTAAAATAGAAGAATGGGCAAATATACCAGGGGAAAAATTATCAGGAGGTTTACAAAGATTAACTTCTTTTGCAATGACTATTGTTGAACCATCACCAATATTATTATTTGATGAACCCACTAATGATGTTGATCCAGTAAGAAGAAAATTAATTTGGAAATGTTTACGCCAGTTAGCTGAAAATAGACATATTGTGATTGTCGTAACACATAATTTACTTGAAGTTGACCAATATGCTGATCGGTACTTATTATTGGACCATGGTAAAGTGATTAGTGATTCATCAACAGATTTGCTTAAAAGTGAACTTTTAAAATCGAGTGTATTAAATGTGACGGTGCATAATTTATTTTTAGACTCAGAATTACCAGAAGCAAAAAAAATAGTGACGATAAATGATAATCAAGAATACGAAATTTTTCTTGATGCAAATCAAGTGATGGGTGCTATTTATTGGTTACAGAAAAAAATTAATAATAATGAAATTCAAAATTATAGTTTGACACCGTATTCACTTAACTCATTATATGGAGGACTAACGGATGGAAAGGAGTAATAATTATTCAATCGATACATCTATTAAAATGCGTTTTAAGAAATTTAGTGGATTGATTTGGTGGAGTTTAATCAGATATAAATTTTTATTGCCAACTTTTAGTTTAACTCAAGTTGTGTTAGCATTGGCAATTGTCTATGGTCTTGCTTTATTAATGCCAGAGTTAACGTATCAGGATTCTATTTATTTATCATCTGGGGCAATAACTATTGGTATTATTGCAGTTGGTTGCGTACTTGCTGCACAAATAGTTGGTACTGCAAAAAAAGATGGTATTATAGCATATCAAAAAACATTGCCAGTGGAACGAGCGGGAATTATCTTTGCTGATGTGATTATATGGAGCTTAGCTTCATTACCAGGAATCATTATGTCTTGTATTGCTGCTGTTATGCGATTCCACGTTGTACTATATGTTAATCCAATAAGTATTATTGTTATAATTTTGTCCCAGTTCACGATGATTTTAATAGGTTTCTCTTTAGCTTATTGGTTATCAATAAATATTATGGCCTTGGTGACGCAGCTTATTATGATTGGTGGACTTCTATTTTCTCCTATTACTTATCCTGCTACAAGGTTACCAGATTGGATTGAGGGCTTTTATAATTTTTTACCTTTTGTTCCAACGGGTAACTTAATTAGGTCAACTTTATTTCATTTTGGGGTATTTTCGTATCTCAATTTAGTTACTATTATTGCATGGGCATTAATTGCATTTGGACTTTCATTATTTGCATTAACAAAACGGGGGTAATTTAACATGACACGTTTAGAGGTATTTAAGGTGACAAAAGAAATAGAGGGACAAAAAATATTGAACGTCAGCCATTTAAATTTTGAAAATAGTGGTATTTATGGTTTAGTTGGTCCTAATGGCGCTGGTAAAACAACGTTCCTAAAATGTATTTGTGGGTTATTATTTCCAGAAAATGGCAAGATTTGTATTGATCAATTAGAACTAAATAAAAATAACCGTGAGACTTTTTTGAAAAAAATTGGATCAGTTTTTGCTCAATCAGATAGTATATTTGATTTATCAATTAAAGAGCTATTGGAAGAACATTATTATTATTTTAACTTAAGTGAGCCCAAAGAGTGGCGTTCAGTACTAAAAAATGTTGGACTTGATGTTTCACCAAATCAAAAAATTGGTAGCTTATCGTTAGGGATGAGGCAACGTTTATTATTAGCTGTTGCTATTTCCCATAATCCGGAAATATTGATACTTGATGAACCTTTTAATGGGTTGGATCCAGATGGTGTGGTTATGACAAAACAATTTATTCAGCGGTTAGCTGAAGATAAAGTTGTCATCATTACGAGTCATTCTTTTGCTGATTTAATGGATATCATTACAGATGCACTTGTAATGACAAATGGTCAAACTAGTGATATAAAATCTTTATCAGAAATAAGTCAATTATTTTCAGATGGATTAATGGGATTTTATCATAACTTTATTGAACAAAAAGCACATTAAGAATGTATTTTTTAAGGAGATTATTATGAAACATTTTAGATTTGAATTTAACCGAATGAAAAAAATATTGATTTCGTGTACTGTAATAACAGGAAGTTTACAGTTACTTTTTTTGTATTTTTTTGCTTTAGTAGGTCGTTTTGATACAAGTGAAAATGATAGTATGTTAACTGGATATATGGCAGTACTTGGACTAGCTACAACGGGAACAATGTGTGTATTGGCTATTTATGGATCAATTTTGGCAAGTCAATTATTAGTACGTGATTATGTTGGAATGAATAAGAGCAAAACATATTTATTACCGACAGATCGAAAAAAATTGTTCTACACTAAGGTAGCTGTGCTTTCTTCAATTATTTCTGTATCTGAAGTTATGGGATTACTATTTTCGAATATTATTTATAATACGTTGGGAATATTTATTCCGCTTACGATTGATAATCCGATTAATCATATAGGGAATATGATTGTATCAGTAATTATTTGTATTTGTTTGACATTATTAATTATCTTGTTTTCAAGCTTTATTGGTATTCTAATGAACTCAACGGTTAAGGTAATAATTACAAGTATTATTTTTGTCGTATTTCTTTCAAATTTATCAGCAATATTATTAAGTTCATTTTTAATATTATCATTATTTATTTCTGTATTAATAATAATAATAATAATTTTGGTTAGTCGGAGTATGGGAAAATATATTGAAAAGAGTGAAGCAATATAGAAATTTAATTAATGGGGTGCAAAATAATTGTTATTGAACAGAGTAATGACTATTACAAAAAGGGAACGTAAGACTTGGTTTTGGTTACAATTTCCAATGATTATTGTATTACAAAGTACTTTCCAGATAATATATATTGGAATGTTTAGCTTATTTAATGGTGTAAATGTTCCAATAGATCTTACAGGGCAGCTATTTTTAATAGGGGAATTATTTAGTACAATAATTACTATTTTTATTTTTGTTACGTATAGTCATTTTTTTGAAAAACGAAGCATGTTGTCACTGGGATTAACAAATAAATCCATAATTTCAGAATGTCTTAGAGGTTGGATTTTAGGCTCTATATTAACAGGAATAATTGGTATACTGGTATTGGTATTGACAAATAGTCAATTTTATTTGCAACAAAGTTTAAATTTTATCATGTTACTTGTGTATTTTTTAGGATTTTTATTTCAGGGATTGAGTGAAGAAATTATTTTTCGTGGGTACCTAATGAATGGATTAGTGGTAAAGTTTACACCATTAACTGCTATTTTACTTAGCTCAATTATATTTAGTAGTGTCCATGTAATTAATGGAAATAATTCTGTATGGAGCTTTATTAACTTGATGCTCTTAGGGGTTGTTTTAGGGTTACTATTTTATAAACGGCAAAATATTTGGGTGGTTGGTTTTTTACACGGAGCATGGAATTTTACTTTAGGTATTATATTTGGTGGTGATATCAGTAATATTAGTTTAAAAATTTCAATATTAAAAATGAATGTTTCTGATGATCATAGGTACTTGTTGGGAAATCAATTTGGTCTAGAAAGTAGTGTAGTAACAACATTTATATTATGTGCAAGTTGTGCGAGTTATTATTTTATTAGACAGAATACAAAATCAAAAAAATAAGACTAAGGTTTATCATCTAATAAATCTTAGTCTTATTTTTTTTAAATGATATTAAGTAATACGATACTAACTAAATAGTGACCATTTTCATCCCATTGCTTGTAAAGCCCATTATAATTATGCACAATTCGTTTAACATTGTTTATACCGAGACCGTCATTTTGTCTTTGGTAACGAGTTTTCTTTTCGGTTGAGTCGAATGTATTTTTAATATCGATTAATAATTTATCATCAAATTGTTTAATGACTAGAGAAATTTTGCGAGGATGATTATTAGGTAATCTGTTAGTTGCCTTGATAGCATTATCAATAAGATTGCCAATTAAAATTGATAAAATGTCGTTATCAATTTTAATTTTTTTGCTTATTAATACTTTGATATTAAATGAGATATTAGATTTTTTTGCAAATTCTACTTTTTCGGTTAAAAGGTAATTCAGAACAATATCATGAGTATAAAAATGTTGATGCAAGGAGACTTGACTAATTGAGTTTTGAAGATATTTTTTTGCTTCATTTATTTGATTTTCTTCAATTAGACCGAGTAATACAAGAAATTGATTTTTTAAATCGTGACGCATTGATTTGAGTTGAACTTGAGATTTTTTTACTTCAAAAATATATTTCATTTCTGAAGATAATGCACGATTTTGGAGTGTGATTTGATTGATTTTTCTTAAGTGTTTTGTAAGACTGTTGTATAAATATAAGACACAAATATTCATATATAGGATGCCAAATGCTATTAATAATGCAAAAAATATTGAATGTACGCTAATATTTAAATTCGATAGTAGAAAGCTGAACAAAACAATTATTGAGATAATTGGAATTGAAGTCAATGATAGTAAAACAGGATAAGTTAATGTATCAGTGTAAATTTTATTTCTGAAAAAGAATAATTTTAGCATGAGGAATAAAAGTATTTCAATTGACATAGTAATACTTGTTGTTATTATAACGAATACTAGATTTTTTGAATCGTACATTGGAGATAGAATACTATCAAAAACAGTGAGAGACAGTGATTCACAAATAAAGTTGATAGTAAGTAATATTATGATTAAAAAAACAGATTCTTTAGTTGGAATACTGTGGTGCTTGGCAAGAATTATCATTGCAGATATGGTCACAGCTATATTGATGAACGGTTCAATATTAGTAGGAATAAAGTATGAATTAATTAATACGATAAGGGCTAAAAAAAATAAAGTTATTAAATATTTTACAGAGATTCTAGTATTTGAAGACCAACTTGAAAAAAAGAAGTTTAACATAAATAGGTAAATGATAAAACTAGATATACGTATTAAAGCGTCTACCATTATAGAGTACTCCTTAGCTTCATTAGAATAGCATCGTGGGCGTTATGTTTAAATTTACGACTAATTGGAATTTCAATCGTTTTAGAATTGTAGGACAGAATAACATAAGTACTTCCAATTTCTTTGATAAATCGAATATTTACGATATAGGATGCTTGTGTCTGTACAAAATTATTATTTAGAGCGGAAAGTAATTTAAGGGTAGGCATATTCATTTTATATACTTTATGTCTATCATGAATAATGACCATTCTTTTTTGCTTTTCAAAATAGATAATGTCGTTAAATTTAAGGTTGTAAGAAACTCTGTTATATGTAAAGGAAAATGATTTGGTGTCTATATCGAGATATTGGATAACTTTTTGTAGGACGGGAAAAAAGTTTTCGTTAGAAATCGGCTTAATAATATAATCAAAAGTTTGTACTTTGAAAACTTCTTCCATATATTCATTGAAACTAGTTAAAAAGATAATTGGTACATTTAAGTCATTTTCACGTATTTTTTTTGCAATATCTATTCCAGAATAATTTGGGAATTCAATATCTAATATGAACAAATCATAATGGTGTTCAGTAATATCAGTCAATAATTTTTGAGGATTAAAAAAAACGGATATATCGAATAACGTCGTGTCAAAATTCATTAACGTTTTTTCAACGGTTGCTGTCATTTTAGGCAAATCATCACATATTGCAACATTGATCATTTAGTTAAGTCACCTCTTCATAGATTATTTAGATGTTGTCTGTAGTTAAGTTCATTATAAATGTTTCTTTCGGCAATTCAATGTCTTTTATTTTAAGTTTTTGGAATTTAATTTATAGAAGTAAAGCGTAGCGCTTATCTAAGAGTTAGAAAACAAAATAATCTAATGACTGGAAAAATGGAACCGACTAAAATATAATTATATTTAATTAGTTTTTGGTACTGTTTATTTATATTTTACGTGAGTAGTAAGCTATAAATGGTAAGATAGGTAAAAGAACAAAATTATGGTGTTATATATCTGAATGAAAGTATGAATAAACAATAATAAGCCGGGAGATTCAAAAATGAAAAAAATAATTAATGCAGGTAATGAATTTATCAAAAAAAGATTAACAGTTTTGAAACTCCTATTTATTTTATCAGTTTTAATTTTTGTTATTATCCAAGTTGGACGTATCTTTAGAGATATTAATGGTGCCCAAGTTCAAAGAAGCTTTGAGTCACAGTCGGTTGGATCCATTTTATTAATGCTGGTAATTGGGTTTATTGCCGTTTTACCTATGATGATTTATGATTTTGTGATGGTTAAATTTTTGCCAGAGAAATATTCATGGCGATATATTCTACAAAGTGGTTGGATAACCAACACAATGACTAATATTGCGGGATTCGGTGGCTTACTAGGGGCTTCGTTGAGAGCTAACTTCTATAGTAAGAATGCATCTAAAAAACAAGTCCTATTCGCTATTTCAAAGGTAGCATTATTTTTAGTTGCTGGTCTATCACTGTATTGTTGGGTGTCTTTAATTTTAATTTTTGGCTTAAATATTGGCTCACAGTTCGGACAGTATTGGATTTGGTTATTATTGGGTGGGTTATATTTTCCAATTGTTTTCATTATTACAAAAACCAGAGATTCAGAATTTTTTGCGGATTTAACAATTGGTCGTGAATTAACACTCATTCTGGGGTCATCTTTAGAATGGGGTTCTGCTGGACTATTCTTCATATTTATTGGATACATGATGAATGTTGATCCATCTCATTTAGTGGCTGTGTTCCCGTTGTTCGTTATCGCATCAATTATTGGTGTTATATCAATGATTCCTGGTGGATTAGGGTCATTTGATGTCTTTATGATATTAGGACTACAGACACTAGGTGTACATAATAGTACGGCTGTTATTTGGTTGTTATTCTATCGATTATTTTATTATATATTCCCGTTCTTAGTGGGAGTCATTTTATTTATTAAAGATTCAGGTGGTCGATTTAATGAGTATTTGAATGGATTACCTGTTGTGTTACTTAGAAGAGTTGCGCATTTTATCCTTGTTTTATTTTTCTATGTGACAGGAGTTATTCTGTTATTGGCTTCAACGGTCCCAGAATTTACGTTTACTAATCCGATTATTAGTTACTTATATCCATATACCTTCTACTTTATTCATCAGATGAGCAATATTTTTATTGCCTTTTTAATGATTGGAATTGGTCGAGGCATTGAATCTAAGGTTAAACGTGCCTATTGGCCAATGGTTCTTTTTGTTGTCATGGGGATTATTAATACTCTCTGGCATGATTTTTCAATTACCTTACTCATTTTCTTAGCCGTTATATTAATTTGTGCGTTGTTGTCTAAACAAATATTTTATCGTGAAAGATTTGAATATTCGTGGGGACGCTTGCTAATTGATGGAGGCATATTTGCGGGAACTTTTATTCTTTATACAATAGTTGGGTTCTATAATGCACCACAATTTCATCATACGGGTAAGGTCCCAGATGTTTTCTTATTTCCATCAGAGAAAATTTGGTTATCTGGCTTTTTAGGGTTACTTTTTGCGGTCATTGTTGTGTGGGTCACATTTACGTACCTATCTCGTAAGGATCAACGATTTGGTGAGCAAGAGTTTCCAGCAGATCGTGTTAAAAACGTGGTTGATACTTATGGTGGAAATGAAGTCAGTCATCTTGCCTTTTTAAGGGATAAGAATGTCTATTTTTATCAAAATGAAGGGCAGGATGAAGTCTTTTTCCTTTATCAGAAAAAGTCGAATAAATTAGTTGTTATGGGTGAGCCAGTTGGAAATCCTGAGTTTATTCGTGCCGCTATTAATCAATTTATTATTGATGCAGATGTTGAGGGATTAGAGTTAGTCTTTTATGAAGTTGATGCACAATTAACGATGATGTTGCATGAAGTTGGATTTGATTTTATTAAAATTGGTGAAGAAGGTTTCGTTAAAGTTTCTGAAGTGGTGTTGTCTGGTAAAAAACGACGTTCAGAGCGTGCTTTAATGAATAAATTTGACCGAGAAAATTATTCATTTGCGATGATTGAACCGCCCTATTCAAAAGAAACGATTCAAGAATTAAAAGATATTTCTGACAGTTGGCTAGGTGGACAATCTGAAAAAGGATTTTCTTTAGGATTCTTTGATGATTATTATCTTAATCAAGCACCGATTGCCGTTATTAACGATTCTGAAGGGCGTAAGGTTGCGTTTGCGACAATGATGCCAACTGGAAATCATAGGGTTTTATCGATTGATTTGATGAGATATAGTCGAGAAATGGCACCATCTGGTATAATGGATAAAATTTTCATTAGTTTATTTCAACAAGCGACAGAAGAGGGTTATGAATTATTTGATATGGGTATGGCACCATTATCGAATGTGGGTGAATCTAAATTTAGTTTTGTTGAAGAAAAAATTGCCCATATGATTTATAAGTATGGATACCGTTTTTATGGTTTCCAGGGCTTGAAGCAATATAAGGATAAATATGTAACAGAATGGCATTCAAAGTATATTTCATTTAGGAAACGTAGCTCAATTGCGTTTACGTTGTTGCAGATTTTAACGGTTGTTAATCAGAAAAGGCCGACAGATAGAAAAGTTAAGGGATCTAGTTTTATTGTGAAATTTTTCTTGAGAAATGCTAAATAAATGATAAAAGCGCAGAATCAGGTTTAATGTGATTCTGCGCTTTTGCTATTTATTTTTAAAGGTGCTAATTAGTCAGTGCTTTTTAGGAATCCAAATCATGCAATAAATAATAGCGATAAAACCAATAGACCAGCCTAAAAATCCTTGTCCAAAGTATATTAAAATTAAACCGATAACTGTTGATAAAAGCAAGATGAATGGCACTTTTAAGTGGCTACGCATATCGTTACCCCCGATTTTTTATTAAAAACACGATTGAACTATTTAATTCAGTTTTTTTGTAAATACGTAATATGATACATGAATTATAGCATATTTTAAAGAGTCAATGGGTACTCACTAGTTTATGGATACAATTTTTGATACAATAAGGATTAATAATAAAAATTATGACAAATTGAAAGTAGGGTGTTACCTTGGATTCTGGTCCGGAAAGTTATTTATTGAATATCATTGTTATCATTGCGATATTACTGTTGTCTGTGTTATTTACGCTTACTGAGTATGCGCTGGTTCGGGTACGGGTTAGTGCATTAAAAGATATGTATGAAAAAAAGCCACTTAAAAATATTAAGCGAGCTATTCACATGACGGAAAACTTAACGGAATACCTGTCAACAGCCCAGGTTGGAATAACCTCAACCAGTTTGATTCTTGGTTGGATTGGTGAAAAAACAATTGCGGATGCGATTATTCAATCCAATATATTACCTGCGGCTATGGCAAATGCTATTGCATCGGTTGCTGCAATTCTTATTTTTACGGTTATTCATGCTGTTTTTACTGATTTAGTTCCTAAAAATATTGCGATTGCAGATCCATTACCAGTATTATTATTTATTGTCCGACCTATTCTCTTTTTCCATATCGTTTTATATCCGCTAATATGGATTTTAGATCGATCGGCAAATTGGATTACACATTTATTAGGGTATGAAGTTGAAAATGAAGAAGATATTTATTCGCAAACTGAAATTCTGTCATTATCCCGTTTATCTGCGAATGCTGGTGAACTTGATGAAGAAGATTTAACCTTTATGCAACGCGCATTTGATATGAATGATAAAGTAGCGGAAGATATTATGATTGACCGGACATCAATGGTTGCAGTAGATGTAGACGCAACCATTAAAAATGTTGTTAACTTATACTGGAAAACGAGATATTCAAGATTCCCAGTCATTGCTAATAATGATAAAGACAAAGTTATCGGTTATGTTTATAGTTATGATTTATTACGACAGGAAAAAATAAATAAATCGAATTTAATTTCAACAATTATGCGTGATATTCCGGCTGTTCAGGAAAATGCCGAGGTTCATAGTATTATGGATGTCATGGTATCTAGGCGTACGCCAATTGTTATTGTTGTTAATGAGTATGGTGGCACTTCAGGAATTATTACAGATAAAGATATTTATGAAGAATTATTCGGTGTTGTTAGGGAAGAATTTGATGATACGAATGATGATAATATAGTAGATTTGGGTAATAATCGATACAAGGTTTCAGGTAAAGTGACCTTATACGATTTTGAACGCTACTTTGATACAACGCTCAAAGAGACAGAAGAGAGCGATGCAGTCACACTTACGGGACTTATCCTTAATAAAAATTCTAAATTTCGGGCTAATGATGAAATGAACATTTCTAATTTTAAAATTAAAGCGTTAGATTATGAAAATGCCTATATTTCTGAATTTGAAGTTACCGTATTACCGGTAGAGAAAAAGGCCAATAATGATGAAATAAGTAAATAAAAATAGTTTTCAAGATTTTAATCGTATAAAGTTAAATAATTTCTAAAAATTAAAAATCTAGTAACTAATCAAAAAAACCATAGGGATTGAATTCCCTATGGTTTTTTAGTATGTGAAATGAAGAAATATTGCACAAGAATTCTACCTAAAAAGAGCACTATTAAGAAAATCCGGCCGTTATAAAAGTATGAACTATCTTGAATAAAAAATGATAAGATTATTAAAATTAAAAATAGCAAACCTAAAGAGGGTAAGGCATCATTTATGCAGGCTTTAACTTTTTCATTTTCTAATTTAAAAGTTGGTTTACAAGGAATAAGGGCAATACTTTAATGGTATGGAGGTCTATATTGACTTTAATCTAAATAGATGATATATTCTATTTAGAGATAGTTCTAAATAGAAAGGAGACAATAAATGAGTTTACAAAATACGCTAAAAGCATTGTCTAACCCAGTTAGACGGGATATTTTAATGTTATTAAAGAAAAAAAGATTATCGGCGGGAGAAATTAGTGAACAGTTTACTTTGAGCCAAGCAACTATTTCAAATCATTTGAAGGTGTTAAGACAAGGTGATTTGATTAGGGAAACTAAGTATAAAAATTTTATTTATTATGAGTTAAATTTAAGTGTGTTTGAAGATGCGATGTTGTGGCTGCAGGATTTAACGAAAGGAGAAAATAATGAAAAATAAAAGAAATATGAGTGCCGTTTTATTTGGACTTATACCAATGATTACAGGATTTTTGCTGTATAAAAAATTACCAAATGAAATGCCGATTCACTGGAATATAAGTGGCAATATTAATCAGTATGGTAATAAAGCATTGGTTATTATTGGATTTCCACTGTTTATGATCTTAATTAGCGTGATAATGATGGTGATCAGTAGATTTAATCATCAAAATAAGAAGTTAAACACAATCTTGATTTGGATTTTTCCAGTACTTTCAGTAATTCTATCAACAATTATATATACTAATGCGCTTGGTTATCAAATTAATATCATAAGTAGTGTGGCTTTAATAGTGGGGGCCTTGCTCATCGTGATTGGTAATTATATTCCCAAAACGGTACCTAATAAATATGTTGGTTTTAGAACGAAAAAAACTTTAAATAATCCAGAACATTGGCAAAAGTTAAATCGATTATCAGGTATGTGGATGGTTATTTTAGGAGTTATCATATTTTGTGCCGGAGTAGTAGGAATGTATTGGTAATCATATTAAAAGGAGAATGAAAATGGAATTAAAACATATTTTAGATAAACAGACATATGAGATATTAAACCGTGAATATGGGCTACATGATTGTTATATTAATTCAATGAATTATATAAATACAGGAGATAGTGATGTCAAGAGTAATATTAATTTAGTTATAAATATGACTGATTATGAAGATCAGAATTTAAAAATAAAGTTGATGTTTGAAGAAGTTTGGCGAGTTAATTATTCGATGGATTTAGATACACTTAGATATGAAGAAACAAATGGGCCAGTGTTTGACGATGGGTTAGGACAGATGGACGATATTCGTGTTGATTATGTGCGCAAGAAGTTTATGGTTTCGTTATATACACATGAGGATTATCGGTTGTTTGTTTCTGCCAAAAAATTTAAGATTGAAACTGAATATGTAGAAAAATAGTAATTATTTTCTACTTTAGAAGAAGATCCTAAAAAGGTCTTCTTTTTGTTAGACATAAAATACTTGAGTAAAAGAGGTTAAATAATAGGTAATTTAACTATGCCAAACAATACGGAATCATCAGGCTAAAGTTTTTAAAGCAAGTGCCAATATTGGCTATAACGTTACTAAAAAATGTGGTTTTAGACGCTACGGCGTAAAAATATGCGAGAATGACAAGCAAATGAACGACTGTTAAACCACCAACGGCGGATTAAGACCGTATTTTCCAGGTTATGTCACTTATTTGATATTGAACATAATCGTGTTTGATCCTTTGGTGTCTTTCAATCGCGATTAGAATAGTGATTAATACTTGGTTAAAAATCAACTAGAACCACGCATAAATTATATATTATTAAATAATGTTGATATATTATTTAACAATGTTAAAGTTATTATATATAAGTAAGAAAAGAGGAAATTATTATTAATACATGGTACGAGAATATGACGGATGAAGATATGAATTTTATTAAGCGGTTTACACTATCGTCGGGGTCGCTAAAGCAAGTAGCAAAAGAATATTCAGTTTCATATCCGACAGTACGGAATAGACTAAATGATGTTATAACTAAAATTGGACTAATTGATGAGAAAGATAGTGAACCATTTATAGTGAATCTTATGCGTCTAGTAACGGATGATCAAATTAGTTATAGTGCAGCAAAAAAAATTATAGAATTCCATGAAGGAGAAAAAAATGAATGAGTTAACATTTTTCGTAATAGTGATACTTTTAATTTTGATTGAGACATATTGGTTGGCAAACACAAAATATTTTTGGCTTGGTGGAATAATACCCCTGTTAGGTACAATTGGTATTGTTTTGGTAATGGTTGAAAGTCAACATTTAGTTTTTAAAGATTTTATAATGGCAGCTATTGGAATTATTGTTTTATTGGTTTTTTGGGGTGATGGGCATGATCGTTATACTAAAAGAACTTTAAAAGAAAAAAATAAGATGTTAAGTAAGGATTTGAGTCAAAAGAAGAATAAATAAAAAAGCTGATGCATTCCTATGCCAAATATCCGGACAAAAATATTGTTGAAATATAACTAAATTTTAAAAATATTTGCTGATAACCCCATTTTAGGAAAGGAAAAGCCTTTTGCATATTATTGGTAGCCATTCTTACAATTATCAGTGGTATAAAGACAATTAAAACAACAGTTAGTACGTCTACTCCGCTTTTCAGTACAACTTCCGGTATTGTTAACTAATGAATAAAATGATTTCCATCAACGACGATAGTATAGATCCAATAAAATAGCCTACACAATTAGGCTGAAATCCAATTGTGTAGGCTATTTGTCTAGCGTTTAGGACGACGCTTCATTTGTCCGCTTTCGCCAATTTCGTAATCTGAATCATTCATTGATTCAACGCTACCAAGTAAGTAACCATTACCAACTTGAGAGAAGAAATCATGGTTTGAGGTTGAGGTTGAAATACCGTTCATAACGACAGGATTAACATCCGAAGCCGTGTCAGGAAATAAAGGATCTTGGCCTAAATTCATCAAGGCTTTGTTGGCGTTATAACGTAAGAAAGTTAAAACTTCCTCAGTCCAACCAACTTCATCGTAAAGTTCGTGAGTGTATTTTTCTTCATTTTCGTATAATTCAAAAAGAAGATCGTACATCCATGTCTTCATTTTTCCTTGTTCTTCTTCAGAAAGTTCATTGAAGCCTAATTGGAATTTGTAACCAATGAAGGTACCATGAACAGATTCATCACGTAAAATTAATTTGATAATTTCAGCAACGTTAGCTAATTTATTATGACCTAGATAATAGAGTGGCGTATAGAAGCCAGAGTAGAATAAGAATGTTTCAAGAAAGACAGAAGCTACTTTCTTTTCTAAAGGCGTTCCAGAATGGTAAATACCATTAATCCGTTGAGCCTTTTTTTGTAAAAATTCATTTTTATCAGTCCATTCAAAAATCTCAGTGATTTCCGAAGCTGTATTCAATGTTGAAAAGATTGATGAATAACTTTTAGCATGAACCGATTCCATAAATTGAATATTATTCAAAACGGCTTCTTCATGTGCCGTCCGTGTATCATGACGTAATGATTCCATCCCGTCTTGAGATTGGACAGTATCCAACAAAGTTAACCCACCAAAATCATGACCAACTAATGTTTTTTCTGCAGGACTTAATGTCCGCCAATCATCTAAATCATTTGAGAGTGGGATACGGGTATCTAACCAAAATTGTTCGGTTAATTTTTCCCAAGTTGCTTTATCAACTTGATCTTCAACTTCATTCCAATTAATTGCCTTATAACTATCATTATTCATTTAATTTTCCTCCGTTACAGTTTAGATAACACAACTCTCACATGCATTTGCGCCAACTTCTTCTTGATCATCAGTAAAGGTTCTAATGTAGTAAATTGATTTGATACCTTTATTATACGCATAATTACGTAAGATGTTTAAGTCACGGGTAGTCATTTTATCTGTCCGGCCATTTTTCCATTCATAGAGACCTTCAGGAATAGTTGAACGCATGAATAAAGTTAAACTAAGTGATTGATCGATATGTTCTTGAGCAGCAGCATAAACGTCGATTACTTTACGCATATCCATGTCGTAGGCTGATGTGTAGTATGGAATTGTGTCATTTGAAAGGTAAGGAGCTGGATAATAAATTTTGCCAATTTTCTTTTCTTGACGTTCTTCAATTCGGTTAATGATAGGGTGGAGACTAGCAGTTGTATCATTAATGTATGAAATAGAACCATTGGGTGCAACGGCAAGTCTATTTTGATGGTAAAGGCCATCTGCTTGAATGTCAGCTTTTAAAGCAGCCCAGTCTTCTTGATTAGGGATGTCGATACCGTCAAATAGAGCAGCGACTTTATCAGAAGCAGGACCCCAATCTTCATTGATGTACTTGTCAAAGTAGGCACCTGTTGCGTAGCTACTTTTTTCAAAGTTATGGAATGTTTCATGCTTTTCTTTTGCGATCGTATTTGATGATTTCAATGAATAGTAGTTAAGCATCATGAAGTAGACATTAGTGAAATCAATTGAGTCTTCAGAACCATAATGCATATGATTCTTAGCGAAGTAGGCATGTAGGCCCATTGCGCCTAAACCAATCGTATGTGCCAATTTGTTACCATTTTGAATAGGAGGCACAACATCAATATCTGAATTATCAGTTACAAAAGTTAAGGCACGAACCATTGAATCAACTGAACGACCGAAGTCTGGAGAAGCCATCATATTGACAATGTTAGTTGAACCTAGGTTACATGAAATATCAGTTCCCATAACGTCATAGCCTTGCGCGTTATTCACAACTGAAGGTGTTTGAACTTGCATAATTTCTGAACAAAGATTACTCATGATAATTTTACCGTCAATTGGATTAGCACGATTAGCAGTATCAATATTAACGATATAAGGGTAACCAGATTCTTGTTGTAATTTTGAAATTTCAGTTTCTAGTTCACGAGCACGAATGGTTTTCTTAATAATATTTTCGTTGGCAACCATATTGTCATATTCTTTTGTAATATTAACATATGAGTAAGGCACACCGTATTCTCGTTCGACACTGTAAGGATCAAAGAGGTACATCGTTGCATTTTCTTTAATGAGTTCATAAAATTTATCAGGGACAGTAACGCCTAATGATAAGGTTTTAACTCGGATTTTTTCATCAGCATTTTCCTTCTTTGCTGAAAGGAAAGCCACAATATCTGGATGGAAGACATCTAAATAAACAACTCCAGCACCTTGACGTTGACCCAATTGGTTAGAGTATGAAAAACTATCTTCTAACAATTTCATAACGGGGAGGACACCAGAAGCAGCGCCTTCAATGCCCTTAATTGGAGCACCAGCGCCACGTAAGTTACTAAGCGTAATACCAACGCCGCCACCAATTCGTGACAATTGAAGTGCTGAATTAATGCCGCGACCAATCCCATTCATATCATCAGTAATTTGAATTAAGAAACAAGATACTAATTCGCCACGACGTTTACGACCTGCATTTAAAAAACTAGGTGTAGCAGGTTGGTAACGTTGGTGGATCATTTCATCAGCTAAATTCATGGCTAAATCTGTATCACCGTCAGCAAAATAAAGGACGTTCATGGCAATACGATCAATATAATTTTCAAGATAATAAGCATTATTATCTGTTTTAAGCGCATATTGGGCATAGAATTTGTAGGCAGCCATAAATGTGCCAAAATGGAATTTTTGAGCTGCTAAATAAGCGTAGACCTTTTCGATAAATGAGAACTCATATTTATTGTAAAAGTTAGTTTCAATATAATTGTTATCAATTAAGTAATCAAAACGAGCCTGTAGTGAATCAAATTGCATTGTATTTTCGGCAACATTTTCTTTCAAAAAGGCGGTCAAGGCTTCTTGATCTTTTTGAAGTGGAATTTGACCGTCTACAGGAATATTGATTTCATTATTTAAATCATAATAAGTGACTTTATCACTATTTAACGTTTTTAATGTCAATTTCATCAACTACTTTCTTCATATTAGTGACATCTTCTTCAGTGCCATTGAATTCAAATTCGTATAATAAAGGAACGTTATAATCGGTTGCGATGTCTTTTGCTGTAAAAATAAAAAGTTGGGCGAAGTTACGGTTTCCACCGCCAACAACACCCAGTATGTTTTCTCGATTTGATTTGTATTCAATGAAGTCATTGACTGATTCAGTGAGCCCAATCTCATAGGTTGGAATAACCAATAGGTAGGGTTCATTCAATTCAACGAATGGGTCCGTTGGGTCAATTTCAAATGAAGGGTAACCAATTTTATTGATGAAACGACGTGTTTGACCGGTAATGCTAAAGAAAACAATTTTCATTAGACTGCCAACTTTTTAAGCATATCAGGACGAAATCCAGCGATTGTATCGAATCCAGGAGCTTCTACAACTGGAACAGCTTGGAATCCTTGGCCTTTCAAGTAGTCAATTGCGTTATCATCTTCAGAAATATTACGTTCGTCAAAGTCGACGTTATTTTCTTCTAAGAAACGTTTTGTCATTTTGCATTGGATGCAGTTATTTTTTGTAAATACAGTAATTTTTTTCATGATATAAAATCTCCTTTAGCATTTTGTTAATAAGATAAGTATACAGCACAAAAAGTAAAAATCAATCAAAAAAGCGCTACATATTGTATGATATTAAGTTGCATTACACAATATGTAGCGCTGAAAGGCTTGAATTGTTTATATTAAATTTAGATTGCGAAAAGTTAAATTTCTCCGTATTATAGAAACTATTGAGAAAGTAGGGAAAAAGATGACTAATTATTATTTTACGAAAAATCCAGATGTCATTCATGATGAAAAGGAATGGACATTTGAACTGATGAACAACGAATTTAAGTTTACCACAGATAACGGTGTATTTTCAAAAAAAACAGTCGATTTTGGTTCAAGAGTTTTATTAAATGCATTTGAGCAACAAGAAATAACTGCTGGCAGTTTATTAGATGTGGGATGTGGGTACGGTCCAATAGGACTTGCTATAGCCAAGAGTCAACCGGAACGAAAAGTTGATATGACAGATGTAAACGAATTGGCATTAGAATTAGCAAAGAAAAATGCCACAATTAATCATATTAGTAATGTAAATATTTTCGAATCGGCGGCTTATGACAATGTAACGAAGACAGATTACGCTGCAATTATAACCAACCCTCCTATTAGAGCAGGCAAAGATGTCGTTCATGCCATTTTAGGTGGCGCGTTTGATCATTTAAAATCAGGCGGTCAATTATTGGCTGTACTACAAAAGAAACAAGGTGCTGGTTCAGCACAAAAGAAAATGACTGATGTTTTTGGTAATTGTGAGATTATTTTAAAAGACAAAGGGTACTATATTTTGATGAGTGTGAAGTAGATGCCAGAAAAATTAACTGAACAACAAAAAGAATTTTTTATGCGTGAAGCTTTATATGAAGCAAGAAATGCAAAAATCATTGGTGAAGTCCCAATTGGTTGTGTTGTTGTACAAAATGGTGAGATTATTGGACGTGGGCATAATATTCGAGAACATGTGCAAGATGCAACGTTACATGCTGAAATCTTAGCCATTCAAGAAGCGTGTGCAACGGTGCATAGTTGGCGTTTAGTAGACACACAATTATTTGTGACATTAGAACCGTGTCCAATGTGTAGTGGTGCAATTATTAATGCCAGAATTCCAGAAGTTTACTTTGGTGCATTTGATCCAAAAGCGGGGACGGCAGGTAGCATTGGCAACCTATTAACCGATGAACGCTTTAATCACCAAGCGAAAGTTGAGTCTGGTTTATTATTAGAAGAGTCTAAAGACCTACTCCAATCGTTCTTTAGAGAAGTGCGACGTAAAAGAAAAGAAAAAAAACGAGCACAAGGGTAGCTTTTTATTAGAATTTAAGGTATTATAATAGTTGCCGCAAGGCCTTAAGGCAATGGTGTGCTTACGAATTGTGTCAGGTCCGGAAGGAAGCAGCACTAAGTTTGATTCACTTTGTGCCTTAAGTAATTATGATTATTTAAGACTCTTAGTCAGAAATGGCTAAGAGATTTTTTTATTTAAAAAACTATTTATAGATTTTGAAAGGGGAGATTGTGATGAGTTACCAAGCTTTATACCGTGTCTGGCGTCCACAACGATTTAGTGATTTAGTTGGGCAAGATATGATTACTCAGACATTGAAAAATGCAATTATGACACATCAAACAAGTCATGCTTACATTTTTAATGGCCCACGTGGAACAGGGAAAACCTCCGCAGCCAAAATTTTTGCCAAGGCGGTTAATTGCCGCTTTCAAGAAAATGGCGAACCGTGTAATAAATGTGAAACCTGTGTTGCTATTACGAATGGTCAGTTAAATGATGTCATCGAGATTGATGCTGCATCTAATAATGGCGTTGAAGAAATTCGCGATATTCGTGATAAAGTAAAGTACGCACCCACACAAGCCGATTTTAAAATCTATATTATTGATGAAGTTCATATGTTGTCTACGGGGGCCTTTAATGCTTTATTGAAGACACTTGAAGAACCACCTGAAAATGTTATTTTTATCCTTGCTACAACAGAGCCACATAAGATTCCAGCTACGATTATTTCACGGACCCAGAAATTTGATTTTAAGCGGATTACACCAGCCGATAGTTACGCACGGATGGTTTATATTCTGACAGAAAAAGAAATCGAATATGAAGAATCAGCGCTTAAGGTTATTGCGAAAGCTGCTGAAGGTGGGATGCGTGATGCCTTGAGTATTTTAGATCAAGTCATTTCGTTTGGTGATAATAAAGTCACTTTAAATAATGCTTTGATAGTTACGGGTAGTGTGACGCAAGATAAAATTCAAAAATATGTGACAGAAGTTAGCCAAAAAGAAACCACTAAAGCATTAGAAACCATTCAAGAAATTATTGATGAAGGTAAAGATTCAACGCGATTAATAGAAGATTTAATTACTTATGGTCGTGACTTATTGTTATACCAGCAAGCTCCCGAGCTCATTAATCAACTTGAATTAGGGATGGTTAACGATACGTTTAAAGCGCTATCGCAAACGATTTCTGCTGATTTTTTATATCAAATGATTAATATTTTAAATGAGATTCAGCAACAAATGCGATTTACGACGCATCCAGATGTCTACTTAGAAGTCTTGACGATTCGTTTATCTCAGTTTAGTGCTGTTGAAACAAGTCGTAATGATAAGCAAGAAATCGGGCAATCAAGTCTCAGTTCAGATGCTTCTGAACAAATAGATCGTTTAACAAAAACGGTTGCTACTTTGAAAAAAGAGCTTGCTGATTTAAGTAAAAATGCGAGTCAACACCAGGCTTCAGCACCAGTTAAACCAAAAAAAGTTGCCTCAAATCGAAAGAAAACCACATTAAATTTATCTCAAATTTATCCGGTTTTAGATCACGCAACGAAGGAAAGTTTGGTACAATTAAAACAGGTTTGGCCAGAGCTGTTACAACAACTATCAGTAACACAACGTGCTATTATGCAAGCCAGCGAACCTGTTGCGGCTAGTCCTGACAGTGTCTTGGTTAGTTTTAACTATGACTTTTTAGCAACGAAGGCATCGGGTGATACAGAATTGCTTGACGCACTCGGTAATGGGTTGGATCGGTTACTGCACAATGTGCCACAGTTGATTTGTATTACAGCGGAGCAATGGCCGGAAGTACGTAAATCGTACATTCAACAAAGTAACCATGAAGGAACAGAAACAATCATTGAACCAGTTCCTGAAGTAGTTGAACCAATTATCTCAAAAGCCGAAGAAATTTTCGGAACAGAAAATATAGAAATTAAACAAGATTAGAAAGGGAGTAATTTATAATGATGCGTGGAAATGGAAATATGCAAGGTATGATGAAACAAATGCAAAAACTACAAAAAGAGATGACAAAGGATCAAGAGGCTTTGAATGCAACTGAATTTGTTGGTGAAGCTTCCAATGATTTAGTCAAAGTAACCTTTACCGGTGACAAAAAAATGACTGATATTGTGATTAAAGAAGAAGCTGTTGATCCTGACGATGTTGATATGTTGCAAGATTTAGTGATTATGGCTGTTAATGATGCCATGACAAAAATTGAAACAACAACAGCAGACAAGATGGGTAAATATTCTCAAGGAATGCCCGGACTATAAACTTAAAGTTAAAGAAGGCTAAAGAAAATGCAATATCCTGAACCTATCGCAAAATTGATTGAAAGTTATATGAAATTACCAGGTATTGGTGGCAAAACTGCTACAAGATTAGCTTTTTTTACAATTGATATGGATGAAGATGATGTCACGGACTTTGCCAAATCATTGATATCTGCCAAACGAGATCTACATTATTGTAGTATTTGTGGCAATATTACTGAAGAAGATCCTTGCCAGATTTGTTCGGATTCATCACGTGATCAAACGAAAGTAATTGTTGTAGAAGAACCCAAAGATGTCATGTCTTTGGAAAAAATGAAAGAATATCATGGCTTATACCATGTACTTCATGGGGTTTTATCACCAATTGAAGGCAAAGGGCCTGAAGATATTAATATCACAAGTTTGTTAACCCGATTGCAATCACATCCTGATATGCAAGAAGTGATTATTGCGACAAATGCAACGCCAGAAGGTGAAGCAACATCGATGTACCTATCTCGATTGATTAAGCCAGCTGGCATTAAAGTGACACGATTAGCTCATGGATTATCTGTGGGTAGTGATATTGAATACGCGGATGAAATGACGTTGTTCAAAGCCATTGAAGGCCGGACTGAAATATAGAAATGAGCTCATATAATGTTTAATAAAAAACCAAAACTTAAATTACGTAAAGAATATGATGCTAAGTTGTTAGACGCGATTGATCGAGCTAAGTTAACTTGGGATCAAGCAAAGCAAACGGAAGAAGCTATTTATGAAGTTGATGCGGAATTAAGCAATGAAACCCAGATGGCGAGAGCGAGATATTTCTTTCTCTATAACGAAGCACGTGTTCGTGCTGTTAAAGGTCATATGCAAGCATCAGTTATTGCACATTAAATAAGAAAGAACGTTGGGACAATTGAATAACTTGTCTCGGCGTTTTTTTGTAAGTTGGCGATTAGATTTATTAAACGAGAGATAGTATACTAGTAACAGGTTTATCTTATGGACAGGTTTTTAAGATTCAAGTACAATAATAATAAGTATTGGGGTCGTTAATATGACTGGCAAATTTGTAACGATTGAAGGACCAGATGGGTCTGGAAAAACGAGTGCTTTAAAAGGCATTATAGAAAAAATTCAATTGAATTTAGCGAGAGAATTGGTTGTAACCCGTGAACCAGGTGGAAATCCAATTTCCGAAGCTGTTCGTGGTATTGTCTTAAATCAAGATTACCCAGAAATGGATAAGCGAACAGAGGCTTTATTATTTGCGGCATCAAGACGTCAACATATTGTTGAAACGATTTTACCGGCACTTGAAGCCGACAAATTAGTTATTTGTGATCGTTACGTTGATAGCTCAATTGCTTATCAAGGTGCGGGGAGAGATATTGGGACTCAGGCAGTTGCTGATATGAATTTATTTGCAACAAATGGGACAAAACCTGATTTAACTTTATATTTTGATGTTCCATCAGAAATTGGCTTGAAACGAATTTTTGAGTATCGTCAAAATGAAGTAAACCGATTGGATGATGAGAAATTAGCTTTTCATCAAAAAGTCCGTAGAGCTTATCAGCAGTTAGCAGTAGAAAATCCAGAACGGATTGTTACTATTGATGCCACACAGCCTTTAGACAAAGTTATTGCAGATTGTGTCAAAGTACTGATGGGAAAATTACCCGAGTCTTTTAAATAAATGAAATGAGGGAATTCAAATGAAATTAATTACAGCGATTGTTCAAGATAAAGATAGTAACCGATTGAGTAATGTCTTTATCGATGCCAATGTTCGTGCAACAAAATTGTCGACAACAGGTGGCTTTTTAAAATCTGGTAATACAACTTTCTTAATTGGGATTGAAGATGAACGGGTTGATGATGTCTTACAATTGATTAAAGAAACGTCATCAAGCCGTGAACAATTTATGGCACCTCCTGTTAACTTGGATGTTTCAATGGATGCACAAGTGCCATTTCCTTTAGAAGTTCAAGTCGGTGGTGCAACAGTATTTGTCTTGCCAGTAGAACAGTTCCATCAATTTTAGGAGTAAATAGTAATGGCAGAAATAAGTACTGAAGCCAGTAATATGACGGTTCAGACGTTACAACCACTATTAATTGAACATTTTAAAAAATTAACAACTACTAATCAATTGGCCCATGCGTATCTATTTGCGGGTCAAGAAGGTGTTGGTAAGACTGAGTTGGCGCAATGGATTGCAATGCGACTTTTTTGTACCGCTGATGAGAGCCAGAAGCCTTGTGGTATCTGCGCAGAATGTCAACGGATTCTATCAGGTAACCACCCTGATGTTGTGGTTGTAAAACCTGAAGGTCAGTCAATTAAAGTTGATCAAATTCGCTTTTTGAAATCAGAATTTTCAAAAAGTGGGGTTGAAGGTAATAAAAAGGCTTTTATTATTGAAAAGGCTGAAAGTATGACGGCTAGTGCCGCTAATAGCTTACTTAAATTTTTGGAAGAGCCTGTTGGAAATGTGACAGCTTTCTTATTAACTGAAAATAAAAATCAGATATTACCAACGATTCAATCACGTTGTCAATTAGTTAATTTTGCGGCACTTTCTCAAGATAAGCTGATTCAAAGTTTATTAAGTAAAGGGGTCTTAAAAGACCAAGCTAATCTACTTGTGCACGTTACTGAAAGTCTTAGTCGGGCTGAAGCGTTAGCACAGGATGAAACCTTTGTCGAGATGACGAATCAAGTATGGCATTGGTTCAGTAAGTTATTGAAGAATGATGCTGAAAGTTTTATTTTAGTTCAGACGAAATTAGTGCCACTTGCGAAAGAAAAGGCGCAACAAACCTTAATGGTTGATTTGATGACGTTATTGGCACGCGATTGTTTATTGGTTCGTTATGATCGTAAAGAGCGAGTTAGTTTTTCTGGCCGATTAATAGAGATTGAAAAAGCCATTCAAGTAATTAGCGATAAAAAATTAGTCGATATATTAAATGATTTTTTACAAATTAAAACGATGCTTCAAATGAATATCGCGTTTCAGAGTGTTATTGAAGCAACGACGTTAGAATTAATAGCATTATAAAATATGAAATGAAGGTGATTTTGTGGATAAGCGTCAACTATATGATAATTTTGTAGCTATCGAAGAAGAAATGAAGCGAATGTTGTCGAGTTTTGAAACAATAAAATCTGATATGACTGGTGTTCTTGAAAACAACGCTGAATTGGAAATTGAAAACCAACATCTTAGAGAAAGACTAAGTGAGATAGAACGACAAACATCTAAGGATTTCAATAAATCTTCTGATGCAAATCTGTCAAAATCGCGTCAAAATTTAGAAAAATTATATGATCAAGGCTTCCATGTTTGTAATATTGAGGGGATGTATGGTTCACGTCGAGTAGATGATGAACCTTGTGCCTTCTGTTTAGATTTAATTTATGGGGAGCGTGAATCATGAGTGAAATAGCTGCACAAAGTAGTTTTCAAGGTGAAAAAACGACGGGTTCTTTGTATTTAGTGCCAACGCCAATTGGTAATTTATCTGATATGACGTTTAGAGCAATCGACATTTTAAAAGAGGTCGATTACATAGCAGCAGAAGATACGCGGAATACCCAAAAATTGTTAAATCATTTTGATATTGAAACGAGCCAATTGAGTTTTCATGAACATAATACGCAGGAGCGGATTCCACAATTTATTGAAAAAATTTTGGCTGGTCAATCAATTGCACAAGTTAGTGATGCAGGGATGCCTTCAATTAGTGATCCTGGGCATGATTTAGTGAAAGCATGTATTGAAGCCAATATTCCGGTTGTCCCACTGCCCGGTGCCAATGCTGGTATTACAGCATTAATTGCATCTGGATTAGCGCCACAACCCTTTTTATTTTATGGCTTTTTGTCACGTAAACCAAAAGACCAAAAAGAAGAGTTAGCGACGTTAAAGAATCAAACAATGACGGTCATTTTTTATGAAGCACCACATCGTTTAAAAAAAACATTAACGCACTTAGCTGCTAGTTTTGGTGGTCAGCGTAAAGTCGTGCTGTGCCGTGAACTAACTAAGCGTTATGAAGAATTTTTACGTGGTACTTTGGACGAAGCCATTGAATGGGCTAGTTCAGACCAAATTCGTGGTGAATTTTGTGTAATTGTTGAAGGTAATGAGTCACCAGAAGCAACTGAAGTTGACCATTTGGCTGGTATGTCTATTGAAGAGCAAGTGGCTTATTTAATTGAAACAGGTATGAAAACGAACGATGCGATTAAAGAAATTGCTAAAAAACAAGAAATGAAAAAACAAGAAGTTTATAATCTTTATCATCACATTTAAGGAGCGAATGTATTGGCAGACAATAAATTTAGTGAATCGCATCGTGCGGTTTATTATGAAGGCGACAAAAGTGGTCGTGTGACAATGGCGATGTTAATTAATATGATTATTTTGGTCTCAACAGATCAAAGTGATCGTTTAGGAATTACCGAAAAACACCTGACAGATTTGGGATTGGGTTGGGTTATTACACAATATCTGATTGATATTGCGAGAATGCCACACGTTGATGAAAAATTAACCTTAACCACAGAGGCTGTGTCATATAATCGTTTCTTCTGTTATCGAGATTTTTGGGTGCATGATGAAGCAGGTAACGAGTGTGCGCATATTCATGGGGTTTTTGTTTTAATGGATCATGAAACTCGTAAAATGACGCGTGTATTGCCTGAAGTTATTGAACCATTTGGTGCTGAATATACGCGAAGAATTGAACGACTAGAGAAACCCGTTGGTATTTCAGAAACGGATATGATAGCTTCTAAAAAATCATATGACGTTCGATTCTTTGATATCGATCCTAATCAACATGTCAACAATTCAAAATATTTTGATTGGTTATTGGATTCGTTATCAGAAGAATTTTTAATGTCACACAACTTAAAACATATGAATATTAAATATGAAAAAGAAATTCGTTATGGTCATAAAATTGATAGTGTTGTCTCGATTGCTGAGGCGGGCTTAAAGACTTTCCATCAGATTAAAATTAATGATGTCGTTTATTGTGATGCTGATTGTGAATGGACGGAACGTGAAAATGAATGATATAAAGGGTGTTGTCACTTTGTGATGATGCCTTTTTTATGTGATAAATTTACAATAATGCGTGATCCTAGTTGATAGGTAGAGAAGGTTGCAAACTAGATGTATAATCAACTAATAATAAATCTAACGATTTGGAGGCGTTCATGTGGGAAGAAAAGGCTGGATTATTTTACTGACGTTTATAACAGTTTCAGTTATCGGTGGTAACTTGTATAAGGTTCACGAAAAAAAGGTAGAAGAAAAAAATGAACTTGTTCAAATTAAGGTGGAACACAAATTTGTAGTAGAGTTGAAGAAAAGAGTTCCTGAGATTAAGTCAATAAAATTTAATAAAATATTTTATAATTCGTGGATAAGTGCTTATACTATGGATATTACATTAAATTCTGACTATGGATCGTCCCAGTTTAATTATAACGTAAAGACTAACAGGATATATGAGTTGGAAGATAACAATAGTGATAAGGGAGTAACAAAAGGAAAGGTTGAAGTCACTTATACTAACGGGAAAAAGACTAGTATATAGTTAAATAAGCTGAAGTTAGTTCTGACTTAACTTAGTTATTCAAAGTTTTGGGATGATCTAAATGAGACAGCATAAAACCAATAGTGATTTTTACTTGAAAACAACAAAAAAGAACCGTTATCTTGCCAAAGATAACGGTTCTTTCAAGTTTAATAAGGGAATTATTTTAAAAATAAGTTATGAGTTCGCATTAAGATCAATCGGGTTAAGCCCTATTGAACTGTTTCTTATGACAAGGCGTCTGCAACATAAATCGCAAGTTCTTCTTTTTCGAGTCCATTACTTAAACCAACTAATAATTTAATGCGGGCTTTCTGACCATTTAGGCCACGGCAGAAGATGCCGCCCATTTTCTTAAGTTGAACACCGCCACCTTCGTAGTCATAAACATCTTGTGCGACGCCGTTAAAGCAACGTGACACAATGACTATGGGAATATCACGATCAATTAATTTTTGAAGATTAGCTAAAACTTGTGGGGGAAGATTTCCGGCACCAAGTGCTTCAATAACAACACCGTTTGTTTGGTCGTTATCAAGGAAGCCAAGTAAATCAGCGTCCATTCCAGCATAAGCTTTGATTAAATAAACATGATCAACGACTTCGTCAATTGCTAGGCAAGTCTGGCTAAGTAATTCAGCAAAGAAATTAACACTATTTTTGGCGATGCTACCAATAGGACCAAAGGTGGGTGTTCTGAATGTTGCCACATTTGTTGTGTGGGTTTTTGTCACATAGCGAGCAGTATGAATTTCATCATTCATGACAACCAAGACACCTTTGTCGACTGCATCGTCACTTGCTGCGGTTAAAATAGCCGTTTGAAAGTTGTGTAAACCATCTGATCCAATTTCATTTGCTGAGCGCATGGCCCCTGTTAAAACGACAGGTAGATGGTTAGGTAAGGTGAGATCTAAGAAATAAGCTGTTTCTTCCAAAGTATCTGTACCATGGGTAACGACGACGCCATCGATAGCTTCATCTAGCGCACGCATAATTCTTTTTTGAATGATTAACATTTCTTTAGGACCAATATGTGGAGAGGGTAGGTTAAAGACATTTTCAGTGATTAAATCAAATCGGTCACTAAATGGATTTGCGACTTGATTTAAAGGGTTTTCGGCACCAGGTGCAACGGCACCTGTTTCTTGATTTTCAGACATGGCAATTGTGCCACCAGTATGTAAAATTAATATTTTTTTCATAGTTTCCTCCTTGCTGACACTTAGATTATACAGATTATATTGTACTTTGACTATGAATTTGTTACGGTATATGAAAGATAAGGTGGTCTAGAAGATGAAAGAAAAGCAATTAAGTAAAAAAGATTATATATTTATAAGTTCAATGCTGTTTGGGTTATTTTTCGGTGCAGGAAATTTAATTTTTCCTGTTTTTGTAGGTCAACAATCAGGACAAAATGTCTGGATTAGTAATTTGGGGTTCTTAGTTGCTGGTGTTGGGTTACCATTTTTAGGTGTTATTTCTATTGGATTATCTAAAAGTAGAGGTGTTTTCGAATTAGCTTCTAAAGTTAATCGTGTATACGGTATTATTTTTACGATGTTACTTTATTTAACCATTGGGCCATTATTTGCTGGGCCTAGAGCGGCCACAATTCCATTTGAAATTGGATTTGCGCCTCATATTAAAGCAAGTCAAGAACCGGGTTGGTTATTGCTTTTTTCAATTTTATTTTTTACAACGGTTTGGTTATTGGCAGTTAAACCAACTAAAATATTAGTTTATGTTGGTAAATATTTAAATCCCATCTTTTTATGTGCATTAGCTATTTTATTATTGTTTGTTCTGATAAATCCTATGGGGAATTATACTGATTTTGCGGCAACAAGTGCTTATCAAAAAGGCGCTTTTATGTCTGCCTTTGGACAAGGGTATTATACGATGGATGCTTTAGCCGGTTTAGCCTTTGGGATTATCATTGTGGATACGATTCACGATTTAGGGGTTACAGATTCTAAATCGATAACTAAGGGAATTGTTCGTTCTGGTAGTATAAGTGTTATTTTGATGGGTATTATCTATACTTGTCTGGCCTATTTAGGGGCAACCAGTTTAGGGCTATTTTCGCATTCGGATAATGGTGGGGCTATTTTAGCTCAAGTAACAGAACATTACTTTGGCAAATTTGGAAGCCTGTTTCTTGCCGCAATTATTGTAGTGGCTTGTATTAAGACGGCAATTGGTGTGACCAGTGCGTTCGCTAAAATATGCGTTGAAATCATTGGACGCGGTAGCTATATTTTATATTTAACGTTGGGTTGTGTGGTCAGTTGTTTAATCGCAAACGTTGGGTTAGACCAATTAATCTCATTATCAACACCCGTTTTAATGTTATTGTATCCTCTTGCGATTGTGTTAATGATTGTCGCTTGTTTGGAACCTGTTTTAAATAAGTTTGATTTTAAAGTTAGTATTATGTATCAGTGGTTAACTGTTTTAACTTTCTTTAGTGCTATTTTTGACGGCTTAAACGCAATGCCAACGTCAATTAAAAATTTAGCAGGTGCAAAAAGGATGTTATCTTTTGCCGATAATTATTTGCCTTTATTTAATATCGGTTTGAGTTGGATGGTGCCTGTTGCATTGGGATTAGTTATGGGTTTAATTTTTATGGTTCGAGAAAAACGAGCCAAATAAAAATAATTACCGTATTTACTTACTTTTAGTGCTATACTGTAAAAGTAGTCAAATACAAAATTTCGGGGTAGAGAATACAGCGTTAAGTGCCAAAAGGACGGAATGTGTCTTTTGGACGAAGGCTAGGGATAGCTGCGGTTGTGTTCTCGCATTCGCCGCATACCACAATGTGGCAACTCCAACGAGGAGATGTCTGGATCATGGAAAGTTTAACAAAGCGATTGACTGCAAAGAATATAGCAGTGATGGGTTTATTATTAGCCGATCAAATTATTCTAACCAATTTTTTATCGTATCAGGTATTAACGTTGCGGATTAGTTTTACGTTTATCGTCACTTATCTGTTAGCAACGTGGTTTGGCCCATTACTGGGCGGTATTGGTTCTGTTTTATCAGATTTACTGGGAACTGTATTATTCAGTAAAGGAGGGACATTTTTCTGGGGATTTTCGCTATCTGCTTTCTTGGGTGCGTTTTTCTATGGACTTGTGTTTTACAAAAAGCCATTTACACTGACACGCATTATCATTGCCGTGTTAATCAATGTGATTGTGATTGATTTATTGCTAAATACGTTCTGGTTGGTACTCATGTATCATTCACCTTGGACAATTATTTATGCACGTGGCATCAAAGATTTATTCTTAATTCCGATCCAAATTATTTTGCTATACATTGTTGGTAATAATAAACAAATTCAAAGATTAGGTCAACGTTTATAAGACTTATGTGCGTTAAGGCTTAGTAAATGAAAAGTAACAAGACGGTGAATTTATTTCGCCGTCTATTTATTTGTTTAAAAACAAGCTAATTCCTGATAAATTGGCTAAAATAAGTTATAATGAAACTACATAAAACATTTGGAGGAATATAAAATGTCAATTTTAGTTTTGGGTGGCGCAGGTTATATCGGTTCACATACTGTTGATCAATTGGTAGCAAACAACCGTGACGTAGTCGTGGTTGATAATTTAGTGACAGGTCATTTAGAGGCTGTTAATAAAGCTGCTAAATTTTATCAAGGTAATATTGCGGATAAAGATTTCATGCGTAATGTTTTCAAAAATGAAGATATTGAAGCAGTTGTCCATTTTGCAGCCTCATCACTTGTTGGTGAATCAATGGAAAAACCATTAAAATATTTTGATAACAATACAGCAGGAATGGTTCATTTACTTGAAGTCATGACTGAAGTTGGCGTTAAGAAAATTGTTTTTTCTTCAACAGCTGCAACATACGGCGAACCAAAAGTTGTCCCAATTCATGAAGACGATCCTCAAATACCAACGAACCCATATGGTGAAAGTAAATTAGCCATGGAAAAAATCATGCACTGGACTGATGTTGCAAACGGGGTTAAGTTTGTTGCTTTACGTTACTTCAATGTCGCTGGTGCTAAACCAGATGGTAGTATTGGAGAAGACCATAATCCAGAAACGCATTTAATTCCAATTATTTTACAAGTTGCTAATGGTGAACGCGAAAAATTACAAATTTTTGGTGATGACTATGAGACAAAAGATGGTACAAACGTCCGTGATTATGTGCACGTTCTTGATTTAGCAGATGCACATATTCGTGCATTAGATTACTTGCTTGCAGGAAATGAAAGTAATGCCTTTAACTTAGGGTCATCTAATGGCTTTTCAAATATGGAAATCTTAGAAGCCGCTCGTCGCGCAACAGGTAAAGAAATTCCTGCTGAAATTGCACCAAGACGTGCCGGCGACCCTTCAACTTTAATTGCGGCAAGTGAAAAAGCGCATGAAGTGTTAGGATGGGCACCTAAATATGAAAATATGGAAGACATTATTAAGACAGCATGGGCTTTCGAACAAAAACATCCAAATGGTTTTTCAAAATAGAGTGATTAATGACGATAGGGCAAACTGATTTGTCCTATTTTTTTTGTTAATTTTCTCTTATAAAAAATGTGTTAGACTATTTTTGTGCTAAAATATGAACAAAGTAGAAATAAAGGAAGATATGAATGAAACTTTTGGCAATTGATACATCGAATATACCGCTGAGCGTCGCTGTTTTAGAAGATAGCACGTTGTTAGCGACAATAACAACGAACATAAAAAAAAATCATAGTATAACATTGATGCCTGCAATCGCTGATGTCATGAAATTAGCTGGTGTCAAACCTGCTGAATTAGATCGAATTGTGGTTGCACAAGGTCCAGGCTCTTTTACAGGACTCAGAATTGGTGTTGCAACGGCCAAGACACTCGCTTTCACGTTAGATTGTGAATTAGTGGGAGTGTCTAGTTTAGCTTTATTAGCTGCGGGTATTACCACAAATGGTGAAGCAGATATTGTGCCATTATTTGATGCACGTAGAAATTATGTTTTTTCAGGCTTATATACCAATGACGACAAAATGATAAATGAGTTACCTGATCAGCATCGAGAACTTGTGACTTGGGTAACTGAATTAAAAAATCGTCAACGCCCACAAATTTTTGTTGGGACTGATGTTGCTTTGTTTAAAACACAAATCGTTGCTATTTTAGGCGAACAAGCACAATTTCCAGCGGCATTTTTGAATGTCCCACAAGCTTTTATTTTGGGACTTATTGGTAAAGATATGGCGCCCGTTGAGCAGGAAGATTTTATTCCTCATTATCTACGTTTGACGCAAGCAGAAACACAATGGTTAGAAACTCATTCAGATAAGGATCATAATACCTATGTTGAAAAAATTTAGAGCACGAGTAAGACGTATTATCCCAGAATTAGGGTTAAATGAACCAGCAAGAACATTAGTTTTTCAAAATCATCGGATTCAAATTAGAAATGAAGCTTATTTTATGACGCGTGCTGTCGTTCCTGATATTCCCGAATTACTTGAGATTGAAAAGGCCGTTTATGGTGGAAAATCACCATGGAGTGCTAAAATATTCGAAGGTGAGATTAGCCAAAAAGGCAAAACACTTTACCTTGTATTGCGTAAAGAAGATAAAATGTTAGGATTTGTTGGTTGTTCAACGAATGCCAAAACAGGGGATGTGCATATTGCGAATATTGCCGTTTTACCCGAATGCCAAGGAAGAGGAATGGGTAATTTTTTGGTTACGGCAATCACAAAACGTGCGCGATTAATGAAATTTAAAACGGTTAGTCTAGAGGTCCGTCGTGATAATCAGACGGCATTGAATTTGTATCATCAATTAGGCTTTAATAAAGTCGGCATACAAGAAAATTATTACGTTGAAGACGGCCAAGATGCCGTTGATATGTTACTTAAATTAAGATAGAACAATACGGAGTAAACTGAAAGGAGTCCCGATGAACACAGAAAAAAGAAATTTAATTTTAGCATTTGAATCAAGTTGTGATGAGACGAGTGTTGCAGTTGTCGAAGATGGTCATCTTATTTTATCGAATATTGTTGCGACACAAGTAAATAGTCATAAGCGTTTTGGTGGGGTTGTGCCTGAAGTGGCTAGCCGTCACCATATTGAACAAATTACGAGTTGTATCAAAGACGCGATGACAGAAGCTAATGTCACTTATGAAGATTTGGATGCTGTTGCGGTAACTTATGGCCCCGGATTAGTCGGCGCCTTATTAGTGGGTGTTTCTGCTGCTAAGGCTATCGCATTTGCGCACGAATTGCCCTTAATTCCGGTCAATCATATGGCTGGACATATTTTCGCAGCACGTTATAAAGCTGAGCTAGTTTATCCATCAATGGCTTTACTTGTTTCAGGAGGGCATACTGAATTGGTTTATATGCCTGAAGAAGGTCAATTTGAAATTATTGGTGAGACACGTGATGATGCAGCTGGTGAAGCTTATGATAAAGTTGGGCGTGTTCTAGGGATGACTTATCCATCAGGTAAAAAAATCGATGAGCTTGCTCACACGGGACAAGATACGTTTCATTTTCCACGCGCAATGCTCAAAGATGATAATTATGACTTCAGTTTTAGTGGCTTAAAGAGTGCCTTTATTAATACGGTTCATCATGCGGATCAATTAGGTGAATCGTTGAATCAGGCTGATTTAGCAACTAGTTTTCAACAAAGTGTTGTTGATGTTCTTGCTGAAAAAACAATTCGTGCTTGTCATGAATATGATATTAAACAATTAATTCTTGCTGGTGGTGTGGCAGCTAATAAAGGGCTACGCGCTAGACTTGAATCTGATATGAAAAAATTGAATGGTGTTGAATTTGTTAAAGCACCTATCAATTTATGTGGCGATAATGCTGCAATGATTGGTGCGGCTGGCTACGTTGAATTTCTTAAAGGTCAACGTGCTGGATTGGATTTGAATGCTGATCCTAGTTTGGAATTTGATTGGATTGCTTAGTAGGACTAAAAGACGCCTAACTCATTGAAGTTAGGCGTCTTTTTAATCAATCTTTTTAAGATAATGGTCTGGTAAAATAAGTTGTGTTAAGTAAATGAATAAGCCTAGTCCAAATAAAATAATCACAGTTGTGCCTAAGCTAAAGTCCAATTGTTGTAATGGGTAGTAGGCAAAAATTCCGATGACCCACCAAATAAGATTCAACCAGTAAGGTAACGTCTTTTTCGTAACGAAGTAAGTGACAAAGACAATCGTATAGAGTGGCGTGAATACTGATGCGATGAAATATAAAAAGGTTTGATAACGATCGATAGGAACTAACCACGCAATCAGTAAGCCCATAATGACAATCAGGATACTCATTAATTTGACCCTTTTAATGGGATGTATATTTTGAATATTAATGGTTGCTGATAGGACATCTAAAAAAGTTGTTGTGACAGTTGAAAAGATGATGATAAATAAAGCAATAATACCTAAACCTGAAGTTGCTAAAAATGATGTGAAGTCAGTAAAGCCAGTTCTAGTGGTTAAAAATAATCCGATTGTAAACATGATTAAGCTACCAGCGAAGTAGCCCAATGAACTAATTGAAGACAATGCAATTGGATATTTGGTTGCTTTTGTATAATCGCCAATTAAAGGTAACCAAGATAATGCCATTGTGATATTTAATTCAACAGCGGATCCAAATGTCATTTGACCAAGATGAGATGAAGTTGAAACGGGTGTTTTAAAAATTAAAAAGAGCATAACGGCCGCACCTATGACTAACAAGCTAACAACAATTAAATTGATGCGATATAAGTTGCTTTTACCAACTAATAGCCAAATGATGATGCCAATAGCCATGATGAGTCCCATGATAATTGTATTTTTAAAACTGAATAGCGCATTTGAAACGCCGTTCATGGCTGAAATGGCGTTCACAATCATGACAGCTGTCCAACCGATTAATTGAACGAGATTAATCAGTGAGAATAAGAGAACACCTGTCGATCCAAAAGCAATTTTTGTTGATTGGATAGCTGTTTGATGTCTTTTCGCACCAATGTAGCCAGCAGGTAATAAGAAGAGACCACAACCGATTAAATGACCTATTAGGATGGCCCAAAATCCATTTAAGAAACCAAGTGGCGCTAATAACATACCAGTCATAATTTCAGCAATTGAAATGGCAGCGCCTAACCAAATTAAAAATTGACTCCGTAATTCTTTAGGTTCCGACATCCTAATTGGCCTCCAATTTGAAATAATGATTGATGGATTGGACCGTTTTTTCAATATTAGGACTTTGCGCAATTAAAGAGATGACGGCAACGCCTGAAACGGCTGATTCAGCTAGTTCGGCTAAATGAGTTTCTGAAATACCACCAATGGCGACAATTGGGTGACGACTGGCGGTTACTAATTGCTTTAGGTTAGCAATTCCGAGTGGTGCATCAGCATCTGTTTTTGAATGGGTTGGGAAAATAGGCCCACTGCCAATATAAGCAATAGCTGGTAATTGATTTGCACGTTCTACTTGTTCGAGCGTATGACAAGAAAGGCCAATGGCTAATTTACCCATTGCTAGTTCAATAACGTCTTGAATTGCTTGATCACTTTGCCCAACATGAATGCCATCGGCTTGGATTTCAAGTGCTAGTGGGAGATCGTCATCAATAAAAAAGGGGACCTTGTAGTCTGCACATAGTTGCTGACAGTTAAGTGCAAGTGCCTTTTTTTGTGTTTTATTTAAAGGATTCAAAGGGTTTTTTTCTCTAAATTGAAAACAAGAAATCCCAGCTTGTAAGGCTTTTTCCAGAGTGGGTAATAATTGGTTCTTGGCAACGTCCTGCGTGCCTGCGATAAAGTAACTGGCTAACCATGATCGATTAAAGTTTTGCATGTTGTTCCTCCTCACGATAGGCCCAATGATTTAATGGTCCATGTCCATGCCCGACAATAATGCCATTTTTAATGGCGGCTTCAACATACTTTTTAGCAGTTATAATCGCCGCATCGATAGGTTGCCCTTTTGCTAATTCCGCTGCAATACAGGCTGAAAGGGTATCACCCGTTCCGTGAGTGCGAATTGTAGCCACGCGGTCAGAGGTCATCCAGAATGAATGACCATTTTCTAGTAAGACAAAGTCACTTGCTGTATTTTCAGAATTTTGATGGCCGCCTTTAATGATGACATTTTTGGCACCTAATGCGCTTATTTTTTGACTAGCCGCAATCATGTCTTTTTTAGAGTTAATAGTGAAACCAGTAATGACTTCAGCTTCAGGAATATTGGGTGTGACTACGGTCGCTAAGGGAATTAATTTTTCTTTGATGGTGGCCACTGCATCTTCAGTAAGTAGTGTTGCGCCACCTTTGGCAACCATAACAGGGTCAACTATTAAGGGGCCAAAGTCATATTTTTTGAGATTTTCAACGACAATCTCAACGTGCTCTGAATCAGCAAGCATCCCCGTTTTACATGCTTTAATAGCTAAATCAGCTGCAATTGAATTAAATTGTTCATTAATAATTTGAGCCGGTAAGGGGAAGCTGTCTTGCACACCTAACGTATTTTGGGCAGTAATGGCAACGAGAACGGTTGCGGCATAGACGTGGCGTTCCTGTATCGTTTTTAAATCAGCCTGCATGCCAGCACCACCACTGCTGTCAGATCCAGCAATCGAAAGAACTTGTGGGAAATTAGTCATTTTATTCAGTCCCCCATAGCAATTTGTTCAGCGATTTCTTTTGGCGTTATCAAATGTAATTTATCTAATAAATTAACAATGAAACTACCAGGTTGTTCAGCGTCTAATTCTTGCGCAACAAGTTCGCCAGTTATTGCAAAAACAAGGCAGGCCATTCTAGCTGCTTCAAAGTAATCTTCTTTAGAAACGGCCGCAAATGCAGCGATTAGACTTGAAAGCATATCACCTGAACCCACGTGAATTTGGAAAAGGGGTGTGCCATGTGTCACTGTTGCTGCACGGACACCATCAGAAATATAATCAGTTGGACCACTTAAAACAACCGTACAATTGTAACGTTGGGCTGCAATTTTTGCGACTTCTGCTAGATTTGCAGAGCCATCACCTGCGTCAATGCCTTTAGCCTGCCATTCAATCCCAGCTAATGCTGCAATTTCACCCGCATTACCTCGAATGAAATCAAATTTAAAACGAGTTAGTAAGTCTGTAATTACTTTTTGACGATAAGGCATTGCAACAGCAACGGGATCCATGACGAGAGGAACCCCTAATTCATTGGCGGTTTGACTAATTTTTTCAATATAAGGCAATTCAGTACTTCTGAATGATCCCATATTAATTGCTGCGCCGGAAGAAATTTGTAACATCTCTTTGGTTTCTTCAATTGCACTAGGCATAATAGGTGAGGCACCAATTGCGTTAAGTCCGTTAGCAACGTCTTGCACCGTAATATAATTTGAAAGGTTAAAAATGACTGGGTTTTCTGCACGAATCTTATTGAGTAATTCTAGTTTCATAGTTTCTCCTCTTAAGCACACAAAAACCCCACTCTTTGACAAAAAAATCGTAGAGTGGGGTCCTTCTTCACACTTTCCTACGCAAGTTTTGACTTACAGGTTCGAAGGGATTAAGTTGTAAAAACTTATCTCAGTTCTTCTAAAGAACACCCCTAGTGTACTTATATTTAATTTTTAGGTTACTAATAGAGAATAGGCTTTCATTATTGTTATGTCAACAGAAAATAAAAAAAGAAACTAACTTATTCCAGAGCTAAGCTAGCTTCTTCCCAGTCATTTTCTGTTGTTTCAATTGCTGTTTGAACTGTTTGTAATTCAGTTTGAAGTTCTTGGAGTTTGTCAGCATCACTGAAAATATCAGGCTGTGACATTTTTTCTTCAAGTTCTGTTTTATGTGTTTCTAAAGTACTTAGTTCAGTTTCTAAACGTTCAATTTTACGAGTTAATTTGCGTTGTTCTTTTTGGGTTTCTTTGTTTTGTTGATAGTTAGTTGCTGGTTTAACTTCAGGAGCTGTCGGATTAGAAGCAGTTTCAAGGGCCTCTTTTTCAGCTTCAATAGCTTCTAGTTCTTCTTTTTTATCAACATAGTAATCGTAATCACCCATGTAGTAAGTAGAACCTTCTTTTGAAACTTCAATAATACTTTCTGCAACTTTATTAATAAAGTAACGGTCATGGGAAACGAGTAGGACTGTACCGTCAAAGTTAGAAATGGCTTTTTCAAGAACTTCTTTACTATCAATATCCAAATGGTTAGTGGGTTCATCAAAGATTAAAAAGTTATCTTTATCCATAGCCAGCTTAGTTAAAGCCAGACGTGCTTTTTCGCCACCACTTAAATTTGAAACACGTTTCAAAACATCGTCACCTGAAAATAGAAAGCTACCTAATAATGAGCGTATGTCTGTTTCAGGTGTTGTTGGATGATCATTCCAGAGTTCATCTAGAACAGTATTTTTATCTGTTAATTGATTTTGTTCCTGATCATAGTAACCGATATGGACATTGGCACCGAAGAAAGCTTCGCCGCGAATGAAGGGAATCTGACCTAAGACACTTTTAAGCAAGGTTGATTTACCAACACCGTTCGGACCGACAATTGCTTGCACTTGATGTTTATGTAAATCGATTGAGACGGGTTCAGATAAAACAGTATTGTCGTACCCAACAGCTGCATTAGCAACTGTTAGAACGATATTACCACTTTCATCGGCTGCTTTAAAACTAAAGCGGGGTGCTTTTTCGTCACCATCTGGGCGATCAACTTTGTCCATTTTTTCAAGCTGTTTACGCCGACTTTGTGCTCGTTTGGTTGTTGATGCACGAACAATATTTTTATTAACAAAATCTTCAAGTTTTTCAATTTTATCTTGTTGTTTTTCAAAAACTTTCCATTCTTGTTTTAAGTTAGCTTCTTTTTTGACAATAAATTGGGAATAATTACCATTATAGTGGGTTGTTTCATGATGACTCATATCGTAAACTTCTGTGACGATTTTATCCAAGAAGTAACGGTCATGAGAGACAATTAAGAGGGCTCCCGTATAAGTTTTCAAATAACCTTCTAACCATGTTAAGGTTTCAATATCTAAATGGTTAGTCGGTTCATCTAAAATCAATAAATCACGTTTTTCTAAAAGTAATTTAGCTAATGCTAAACGTGTTTTTTGGCCCCCAGAAAGGGTTCTGATATCACGATCAAAATCTTCTTCATAAAATCTAAAGCCATGTAAGACGGAACGAATTTCTGATTCGTAACCATAACCATTTTTTTCACTAAAATCATGTGACAGTTGATCATAAGTTGATAATAGTTTGTCGAATTTTTCAGAATCTTCTGCATTTTTTGGATCAGCAATTTGGGCTTCTAATGCATGAATTTGCGTTTCCATTTTCTTGAGATAATCAAAGACATGACTCATTTCTTCCCAGATTGAACGTTCGGAAGAAACAATGGTTGTTTGTGCTAAGTAGCCAATAGTCATCCCTTTATGTTTAATGATTTGACCGGCATCAGTGGCTTCTTGATCAATGATCATTTTAATTAATGTTGATTTACCGGCACCATTCCGGCCAACTAAGGCAATTCTGGCATCGTCTTTAATATCCATATTAACATTTTCGAATAGAACGTCAGCACCGAAATAGCGGGCTGCTTGTTGGACTTGTAACAGGATCAAAACGAATCCCACCTTTCTTTTTTAAAGTGATACTTGAATGATTAATACGAAACTGTTCATGAGAATGTGTGCAATCATTGACGTTTTAATACTACCAGTTCGTTTATAAAGGTAACAAAAAAGTAAACCAATTAAAAAGTAGATGGCTAGATGTCCATCATTGTGCGCTAGACTGAATAGTAAACTGGAAATAATTGCGGCGAACATTGGTGGTATAAAACTGGCTAAGTTACCGAAGAAAACTTTTCTGAAAACAAGTTCTTCCATAATAGGGGCGCCAAATGAGATTGCCAACATATAATAGGGATATTTTGTAACAATCGTCATGATTTCACTTGTATTCTGTGAAGGCACAGTCGTTTTTAAAAGTGAGTAATAAATCGTTTGAATAACGGACTGAATAATTAACGTTAAAATGAATCCGAGAAATCCCCACAAAATAATTTGTGTCCAATTAGAATGACCACTAATTGAATTTTTAGTACTGAAGTAATAATTTAGCCAAACTAAGAGGATCGCACCTAAGGCATAGTCAGCTGTCATAACCGGATAGATAATCGATTTTAGAGAAAATAGTTGATTCAGAACCGTTGGTAGAACAAAGATGACGAGATAGCCTAATAAAATGGCAATTGAATTTTTACTAGTTGATTTTGACATGAAAACTCCTTTAAATATAATTAGTTAGTCGTGCATTATTTTGTCGAACAAATTCGTATGATAAGTATAGCATAATTGGTCGGATAACGAATTTAATTCATATGAAAACTTCTATCAAATAAGAGCTGAAATACTTGCAATTGTCCGTAAAATTGATTATAGTTAATTTTGTGATTAGCACTTAGGAAGATAGAGTGCTAAATAATAGTGTTGGAGGGATAGAACGTGTTAAAACCATTAGCAGATCGAGTTATTTTAGAAGTAACTAAAGAAGAAGAAACAACGGTAGGTGGTATTGTCTTGGCAAGTAATGTACAAGAAAAACCACAAACAGGTAAAGTTATTGCGGTGGGTGATGGCCGTACAATGGATAATGGTGAGAAGATTGCCGTTACTGTCAACGTCGGACAAACCGTTTTATTTGATAAATATGCCGGATCAGAAGTTTCATTTGAAGGTAAAGACTACTTGATTGTGCACGAAAAAGATATCGTCGCAACTGTAGATTAAGTTAAATTTTAAATTTAAAGATGAGGTGGATTAATTATGTCAAAGGAATTAAAATTTTCTGAAGATGCTCGTTCAGCAATGCTTAGAGGTGTTGACCAATTAGCCAATACGGTTAAATCAACTTTAGGACCAAAAGGCCGTAATGTTGTTTTGGAAGAATCATATGGCTCACCAACAATTACAAATGATGGTGTGACAATTGCTCGCGCTATTGAATTAGAAGACCATTTTGAAAATATGGGTGCTAAATTAGTGTCAGAAGTTGCTTCAAAAACCAACGATATTGCTGGGGATGGGACAACAACTGCAACTGTTTTAACACAAGCTATCGTGACTGAAGGTATGAAAAATGTGACGGCTGGTGCTAACCCTGTTGGTATTCGTCGTGGAATTGAAGCTGCTACAAAAGCTGCAGTTGCTGAATTACATGAATTATCACACAAAGTTGAAACAAAAGAAGACATCGCGCAAATCGCTTCTGTTTCTTCAGCTAATGATGAGATTGGTGCTTTGATTGCTGACGCTATGGAAAAAGTCGGTAATGATGGCGTAATTACAATTGAAGAATCAAAAAGTATTGATACCTCATTAGATGTTGTTGAAGGGATGCAATTTGATCGTGGTTACTTGTCACAATACATGGTAACTGATAACGATAAAATGGAAGCTAACTTAGAAACACCATATATCTTGGTGACTGATAAGAAAATTTCTAACATTCAAGAAGTATTACCTTTATTACAATCTATTGTTGAACAAGGTCGTCCATTATTAATCATCGCTGATGATGTTGATGGCGAAGCTTTACCAACCTTAGTCTTGAATAAAATTCGTGGGACATTCAACGTTGTTGCTGTTAAGGCACCTGGATTTGGTGATCGTCGTAAAGCAATGCTTGAAGATATCGCTATTGTAACGGGTGCTACAGTGATTACTGATGAACTTGGCTTACAATTGAAAGATACAACCATTGAACAATTAGGTTCAGCTGGTAAAGTCAATATCACAAAAGAAAACACAGTGATTGTTGAAGGTTCTGGTGATAAAGCTAAAATTACAGAACGTGTTGGTTTGATTAAAAAACAAATCGATGAAACAACTTCTGAATTTGATCGCGAAAAATTACAAGAACGTTTGGCTAAATTATCTGGTGGGGTTGCTGTCATCAAAGTCGGTGCTGCAACTGAAACAGAATTAAAAGAACGTAAATACCGCATTGAAGATGCTTTGAATGCCACACGTGCCGCAGTTGAAGAAGGTTTCGTTGCCGGTGGTGGGACAGCATTCGTTAACGTTATTGGAAAAGTTGCTGCACTCGAAGCAACTGGTGATGAATTAACGGGTATCAAGATTGTGCAACGTGCTTTGGAAGAACCTGTACGTCAAATCGCTAAAAATGCGGGTCTTGAAGGTTCCGTTATTGTTGAAAAATTAAAATCAGAAAAAATAGGTATTGGTTTCAATGCCGCAACTAATGAATGGCAAGATATGATTGAAGCTGGAATTGTTGATCCAACTAAAGTGACTCGTTCAGCATTGCAAAATGCAGCCAGTGTTTCTGCTTTATTGTTAACAACTGAAGCAGTTGTTGCCGACAAACCAGAACCAGAATCTGCAGCTGACCCACAACAAATGCCTGGTGGCATGGGCGGTATGATGTAACCCAAGTTTCATAAAATAATAAAATTTAAAGAGTTATCACTCTGCGCTAATTGCGAGTGGTAACTCTTTTTTTGTGGGGAATAAAGTTCATTTATGGTGTTGTATATTTAAATATAAACGGGTAAAATAGAGTGAATTCGGTGGATAGGAATTAGTGAATAAAATAACTATTCGGTAAGATGAACGTACCGTCAGGGCAACGTTTATGAATAATTTTTTTAAATTTAGAACATAAGGGGTAAAGATGAAATGTGGCGTTATTTAAAGAGATTGTTAATTGGGAAACCATTGAAATCTTCTGAAGAGGGAAATCAACAATTATCAAAGTTTAAGGCATTAGCTCTTTTATCATCAGATGCATTGTCATCTGTGGCGTACGGGACTGAACAAATTGTGACCGTTTTGGTTGGTTTTTCTGCGATGGCAATTTGGTATTCATTACCGATTGCGTTATTAGTTTTAATTTTATTGGCATCAATCACCATTTCTTACCGTCAAATTATCCATGCTTATCCTAAAGGTGGGGGCGCTTATGTCGTCTCAAGCAAAAATTTAGGTGAAAAAGCAGGTTTAATTTCCGGTGGCTCACTTTTAATTGATTATATGCTAACTGTTGCGGTTAGTGTGTCCGCAGGGACTGAAGCGTTAATTTCTGCGGTGCCATCATTGTATGGGCATCAAGTGGTTATTTCAGTGATTATTATTATTTTAGTTATGGCAATGAATTTACGTGGGTTACGTGAATCTGCTTCATTCTTAACGGTACCCGTTTATCTGTTCGTTGTGATGATTATTTTAATGTTACTTGTTGGTGGTTATAATATTATGACTGGTCAAGTGCCTTATCATGCAACAGCTGCTGTTGGGACTGCCGTTCCTGGTATCACAATGGCCTTACTTTTAAAAGCATTCTCATCAGGGTCATCTTCATTAACTGGTGTCGAAGCGATTAGTAATGCAGTGCCTTTCTTCAAAAAACCACATGCTAAAAATGCAGCGGCTACTTTAACCATTATGGCAACTCTTTTAGCTGTCTTCTTTGGTGGTATTACACTATTAAACTACTGGTATGGGATTGTACCTACTGAAAAAGTAACGGTTCTTTCTCAAATTGCACAGACAACATTTGGACAAGGTATTTTATATTATATTTTCCAATTTTCAACCGTGTTAATTTTGGTATTAGCTGCGAATACTGGATTCTCAGCTTTCCCAATTTTGGCCTTTAATTTAGCTAAAGATAAATTTATGCCCCATTTATATATGGATAAAGGTGATCGTTTAGGTTACTCTAACGGAATTATCACGTTGGCAGCTGGTTCAATTATTTTAACGTTCATTTTTAATGGGTCAACAGCCTTATTAATTCCGTTATATGCGGTGGGTGTGTTTATTCCATTTACGTTGTCTCAAACAGGGATGATTGTAAAATGGTATCATGAACGTCCAAAAGGCTGGTTGATGAAGGCCTTCTATAACTTCTTAGGTGCTTTTATTTCACTAAGTATTTTATTGATTCTCTTTAGATACCGTCTATCAACTGTATGGCCATTCTTTGTGATTATGCCAGTTATGTACGGGATATTCTATAAAATTAATGATCATTACAATAAAGTTGCTGAACAATTACGATTGACAGAGGAAGCAGAAATTCACGATTACGATGGTTCTACGGTTATTGTGTTAGTAAGTTCTGTGACCCATGTGACAACTGGTGCCATCAATTATGCGCGTTCAATTGGTGACTATGTGATTGCAATGCATGTGTCTTTCGATACAAATCCTGAAAAAGAACATGAAACGGAACGTGAATTTAAAGAGCGTTTCCCTGGTGTCCGTTTTGTTGATTTGCATTCGTCATACCGATCAATTGCGTCACCCGTTGTGAAATTTACAGATGTGATTGCTAAGAATGCTGCTGCTCGTAATTTTACGACAACAGTTTTAGTGCCACAATTTGTACCAAGAAAACCATGGCAAAATATTTTGCATAACCAAACAAGTTTAAGATTAAGATCAGTTTTAAACTCTCGTGAAAATATTATTGTTGCAACATTTAACTATCATTTGAAAAAATAATGACTAAAAAACATCGATTAATTTTAATTGATGTTTTTTTGAATTTATTTAACAACGTGGTATAGTTATAAAGATATTACTAGACAATACTATAAGGAGAGATACTATCATGTTTCCAATTATCGTAGCATTTTTCGCAACAGCGCTTATCTCCGCGTTGTTAACGCCAGTGGTTAGATTTTTTTCACTTAAAATTGGGGCAGTTGATGTTCCCAATAAGCGACGAGTAAATAAAGTTGCAATGCCCACAATGGGTGGTTTAGCTATTTTTATCGCCTTTAGTTTTACGAACTTTTTTGTTTTACGAAATCAATATCCCATTAAAATGTTAGTGACGTTATTTATTGCTGAATTGGTAATTATTGTCACAGGGGTCTTAGATGATAAATTTGAATTAAATCCACGTCAAAAGATGTTTGGTATTACAGTTGCCGCCTTGATTGTATATTTTTTCTCAAATATGCGAATGACAACATTGACGATTCCTTATTTTGGGATTGTTAATCTGGGCTGGTTGAGTTTGCCTATTACGGTTATTTGGATTTTGGCTATTACAAATGCAATTAATTTAATTGATGGGTTAGATGGACTGGCCACAGGGGTTTCAATTATTGCCTTGTTTACAAGTGGGTTAGTGGGCTATTTCTTTTTAGTTAATACAAATAGTTACATTGCCATCATGATGTTTACGTTGGTTGCCGCTTTGATTGGATTTTTACCGTATAATTTTTTCCCGGCTAGAATTTATTTAGGGGATACGGGTGCGTTATTTATTGGATTTATGATATCAGTTTTTTCATTATCTGGGTTAAAAAATGCTACTTTCATCTCAATTATTGTCCCGGTCCTGATACTAGGGGTTCCTATTACAGATACAGTTTACGCCATGTTACGTCGGATTTTAAATAAAAAACCAATTTCTCAAGCAGATAAACATCATTTACATCATCGCTTAATGCAAATGGGATTAACGCATCGTCAGACGGTATTGGTTATTTACGGGCTTGCGTTAATTTTTTCGTTTATCTCATTACTTTATCCCATTTCATCAATTTGGGGGTCAATATTAATGTCAATTGCGACCTTAATTGGATTGGAGCTATTCGTCGAATCTATTGGATTAGTTGGTTCCAAACGAAAGCCGTTATTAAATTGGATTAAAAAAATTGTTAAAACAATGACTTCGAAAAAATAATTAATAAAAAGGATGCCCAATTAGGGGCATCCTTTTTTAGTTGGCTGGAATTTCATGGTATAAATCTTGACCTAATTTAAAGGTAATCTGATTACTGAGTAGGTTAATTAGCTGGTCTTGTAGAGTGTTCAGTGCCTTTTTATCGACTGCTAAAGTAAATTCAACAGTTTCAAGATAAGTACTTTGTTGAATGGTAATGTTATTTTTCTCAAGATAGTTTTCAAATTTTCCAACATTAGAGTAAGCAATTTGACAAAGGAGTTCCGTTTGTAAAACGCGTTTAATGATGCCAATTTGTTCAATTGCTTGTGAAGTAGCATTACTGTAAGCCCGAATTAAGCCACCAGCACCTAATTTTATCCCACCAAATTTCCGACTGACAACGATACAGGTATTTTTAAGATGATTGGTCTTAATAACTTCTAGAATTGGTGTTCCGGCTGTTCCAGAGGGCTCGCCGTCATCACTTTGACGTTGAATTTCGGACTCAAGGCCAAAAGTGTACGCAAAACAGTGATGTCTGGCCTTAGGTTCTAATTTCTTAACTGATTCAATGAAAGCCACGGCTTCATTTTCAGTTGTAATTCTGGTAATCCGACAAATAAAAGCAGATTTTTTTTCAATTAATGTGGCTGAACCAGATTCTTTGATGGTTAAATAATTTTTTGACATTATTATGATTCCTTTGCGTATTTAAATTTATGAAGGGATTGAAGCGCATGTTAATGGCAGATTTTTATGGTCGCCTAGTCACCAATTTGGAAATTGATGATGATAGCAATTTAGAAGGAATAACTGCATATCCAGGCATTTTCACTGAGAATAATCAAATAATTTGTCAAAGATGCCACTCAAAACTGAATTTGGTGACAGATCGATTACAAGGTGATCAGTATTATTGTCCCTATTGTCTGATATTAGGTCGTATCTCAACGGCAACGACACTTTATACTATACCTGAACCTAACTTGTTTTCAACTCATAAGAAAAGACCCTTGACGTGGAAAGGGCAATTAACGGCTAGCCAAGAAATTTGTGCTAACGAAGTGAAACAAGTTTTTGAAAATCCAGGGGCACGACATTTACTATGGGCAGTGACGGGTGCTGGTAAAACGGAAATGTTGTTTCCGGGTATCGAGGCTGCGTTAATGAATAATAAGCGTGTTTGTCTGGCATCACCACGTGTTGACGTGTGTATTGAGCTATTCCCGCGCTTACAAGCTGCATTTAAAGATATTGCTATTTGTTTATTACACGGGAAATCAACGGAGCCTTATCATTATACGCAGCTTGTCATTTGTACAACACACCAATTATTACGATTCCATAAGGCGTTTGATGTCATGATAGTTGATGAAGTAGATGCGTTTCCTTATGCACAAAATGACTTATTATTACGGGCAACGAAACAAGCCACTAAACTAAAAGGCGCAAGTTTATTTTTAACCGCAACGCCCAGTGAGTCACTCTTGAAAGAAGTTCGGTTAAAACAATTAACCGTGAGTTATTTACCCATGCGATTCCATGGGCACTTATTACCTGAAATTAAAATAAAGTTTGAAAAATCATGGGAAAAGCAACTTAAAAAGGGGCGTTTGCCAAGAAAACTGACAGTTAAAATGACGCAATGGATGCAGAGAGATGATCCGTTTCTCATTTTTGTGCCAAAAATTTGGCTGTTGGAACCCGTTTTTGATGCGTTTAAAAAGAAGTTTCCTAATTTAAAAGGGGCAACAGTTTATTCTGAAGATCCAGATAGATTAGATAAAGTTAAGGCCATCAGATCAGGCGAGTTACGGTATTTAATTACAACGACAATCTTGGAGCGGGGTGTGACCTTTGCTAACTTGGATGTATTTGTGTTAGGTGCTGATGACAAAACCTTTTCAACAGCAGCGTTAGTTCAGATAGCAGGTAGGGTTGGACGCAATGGTAATCGACCGTTTGGCGATGTTATTTTTTTATGTTGCCATTACACGGTCACGATTAAGAAAGCAGTTGGACAAATAAAAACGATGAATGGGAAAGCTAGGAAATTAAATAGATGAAAAACTGTAAAATCTGCCAAAATGTGTTCAGTCAGAAATTAACGTTAGCCTTTCTTGTGTCACTGAAACCTTATGAAAAGCAATTAATTTGTAGTGAATGCCAGACACGATTACAGTTAATTGATGGTAAAACGGCTTGTCAAGGGTGTGGCCGAGCGCAAGCCACACCAGAACTTTGTGTGGATTGTAAAAAATGGCAACTGATTTATCCTGGTTTGAAATTTCAAAATCAAGCTTTATATGTTTACAATGATTTCATGAAGGCATTTATGCAAAACTATAAATTTAATGGTGATTATCGTCTCAGGACTGTTTTTCAAACCGCATTGAAAAAGAAACTAGCAACCCTTGATTTTGATTTTCTTATTGTGATACCAGTGGATTCTGGCACATTAAATAAGCGGGGATTTAATCAGGTTTGCGGGCTGTTAGCTATTGAGCATAGTCACTTTTTGGAACGAAATGATACGGTAAAAGAAAGACAGTCACATAAAAATAGAAAGCAACGGCTTGAATTAGTACAGCCTTTTGCGCTTAGTTCAAATTGTCCAGATTTGTCAGATAAAGTTGTATTGGTAGTTGATGACATTTATACGACCGGTCGAACGTTATTTTATGCAATTGCCTTGTTGGCGCCAAATGCTAAATGCGTTAAAAGTCTGACACTTGCAAGATAGAAGGTAACGCTTTATTTAAAAATAATTATGATAAAAATATGAAAAAGCTAAATGAAAGCTGTTAACGATTACAATGGCGTATTAAGTAGATTTATTGAGGAATATTATTTGTATATTTAGTCATATTCGCTTATAATTAGATTAAGCGGTAAGGGTCATAAATTTAAGTAAAATTTTAGACCTTGCTATAGATTGAAGGGAGAGTTTATTATGTTAAAATACAATATTCGCGGTGAAAATGTTGAAGTTACAGATGTTACTAGAGATTACGTTGAAAAGAAATTATTTAAATTAGAAAAATATTTTACTGATACATCTAATTCAACGGCACATGTCAATTTAAAAGTCTATTCAGACAAATCAGCCAAAGTGGAAGTCACTGTACCAATGCCTTCTCTCGTCCTTCGAGCTGAAGAAACATCACAAGATTTATTATCAAGTGTTGATCTTGTGACTGATAAACTAGAACGTCAAATTCGTAAATATAAAACTAAAATTAATCGTCAATCAAGAGGCAAAGGGATTAAAGATATTGAAATTCGTAATGAAATTTCTGATGAAGAATCTGACTCTAATGACGACGAAGTAAGCATGTTTGATGTTGTTCGTACAAAACATGTTTCTTTGAAACCAATGAGTAGTGAAGAAGCTATTTTACAAATGGATATGTTGAGCCATAATTTCTTTATTTATGAAGATGCTGACACAGAAGGTACTAATATTGTTTACAAACGAAAAGATGGTCGCTACGGTTTAATTGAAGCGGAAGATTAAGATTTTTAAGGAAAGCCTTTTGGGTAGTTCGCCTGCTCAGGGCTTTTTTTGTGATTTTTGGTTTAAAATTTGTTGATTTAGTGATATTATGAAAAATAATATTATAATTAAAAATAATTTAACAAATGTGTTCGTATAAGGGGAAAGCTAAATGGCAAATGTATTAAGACAATGGGTTGAAAGTGATACCCGCGAATTACGTAAACTGGGTAAAATAGCCGATACTATTGAAAATATGGCCGATGAAATGGCCGCATTATCTGATGATGAACTGAAAGCTAAAACACCTGCTTTTAAAGCAAGATATAAAGAAGGAGAAACACTTGATGACCTTTTGCCTGAAGCATTTGCAGTTGTACGTGAAGCTGCAAAACGTGTATTAGGCTTATATCCATTCCGTGTTCAAATGATTGGTGGAATGGTTTTAAATGATGGTAATATTGCAGAAATGAAAACTGGTGAAGGTAAAACTTTGACAGCTACTATGCCTGTGTATTTAAATGCAATTTCTGGCTTGGGCGTTCATGTTGTTACTGTTAATGAGTACTTATCAAGTCGTGATGCAACCGAGATGGGTGAATTATACTCATGGTTGGATTTAACTGTTGGGTTGAATATTAACTCAAAAACAGCTGAAGAAAAACGTGAAGCTTATGCTGCTGATATCACTTATTCAACAAATAGTGAATTAGGTTTCGATTATTTGCGTGATAACATGGTTGTTTACCGTGAAGATATGGTACAACGACCTTTGAACTACGTTATTGTCGATGAAGTTGATTCAATTTTGATTGATGAAGCTAGAACACCCTTGATTATTTCTGGTCAAGCTGAAAAAACAACGGCTATGTATGTTCGTGCCGATCGTTTTGCTAAAACATTGACTGAAGAAGAGGATTACAAAATTGATCTTGAATCAAAATCAATTTCTTTAACCGAAGAAGGTATTCGTAAAGGTGAAAAATATTTTGGTTTAGATAATTTATTTGATACAGATAACACCATTTTGACTCACCATTTGGATAATGCATTACGCGCTAACTTTGTAATGTTGCGTGATAAAGATTATGTTGTGCAAGATAATGAAGTTATGATTGTTGATCAATTTACGGGTCGTATTATGGAAGGCCGTCGTTATTCTGATGGTGTTCATCAAGCAATTGAAGCGAAAGAACATGTTGAAATTGAAGATGAAACAAAAACAATGGCTAACATTACGTATCAAAATTTCTTTAGAATGTACAAGAAATTGTCTGGTATGACAGGTACTGCTAAAACGGAAGAAGAAGAATTCCGTGAAATTTACAATATGGAAGTTGTTCAAATTCCAACGAATAAACCAATTATTCGTGATGATAAAGCAGATTTATTGTACCCATCATTGAAAAGTAAATTTAAAGCCGTTATCGCTGATATTAAAACACGTCATGAAGCTGGACAACCAATGTTAATTGGGACGGTTGCGGTTGAAACATCAGAATTATTAGCACAGCTGTTAGATGAAGCTGAAATTCCACATGCTGTTTTAAATGCCAAAAACCATGAACGTGAAGCTGAGATTATTTTGAATGCCGGACAACGTGGTGCTGTTACAATTGCGACAAATATGGCTGGACGTGGGACTGATATTAAATTAGGACCTGGCGTTAAAGAAATTGGTGGGTTGGCTGTTATCGGGACAGAACGTCATGAATCTCGTCGTATTGATAATCAACTTCGTGGCCGTGCTGGCCGTCAAGGGGATGATGGGATGACACAATTCTATCTTTCTTTGGAAGATGATTTAATGTTACGATTTGGTTCAGAACGTATCAAGAATTTCTTGGAACGTATGAATATTACTGAAGATGATGCTGTTATCCAAAGTCGTATGATTACAAAACAAGTTGAATCTGCTCAAAAACGTGTTGAAGGTAATAACTACGATACACGTAAAAATGTTTTACAATATGATGATGTTATGCGTGAACAACGTGAGGTTATTTATAGCCAGAGACAACAAGTCATCATGGAAGAAAAAACATTGAAGCCTGTTATTATGCCTATGATTCAACGAACGATTAATCATATTGTTCAAATGCATACACAAGGTGACCAAGCCGAATGGAACTTACAAGCTATTATAGATTTTGCGGTATCTTCAATGGTTAATGAAGATAGTATTTCATTGGCAGATTTAGAAAGTAAGGATGCTAAAGAAATTGAAACCTACTTAGTAGGCCGTGCTGAGAAGAATTATGAGATGAAAGAAGATCAATTAGTCGATGCAGCTCAAATGCTTGAATTTGAAAAAGTCGTTGTGTTACGTGTCGTTGATGATAAATGGACAGCTCATATTGATGCAATGGATCAACTTCGCCAGTCAATTGGACTACGTGGTTACGGACAATTGAACCCACTAGTTGAATACCAATCAGATGGGTTCAGAATGTTTGAAGAAGTCGTTGGTACAATTGAATTTGAAGTGACGCGTTTATTCATGAAAGCTGAAATCAGACAAAATATTAAACGTTAATCAAAAGGTAACAAGAGAATGTTAATAAAGAGTCACTTCCGAATTCGATAGAGTTTGAAGGTGACTCTTTTTAGTAGATTAAGGAGAATATTAATGGAATTAAGCGATTATAGAAAACAAATTAATGATATGGATCAACAAATAACTAACTTCAGGGGGTCTCTTTGACTTAGAGACACTGAATGAACGAATTTCTGAAAATGAAGAACGAATGGCTAATCCTGATTTTTGGAATCATCAAGAAGAAGCACAAAAAATGATTGATGAAACTAATCAATTAAAAGGTAAATATGATTCGTTCCATGATTTGGAGAGTAAGGTCTCAGAACTACAAGTCATGCTTGAATTATTACAAGAAGAAAATGATGAAGAAATGCTTGCCGAATTTAATGAGTTATTTAGCGCAACGCAAAAGGCACTTGATAAATATCAGTTACGTTTATTATTGAATGAGCCATACGATAGCCGTAATGCTATTTTAGAAATCCATCCAGGTGCTGGTGGGACAGAATCTCAAGACTGGGGATTGATGTTACTCAGAATGTATACGAGATGGGCTGAAAAAAGTGGTCTAACCGTTGAAACGGTTGATTATCAATCTGGGGATGAGGCTGGCTTGAAGAGTGTGACACTCCTTATTAAAGGGGTAAATGCATATGGTTATCTTAAAAGTGAAAAAGGGGTCCATCGATTAGTACGTATTTCACCATTTGATGCTGCAGGACGCCGTCATACGTCATTTGCATCTGTTGATGTGATGCCAGAATTGGACGATTCTGTTGAAATTGAATTGAATCAAGATGATATTCGTATGGAAGTTTTCAGATCATCCGGTGCTGGTGGACAACATATTAATAAAACGTCTTCAGCCGTAAGATTGATTCATATTCCAACGGGGATTGTAACGTCGAGTCAAGCGCAACGGTCACAATTTCAAAATAGGGCTACAGCTGAAAGTATGATGAAATCTAAGTTGTATCAACTTGAAATGGAAGAAAAAGAAAAAGAACGTGCGGCAATTCAGGGTGAGCAGATGGATATCGGATGGGGCTCACAAATTCGATCATACGTGTTCCATCCTTATTCCATGGTCAAAGATCACCGTTCAGAGTTTGAAACTGGAAATGTTCAAGCAGTTATGGATGGCGATTTAGATGGGTTTATTAACGCTTATTTACAATGGAAACTAAAAAATGAAAATCCAAGTTAATAAATGAAATTTAATTGTAAGACTATTGCAATGTATGAAAAGATAATCATGTTATAATGAAAGCATTCTGAAAAGAAACATAGGAGGATTCACCGATTGATAGAATTTAAAAATGTATTTAAACAATATTCCGATGATATTATCGCAAGCAATGATATCAATATTCGAATTGACCAAGGCGAATTTGTCTATGTCGTTGGCCCTAGTGGGGCTGGTAAGTCGACATTTATCAAAATGATGTATCATGAAGAAAAAGCAACGTCTGGTGAAATTACAGTAAATGAATTCCATTTAGAAACAATGAAACCAAAAGAAGTGCCATTTTTACGGAGAGATTTAGGAATTGTTTTCCAAGATTTCAAGTTATTACCTCGATTAACCATTTTTGAGAACATTGCCTATGCTTTAGAAGTGATTGAAAAAGAACCAGCAGAAATCAAAGAACGTGTTGATTATGTATTGGAACTTGTTGACTTATCTGACAAAGCAGATAAATTTCCTGAAGAATTGTCTGGTGGGGAACAACAAAGAATTGCGATTGCACGTGCAGTTGCAAATAAGCCAGAAGTTTTAATCGCTGATGAACCAACGGGGAATTTAGATCCTGAAACGTCAGATGATATTATGGCAATTTTAGAAAAAGTTAACGCACAAGGAACAACTGTTATCATGGCAACTCATAATAGTATTATTGTGAACAAATATCCACATCGTTTGTTGGCTATCGAAGATGGCCGTATTGCCCGAGATGAAGAAGGAGGAAAATACGGTTATGAAAATGAGAACAATTAAGCGTCATTTAAGTGAAAGTGTGAAGAGTTTACGTCGTAACGGATGGATGTCTGTTGCTGCTATTAGTGCGGTTACCGTAACATTGATTTTGGTTGGTGTGTTACTTTCAATTTTAATGAACGTGAACAAATTAGCATCTGATGTTGAAAATGATGTTCAGGTCCGCGTGTTCGTTGAACGTAAAACAACGAAAAATGAACAGGCTGCATTGAAAAAGAAACTTGAAAGCTATTCTGAAGTCAAAAAAGTGACGTTCTCAAGTAAAAAAGAACAATTGAAACAGGTAGTCGGTAGTTACGGTAGTGAATTTAAATTATTTGGTGGGGATGACAATCCTCTGTATGATACATTTGATGTTCAAACAAGCCAGCCAAAGCAAACTGAAACGATTGCAAAACGTGCTAAAACTTTAGATTACGTTAATGATGCTAGTTTTGGTGGGACATCTGCTAAAAAACTATTTAAAGTAGTTGGTAGTATTCAAAAATGGGGTATGATTATTAGTGCATTACTTCTTTTCGTTGCGGTATTCTTGATTTCTAATACAATCAGAATCACAATTTTATCTCGTAGAAATGAAATTGGAATTATGCGATTAGTTGGTGCAACGAATGGGTTTATTAGATGGCCATTCTTACTTGAAGGTGCATGGACTGGTCTTTTAGGAGCAATCATGCCAATTATCTTAGTTGATTTTGGGTACATTTGGATTTACAACGGATTACAAGCTTCATTGGCATCAACCAGTTATCGATTATTAACGCCGGGAACTTTCTTGGCAGAAATTGATATTTTATTAGTGTCAATTGGTATTATTATTGGTGCATTAGGATCATTTGTTTCAATGCGTCGATTCTTGAAAATTTAATTAAAATTTTGAAGGACTGAGGTCTGCTGAAAGCAGAAAGCAGTCCTTTTTTGCTATTTTGATTATCTTTTTGAATCGTAATAAAGCATGATATACTATAATTACTATATCTTAAAGAAAATGGGTGGATTCATGGCAGCACTTAAAATAGTAGGGGCCTTTTTCATGCAACCAACGGCCTGGTTAACAATTGTATTAATCTACATTGTTTACATACAAAGAATAAAAAAAGAGAGACAGACATTTAGAACAGCAGTTGATAGCGATTTTTATGAGGGACGTCATGCCATCAAAGTAGGACTGCTTTTTGGAGTAGTAGGCTCAATAATACTATTTGGCTTAGGCATCATGGTACCCATTAATTGGGTAATTATCTATGCCATTTTAATGATTTTTGGACTTTTATGGTATCCGCTAGTTGATACTATTTTCCCACTATTTCTTATATCTGGACTAATATACAGTGCCACTAAACTGCAACCGATTGATTTCATAATAGTTGGGCGTGAGAAATTTCGACCAGAGTTTTTAACGGGAATCCTTATGTTGGGCACACTAATGTTGTTTATTACTGGAGCTGCGCTTTATTTATTCAGAAATAGACAATTGTCGCCCAATACGCAAGTTGGGAAACGAGGTCGAAATATATCGTCGTTTAAAATGAAAGAGTTGTATCTTGTGCCACTTGTTGTTTTAATACCGGGAAACCAATTCTATAGTGCTCTTTCTTGGTGGCCTATAATCCATATTGCAGGTACGGATTATGGTGTGATGATATTGCCATTAATTATTGGATTATCGTTGCAAGTGTATAAAGAATTGCCAAAAATAGCCCTTAATTTGATAAAAAAGCAATACTTATATTTATCACTTTTGGGCGTTTGTTTAACGATAGTATCGGTATTTTTACCAATTATTGGGGAAATCGGGTTAATCGTTTTATTGATAACGTATCTTGTTAGTCGCTACATGGTTAAACGTCATGATAATCAACAAGAAAAATGGTTTGTGGAATCTGGTGAGGGTATTTTAATTGTAGGAGTGCGACCTAATACCCCAGCAGCTAAAATGGATGTTGACGTGGGCGATGTCGTCATTCAATGTAATGGGATTGATGTTAAAACTGAAGACGACTTGTATAATGCCTTAGAAAGTAGTCCAACATATTGTCGATTAAAAATTAAAACGTTTAGTGGGGATACAAAAATAACAGAGAGTGCTATTTTTTCAGATTCACCATATGAAATAGGGTTGGTCTTAATTAAATAATGCTAAGCGGGGGAAATAAATAATGAAAAAGATTTTAGTTGTGGATGATGAACCAGCAATTGTTACATTGTTAACGTACAATTTAGAAAATGCAAATTATGAAGTCCAAGTGGCGACAGATGGGCCAAGTGCGTTTAAAAAGGCAACAGAACGAAATTTTGATTTTATTATTTTGGATTTAATGTTACCGGGTTACGATGGTATTGAGGTGACTAAAAAGTTAAGACAAGAAAAAGTAAAGACACCAATAATTATTCTGACGGCTAAAGATGATGAATTGAATAAAATCATTGGTTTAGAAATTGGTGCAGATGATTATATGACCAAACCGTTCAGTCCAAGAGAGGTAGTGGCAAGAATTAAAGCTATTTTGAGACGTACCGAACAAGAATCATCAGGAAGTGAACAGGATGTTAATGAAACTAAAGAATTTAAAGATTTCAAAGTTGATTTATCTAATTATTCAGTTTACAAAAATGATGAAAAAGTAGCATTGACGCCAAAAGAATTTGAACTTTTGGTGTATTTTGTTAAACGAACAGGACGTGTCTTGAGTCGTGAAAAATTATTAAGTGGTGTCTGGGGATATGATTATGAAGGACAAACGAGGATGATTGATATGCATGTCAGTCATTTGCGTGAAAAATTGGAAGTGGATGCAAAAAAACCAGCATATTTAAAAACGGTTCGCGGATTTGGATATAAATTTGAGGGAAACAAATGAATCGAAAAATGAAAAGTATAATGGCAATCTTAATAGTAGTGATGAATGCAATATTTGGTATGACACTACTATGGTGTACAACGGGGCACTTTTTCAATAAAACAGGGGTCAGCGGGGTAGTTGTCTTGAGCCTTGTTGAGATGTTCATAGCTTATAAAATAGTATCAAAATTAAAAGCTGAATCAAGATTAATGGCTAGTAGACTAGATAGTTTAGTAAATCAAGGAACCTCTTTTCACGTATTATTGGATTCAGATAGTCCGAATTTTGAACTATCAAAAGCGGTTAATCGCGTTGAAAGTTATCAAAAGGAAAGAAATGTCCGTTACCAAATTCAAAATAAAAATTATTTGCATTTAATTGAACATTTAACAGTTGGAATTATGCAAATTGATCATAAGAGACAAGTTTTAATGGCAAACAAGACAATGGATACCTTTTTGGGACATCATGTTCGTGATCAGCGACATTCATATATTGATGATATTAAAACATATCAATTAAGTCGATTAGTTGAAAAGACAATCAAATCGAGGGAAAAACAACGGGGCGAAATCGAGATTGAAAATACCAATAGGGTAGTAGATGTTACAGTTGTATACGTTGAAAATGAAAATTTAGAATTTCAAGTGATTGTTATTTTGTATGATATAACAGAGTTGAAGCAGCTTGAAAGAATGCAAAACGAGTTTGTTGGTAATGTTAGTCATGAATTAAAAACACCAGTTACTGCAATAAAAGGTTTCACGGAAACGCTGTTAGCAGGACCTGTGGATCCTGAAACAGCTAATAAATTTTTGACTATTATTTATGATGAAAGTGAAAAGTTAGAAGCGTTGATTCAAGAAATATTGAAATTGGCAAAAGGCAAAAAAAAGGAAGAAGCTATTTCATCTTTCGATTTAGGAGCCGTAATAGATCATGAGTTAGAGTTATTGAGTAACAAAATTAAAAATAAAAATTTAACAGTAGAGAAAAAGATGGAGAAAGATCTTTTTATTGAGTTTGATAAAAGTAAAATAGTAACTATTATAGAAAACTTGTTACAAAATGCTGTTAAATATAATTTAGATAAAGGTTTTGTAGTAATTCAAGCAGGTATAAGAGAGTCAAAAATTTTTATTTCAGTGTCAGATACAGGTATTGGTATTTCAAATGAAGATAAAAAGAGAATATTTGAACGTTTCTACAGGGTTGACCCATCTAGAAATAAACAAATAGAGGGTAATGGTCTTGGCCTTGCTATTGTGCAGGAATTGGTGACATCGATTGGTGGCAAAATTAATGTTGAGGATGTAAAAGGTGGCGGGACTCAAATTACTGTTTATTTGTAAATTTAAAGGATATTTAAAAATAAGCTTGACCAGGAAAAAGAAAGCTGATATATTAAATAAGTGCTGTTAAGGTGACAATGAATATTATAAATAAAGTATTGACATGAGATATACCAGATGGTATATTAATAAAGCTGATTGATACGGCGAGATGAAATGAATATTTATTCAAAATAAATCTTGACAAATCATGACGTGGTTGATATGATATAAAAGTTGTCAAAAGCAACCAAGTAGATCTTTGAAAACTGAACAAATTTTCGACAAATCAAATGTGTAGGGTCTCTTAACTAAGAGTTAAGAGCAAACATTTGCGAAGTCAATTCGCTAGTTTTAAAAAGCAACAAAACAATAAGAGCAATCAAATTTTTATATGAGAGTTTGATCCTGGCTCAGGATGAACGCTGGCGGCGTGCCTAATACATGCAAGTCGAACGCAATATCTTCACCGAGTGCTTGCACTCACCGAAGGTATTGAGTGGCGAACGGGTGAGTAACACGTGGGTAACCTGCCCAAAAGAGGGGGATAACACTTGGAAACAGGTGCTAATACCGCATAATTTGTTAAACCGCATGGTTTGATAATGAAAGACGGCGTAAGCTGTCACTTTTGGATGGACCCGCGGCGTATTAGCTAGTTGGTGAGGTAAAGGCCCACCAAGGCAATGATACGTAGCCGACCTGAGAGGGTGATCGGCCACATTGGGACTGAGACACGGCCCAAACTCCTACGGGAGGCAGCAGTAGGGAATCTTCCACAATGGACGAAAGTCTGATGGAGCAACGCCGCGTGAGTGAAGAAGGTTTTCGGATCGTAAAGCTCTGTTGTTAGAGAAGAATGTAGGTAAGAGTAACTGTTTACCTAGTGACGGTATCTAACCAGAAAGCCACGGCTAACTACGTGCCAGCAGCCGCGGTAATACGTAGGTGGCAAGCGTTATCCGGATTTATTGGGCGTAAAGCGAACGCAGGCGGTTTTTTAAGTCTGATGTGAAAGCCTTCGGCTCAACCGAAGAAATGCATTGGAAACTGGATAACTTGAGTGCAGAAGAGGAGAGTGGAACACCATGTGTAGCGGTGAAATGCGTAGATATATGGTAGAACACCAGTGGCGAAAGCGGCTCTCTGGTCTGTAACTGACGCTGAGGTTCGAAAGCATGGGTAGCAAACAGGATTAGATACCCTGGTAGTCCATGCCGTAAACGATGAGTGCTAAGTGTTGGAGGGTTTCCGCCCTTCAGTGCTGCAGCTAACGCATTAAGCACTCCGCCTGGGGAGTACGACCGCAAGGTTGAAACTCAAAGGAATTGACGGGGGCCCGCACAAGCGGTGGAGCATGTGGTTTAATTCGAAGCAACGCGAAGAACCTTACCAGGTCTTGACATCTTCTGACAAACCTAGAGATAGGCCGTTCCCTTCGGGGACAGAATGACAGGTGGTGCATGGTTGTCGTCAGCTCGTGTCGTGAGATGTTGGGTTAAGTCCCGCAACGAGCGCAACCCTTATTATTAGTTGCCAGCATTAAGTTGGGCACTCTAATGAGACTGCCGGTGACAAACCGGAGGAAGGTGGGGATGACGTCAAATCATCATGCCCCTTATGACCTGGGCTACACACGTGCTACAATGGACGGTACAACGAGTTGCGAGACCGCGAGGTTAAGCTAATCTCTTAAAGCCGTTCTCAGTTCGGATTGTAGGCTGCAACTCGCCTACATGAAGTTGGAATCGCTAGTAATCGCGGATCAGAATGCCGCGGTGAATACGTTCCCGGGCCTTGTACACACCGCCCGTCACACCATGAGAGTTTGTAACACCCAAAGCCGGTGAGGTAACCTTTTAGGAGCCAGCCGTCTAAGGTGGGACAGATGATTAGGGTGAAGTCGTAACAAGGTAGCCGTAGGAGAACCTGCGGCTGGATCACCTCCTTTCTAAGGAATATTACGGAAACCTACACACTTGTCGAAAATTTGTTTAGTTTTGAGGGGTTTACTCTCAAAAATTTGTTCTTTGAAAACTAGATAATATTTATTAAATTTTTAAGCAATAAGCCGAGAAACACCGCGTTTTATTAGTTAAGAACGTAGTTCTTAACAAAACCACTTTGCTTTATGTAAAGTTAGGTTAAGTTATCAAGGGCGCATGGTGAATGCCTTGGCACTAGGAGCCGATGAAGGACGGGACTAACACCGATATGCTTCGGGGAGCTGTAAGTAAGCTTTGATCCGGAGATTTCCGAATGGGGGAACCCAGCAGTTTTAATCGACTGTTACTATTAACTGAATACATAGGTTATATAGAGGTAAACGCAGGGAACTGAAACATCTAATTACCTGCAGGAATAGAAAGAAAAATCGATTCCCTAAGTAGCGGCGAGCGAACAGGGAAGAGCCCAAACCAAGAAGCTTGCTTCTTGGGGTTGTAGGACTGCTCATTTGAGTTACCAAAGATTTTTATAGCAGAAGAGTCTGGGAAGACTCGCCGTAGAGGGTGATAGCCCCGTACGCTAAATGAAAATCTCTCAGAGCAGTATCCTGAGTACGGCGGAACACGAGAAATTCCGTCGGAATCCGGGAGGACCATCTCCCAAGGCTAAATACTCCCTAGTGACCGATAGTGAACCAGTACCGTGAGGGAAAGGTGAAAAGCACCCCGGAAGGGGAGTGAAATAGTTCCTGAAACCATGTGCCTACAAATAGTTAGAGCCCGTTAATGGGTGATAGCGTGCCTTTTGTAGAATGAACCGGCGAGTTACGTTTGCTTGCGAGGTTAAGTTGATAAGACGGAGCCGTAGCGAAAGCGAGTCTGAATAGGGCGCCATAGTAAGTAGACGTAGACCCGAAACCAAGTGACCTACCCATGTCCAGGTTGAAGGTGCGGTAAAACGCACTGGAGGACCGAACTCATGTATGTTGAAAAATGCTGAGATGAGGTGTGGGTAGCGGAGAAATTCCAAACGAACTTGGAGATAGCTGGTTCTCTCCGAAATAGCTTTAGGGCTAGCCTCGGAATTAAGAATCATGGAGGTAGAGCCACTGTTTGGACTAGGGGCCCATCTAGGGTTACTGAATTCAGATAAACTCCGAATGCCATTGATTTATATCCGGGAGTCAGACTGCGAGTGATAAGATCCGTAGTCGAAAGGGAAACAGCCCAGACCACCAATTAAGGTCCCAAAATACATGTTAAGTGGAAAAGGATGTGGAATTGCATAGACAACTAGGATGTTGGCTCAGAAGCAGCCACCATTTAAAGAGTGCGTAATAGCTCACTAGTCGAGTGATTCTGCGCCGAAAATGTACCGGGGCTAAACATGTTACCGAAATTGTGGATGGAACCCATTAGGGTTCCGTGGTAGGAGAGCGTTCTAAGGGCAACGAAGCTAGACCGTAAGGACTAGTGGAGCGCTTAGAAGTGAGAATGCCGGTATGAGTAGCGAAAGACAGGTGAGAATCCTGTCCACCGAATGACTAAGGTTTCCTGGGGAAGGCTCGTCCTCCCAGGGTTAGTCGGGACCTAAGTCGAGGCCGAGAGGCGTAGACGATGGATAACAGGTTGAGATTCCTGTACTAGTTATATTTGTTTGAACGATGGAGGGACGCAGCAGGCTAAGAAAGCGCACTGATGGATATGTGCGTCCAAGCAACAAGTTTGAAGTTGAGTTAAATGCTTAACTTTAAGGACAAGTTGTGATGGGGAGCGAAATTAAGTAGCGAAGTAACTGATGTCACACTGCCAAGAAAAGCTTCTAGTTAGAATATAACTACCCGTACCGCAAACCGACACAGGTAGTCGAGGAGAGTATCCTAAGGTGTGCGAGAGAACTCTCGTTAAGGAACTCGGCAAAATGACCCCGTAACTTCGGGAGAAGGGGTGCTGACCGAAAGGTCAGCCGCAGTGAATAGGCCCAAACGACTGTTTATCAAAAACACAGGTTTCTGCAAAATCGTAAGATGACGTATAGGGGCTGACGCCTGCCCGGTGCTGGAAGGTTAAGAGGATGAGTTAGCTTCGGCGAAGCCCAGAATTGAAGCCCCAGTAAACGGCGGCCGTAACTATAACGGTCCTAAGGTAGCGAAATTCCTTGTCGGGTAAGTTCCGACCCGCACGAAAGGCGTAACGATTTGGGCACTGTCTCAACGAGAGACTCGGTGAAATTATAATACCCGTGAAGATGCGGGTTACCCGCGACAGGACGGAAAGACCCCATGGAGCTTTACTGTAGCTTGATATTGAGTGTTTGTATAACTTGTACAGGATAGGTAGGAGCCGTAGAGACCGGAACGCTAGTTTCGGAGGAGGCATTGGTGGGATACTACCCTCGTTGTATGAACACTCTAACCCTCGCCACTAATCGTGGTGGGAGACAGTGTCAGGTGGGCAGTTTGACTGGGGCGGTCGCCTCCTAAAAGGTAACGGAGGCGCCCAAAGGTTCCCTCAGAATGGTTGGAAATCATTCGCAGAGTGTAAAGGCACAAGGGAGCTTGACTGCGAGACTTACAGGTCGAGCAGGGACGAAAGTCGGGCTTAGTGATCCGGTGGTTCCGTATGGAAGGGCCATCGCTCAACGGATAAAAGCTACCCTGGGGATAACAGGCTTATCTCCCCCAAGAGTCCACATCGACGGGGAGGTTTGGCACCTCGATGTCGGCTCATCGCATCCTGGGGCTGTAGTCGGTCCCAAGGGTTGGGCTGTTCGCCCATTAAAGCGGTACGCGAGCTGGGTTCAGAACGTCGTGAGACAGTTCGGTCCCTATCCGTCGCGGGCGTAGGAAATTTGAGAGGAGCTGTCCTTAGTACGAGAGGACCGGGATGGACATACCTCTGGTGTACCAGTTGTTCTGCCAAGGGCATCGCTGGGTAGCTATGTATGGATGAGATAAACGCTGAAAGCATCTAAGTGTGAAGCTCACCTCGAGATTAGATTTCCCATTCCTTTATGGAAGTAAGACCCCTGAAAGATTATCAGGTAGATAGGTTGGAAGTGGAAGTACAGTGATGTATGGAGCGGACCAATACTAATCGGTCGAGGACTTAACCACAAAGTGATGTGTATCGGTGTACGGCTTAAAAATCAATGATAAATATTAGCTAGTTTTGAGAGAATAAGTTTTCTCAAAAAAAGAGTGTGGTGGCGATAGCAAGAAGGATACACCTGTTCCCATGTCGAACACAGAAGTTAAGCTTCTTAGCGCCAAGAGTAGTTGGGGGTCGCCCCCTGCGAGGGTAGGACGTTGCCATGCTTTTTTTATTATTTGGAGGTTTAGCTCAGTTGGGAGAGCGTCTGCCTTACAAGCAGAGGGTCACAGGTTCAAGCCCTGTAACCTCCATTTGAGCCGTTAGCTCAGTTGGTAGAGCATCTGACTTTTAATCAGAGGGTCGACAGTTCGAGCCTGTCACGGCTCATTTTCAATTCCACATTTTTGCGGGTGTGGCGGAATTGGCAGACGCACTAGATTTAGGATCTAGCGTCGTAAGACGTGGGGGTTCAAGTCCCTTCACCCGCATCATTTTCAATTATGCCGACTTAGCTCAGTTGGTAGAGCACCTGATTTGTAATCAGGGGGTCGGGCGTTCGAATCGTCTAGTCGGCACCATTTTTTAATTTTTTTGCGGAAGTAGCTCAGTGGTAGAGCATCACCTTGCCAAGGTGGGGGTCGCGGGTTCGAATCCCGTCTTCCGCTTTTCAATAAATGCCGGGGTGGCGGAACTGGCAGACGCACAGGACTTAAAATCCTGCGGTGAGTGATCACCGTACCGGTTCGATTCCGGTCCTCGGCACCATTTATTGTTTTAATGCACCCATAGCGCAACTGGATAGAGTGTCTGACTACGAATCAGAAGGTTGTAGGTTCGACTCCTACTGGGTGCATATTTTCGGGAAATGGCTCAGCTTGGTAGAGCACCTGGTTTGGGACCAGGGGGTCGCAGGTTCGAATCCTGTTTTCCCGATTAATAAATTCCAAAATTTATTATTATTTCATGGCGGCGTAGCTCAGCTGGCTAGAGCGTCCGGTTCATACCCGGGAGGTCAGGGGTTCGATCCCCTTCACCGCTATTTTCTACGTAAGAAGCTTGGACCTTTAGCTCAGTTGGTTAGAGCAGACGGCTCATAACCGCCCGGTCGTAGGTTCGAGTCCTACAAGGTCCATTACTTGTAGATGATTCAAGTAGATATTTGTTTATGGAGGATTACCCAAGTCTGGCTGAAGGGAACGGTCTTGAAAACCGTCAGGTGGGTCAAACCACGCAAGAGTTCGAATCTCTTATCCTCCTTTTTTTAATATTATCGCGGGATGGAGCAGTCTGGTAGCTCGTCGGGCTCATAACCCGAAGGTCGTAGGTCCAAATCCTACTCCCGCAATTGGTCCTATGGTATAGGGGTTATTACGTCCGCCTGTCACGCGGAAGATCACCGGTTCAAATCCGGTTAGGACCGTTTAATGGCTCAGTAGCTCAGTTGGTAGAGCAATGGATTGAAGCTCCATGTGTCGGCAGTTCGATTCTGTCCTGCGCCATTTTTTTGGAAGAGTAGCGAAGAGGCTAAACGCGGCGGACTGTAAATCCGCTCCTTCGGGTTCGGTGGTTCGAATCCACTCTCTTCCATTTTTTATAGGGGTATAGTTTAAAGGTAGAACTACGGTCTCCAAAACCGTCAGTGTGGGTTCAATTCCTACTACCCCTGCCATTTTTTGTTTTGGCGATATTGGCGAAGTGGTTAACGCACCGGATTGTGGCTCCGGCACGCGTGGGTTCGATTCCCACATATCGCCCTTTATAAAGGGTTATATCAGGTGATGATTTAAGTCTAGACATCACTAATTAATATGGCGGTATAGCCAAGTGGTAAGGCAGAGGTCTGCAAAACCTTCATCACCGGTTCAAATCCGGTTACCGCCTTACACGATTATGCCGGTGTGGCGGAATTGGCAGACGCGCTGGACTCAAAATCCAGTTCCAGCAATGGAGTATCGGTTCGACCCCGATCACCGGTATTATTAAGCATTATAGAGAGTATTATAAAACATGAAAGCCTATTATATAGGCTTTTTTTGTACCCTAAATTATAGGAAATGATATAGAATTATAGATTGTTGAACTTTTGTTGTCCCTTTTAAGTTTGTAAGTACCATGATTTACGGTATATATGCCATAGGGACAACAGCAAAAAGCTATTATATCGGTCTGTATTTGCGTTATTAGGGTCTTTACGGTATCGAACTAAAACAATGAAAAAGCTTGATTTAACAGATTTCTTCAAATAGTGATATTGTCTTTGCAACTTGTTCTTTTTTAGCTCGACTAAGAATGTGTGAATAAGTCTTAAGGGTAGTAGCTATTGAATCATGTCCAGATCGTTCAGAGATATATTGGGTGTCTACTCCATTAGCGAGTAGATACGATATGTGTGAATGACGTAAGCTGTGAAAGGTTACTTTCGTTTTATTAATTTCCAAAAAAATTATAAAGTGAACGTAATTGTTGATTATAGAAGACTAATTTAAGTTTTAGACTTTTTTAAATGTTAATAATTGGCAAAAACAGTGTAGATTCGTAAAAAGTAAGAAATCTTTTTAGACAATATATAGATTTTAATATTTTGTTGTACACTATATATTGTTGTTTTGAGGAGAATAATAAAGTAGTATGTATTTATTCGCTTGAAGAAAAGGAAATCGACTTATGAAAAATATTGAGATAACATTGAATACAAAAGTACCTAACATATTTGTAAAACGTGATGGCCGAAAGGTTTTATTTTCATTGCGTAAAGTTATGAGTAGCACAATGAAAGGGTTAGATAATTCACAAGCACAAGAAAAATTTAAGTCGTTATTATTAAGCAAACTTGAGAGCTATCGAAAAATTGATGCACAAACAATGTCTAATTTGGTCGCTGATACATATCGTACATTGGATTACACTGATGCACTATATGCCTACCAAGAGTATAGAAAGCAAGATGAGTTACATTGGCTTGAGCAAACTGATCCAGCAGGACGTTTGAACAAATTATTAAATAAAGATGATTCAATTATTCATGAAAATGCTAATAAAGATAGTAACGTTTTTAATACGCAACGCGATTTAACTGCGGGGACAGTTGGTAAAACTTTAGGTCTAAGATTAATGCCTGAATCAATTGCTAAAGCCCATTTACGTGGTTCAATTCATTATCACGATTTAGATTATACGCCCTGGAGTCCTATGACAAATTGTTGCCTAATTGATTTTAAAGAAATGCTAACGAATGGGTTTAAAATAGGAAATGCTGAGGTTGAAAGTCCACATTCAATTCAGACGGCCACTGCTCAAATGGCACAGATTATTGCTAATGTGGCTTCAAGCCAATACGGTGGGTGTTCTGCAGATCGAGTGGATGAGTTATTAGCACCATTTGCTGAATTAAATTATCAAAAACATTTAGTGGATGCAAAAGAATGGATTGACAATCCTAGTAAGCAGACGGCATTTGCCAAAATTAAAACGAGCAAAGATATTTATGATGCCATGCAAGGATTAGAATATGAAATCAATACTTTATTTTCTTCTCAGGGCCAAACGCCATTTACGACATTAGGTTTTGGATTAGGTGAAAGTTGGATTGAACGTGAAATTCAAATTGCCATTTTAAAAATTAGAATTAAAGGGCTTGGTCGTGAGCATCGGACCGCTATTTTTCCTAAGTTAGTGTTTACAATTAAAAAAGAGTTAAATTTGAAACCGGGTGATCCTAATTATGATATTAAGGCACTGGCTGTCGACTGTGCTACGAAACGAATGTATCCTGATATCTTGATGTATGACAAGATAAAAGAGCTTACGGGTAGTTTTAAGGTGCCTATGGGTTGTCGTAGCTTCCTACAAGGTTGGAAAGATGAAGAAGGTAATGAAGTTAATTCTGGTCGTATGAATTTGGGTGTTGTGACCGTTAATTTGCCACGAATTGCTTTAGAATCTGCTGGTGATATTGATTTATTCTGGGATATTTTTAAAGAAAGAATGCAGATTTGTAAAGAAGCATTAGTTTTTAAGGTTAACCGTGTCAAAGAAGCTATTCCTGAGAATGCGCCAATTTTATATCAACACGGTGCTTTTGGCAAAAGATTGAAGCCAGATGGTAATGTTGATGATTTATTTAAGCATCGCCGTGCAACTATTTCGTTAGGTTATATCGGATTGTATGAGGTTGGAACTGTCTTTTTTGGACCTGAGTGGGAAAAAAATGAAGAGGCTCATAACTTTACAGTCGATATTGTTAAGCGTCTTAAAGCTTATTGTAGTGATTGGTCAGATGAATATGATTATCATTTTAGTGTTTATTCAACGCCTAGTGAATCTTTAACGGATCGTTTTTGTGTTTTGGATACTGAAAAATTTGGTAAAATTAAAGATATTACGGAAAAAGAATATTATACAAATAGTTTCCATTATGATGTTAGAAAAAATCCAACACCATTTGAAAAATTGACGTTTGAGATGGCATATCCTAAATATGCGTCAGGTGGTTTTATTCATTATTGTGAATATCCTAATTTACGTCAAAATCCTAAAGCTTTGGAAGCTGTTTGGGATTGGGCTTACGATAAAATTGGTTATTTGGGAACAAATACGCCAATTGATCATTGTTATAAATGTGGCTTTGATGGCGAATTTAATCCGACTGAACGTGGTTTTGAATGTCCTAAATGTCAGAACCATGATCCTAAAACTTGTGATGTTGTTAAGCGAACATGTGGTTATTTAGGTAATCCACAACAGCGTCCAATGGTTCATGGTCGCCATAAAGAAATTGCTTCTCGTGTTAAAAATATGAGTTTAGGAATGGTTGAGAATGGAACGACAAAAGAGAGTTAGGGCTCCACGAAATCCAGCACCCAAAGAATGGTTGGCCAGTGATTTAAGTCAACAATATATTGCATCATATAAGCCATTTAATTTTGTAGATGGCGAAGGTGTGCGGTGTAGTTTATATGTTAGTGGCTGTTTATTTGCCTGTCCTGGTTGCTATAATAAAGCGGCTCAGAATTTTAGATATGGGACGCCTTATACGGAAAATCTTGAAAATCAAATTATTACAGACTTAAGTGAAGATTATTGCCAAGGGTTAACGTTGCTTGGTGGTGAGCCTTTTGTTAATACACAGGTTTGTTTGGGCTTGGTAGACCGTATTCGTGCTACTTATGGATGGACGAAAGATGTTTGGTCTTGGACTGGCTATACTTGGGATGAATTAATGCTTGAATCTGAAGATAAGCTTGAGTTGCTGTCAAAAATTGATATTTTGGTTGATGGTCGATTTGAGTTAGCAAAAAAAGATTTGACCTTACAATTTAGAGGAAGTTCAAATCAAAGAATTATTGATGTTCAAAAATCATTAGCTACCGGGGAAGTTATTCTCTGGGATAAGTTATTAAGATAAAAAAAGTCTGTTATGACAACCTCCATAAGAGTTGTCACAACAGACTTTTTTAGCGGAAAATATCGCCCGTTTCATCATTATAATAAGTTAGTTTAGGAAAAATTATTTTTACAGTTGTGCCTTGATCGATCGAGGAGTCAATCTCTAAACGATGACCCAATTTTTGACTTAGATTATTTGCTAGATAAAGACCTAATCCGGTTGCATTTTGATTGTATTTACGGCCATTGTCTCCGGTAAATCCTTTATCAAAAACGCGGGCTAAATCAACTTTTGGAATACCAATTCCGGTATCTTTAATAGATAATAGTGTTTCTTTTGTGTTGTTTGAAATAAATACGGTAATTTTACCGTTATCAGGCGTATATTTTAGTGAATTAGTAATGACTTGATTTAAAATGAAACGTAACCATTTTGAATCGGTTAAGACGGAGCTGTCATCACTCTCAAAAGTGAAGCTAATATGTTTTGAAAAAAATAAATTCATGTTGTCTCGAACAACGTGATGGATAATTTTTTTCAGCGAATAATCTTGGATTAAATAATCATTTGAAAAACTGTCTAGACGAGAATAGTAAATGACTTGTTCAACAAAATTCTCAATTTTTTTTAATTCAATTTCAGTTTGCATCACTTGTTTTTCAGAAAGTTGACCATCTGATGTTTCAATTAGCAACTGAATGGCAGTTAGTGGGACTTTGATATCATGAATCCATGCGTTTAAGAAGTCTTCTTGTTCTTGCTGTTTGGACAAGACATCATTTAATTGCGTTTGATGACTGCTTAATAGGGCATTGATGTAACTTTGGTATAACTGTTGTTCATTTGAATGCGCATCAGTAATGGGCAGTGATAAGTTTGTTGTTGAAAGGTCAGTTGGTAAACTAAATTTTTGATACCATTGACGGTCAACCCAGTAACGGATTACGATAAAAACAGTTGATGTGATTAACATCAAAATATCTAGATATAATAATGAAGACAAAATGATATTATGGAAAGGATCGAACCATAATACAAGGTTGATTAATAGGATATCTAGCATGAAAAATATAATCGAGACGATTTTATCTGAAAGGTATTTAAAAAATGTCATAAGTGCCTCCTAAGGGATGATATAACCTTGACCAACCCTTGTTTCAATGAAGTCGGGTAATCCAGCGTGTGCAATTTTTTTACGTAAACGGTTGATATTAACGGTTAACGTATTATCGTCAACAAAATGTTCATCTTCCCAAAGTTCACGAAGTAATTTTTCGCGACTGATAACTTTTCCTGTTTGGCGCATCATATATTGAAGTAATTGATATTCATTTTTTGATAAATCGATTGTGTCATCGTTGTATTTTGCAGACCCATTTTGTAAATTCAAAAAAAGACCATTATGTTCTAGTGCTTCTGGACCCATTTCTGCATAATTATAAGTCCGACGTAATAAGGCAGAAATTTTGGCAACTAAAACTTCCATTGAGTAAGGTTTGTTGACAAAATCATCCCCACCCATATTCATTGCCATCACCATATCCATATTGGTATTGCGACTTGAGATGAATATAATAGGTACATTTGACGTTTCACGGATTTTTTGACACCAGTAAAAACCATCAAATTCTGGTAAATTAATATCTAATAAGATTAAGTGTGGTTTTTTTTCAATAAATTCAACATCAATTTGACTGAAATCGTCAATTAAAATTGGCTCAAATCGCCATTTTGCTAAGCTATCTGCCGTAATATCGGCAATTGTTTTGTCATCTTCAACAATCATTATGCTAAACATATTGTCACCCCTTTAAGTTAGTAGTCTATTTACATTACAATACCGTTTTTAAACGATAAATTCAAATAGCTGGCTATCGTAAATAAAGATTGGCGTAATTGATTCATAGTTAGGTATAATATTGAGTAACGGGGGACTGAAATTATGACATTCATTGAAGTAGATCATGTGAAGAAAATTTATGGCATGAAGTTTAATCGATCGACTGCAATTGATAACATTTCATTTGTGATTGATTCGGGAGAATTTGTAGGTATTATGGGACCTTCTGGTGCAGGGAAGACCACTTTGCTAAATATAATGTCAACGATTGATAAGCCAACTTTTGGGCATATCAGAATAGATAATCAAGACGTTACAGAGTATAACGAACAAGAATTATCTAAATTTAGAAGACAAAATCTAGGTTTCATTTTTCAGGATTTTAATTTACTAAATTCTTTAACAATTAAAGAAAATATTATTTTGCCACTCGCATTAGATAAATTAAAAATGGAAGCAATTGAGTTAAAACTTGCTGACATTTCAACTGTGCTAAATCTGAATACCATTTTAGACCGTTTTCCAAATGAAATTTCGATTGGTCAACAGCAGAGAGTGGCAGTTGCCAGGGCAATTATTACAGCGCCTAAGATGTTATTTGCAGATGAACCAACGGGTAGCTTGGATTCAAAAGCGGCAACCGAGCTTTTGAAATATTTAACGTACGTGAATGAGACACAAGAAATGACCCTGATGATGGTTACTCATGATGCCTTTACAGCGAGTTATTGTAAACGAATTATTTTTATCAAAGATGGTCATATTTTTGCTGAGATTAGGCGTGATGGTTCTAGAAAAGCTTTCTTTCAAAAAATAATTGATATGCAAGCAGCCATTGGTGGAGGCGAACAATGAAACCATTAGCCAATATTGTGCTTAAAAGTGTTCGACGTAGTTTTTGGGATTATTTGATTTATATCATTGCTAGTTCAATAGCAGTAACCGTCTATTTTTCATTTTTATCGATGTCATTTAATAAAGAATTAACACAAAATGCACGAGTAGAGTTACCAATTTCAGTTACTTTACAGATTAGCAGCATTCTAATTTTAATTTTTATTGCTTGTTTTATGGCCTATACTAACTTTTTCGTTGCTAAACGGCGAGAAAAAGAGATTGCGGTTTACCATCTTCTAGGCGTCAAAAAAAGTCAAATAGCCTTAATGTTATTCATCGAAAATTTAATTTTAGGAAATATTTCATTGGTCATTGGATTAGCAGTGGGTGCGATTTTTTCTAAATTATTTGCCATGATTTTATTGAGAGCGATGCTTATTAGGGCAGATACAAATATTATTGTATCTTGGCGAAGTTTAGTTAATACCGTGTTCATTTTTAATATAATATTTCTAATTATGTCGATTATTAATGCAAGTGCGATTTATCGTAAACAGCTCATTTCTTTATTTAAACATGATGATAATACCAGTAATAAGCGTTTTGGACCATTCAAATTATTCATGGCAGTGTTCAGCATCTTTTTGATGAGTATACCGTTATTTATGGCGGTGAACTTTGAAGAACTTGGTTCCATTTTTAATGTCTGGCTGCGTAGAAATGATTATTTGTTGGCTGTAGTGGCTATCGATGTGATGGTTATTTTAGGCACACTGCTTATTTTCTATTGTCTGATACCCGTTTTGCTGCATTTATTGCAAAAATGGCGACGGTTTATGTATCGAGGTGGAAGACTACTAACTTTTTCAAATTTACAAGTTAGCTTAAGACAAAATACACTGATGTTGAGTTTAATGACCTTGTTAATTATGTTTTCGTTGTCAGCGTTTATTGGGATGGCTACCTTGTATTCATATTCGGAAAAAACGATTGATCAAGTAGCGCCAGCACATTTTATTGCAGATGGGCATGAGTTAGCAATGGTACAAAAAGTATTGAAACAAAATAAATTAAAAGTGAAACAACAAGTTAGTGGGCATTTTAAAATTGTCCCAATGAAAAGCAGAATTCAATTGAAGACGGAAAATCGAAGTAAACAAAAGGTTATTCCGGTGACAATAATGTCGGAAACAGATTATAATCGTATCCGTAAAATTCAAAGTGGGCTAAAACCCATTCAAATTAAATCAAACGAATCAATTATGATTTTATACAAATTGGCGCGATATCAAATTAATAAGGACAATCAAACCATTCAGTTTAAGCAAAAATCATTGAATCAGTTGAAGATTAAAAGTTATTTAAGTACATTTCCATATGGTGCAATGCATTTTGCCAGTAATTTATTAATTGTCAAAGACACTGTTTATCGAAATGTTAAAAGTGATAGGCAATATAATTTGACGGCTATTAATATTAAAAATTATCAGACATTTGTGCAATCGGGAAACGATTTTGGCCATAAATTGGATGATGAAGCAAAAGAACAAACGTATCTACAACAGACTGGCAAGACGCTAGCAGATACGCGATACACTTTTTCAAAACAGAAAGCACATTATTATTATCAAAATCTAGGTGTGAGAAATCAAGTTGCGGAAAATGTAAATGAACTAATTGGTTTTTTCATTTATGTAACGTGTTTTATTAGTATTATTTTAGTACTCGCAACTTGCAGCATTATCATGTTGCAGCAAATGATAGACCTTAGACAAAATAAAAAGACGTATTCATTGATGCAAAGTTTAGGTGTGACACATCAAGAAATTAAACGCATTATTTTTCAACAAACCATAAGTTTATTTTTAATTCCAGTGATATTGGGATCCATTGAAGCTGTTTTTACGTTTAATATTTACGTTGCTTTATTTGCACACCCTAATATGAATGTTATTATTTTTTTCTGGGGAACATTTTATGCGATGTACGGTGGGCTATTTTTAATTACCGTATATGGTTTGAACCGAATTATTAATAGTAGGGACTAAAAAAGGTTAAGTTACTAAAAAAGTAACTTAACCTTTTATATTGATAAATTTATTAACAGAGTAGGTTGCGTTGACAGGTGTATTTTGAAAGTCGTTTTCGGAAGCTTTTATTTGCTTATAAGCCTCACTTTTATGCCAATTAAGCATATCAGATTGATGCTCCCAAATTGTCAAAAGGACGTAATTATAGCTTTTAGATAGGGATTGCAAAGTGTAGTAAGCGGTCATGCCAGTAGGGCGTGTTCGTTCGTTGATAAAATTTTGTAATTGTGCTAAATAAACTTTGCTTTCTTCATCACTTAAAGTGATATATTGAAAATGATAAAAACCCCGCCATGAATCGGCGCCTACATGATAGTTAACGCGAAAGTCTAATCCAGAATAGAAAATGGAAGTATCGTCTGACGTGTCTAATAGGTAGGCATTATTGTACTTAATTGTTGGATTGAGTAAGATAAATGATCGAGATGGGTTGTTTCTGATAATAGACTTTAAAAAATATTCTGCGCCTAGTGCTGTGTATATATGATTTAACAAAAATACATCTCCAATCTGTTTTAATTCCTTATTAAGTATAGTCTAAAAAAAGGGTATAATAAATTCAAAAGCGACGGGAAGGATGATTAATAATGGAGTTGACAATTTTAGGGTTCTATGGAGGCTATCCAGCACATGCAGTTGGAACAAGTTCATATTTAATTCAAAGTGATGGGTTTCAGTTATTATTGGACTGCGGAAGTGGGGCAATGCTCAGCTTGGAACAAAAATTAGATCCTTTGAAGTTAGATGCGGTTGTTTTATCTCATTATCATCAGGACCATATTGCCGATATTGGCGTTTTACAATATGATTGGCAGATTAATCGGGATCAAGTGACACAACCACTGCCCATTTATGGACCAGCAATTGATCAAGAAGCTTTTCAAAAATTAACTTGGACGGATGCGACGATTGGGATTGGTTACAAAAATAAAGATGTTGTGGCAATTGGACCCTTTGATTTTGAGTTTTTAGAAACCATTCATCCAGTACCAGCTTATGCGATGAGAATTACAGAACGATCGACGGGGAAGGTACTTGTCTTTACGGCGGATACGGCATACGATGAGAAATTAAATGAAATGAGTCAAAATGCAGATTTATTAATGACTGATACTAATTTCTTCGATGATAAATTAGGTAAAAAATGGCATATGACGGCAGCTGAATCTGGCAAATTTGCTCGTTTAAATCATGCTAAAAAATTGTTATTAACTCATTTACCAGCAAATGGGTCGCATGAATTATTAAAAGAGCAAGCTAAAGTAACGGCAGGTAATAACATAACTGTTTTACTTGCGAAAAAGTATTTGAGACTAACTGTGTAATCGCATACATATTGCTAAAAAAATTTAACAATGTATCTTTTTTTAACCAAATAAATATAAAATAACAAGGTGCTTATAAGTGGGCGTTTAAGGCTTGTTTACGTACTTTTAGTAAGTGTTTTGAAATAATAAGGATCAAAAAATCGTCTATTTAGATATTGTAAATAATAACATCCATAAAATATTTATAATGATTTTTATAAATAATAACATTTAATATATACCTGCATTAATATAAATGCCTTTAATTATGCAAAAACTAGAAAATTTACTGATTAATAAGTGCGTTAATAAGTAAATTTTTTTAATAAAATGATAGCAATTGCTCTGATAATAAGTTATAATATATTTATAGGAATTGATAATTTTTTTATTAAAAGGAGAGAGCGCATATGGTAACTTTATATACTTCACCAAGTTGTACATCATGTCGAAAAGCACGTGCATGGCTTAAGGAGAATAATATCCCCTTTCAAGAACGTAATATATTTTCTGAGCCTCTCAACATTGATGAAATTAAAACAATTTTGCGAATGACTGAAAATGGTACAGAAGAGGTTATTTCTAAACGATCAAAAGTTTATCAAGAATTAGATATGGATTTAGATGATTTACCACTTCAAGAATTATTTTCATTAATTCAAACAAACCCTGGTTTGTTACGTCGTCCTATTATTTTAGATGAAAAGCGACTACAAGTTGGGTACAATGAAGATGAAATTCGTCGTTTCTTACCAAGAGATGTACGTGCTTTGGAATTACAAAAAGCACAATTACTTGCTGGATTTTAATTAAATTAAAAATAATAACGTTGGAACATTAGCCTTTAATCAGGCAACATGGTAAAATTCAGGAATAAGCGTTCCTGGATTTTTTTATTTAGACTAAAATACTTTACAAATAGGATATTTTGGCTAAAATTAAGGTCGAGGTATCAGGAAGATAGGTGATAAGCAATGAAAATGGAAAAAATAAATGAAAATACAATTCGTGTTTTGGTAGAAGATGAGGATTTATCTAAAAGAGGTATTACTATTTTAGATTTATTAGGAAACAGGACTCAGATTGAAGATTTCTTTTACAGTATTTTACGTGAAGTAGATACAGAACATGAATTTGAAAATAATGAAGCAGTGACATTCCAAGTTTTACCTAATCGTGATGGACTAGAGTTGTTTATTAGTCGTGGTAAACCAGAAAATATGCAAGATCCTAAAGAAATAAATATCTCTGATTTAACAGAGGATGACGATTTAGGTAGTTTTATAAAAGACAGATTATCTGAAATTGAAGATAATGACGATGAAGTAAAAGGGACTATTAAGGGATCAGGTTATCAAAAAGCAGCCCAAACGAGAACAGTAGAATTTGGTGATTTTGAAGATTTTATTCAACTAGCCAAAATATTTAGACCAACTAGTGCACAAAGTAATTTATTTAAAGTGCAAGGTAAGTATTTCTTGGAATTAATTTTTGACAAAGACAATACAACTAAAGAAACAATCGAAAATGATATTGCTGTAGCATTAGAATATGCACAGTCTGTTACTTCAACAGGGTCATTCATGGAAGAACGTGGCAAAAAAATTATGTCAGATGATGCTCTTTCGGAAGCAAGAAAATATTTTAAATAAGCAAATCGACCGATTTCGGTTGATTTGTTTTTTTTTGCGTATTTAAATTGTAACGAGGAGCAATTTAAATGATATTTGCAAAGAAGAAACACCAAGATGAATTAGTTTGTGCGAGAGATGTTAAGCAAAATGAGACTTATTTTTGTCCTGGATGCGGAGAACGCGTCATCTTTAAGCAAGGGCCGCAAAAGCAAGCCCATTTTGCTCATTATAAAAAATCATGTCACTTTTTTTCAGAGGGTGAGACGAACTCACATGTCACTGGGAAAAATTTGATTAAAGTCTGGGCAGAAAAACGACATAAAAAAGCTGAAATTGAAGAATATTTACCCGAGTTAAAACAAAGGCCAGATGTGTTGGTTACTTTAAGAAATAGTCAGTTGGTGATAGAGTACCAATGTAGTCCATTATCGCTTAGTTCTTTTACTAAAAGGACTAAGGGGTACAAAAAATATGGTTACCGTGTTTTTTGGATTTTAGGTAAGCGACATATGCTGAACCAAAGATTAACGCAACAACAAGCGATGTTTATCAACTTTCACAAAAACATTGGCTATTTTTTAGTATTTCTTGATGCTGAGCGGCAGTGTCTCATTTTAAATTATGAATTATGCTTTGAAAATTGTCAGGGTATTCGTTACCGTACAAAGGTAGTTAACGATGCAACGACATTGATGGTATTTATTCGAGCTAACCAGAGAAATGAGGGGTTAGCGTTGTCACAGTCAGAATTACTTGGACAATTGACGAAATTGGAGAAAAATTGTCACTATTTAAATCCTTATTTGAAGGATCAAATTGATTTTTGTTACAGGCAACGGTATTATTTCATGGGGTTTCCAGCATGTTGTTTGAGTTGTGTACGGCTGCCACCAATCTACCGACATGCAGATATTTTTTGGCGAATTCGAGTGGTTTTAGAGTTACAAAAAGAGACGACTAAACTAATTTCTAAAGAGGCCCTTGAATGCTTGTTTGAAGCACAACAAATAGCGACAAACGTATTTTTTGCAATGCCACTTGTTAGTCAGCTAGCTATTGAACAAGTTAATCAAGCTTATTTGCAATGTTTATTAGAAAACCAAATTTTAAGCGCAATTAGTGGAACCAAAAACTATCGGATTAACAATCAAATCAGATGGACTGAAGATGCGTTGCTAAAAAAAGAAAATTTACGATTAAACCGTGCGTTTATTAAAAAAATTAACTGAAAATATGATATCTTATAGGAGTAAATAAATGATAATCGGAGGGATTTTATGACAACAGCTAAGCAATTACCAAAACGTGAAGACGTACCAGAAAAACTAACGTGGGATGTCCAAAAAATTTACAGTTCCGATTTATTATTTGAAGAAGATTATAAGCAGGTTGAAGCTTCTATTCGGAGTATCGCTGACCTTCAAGGAACGTTAAGCCAAGATAGTGAGACCATGTTGCAAGGGTTGGAAACTGTTTTTAATCTCGAACGCATGCTTGAAAAAGTGTATGTTTACGCTAATTTAAAAAATGATCAGGATACTGGCAACGCAACGTATCAAGCTTTGAATGCTAGAGCCAGTGCATTGGCCGCTAAAGTTTCAGCTGCTATTTCATGGGTCGAACCTGAAATTATTGCAATTCCAAAGGAAACTTTAAAAGATTTTCTTGCTAATAATCAGGAATTAAGTCGCTATCGTCATTTTTTTGATAGCTTATTGTTGGAAAAAGATCATGTTCTTTCTCATGCTGAAGAAACGTTATTAGCGGGTGCAAGTGATATTTTTGGTGCATCATCTAAAACGTTCGAAGTATTGAATAATGCTGATTTAAAATTTCCAGTTGTTCAAGATGAACAGGGAAACGATATACAATTATCACAAGGTGTTTATGGTGTTCTTCTAGAGTCAACTAACCGAGATGTTAGAGAACAGGCTTTTAAAAAATTGTACGAGGTTTACGGTCAATTTCAAAATACTTTGGCGTCAACACTTTCAAGCCATGTCAAAGTGCATAATTATAGTGCGTCGATTAGACATTATAAAAATGCTAGGGATGCCTCATTATCAAATAACCAAATCCCTGAAATTGTTTATCATACCTTGGTTGAGCAAGTGAATAAAAACTTGCCTTTGTTACACCGTTATGTTGCATTACGTAAGAAAATTTTGAAAGTTGAAAGCTTGCATTCTTACGATTTATATACACCTATTACTGGCGAACCCGCATTGAGTTACACCTATAATGAAGCCAAAGATGAAGCATTAAAAGCTTTAGATAAAATGGGTCCTGATTATTTAAGTCATGTTCAAGAAGCCTTTGATGGGCGCTGGATTGATGTTGTTGAGAACCAAGGAAAAAGAAGTGGGGCCTATTCTTCAGGAATGTATGATACAGCGCCATATATGTTACTAAATTGGCAAAATAATGTGAATAACTTATACACACTTGTGCATGAGATGGGACATAGTATTCATAGTTACTATACGCACCATAATCAACCATATTTGTATGGTGATTATCCCATATTCTTAGCGGAGATTGCTTCAACAACAAATGAAAATACGTTAACGCATTATTTATTAAAAACGCAAACGGATCCTAAAGTTCGGGCATTTTTACTTAATTATTACTTAGACGGTTTTAAAGGCACCATCTTCCGTCAAACACAATTTGCGGAATTTGAACATTGGATTCATGAAGAAGATGCAGCCGGACATCCCTTAACGGCTGATAAATTATCTGCTTATTATGCTGATTTAAATCAGAGATATTACGGTGACAGTTTAGAACGTGATCCAGAAATTGCAATGGAATGGTCAAGAATTCCACATTTCTATTACAATTACTATGTTTACCAATATGCAACAGGGTTTGCTGCAGCAACAACTTTGTCAGAAGGAATTACAAGTGGTAAACCAGGTGCATTAGATAATTATTTAGCTTATTTAAAAGCGGGTAGCTCAGATTTTCCAATTGACGTGATGAAAAAAGCGGGTGTCGATATGACTAAACCAGATTATTTAGTTAAGGCATTTACTGTTTTTGAAACAAGATTGAATGAATTAGAGGCACTATTAGCTGAAATAGGAACAGAAGATTAAAAAAACAGACGCTACTTAGTTGGTTAAACTAGGCAACGTCTGTTTTTGTTATAGGACACGTAATTGATTTGATGGTGCGACATTATTTTGTTGTAAGCCATTTTGCGTATTGAAATGACCGTTACAAACATCTGAGATAGTGACTAAGTCGGCATCTGGAAATGAAACGCCACAATCAAGGCCATCGATATTGTTGATAACAATGGTGGGATGCATGGTAACATTCATTTCATTAGCCATTTTTTGATCATTTTTAAATGATTGTTTGGCTAAATCAGAATAACGATCTTCGGCAAACATATCCCAATTTAGACCAACTTCATCGGCAACTTGGCGAACAAGTTCTTCTGAATAACAGTTATTATCTTGAACTATGGATTCTTGAATAGTCATTAGGAAGGCACGACCCCGTTTCTTACCTTGAAAAAGAGCGGCTTTGTAATTGAGTGTAGCTTGATAAATAGATTCAAATAAGTCATTACGAAGTGCTAAGTCACGTGTATCGAGATTTTTTTCAACCATAACATTGTTAATTGTTTGCATATTCAACATAGGGATAAATTGGAAAGAGACCTCTTTCGAGGAAACATTAATATAATCCAAAACTTTTTGTTCAGATTTGAAACATTTTGTACCTAACGGGTTAACAAATAAATAGATTTCTAACAAGAGTATTCCTCCAAATTAATTGATTAAATTTAAAATTTTTTGTCGAGTGTGGGGTGGGGTTCTGTCTGTTTCCGTTTTAATAACTATTCTTACTTTACCAATATATATTTTTTTTTCAATTATAAACACTTATTACGGATCATTCATTCATTGTTTTTTAATATTGTGAGGTCAAATTCGTCCCGATTGCTTGAATTATGCTAAAATGAAATGAGTAAATTGATAAATAGAATAGAGTGATGAAAATGGTAGAAGATTGGAAATATTTCTTTAGACCTTATGAACAGGCCGTTTCAGAAATGAAAATTAAAATGCGTGGACTGCGAAAACAGTTTACTGGCATTGGTCAACATTCACCAATTGAATTCGTGACAAGTCGGGTTAAAACAGTTGATAGTATTCTAGAAAAAATTGAACGCCGTCAAATTTCTGAAGAACGTCTTGAAACGGATATGCAAGATATTGCAGGGATTCGAATTATGTGTCAATTTGTTGACGATATTTATCAAGTTGTCGATTTATTACGTGCGCGAAATGATATGACTGTTGTAGAAGAGCGTGATTATATCACGAACAAAAAAGCGAGTGGTTACCGCTCATACCATGTGGTACTTAAGTACCCAGTTCAAATGATTAATGGTGAAAAAAATGTCTTAGTTGAAATTCAAATTCGAACATTAGCTATGAATTTTTGGGCAACCATTGAACATTCTTTAAATTATAAATATCAGGGAGAATTCCCAATCCAATTGAATGCACGCTTGGAACGAGCAGCAGAGGCCGCTTTTAAATTAGATACTGAAATGTCTGAAATTAGAGAAGAAATTCAAGAAGCACAACATTTATTTTATGGTAAAGGCCTGAACAAGAATCAAGAGCAAGAAGATAAATAGTGAGCTAAGTGTGTCAGAAAAGAGGGGTATAGATGAAAGTTGCTATTTTTGAAAATGATGGGAAAAAATCGCAAACGGTTGGGCAAGAGCTTTACCAAAAACTAACAGATGCACACGTGCCAATCGATAATGATAATCCTGATATTGTGATAACAGTTGGTGGAGATGGGACGCTCCTGTCCGCCTTCAGACATTACCAACAAAATCTTGAAAATATCAGATTTGTGGGTGTACATACAGGCCATCTAGGCTTTTATACAGATTGGCGAGATGATGAAATTGATGATTTAGTTATTAGTTTACAATCAGATAATAAACAAGCCATTAGTTATCCACTGTTAGATGTTAAAGTGGACTATTTTGATGCGCAATCAGAAAAATTTCTGGCTTTGAACGAATCCACATTAAAGCGGATTAATAATACGATGGTAACGGACGTCTATATTGGTGGCCAGTTATTTGAAAAATTCCGTGGAGATGGCTTATGTATCTCGACACCAACTGGGTCAACGGCTTACAATAAATCGGTTGGTGGAGCGGTGATTCACCCAAGACTAGAATCTCTTCAAATGGCAGAAATTGCTTCTATCAATAACCGCGTGTTCAGAACGCTGAGTTCCCCCGTTATTGTGGCATCAAATGATTGGATTACCCTTAAACCAACTCAAAGTAGTGACTTTGTTTTCAGTATTGACCAAGAAATTTATCATAATAGACAAATTAAGGCAATTAAATATAAAATAGCCAAGGAACGAATCTATTTTGCTAAATACCGACACAATGATTTTTGGAAACGTGTGAACGAAGCATTCATTGGCAGTGATTATGCAGATTGATTGGCAATACACGGGGACATCTCCACAAAAAGTCAAGACGTTTTTGAAAAGTGAAGGTGTGTCTAGACGTTTATTGGCGACGCTAAAATATCGTGGCGGCAAGCTGTTAGTTAACGATAATGAGCAGTGGGCAATCGATTTTATTCAGACAAATGATAAAGTCAGTATTGTGTTACCAGCTGAAAAAAATAAAAATGAATTGAAAAAATCATTTGTTCCAATTGATGTCGTATTTGAAGATCGCGATTTCTTGATTCTTAATAAACCAGCCCATGTCGCGTCAATTCCATCATTCTTACATTCAGAGGATACGTTGATTAATCGGGTTGCAGGTTATTATCAGAATCGACACCTAAATGAGTTTGTGCCACATATTGCGACGCGCCTTGATCGTGATACAAGTGGCTTGGTACTATTTGCGAAGCATCGATTTGCGCATGCTTTACTGGATCAGCAATTACAGAATCACCAAATTAAAAAGTTCTATACGGCATTTGTTGAAGGGCAATTAGAGTACAAGCATGGGATTATTGATGGGCCAATTCAACGTGATCCAGAGTCCTTTATTAAACGACAAGTTGGTCACGGGGAAGAGAGTCAAACGGCTTCGACTGAATACTGGTTGGAGAAGACTAATCAAACTATTGGACAATATAAAATCCAATTGCATACGGGAAGAACCCACCAAATTCGTGTTCATTTTGCGTCAGTAGGACACCCGTTAGTCGGCGATACCTTATATGGTGGGCATATTACTATGCCAATGCAACGACAAGCATTGCATTGTAGTGAAATTGAGTTTTATCATCCCTTTACGCATAAGCTGGTAAAGGTTCAGAGCTCACTCGCATTAGACATGCAAAAATTTATAAATAAAAAATAAACGAGGTATTCATTATGGTGGATACAGAAGCATATAACCAAATAAAAACTGAAGAAATTATTGAGTCACTTAAAAAAAATCAGCAATATAATTTTCGTAATGAATTTACAGATTTGCATGTTTATGAGCAAGCTGAAATTTTTACAATGCTTGATAAAGAGCAACGACAAAAAATCTATCATTATTTAACCCCTAAGGAATTAAGTGATACGTTTGATGCTATCGAAGATGACCCAGAAGAAGTTGTTAAATATTTCGATGAGATGCCCTTAAAATACGTGGCTGAGTTGCTAGATAATATGTATACCGATAATGAAGTCGATTTATTGGGGCAATTAGATAAGCATAAATTAGCTAGATATTTAGGCTTGATGGATAAAGATAAGGCTAATGAAATCAAAGGCTTACTGCATTATGAAGATAAGACAGCCGGGGCTATTATGTCGACTGATTTTGCGTCAATTGTGTCTAACCAAACGGTTAATTCGGCGATGCACGTTTTGAGAGAAGAAGCGAGCAAAGCGGAAACCATTTACTATGATTATGTGGTTAATGATGATCAACGATTGATGGGAATTGTGACCTTACGTAATTTATTGACGAGTGATGAAGATGCGTTAATTGGTGATATTATGACGACACCGGTTATGTCTGTTAAAGCAGATGACGATCAAGAGGATGTTGCCAAGATGATTCGTGATTATAACTTTTTGGCAATGCCAGTGACAAATTACGATGAGCAATTAATTGGGGTCATAACAGTTGATGATATTATTGATGTTATTGATGAAGAATCGGCTGAAGATTACTCTGGTTTGGCCGGTGTTGATACTGAAGAACAAACAGAAAACCCATTTAAAGCAGCGTCAAAACGGTTACCATGGTTGATAACGTTGTTATTCTTAGGGATGTCAACGGCAAGTTTGGTTAGTCATTTTGAAGGATTACTGAGCGAGGCAAGTATTTTAGCCGTTTTTATTTCATTAATCACAGGGACGGCCGGAAACGCCGGGACACAAAGTCTAGCTGTTGCCGTTCGTCGTTTGGCTGTGAAAGATGATGAAGAACAAAGTTTATTGCGACTTATTGTCAGTGAAGTTTTCACTGGACTAGTGATAGGTGTAGTGACAGGAATCGCGGTTACTTTAATTGTTGGTATTTGGAAAGGTAACTTTGTTTTGGGGATGGTAATTGGACTCGCTATGATGTGTGCAATTACCGTTGCTAATTTAGCAGGGAGCTTTATTCCGATTTTAATGGATAAAATTGGGGTTGATCCAGCTGTTGCGTCTGGCCCCTTTATCTCAACATTGAGTGATTTAACGTCTGTTCTGATTTATTTTAGTATTGCACAAGTCTTCTTAAAGTTTTTTATCGCCAGTTAATTAGGTATTAAAAAGGTTCCAGCAACTTCAAATTTGAAGTGTTGGAACCTTTTTAACATGCTATTTTAAAACAATTTTTGTACCGTGAAGTTCTTTAACATTTAATTTATCAGCAATTGCCTCAACATTATCAGTGGTAATACCACCACCTGGGATAATTTTAATGAGACCGTTTGACCAATCAATAATTTCTTGTAGATGAGGTAATGTTTCTTCAATGGGCTTATCAAGTGAGCCACCGTGAGTTAAGACACGATCAATATCATGTTCGGCTAACCAAGCTAATGCATTGAGTTGTGATTCATTTGGAATTTCATCGAAAGCCATGTGGAAGGTGATTTGCATCCCGCCACTTGCCGCAATTAAAAATTCCATTGCGTCGATATCTAATTGGTTATCGGGAGTTAATGCACCGAAGACAACACCATCAACGCCAAGTTGTTGTGCCTGAAATAAATCGGCTTCCATTATTTTCAACTCAGTGTCGTTGTAGACAAAATTGCCACCACGAGGACGAATCATTGCCATGACGGGTATTTGATTATCCTGAGCATAGTGCATTGCCTCTGACATAACCCCTTTACTGACGGTTGTACCACCAACAGCAAGATTATCACAAAGCTCAAAGCGGTTAGCTCCGGCAGCAAATTGTTTTGGAATATCGGTAAAATTTTCAACTGCAACTTCTTTAATTAACAAATTTAATTTCTCCTAATTTTCAAAATAAACGCAAACTGATTCTGGAACGGCAATCTCTTTTTGAATTAAAGTTAACATACCAGATGCGGCATCACGTTCAAATAGAGTTGCATTATCAGTATTTTGGTTGGCAACAACCAAAAATTGTTCCGACTTGTTCAAACTGAAATCACGAGGGAAATCTCCTTCAGTTGAAATCAATTGGATAAGGGTCATTTTGCCATCATCGGCAAGTGAATAACAAGCAATTGAGTTGTTTCCACGATTAGATACATATAAGAAACGGCTATCTTTAGAAATACGGATAGCAGCAATGCCATTATGGGCATCCCAGTCAGCAGGGATAGAAGATAATGTTTGAATTTCTTTAAATGAGCCATCTTCTTGGTTGTAACTAAGTAATGAAACTTCACTTGAAAGTTCACCAGCTAAGTAGGCTAATTGACCATTTTTATGGAAAACAATATGACGAGAACCAAAACCAGGTTCTGAGCGATACTCTGCCACTTGTTTGATAGCACCATTATCTGTAACGTCAAAAGTTAACACTTGGTCAGTTCCAAGATCACAAACAACTAAACGATTATCTGGTGTTAAATCAGTGAAGTGAATGTGGGAACTTGTTTGTTCAGGTTTTGGACCATGACCTTCATTTGCCGTTTCACTAATGAGTGACAGTGAGCCATCAGCTTCAATTTTAGAAATTGAAATAAGGCCTTTATGGTAGTTTGAACTGTAAACTAATTGACGTGCATTATCAACAGCAACATAAGCAGGTGGGGCACCTTCAGCTGAAACGTCATTTAAAAAGACTGGTTCATCTGACGCAAGGTTAAAGGCAGAAAGACCACCTAAACCAGCTCTTTTTGAAACGGTGTATAAAGTGTTCTTATCAGATATTGTGAGATAAGTTGGATTATCAACTTTAATGTAAGGTGTCACGTTAGAAACTTGTTTTTCAACGGTATCTAATTGTGCACGGTAGATACCAGTACTTGTTTTTTTTGTATAGGTACCAAATAGAATTGATTCTTTCATAGTTACAAAAACCTCCTTATTATATTGTCAATATTATATCATATTTCTTTGTAAACGTTATTATTTATACGAGGGACTATGCTATAATTGTAGTTAACTAAAAGGGATAAGGAGACGATAGATTATGATTAAAGCAAGAATTGAAGAAATTGGAAAAGATGCCATCTCGAAGAAGGAACCTATTGTTATTCTTTTTAATCAGAGTGCAACAGATGATTTAAGACAAGTCTCCGTGATCCAATCGTTTGAAGTGGGTCAAGAAATGAGTTCGCCAAAAACGGGGGATGAGATGCAGATTGATGATCAGACTTACAAGATAGATTTTGCTGGAGAACTAGTTGATAGCAATTTTAAATCAGTTGGTCATGCCACATTATTCTTTATGGCTATTCCGGAACATCCACAACCTAACGGTATTTATTTAACACCGCACGTATTACCAGATTTTAAAGTTGGTAGTACAATCACATATAAATAAAGGAGTAGATTTGAATGCTCCCAAATGAAAATAACAAATCGACCGCACAACACTCATGGTTTTGGAAATGGGTTGTCAATAATAAGACGGTTAGTGTTCTATCAATTATTTTATTAAGTTTGTTGATTATCTTTATGTTGGCAAAGGTCGCTTGGATTTTTGCGCCGGTTGGTGAGTTACTAAGTATTGTCGGTTTTCCAATTGTGTTAGCCGGTGTCTTATACTATTTGCTTTCACCGCTAATTGATTTTTGTGAAGCACATTTTAAAATGAATCGGAGTTTGCTGATTACGCTCATTTTTCTAGTCATGGCTGGACTTTTGGCATGGGGGATTGTGGTTTTAATCCCAGCTGTTCAGACGCAAACAATGAGTATTATTAAAAATTGGCCAACTTATTGGTCAAATATTACTCATCAAACCAATACGATTATGTCGTCGTCTTTATTCGATACGATTAAAAATTCAATTGAAAAGATAAATGCAGATATTGTGGGAACCATTTCTAAAAAAGCCAGTTCAGTTGTTAGTTCAACTGTTGGTTCGTTAGGTAGTGTCGTTGGAACTGTGACAACGTTCATTATTGGATTGGTGACAGCACCTTTTATCTTGTTCTATTTATTAAAAGATGGTCATCAGTTGCCTGGTTATTTAGCGAAGTTTTTTCCAGTTAGGTATCGAAAAGCAACCATCGACTTATTAGATGAAATTAATTTACAAGTGAGTCAATATATCCGAGGTCAATTAACGGTTGCTTTCTTTGTAGCTGTGTTATTTGTAATTGGATTCTCAGTTGTTGGACTTAAATTTGCTTTAACGTTAGGTATTTTAGCGGGATTCTTAAATTTAATTCCTTATTTGGGTTCATTTTTAGCGATGGTCCCAGCACTTGTGATTGCTGCAGTAGTGTCACCGATTATGCTAGTGAAAGTTATTATTGTCTTTGCTATTGAGCAAACTATTGAGGCAAGATTAATTTCACCATTAATTTTGGGTAGTAGCTTGGCGATTCATCCTGTGACCATTTTAATTGTTCTATTGGGATCTGGACGTGTTTTTGGGTTAGTTGGGGTCATTTTTGGAATCCCCGGATATGCGATTCTTAAAGTTATTGTGACACGACTTTTTGCATCGTATAAAGAAAATTCTGGCTTATATGTTGAATCAGAATCTACAAAAACAAATGAAGATAAAGAAAAAAGTTAGACAAATTTTATTTTGTCTAACTTTTTTTGGTTTATAATGTGTCGCCATTAAAAATTGAATTTTTAACGATAACATAATCAACTTTTTCAAGAGCGGAAAGTTTGTTTCCACCGGCATAAGAAATTGAAGATTGTAAATCTTGTTGCATTTCGATTAAAGTTTCGTGGATATCACCTTTGAAAGGCACCAACATTTTTTTACCTTCAACGTTCGTGTGACTGCCTTTTTGGTATTCAGAAGCTGAACCAAAATAACTTTTGAATAAATGACCGTCTTTTTCAATTAACTCACCAGGACTTTGTTTGTGACCAGCGAAGAGTGAACCAATCATACACATTGAAGCACCGAATCTAACTGATTTAGCGATATCGCCATGTGTTCTTATCCCACCATCCGTGATAATGGGTTTACTGGCTGCCTTAGCACATAAGCGGAGAGCAGCTAATTGCCAACCCCCAGTACCAAAGCCAGTTTTAATTTTAGTAATGCAGACTTTTCCAGGTCCAATGCCGACTTTAGTGGCATCAGCACCGGCATTTTCAAGTTCTCTAACGCCTTCTGGTGTTCCGACGTTCCCAGCGATTAAGAATGATTCTGGTAGCCATTTTTTAATATGGTGGATTAAATCAATAACACTTTGTGCGTGACCATGTGCCACATCAATTGTAATATATTCTGGAATTAACTTAGCTTCAGCAAGTTCTTCAATCAATTGCCATTCTCTAGGTTTAACCCCGACACTGATAGAAGCAAATAAACCTTTTTCGTGCATTTTTTTAACAAAGGGTAGGCGACTGGCTTCATCGAAACGGTGCATGACGTAGAAGTAGTCATTTGCTGCTAACCATTCTGCCAATGGTTCATCAATAATGGTCTGCATATTTGCAGGTACAACAGGCAATTTAAAACGACGAGGGCCGAATTGGACAGACGTGTCGACCTCAGAACGGCTGTTAACGATACATTTATTAGGGACAAGCTGAATATCTTCATAATCAAAAACTGGCATAATGTCTCCTCATTTCTTATAAACACGAACTATTTTTTATATTTTTAAATTAATATCAGTAACCAAAGGATAATTTACGCTATTGAGGGACGTAAGTCAACCTATTTACGAAATTAATCGAAAATTAAATAAGAATACGTGAAATAATAGGTGGCGTGCTATAATTATTTTGGGAGTGATTATCATCGTAAAAAAAGAAAAAGTAAAAAAAACAAATGATGAACGTATTTTAGATCAACACCATATTGAATTTGAGAGTTATACTTTTGATTTCTTGGGTGGTCGACAAATGGATTCAAGTAAAGAAGCTAAAGAACTTGGCACCGATGAACGCAGTATTTTAAAAACAATTGTTTTACAAGGAAGTAAGGGCGACAAAGATTACGTGGTTGTCTGTTTACCGATTACGTTTGAGATTGATTTGAAATTGGTTGCGCGTGAATTGAATGAAAAGCAATTACACTTAGCGGACAATAAAAATCTAATTAATATTACGGGCTATGTCCATGGTGCGAATACCCCAATTGGCATTAATGTCCGAAAAGGATTTCCTATCTATTTTGATGAACGTATTCAGGAATTTGATAAAATATGGGTTTCAGCTGGTAAAGTCGGCCGGTCTGTTGGCGTAAAACGTGAAGAACTTGTGGCTTTAGTTAAAGGTCAGTACATTAATATTGAAAAATAAGTAGCTATTAAAACGATAAAAAGGAATAAGTGTATATTGAAAAAAATTGAGAAAAGTGCCGTTTTTTTAAAAAATAAAATCGCGTTGTTTAGATGTCCCGTTTGCTTACAACCTTATAACAAAGTAGAGGGACAGACGATGTTTTGTCCTGAAAATCACCAGATTGATCTATCAAAAAAAGGAACCCTTTTTTTCTTGAATCATGGGGTTAAAAGTGATTATGAATTAGATATGTGGTTAGCAAGACGACAGTTATTACAGGCTGGGTTATTTAGGCCAATCACTGACAAAATTCTTGAACAACTTTCTGATGAGAAAGAAACAATCATGGATGTAGGCTGTGGAGAGGGGACGCCACTTCACGATATTGAAGTGACCCGTCAAAATGCGGAAGATACTTACGTTGGATTTGATATTTCAAAAGATGCGATTAATTATGCCACGCAGCAAGAGACAGACGCTTTTTATTGCATTGCTGATTTGGCAAAATTACCATTTAATAATCAGTCATTTTCGACAATTATTGATATCTTTTCACCGTCTGCCTATGCGGAATTTGATCGTGTCTTGAAAGATGATGGACAATTATTAAAAATCATCCCAAATTCAAATTATTTAGTTGAGTTACGTGAACTTTTATATAACGAAGAAAGTCATAATAGAAGTTACAGTAACGAAAAAGTTTTGAATCTATTTAAAGAAAATTATCCTGATTCTGAACAAATCACAATTAGCTATCAATTTGATATTCCGGAAGGTTTATTTCCAGCTTTACTTGAAATGACGCCGTTACATTGGGGTGCTACATCAGATAATCAAGCTAAAGCAAAAGAAAATCCTTTGAAACAAATTACGGTTGATGTCACCTTATTGAAATATCGTAAAAAATAAGTCAGACTAGGTGTTGTAACGTAAAAAATGCTGTGTTATTATGAATATACGAATTCGGTTGTTTAGGAATTGTCGACGATGTTGTCAGTTCCTGGAAATTGGTCTTCATTAACGTATCTTTTCGCCGTGCCCACACCGAAATGATGCGTTTTTTTGTTGCCTAAAAATAATAAAACCTTTTGGAAGGATGTTAATTTTGACGAATCATATTGCGCTCTTTGAACCACTTATGCCTGCTAATACAGGAAATATTGCGAGAACTTGTGCTGGAACAGATACTGAACTACATTTAATTGAACCCCTAGGATTTTCAACTGACGACAAATATTTAAAACGTGCAGGCTTAGATTATTGGGATAAAGTGAAAATAACGTACCATAAAAACTTACAGGATTTTTTGGCATCTGTTCCAGATCAAAAACAACTTTTTTTGGTTTCTAAATTTGCGCCACAAACTTATTCACAAGTTGATTATTCTGATGTGAATAAAGATTACTACTTTTTATTTGGTAAAGAAACGACGGGACTACCCGAAAACTTTATGCGTCAAAACGAAGAAAAAGCTATTCGGATTCCACAAGATGATACACATATTCGTGCCTTAAACTTGTCTAATTCAGCTGCTATTGTGATTTATGAAACGTTGAGACAGCAAGATTTTCCAAACCTTGATAAGACACATACGTATGAAAATGATAAGTTGAAATAACTAGCTTGAGCATTTTATAGACTATAAATTCATAAATAAGCTATACTTAATTTTGGGTTAGAAAAAGGGCCAAAAGTTTATGCTAATAATGATTTTGTAAAAATGGGAGGGTGATTTAGTTTGTTTCAAGTAATAACAATGTTTGGATTCGATGAACCTTGGTGGTTTTTCGATGATTGGAAAACACATATTCAAAAGACCATTGATTTTGATTCAATGGATGATGCAGTTGCATTTTTTGAAAAGCAGTCGAGCACGTTTACAGATGAATTTAAGTATCAAAAAAGTAAACGTCACTATTTAACAGCTTTTTGGGATGATGAACAAAAAGATTTTTGTTCAGATTGTGGCGATGACTTGCAATTATATCAAGGGTTATTGTTAGTGAAAGATGGTAAAGAAATAGTTGCAGAAACAGAGAGTTAGTAACGCTTATGTTATTAGCTCTTTTTTTCTGTCAATGATTGAATGGTAACCACGTAGGCCAGCTAAGATATGGTATAATTGAGTATTCATTTTAACAGAAGGAGGAACTGTTTTGGCTCAAAAAAAGAAAACAAAAAAAAGAACAACCAAAAAAACAGTTCAATACAAATTTTCTAAAAATATAATTGGTGTCATATTTTTATTATTTGGGATTCTTGGCGTCCTAACGCTGGGATATTTGGGGAACTTATTCGCTAACGTCTTTCGCTTATTTGTTGGAAATACGTATCAATTTGCGTTATTAATTCTTGGTGTGTATGGCAGTTATTTAATGATTATGGGTAAAGAACCAAAATTTAAAAAACGAATTAGTTGGGGAGGCGTTGTGCTATACATTGGCGTCTTAGTCTTCTTTGAAGCCTGGTTTGTCGGCCATTCATCTGTACATAGTCAATTTATTCAATACACATGGCAGACGCTTGTGTCTGACTTTAAACAGTCCTCAGTTAATTCAACTGTTGGTGGCGGGATGATTGGGGCGAGTTTATACCAATTATCATACTTTTTAGTGTCACAAGCAGGAACCTATATTGTGAGCACACTTTTCATTTTAGCGGGCTTATTTATTATTTTTGATTTATCTTTTTCAGAAGTCATGTATACGGTACATCGTTACTTTAATGTCATTGTTGCATGGTCAAGAGAAGGCTTACGCCGGACTAAAGTGGCAATTGATAATTTTAAAGAAGAACGACAGGAAGAAAAAGAGAATCAGGTTGATGACAAACCAAAACCATTAGCTGATCAGGTACCTAAAGTTGAGAAAGTAAAAATTGAACCAGAAGTGACGATTGATCAACCGCCAATTATTACACAACAAGAACCAGATTCAGAAATAGTCGAATCTGATAATGAACCTTTGGTGTCTAACGGGATGGCTGATGATAATGAAGATTATCAGTTGCCACCAGTAACGTTATTGACCAAGATTCCAAAAGAAGACCAAAGTAGTGAATATAAAACAATTGAAAAAAACACCAAAATATTGAAACAAACGTTTGAAAGCTTCGGTGTTGACGTCGAGATTAAAAGTGTGAGTTTAGGGCCATCGGTTACCGAATACGAATTGCATCCGGCAATTGGTGTGAAAGTTAGCAAAATTGTCAATTTGGCGGATGATTTAGCCTTGGCACTTGCTGCTAAAGATATTCGAATTGAAGCCCCAATTCCTGGTAAAGCACTAATTGGGATTGAAGTCCCCAATACTAAAATTTCGATGGTGTCATTTAGGGATGTTGTTGAATCTCAACAAAAGAATCCCAAACCAGACAAAGTGCTTGAGGTTCCTTTAGGTCGGGATGTTTCAGGTCAATTAGTGACAGCAGACTTAACAACAATGCCCCATTTACTGATTGCTGGATCAACAGGGAGTGGTAAATCAGTCGCAATTAACGGGATTATCACGAGTTTATTAATGAACACGAAACCAAATCAGGTTAAGTTCATGTTGATTGATCCTAAAAAAGTTGAATTGGGTGTTTATAATGGTATTCCCCATTTATTAACGCCTGTTGTGACTAATCCTAAGAAAGCATCACGGGCTTTACATAAAGTTGTTTCTGAAATGGAAAGACGTTATGAGTTATTTGCGGATGCTAGTCAACGGAATATTTCAGGATATAATCAAATGATTATACAAGAAAATGAGCAGGACGGGCAGAAAAGGGCCACGTTACCTTATATTGTTGTTATTGTTGATGAATTGGCAGATTTGATGATGGTTGCTTCAAATGAAGTTGAAGATGCTATTATTCGTTTGGCGCAAATGGCTAGAGCTGCTGGCATTCATATGATTTTGGCAACACAACGGCCATCTGTTGATGTTATTACGGGATTAATTAAAGCGAATGTGCCATCACGAATGGCTTTTGCTGTTTCAAGTGGGATTGATTCGAGAACAATTATTGATAGTAATGGGGCTGAAAAACTCTTAGGACGTGGGGATATGCTGTTCTTACCAATGGGGATGAACAAACCTATCCGTGTACAAGATGCGTATATTTCAGATAAAGATGTTGAAAGTGTTATTTCATTCATTAAAGAACAACAAGACCCTCAATACGATGAAACAATGATTGTGACAGATGAAGAAACGGCCAGTTCAGGGGCATCTGCTGATTCAGAAGATGAATTATATGGTGATGCTGTTAAATTAGTCGCACATGAGCAATCTTGCAGTGTCTCTATGTTACAAAGACGATTTAGAATTGGCTATAATCGAGCCGCTAGAATTGTTGATGAGATGGAAGCTAAAGGAATTGTTGGACCACCAGAAGGAAGTAAGCCACGTAAAGTTTTAATAAACGAAGAAACTGATAGCCCAAATTAGGGTCATCAGTTTTTTTGCTTATTTTAGACAGCTTGTTACGAAATAATTAAATTTGTGTTTCATTAGTCTTTCAATTATTATAGTAGAAGAACGTCCGATTAAAAGGAGGCACATTTTTGTGCGTAAACAATTAAAAACTGGGATTAACTTAACCGTTATTGAAAATAATCAATTTAAAACAAATAGAATTGTGATTAACTTTGTTGCACCTTTATCAGAAAAAAATTCAGCAGAACGTATGCTATTAGCTAACTTATTAGAGATTAGTAGTGAAAAATACCCGTCTCAACAAAAATTATCAGAAAAATTATCAGAACTTTATGGTGCAAGTTTTGGTATTACCGTTAGCAAAAAAGGAAACTACCATGTTATTAGTTTAATTTTTAACGGCGTAAATGATAAATTTTTAGAACATAAAATAGATAGTTTAAAAGAAATTTTTGATTTTATTAAAGAAATTATTTTTAATCCAATGGTGACAGATGGTCATTTTGATGAAGAAACATTTAAACGTCAAAAAGAAAATTTGATGATGTCAATCAGAAGTATTAGTGATGACAAACAATCATACGCTGGATTAGAATTACAAAAACTTTATTTCCAAAATGATCAAGCTGTTCCAAGTTACGGCACTGTTGAAGCTATCGAAAAGATAACGGCAACAAGCTTATTTGATTATTACAAACAAATGTTGGCAACTAACCGCATTGATATTTTTGTGCTTGGTGAATTGGATGAAGCGCAAACTGAAGAAACCGTTAACCTGTTACCATTTACACCTAGAGAATTTGAAATGATTCCTATTTTTTATCACCAAGAAATCAAAGAAGTTGTGACTAAAACGGAAACGCAAGCAGTAACTCAAGGTAAATTAAATATGGCGTACCAATTGCCAGTTTATTATAGAGAAAACAGTTATTATGCAGGCCTTATTTTTAATGGCGTTTTTGGTGGGTCACCATTAGCTAAATTATTTGTAAATGTCCGTGAAAAAGCTAGTTTGGCCTATTATGCAAGCAGCTCATTAGATACTTTTAGAGGAATCTTAACCGTACAAACAGGGATTGAATCGCAAAACAAAGACAAAGTTATCGAAATTGTTCAACAACAATTAGATGACATTATTGCTGGCGATATCAGTGATGAGTTATTAAATAAAACAAAAATGACGATGATTAATCAATTTCAAAGTAGCCTTGACTCACAAATGGCATTAATCAACCAATCGATGGTTGATCAATTGACACAGACAAAAGTCAGTACAACGGAATGGATAGACGGCATTAATAGCGTGGATAAAGCTGCCGTTCAAGCCATCGCTCGTGATGTAAAGTTACAAGCAATCTTCTTTTTGAATGGAGAAATCAAGTAATGCAATCATTAGAATATCCGCAGTTTGACGAAATATTGTATACAGAAACGTTAGAAAATGGGCTAAAAGTAAATATTTTACCTCGTAAGGGATTTCATAAAACTTACGGTATTTTTACGACTAATTATGGTTCAGTAGATAGTGTCTTCGTTCCAATCGGTGAAGAAGACATGGTGCATGTGCCAGACGGTATTGCACATTTCTTGGAACATAAAATGTTTGAAAAAGCGGATCATGATGCTTTTGATTTGTTTGGTGAATATGGTGCTAGTGCAAATGCCTTTACGAGTTTTACACGTACAAGCTACTTATTCTCAAGTGCTAATCATGTTCCTGAAAACATTGAAACGTTATTAGATTTTGTACAAGATCCTTACTTCACACCTGAAACGGTTGAAAAAGAAAAAGGCATTATTGGACAAGAAATTCAAATGTACGATGATGATCCTAACTGGCGCTTATACTTTGGTATTTTGGGTAACCTTTATCCTAATCATCCTGTCAGTAGTGACATTGCAGGAACCGTTGAATCGATTGATAAGATTACTGCAGATGATTTATATAAATGTTACGAAACTTTTTATCATCCAAGCAATATGAACTTATTTATTGTTGGTAATGTGGATCCCGAAGAGACATTAGCCTTAATTAAAGCTAATCAAAGTCGTAAAAGTTTTCCAGAAGCAGCAGAATCAATTAAACGAGCAATTCCTGAAATTCAAGTTGACGGTTCGGATATTATGCCATATCGTGCAGCTGAAATGACTATCCAACGTGCTAAAACAATCGTGGGGATTAAAGGGTTAGATGACGTACCAGAAGGTCGTGATGGCTTGAAGTATAAGGAAACAATTCATATGCTTCTTTATCTTCTATTTGGTGATACGGCACCGCAATATATGAAATTATATGATGAAGGTATATTAGATGATTCATTTGGTTATGAATTTGAAATTGAACGTGGCTTTCATTTTGCCAGCATTAGTGGCGATACTGACGATCCACAAAAATTATCAGATGCTATTATTCATATTTTAGAAAATGCAGCGGATTATCTTTCTGATGCTGATGAACAGTTTGAATTGGCTAAACGTGAAATGTTAGGACAATCAATTCAATCAATGAATTCGCTTGAAAGTATTGCAAATCAATATGATGGTGACTTGTTTGCTGATGCAACTGTCTTTGATAGAGCACCAATTATTGAAAATATGACGTTGGATCAAGTTCGACAAGGTGCTAAAGACTTTATTCGTTCTGAAGCCATGAGTGTTTACCAAATTATGGCTAAAGAGGATAAATAAATGAGTTGGGCAGTTATTTTCGGTGCGTCTGGTGATATTGGACAAATGATTGCACGACAATTGGCTGATGTTGGTTGGTCATTGACGTTGCATTATTATCGAAATGAAGAAGCCATGACGAAATTGACACAAGAGCTCGCACAAAAATATCCAAAGCAAGATTTTTTGACGCTGCAATATGACATGACTGCGGATGATATTGAAACCGTTACTTCGCAGTTGTTTTCCGTTGATGCTTTAATATTTGCTGAGGGGACAACCTCGTATCATTTATTTAATGAAGCCCCAATGGCTGATTTAGATAAAATGATGAAAATGCAAGTACAAACACCATTGGCAGTTATTCAGCAATTGGAATCGAAGTTAGCCCAAAATCACTTTGGTCGAATTGTTTTTATTGGTTCGATTTATGGTGGCGTTGGTAGCCCGATGGAAGTGTTATACAGTACGGTCAAAGGTGCGCTGTCGTCTTTTTCAAGTGCATATAGTAAGGAAGTTGCTTCATTAGGGATCACAGTTAATGTTGTGGCACCAGGTGCGGTTGATACAAAAATGAATCAGCAATTCTCTGAAGAGGCAAGGGAAGCCATTTCAAGTGACATTCCCATGGGACGCTTTGCTCACCCCGAAGAAATTGGATTTTGGGTAAAACAATTGTTGGCTAAAGAGGCAGGATACCTCACCGGTCAAACAATCTATGTCTCTGGCGGATGGTTGAAATAAAATAATAAAATTTTAATAAATTGCTTATACTGACTATGTTATACTAATATTTAGAAGGTTAACTATTAAATCAAGTGGAGAATTAGACATGAGTGAAATTGGAAAAACATTACAAGAAGCAAGAATAAATAAAGGCTATACGATAGATGATTTACAACAAATGACGAAAATTCAAAAACGTTATTTGATTGCAATTGAAGATGAAAAATTTTCTGATTTACCAGGAGATTTTTATGTGCGTGCATTTGTTAAACAGTATGCGGAAACCGTTGATTTGGATGCTGATGACTTACTAAAAGAATTCAATGAAACACTTCCTGATGCGCAAGAAAAAATGGTTGCAAAGGAACAGGCATCACGGTCTGAAAAATCTGCTAAAATGCCTAAGGACGGCAAGATTGACAAGTTTATGTCATACTTACCAACCATTATTATTGTTGTAATTGTATTAGGTATTTTAGGAACCATTTATGGCGTGACGTTGAACAATAAAAACACAGATACTCAAATTGAAAGCTCAAGCTCTAAAGTGTCTGTATCAACAGATTCAAAGGCCAAAGCTAAACAGTCAAGTTCTGAGTCAGCAAAAACAAGCTCAAGTTCTTCTAAGAAAGTAAAGAAAACACAAAAATTAACGTATGTTTCAGATTCTGGTACAAACAGTGTTTATACAATGGAAAATGCACCAACAACTTCTAAAATTAAGTTGACGGCTTCTGGTAGTGCTGCATGGAGTTCTGTGACAGCCGATGGTACACAGTTATGGCAAGCAACACTTGTGTCAGACGCAAGTGCTAATGTAACTATTCCAGCAGGGGTAAAGGCAGTTGTCTTTAGTTTTGGGAATGCACCAGCCATGAAAATTACAATTAATGGCAAAACACTTGATTTTATGAAAACTAATGCAACCTTACAAGTTAGAACGGTTACTATAAATATTAAATAAGCCAAAATTGTCAACAACAGATATCGTGTTGTTGACAATTTTTTAAAAGGGGATCAATGATGAATTTACCAAATAAATTAACGGTTGTGCGAATTATACTTATTCCAATCTTTATGTTGGTGTTACTACTCCCACTTGATTGGGGAACAGTTACTTGGGTTGGCACTCAGATTCAAGTGACACATTTAGTTGGCGCTATTATCTTTGCGGCCGCTTCATTAACTGATTTTTTAGACGGTCAAATTGCACGTCGTCAACATTTAGTTTCTAATTTTGGTAAATTTGCTGATCCGTTAGCAGATAAAATGCTTGTGATGACGGCATTTATTATCCTGGTTGCCTTTAATCAAGTGCCTTCATGGGTTGCTGCAATTATTGTATGTCGTGAACTTGCTGTGACTGGTTTACGCTTGATTATTGTTGAAAACGACGGACAGGTACTGGCTGCTGCTATGCCAGGTAAAATCAAAACGACAACGCAAATGCTTGCCATTATTTTATTATTCTTAAATAATGTTCTATTTGCAGCAATCAATGTGCCAATGGCTGCAATTCTCCTCTATATTTGCTTATTCTTTACCATTTATTCAGGTATCGATTACTTTGTTCAAAACAGAGCGATTTTCTCAGATTCATTTGAAAAATAAAAATAGTTAGACTAAAACGATTAAGGTTTTAGTCTTTTTTAATTAAAACTAGGAGGCAACATCATGCATGCAGAGATAATTGCAGTTGGAACAGAAATATTATTAGGACAAATTGTGAATACGAATAGTGCTTTTTTGGCTGAAAAATTAGCTGATTTGGGCGTTAATGTCTTTTACCAGACAGTTGTTGGTGATAATGAAGAACGAATGCTAGAGGCCATTGAAATGGCTTCTAAACGTAATGATTTAGTTATCCTTTCTGGAGGACTTGGACCAACAGAAGATGATTTAACGAAACAAATGGTCGCTAAGTTTTTGAATGAAACATTAATTGAAGACACTGAAGCCATGACGAAAATTGAAGAACACTTTGCGCAAACAGGTCGACAAATGACTGAAAATAATAAATTACAAGCGCTATACATTGATAAATCAGAACCAATTAAAAATCATGCTGGTATGGCTGTTGGTGATTTTTATAAAGGTGCTGCATGCGATTTTCTACTTTTACCCGGACCACCTAAGGAATTAAAAACCATGTTTAATAGAGAGGTTGTGCCTTTGTTAGAGAGGGAATACAACTTGAATAATCATCTTGAATCAAAGGTGTTACGTTTCTTTGGAATAGGTGAGTCAAAATTAGTGACAGAATTGCAAGATATAATAGAATCACAAACAAATCCTACAATTGCGCCTTATGCTAAAACAAATGAAGTCACTTTACGAATTACGGCAAGTGGTGCGGAAGGTCAATCGACTGAAAAATTAATTAACGAAATGGAAAAGCGTGTCTTATCTAGAGTTGGTGACTATTTTTATGGCTATGGGGATCAGAATTCTTTACAAAATGTGGTTGTCACTAAATTAATTGAAAAGAAGCTATCGGTTTCTGCGGCAGAAAGTTTAACAGCAGGCTTATTTCAAAGTACATTGGCAGAAATACCAGGTGTTTCAACTATTTATCCTGGTGGATTTGTGACTTATGCGGATGCAGCTAAAACAGAACTCTTAGGTGTTCAAGCTGCAGATATTGAAAAAGATGGTGTTGTTAGCCAAGAAATTGCAAAGCAAATGGCGACTCAAACGCAACGTAAAATGAAAACAGATATTGCAATTTCATTTACTGGCGTTGCAGGTCCAGACGAGCTTGAAGGCCAAAAAGTCGGAACGGTTTGGATTGGACTAGCTGTCAAAGGAAATCCTGTTATGGCAAAACAATTTCATTTTGCTGGTAATCGAGAAACAATTAGACAAAGAAGTGTTTTAAGCGGGCTTAAATGGATATTCGATGAAATTCTGGCAAATTAATGAGTGAATTATTAAAAATGAAAATGGATTGTTGTTGACAGCGGGGGGCAATTAACCGTAAAATACTAAAGTGTATATGAACAAAATAAAAAACATCTAAAAATTTATGATTAGCTAAATTAATCATTATTTGATGATGCGGAGGTGGAATTGTATGGGAGTTATAATAACCGTATTAATCATCGCTATCATCGCTATTATCGCTTTAGTTGTTGGAATTTTTATTGGAATTGCATATAGAAAGTCAAATTTCGAAAAAACACTTGATGTCGCAACACATACGGCTGAAGGTATTTTACAAAGTGCAAAGAAAGATGCTGAGACTCAAAAAAAAGAAGCTGTTCTAGAAGCTAAAGAAGAAAGTCAAAGTTATCGTGATAAAATAGACAATGAGTTAAAGGAACGACGTTCAGAGATTCAAAAGCAAGAAAATCGAGTGATTCAACGTGAAGAAACTTTAGATCGTAAAGATGGCGCACTAGATAAACGCGAACAAACGCTAGAGAATAAAGAGAAAAAAGTAACGTCTGACCAAAAACTGATTGACACAAAACAACAAGAAGCTACTTCACTTATTCAGGCACAACAAGAAGAACTTGAAAGAGTTGCTTCTCTAACACAAACACAAGCACAAACCATTATTATGGACGATACCAAAGAATCATTGAGTCATGAACGAGCTGTCATGATTAAGGAAAGTGACAAGCAAGCTAAATCAGAAGCTGATCGTAATGCTAAAGATTTAGTTGCTCAAGCTATTCAAAGAAGTGCAGCTGACATGGTTTCTGAAACAACTGTTTCATTAGTTACCTTGCCAAATGATGAAATGAAGGGTCGTATCATTGGCCGTGAAGGACGTAATATTCGAACATTAGAGACCTTAACGGGGATTGATTTAATTATCGATGATACGCCTGAAGCAGTCGTTTTAAGTGGGTTTGATCCAGTTCGTCGTGAAATTGCCAAAATGACCCTTGAAAAATTAATTCAAGATGGTCGGATTCATCCGGCACGAATCGAAGAAATGGTTGAAAAATCACGTAAAGAAATGGATGAGAAGATTCGTGAATTGGGTGAACAAACAACCTTTGATCTCGGACTTCATACAATTCATCCAGACTTAATTAAAACAATTGGTCGATTGAATTATCGAACAAGTTATGGGCAAAATGTATTGACCCATTCTATTGAAGTTGCCAAGATAGCAGGTGTGTTAGCCGCTGAATTGGGTGAAGATGTGACATTAGCAAAACGCGCAGGATTATTACATGATATTGGAAAAGCAGTTGATCATGAAGTTGATGGTTCACATGTGGAAATTGGTCTTGAATTAGCTAAGAAGTATAAAGAAAATGATGTTGTGATTAACACCATTGCCTCACATCATGGTGATGTTGAAGCTAAATATACGATTGCTATTCTTGTGGCAGCAGCTGATGCTGTTTCAGCCGCAAGACCGGGTGCACGAAGTGAATCATTAGAAAATTATATTCATAGACTTGAAAAACTCGAAGATATTACCCATGAATTTAAGGGTGTTCAGAAGAGTTATGCTATTCAAGCTGGTCGTGAAGTACGTGTTATTGTCACGCCAAATGAAGTTAATGATATTCAAGCAACTGTTTTAGCTAGAGATATTAAAAATAGAATTGAAGATGAACTCGAATATCCAGGGCACATTAAGGTGACTGTTGTTCGAGAAACAAGAGCAATTGAGTACGCAAAATAAATAAAAATGGTGGTGATTTAAGATTAATTTCTTAAATCACCACTTTTTGGCTAGTAACCCTTTTAATCGCATGTCTATTAAAATGAAAAAATGGTAAACTAGGTCTATATATAAGAAAAGAGGACAACCATGCGTTTATTATTTGTCGGAGATGTGGTTGGCGATTCAGGCCAACAAATGATTAAAGAGTATTTACCAAAATTAAAAAGAAAATTTCATCCACAAGCGACTATTGTAAATGGTGAAAATGCAACAAAAGGCCGTGGTATTAATGAATCTGTTTATAAAGCCTTTCTTCAATCAGGTGCTGATGTGGTTACAATGGGTAATCATACTTGGGATAACCGAGATATTCAGGATTTTATTGGTAGTGCGAAAAAGCTCATTAGACCGGCAAACTTTTCAGCAAATCAAGTTCCCGGAATTGGTCATACAATTATTAATATTAACCAACAAAAATTGGCTGTGATTGATCTACAGGGACGTGTTTTCATGACACCTTCAGATGATCCATTTGCGGTTGTCCAAGATATTTTGGAAGACGTAAAAAAAGAAACTGATTTTATTTTCATTGATTTTCATGCAGAAACAACGAGTGAAAAAGAAGCGATTGCTTGGTTCTTAGATGGACAAGTTTCAGCTGTGGTTGGCACGCATACCCATGTCCCAACAAATGATGCACGTGTGTTACCTAAAGGGACTGCGTTCATGTCAGATGTTGGTATGACAGGACCTTATGATGGTATTTTAGGGATGAAACGTGAAAATGTTATTGGACGTTTCTTATCACAAATGCCTACACGTTTTGAAGTAGATGAAACAGGGCGTCAAACATTATCTGCTTGTGTGATTGATATTGATGACAAAACGGGACATGCAAAGAAAATTTTCCCTGTTTTAATTAATGATGATCATCCCTTCATGGACTAAATTAGAATATAGGAGGCATCTCAAACTATGCCGCAAAAAACAAAACAGACACCAATGATGATTCAATATTTTGACATTAAAGCACAGTATCCTGATGCTTTTTTGTTTTACCGTCTTGGTGATTTTTATGAATTATTTTATGACGATGCCATTAAAGGCTCACAACTGCTTGAATTAACGCTAACAACGCGGAATAAAAAAGCAGACGATCCGATTCCAATGTGTGGTGTGCCCCATCATGCTGCTCAAAATTATATCGATATTTTGGTTGAAAAAGGGTACAAAGTCGCTATTTGTGAACAGGTTGAAGATCCTAAATTAGCTCAAGGAATGGTTAAACGTGAAGTTGTTCAGCTTGTGACACCAGGAACAACGATGGATAATGGTGTGAATGAGTCTAAAGAAAATAACTATTTAACGGCTGTAATTGAAGAAGCAGGTGTCTTTGGCTTTGCTTACGTTGATTTATCAACAGGTGAATTAAAAACGAGTCGCTTGAGTAATTTAGATAATTTAATTAACGAATTAATGAGTTTAAGAACGAAAGAAATTGTTATTAATAATAGTTTATCTGATGAAACAATTGAAACTTTGGGAAAATTAAATATTATGCTTTCAAAGCAAGAAGTTGGTGAGAACCGTGCTGAATCAAGTTATGCTGTTCAAGAGCTAACGGATTCTCTGGAAATTGCGGTGGTTACTGATTTATTGACCTATCTTTCGGTGACTCAAAAAAGAAGTTTAGATCATTTACAAAAAGCCGTTCATTATGAACCTGAGTTCTTCTTGAAAATGGATCATTATTCAAAATACAATTTAGAATTAATGCAAAATATCCGAACGGGTAAAAAACAAGGGACTTTATTATGGTTGCTAGATGAGACGAAAACAGCGATGGGTGGTCGATTACTTAAACAGTGGATTGACAGACCGTTGATTAATTATGCTGAAATTTTGGATCGTCAAAATAAAGTTGATTTATTAATTAATCATTATTTTGAACGAAGCACGTTACAAGAAGAGTTGGTCAAAGTTTATGATTTGGAAAGATTGGCAGGACGTGTCGCTTTTGGTAGCGTTAATGGGCGTGACTTAGTCCAACTTAAATTATCGCTCAGACAAGTCCCAAAAATTAAATATGTGTTAGATGAAATTAATGATGGTACCTTTTCTGATGTGATTGATAAATTAGATCCAGTTGATGATGTTGCTAATTTGATTGAACGGGCCATTGTTGATGAACCGCCATTGTCGGTTACCGACGGGCATTTAATTAAAGCAGGCTATCATGATCAATTGGATGTCTATCAAGATGCTATGAAAAATGGGAAACAATGGCTAGCTGAAATGGAAGCTAACGAACGTCAATTGACAGGAATTAAAAATCTTAAAATTGGATTTAATCGTGTTTTTGGTTATTTTATTGAAGTGACTAAGTCTAATATTGCCCAAGTGCCAAAGGATAGATATGAACGTAAACAGACGTTAACTAATGCTGAACGCTACATTACTCCTGAACTAAAAGAACGTGAAAGTATTATTTTAGGTGCTGAAAGTAAAGCCGTTGATTTAGAGTATAAATTATTTGTTGAAATTAGAGAAACGGTTAAAAAATCGATTGAGCGCTTACAGCTATTAGCTCAAGGAATTGCGACTTTAGATGTCTTACAAAGTTTTGCTGTTGTCAGTGAAGAGTCTCATTTTGTGAAACCACAATTATTAAAAGAAGGTCATCAACTGGCTATTACGGCTGGCTGGCATCCGGTTGTCGAAAAAGTGATGGGGAAACAAAGTTACATTCCAAATGATGTGAAGATGCCGGAAACACTGGATATCTTATTAATTACGGGACCTAATATGTCCGGTAAAAGTACGTACATGCGACAGTTAGCTTTAACGGTTGTAATGGCTCAGATTGGCTGTTTTGTGCCTGCGGAAGCGGCTAAAATGCCAATCTTTGATCAAATTTTTACACGAATTGGTGCAGCTGATGATTTAATTTCAGGACAAAGTACGTTTATGGTTGAAATGAAAGAAGCCAATCAAGCAATCGAAAATGCGACTGAAAATAGTTTAATTTTATTCGATGAGCTCGGTCGAGGGACGGCAACGTATGACGGGATGGCGCTTGCGCAAGCGATTATTGAGTATGTAGATAAACATGTTCACGCTAAGACCCTTTTTTCAACGCATTATCATGAATTAACAGTGCTTGAAGAAACAGTTACTTCTTTGAAAAATGTCCATGTCGGTGCTATTGAGAAAAATGGCGAATTGGTTTTCTTACACAAAATTCAAGAAGGCGCTGCAGATAAATCTTATGGGATTCACGTTGCTAAATTAGCGGGGATGCCACCAGAATTATTGAGTCGAGCAACGTTAATATTAGCTGATTTAGAATTGAAAAATCAGCAAGTTGATGTTGAACCAGAGGCGCCATCGACGATTAATGAAGATGAGGGGCAACTCTCCTTGTTTTCTGCTGAAGGCTTCTCAAAAGAGCAATCAGCGGTTATGGATGAGCTTAAAGCACTTAACTTGATGAATATGACGCCAAGAGATATCATGAACGTCTTATATGATTGGCAAGAAAAATTGAACAAATAGAGCTGAAGGTGATTAAATGGCGAAAATAATTGAACTACCTACAATTTTAGCGGACCAAATTGCGGCTGGTGAAGTGGTTGAAAGACCTGCATCTGTTGTGAAAGAATTAGTTGAAAATGCGATTGATGCGAATAGTACGCAAATTGATGTCATGGTTGAGGAAGCTGGACTTAAATCAATTAAGGTAATTGATAACGGTGATGGCATCGAAGCCTCTCAGGTCGAGAATGCATTCAAACGACATGCCACCAGTAAAATTACGACAAGAGAAGATTTATTTAAAATTAGGACGTTAGGTTTCCGTGGTGAAGCTTTACCTAGTATTGCGTCAGTTGCTAAAGTGACCTTAAATACAGCCGTAGAAGGGCAGTCTGGTGCTTTGATTGCCGTAAATGGTGGTGAGATAGTTGATGAAAAAGCGTCAGCTAGTCGAAGAGGAACGGAAATGACCGTCTCTGACTTATTTTTTAATACACCTGCTCGGTTAAAATATGTTAAATCATTGCAAACAGAAATGTCAGTTATTAGTGACATGATGAATCGGTTGGCAATGAGTCACACGAGTATTTCATTTTCTTTAACTCATGATGGTAAAGAATTACTGAAAACAACCGGTAATGGACAGTTACAACAGACCATTTCTGCTATTTATGGGGTTAAAAGTGCGCGCCAAATGCTTGCATTTAGTGGGCATGATTTAGATTTTAAAGTCAGTGGCTATACGTCATTGCCAGAATTAACTCGTGCTGGACGTCACTTTATTTCGATTTTAATTAATGGTCGATATGTTAAAAATGTTAATTTGAATAAAGCCATTATCAAAGGTTATGGGTCAAAATTGATGGTGGGTCGCTACCCCATTACAGTTTTGAATATTCAATTAGACCCTTTGCTGGTTGATGTGAATGTGCATCCAACTAAACAAGAAGTTCGATTGAGTAAAGAACCAGAGTTAACGGAGCTTATTACAAAAATTATTTATGAACGAATTGCTAAAGAAAACTTGATTCCAGAGGCATTGGAAAATTTAAGTTCAAAGAAACGTGAAAAAATAGACACGGATCAATTACAATTTGACTTAAATGAAGCATCAAGTAAATATCAAGCCAAATCTAGCTTGCCAGTGCAGACGCCAGTCGCAGTAGTAGTTAGTCCTAAGGTTGATGTTGCTGTCAGCGAGGATTTGAACCAGATGGCAGAAGCTGTCGAACCTATTTCAATTCAAGTAGCTGAACAATTGGATTCAAAACGCGTTAATGATTTTGAAACGCGATATGCCAACGAATCGAATGTAGCGCCATTTTCAGCTGATGAGCAGATTGAAGACCCAGTGGCTGAACAATCAACAATTAATGAAGAAGCATTTATAACGAAAAAAAGTGAACAGCGATTTCCTGATTTAAAGTATATTGGACAAATGCATGGGACCTATTTATTTACGGAATCAGAAGATGGCTTGTACATTTTAGATCAGCATGCTGCGCAAGAACGGATTAATTATGAGTTTTATCGTAAACAAATTGGTGAAGTTTCCAATGATTTACAAAATTTATTGGTGCCCATCGTTCTGGAATATACGACAAGTGAGGCCATGATTATTACGGAACATGCTGAGATATTGGAAAAAGTGGGTCTGATTCTTGAACCTTTTGGGCAAAATAGTTTTATTATTCGACAACATCCAACTTGGTTCAAAGAGGGTCAAGAAGAAAGTACAATCAGAGAAATGGTTGATTATTTACTTGCTGATGGGAAGTTATCGGTTGCTGACTTTAGAGAAAAAGCAGCTATTATGATGAGCTGTAAGCGAGCAATTAAGGCCAATCATCATCTCGATGATCGACAAGCTAAAGCGTTGATTGAAAATCTGAAAAATGTTGAAAATCCATTTAACTGTCCACATGGACGACCTGTTTTGGTTCATTTTTCCAATCAAGATATGGAACACTTCTTTAAACGTATTCAAGAGTCTCATCAAACGGGTCATGAAGGTTAGAATTAGAGTCAATTATTGCCAAATATTTGGTGATAATTGATTTTTTTGTGAGAACAGATGCGTCTGTATAAATGGGTGGTCTATGGTACAATACTAAGAGCAGATTCATGTAGATTAGGAAAAGTGGGTAAACGAAATGTATGAATATTTTATAGGTCAAATAACGGCGGTAACGCCTTTTTATCTTGTTTTAGAAGTGAATGGAATTGGCTATCAAATTTTTGCTGCGAATCCATTTAGATACCAAGAGGATGCCGAAAAAGCGGTTAAAGTTTTCGTCTATCAGGCCATTCGTGAAAATGATATGACACTATTTGGTTTTTATGATTTGGATGAAAAAAAATTATTCGAAAAATTACTAAATGTTTCAGGAATTGGGCCTAAAAGTGCGCTCGCAATTTTAGCAAATGATGATCATCGTGGGTTAGTGAATGCGATTAATACGGAAGATGTCAGTTATTTAATTAAATTTCCAGGCGTTGGTAAAAAAACGGCACAACAAATTGTGCTTGATTTAAAAGGGAAATTAGATGATATTGAAGGACAGGTAACGACAATGCCAGGCCAACAATCGCTAGACTTTATTCCATTACAAGCGTCACCATTCTTGAAAGAAAGTCTTGAAGCTTTATCAGCTTTGGGGTATTCTCAACGTGAGATTAAAGCGATTAGTAAGAATTTGGAATCATTTGAAGCTGACTCAACAGATGCTTATCTTAGAGAAGGTTTAAAATTATTAATGAAAAAATAAAAGGAGGTCGATAAGATGACAGAACAACGGATTGTTTCAAACGAACCAGAAGACAATCAAGAAGAATCCATTGAAAAGTCGCTTCGCCCCCAATTTTTATCACAATACATCGGTCAAGATAAAGTTAAAAATGAACTAAGCGTCTATATTCAGGCTGCTAGACAACGTGAAGAAGCGCTTGATCATGTGTTGCTTTATGGCCCACCTGGTTTAGGAAAGACAACACTTGCGATGGTCATTGCTAACGAAATGCAAGTGACAATTAAGACAACGAGTGGACCAGCGATTGAAAAAGCAGGGGATCTTGTTGCACTTTTAAACGAATTGCAACCCGGGGATGTTTTATTTATTGATGAAATTCATCGTCTACCCAAAATGGTTGAGGAAATGTTGTACTCAGCGATGGAAGATTTTTTTGTGGATATTGTTGTTGGGCAAGGACCAACTGCCCATCCCGTCCATTTTCCATTACCTCCATTTACCTTGATTGGGGCAACCACTCGAGCAGGGCTTTTATCAGCGCCTTTACGAGATCGTTTTGGGATTGTTGAACACATGGCTTATTATAATCAGTCTGATTTACAAGAAATTGTGATTCGTTCAGCGGATATCTTCAATACCAAAATTGAAGAAAGTGGTGCGCATGAATTAGCTCGTCGCTCACGTGGAACGCCACGAATTGCGAACCGTTTATTAAAACGAGTTCGTGATTTTGCAGAAGTTGCCGACCAAAGTGAAATTAATCAAGCAACAGCTGACCATGCGCTGAATTTATTAGCTGTGGACAATCGTGGACTAGATGAAACGGATCGAAAATTGTTAGAAACCATGATTGACTTCTATCAGGGAGGTCCCGTTGGCTTAAGCACGTTGGCAGCTAATATTGGTGAAGAAACAGAAACGATTGCAGAGATGGTTGAACCTTATTTAATGCAAATTGGGTTTATCAAACGAACACCGAGAGGTCGAGTCGCAACAATGGAAGCCTATGAACATTTAAATCGACCTTATGATTTTGACGAGAATAAATAGAGAAGGGTGACGCTATTTTGACTAAACAATTAAGTACAGAAGATTTTGATTATGAGTTACCACAAGAATTAATTGCGCAAACGCCATTAGAAAAACGGGATGCATCGCGGATGTTAGTTTTGGATCATGAGACAGGCGAAATGAAAGATGATTATTTCTATAATGTGATTGATCAATTGCATGCTGGGGATGCGCTTGTTATGAATGATTCACGGGTTATGCCAGCTAGGATTCATGGGATTAGACCTGATACGGGTGGTCATATTGAAGTGTTACTTTTGAATAATACTGACGGCGACAATTGGGAAACATTGGTGAAACCTGCCAAGAAAATGAGAGTCGGTTCTATCATTAGTTTTGGGGATGGTCGCTTAACGGCAACGATTACCAAAGAATTAGAACATGGCGGTCGTATGATTCAATTTACTTATCAGGGTATTTTTATGGAGATTCTGAATGAACTTGGTGAAATGCCGTTACCACCGTACATTAAAGAAACGCTTGAAGACCAAGAGATGTATCAGACGGTTTATTCAAAAGAAGTTGGCTCAGCGGCTGCACCAACAGCTGGATTACATTTTACAACAGATCTATTAGAGAAGATTGAAGCTAAAGGTGTCCACCTCGTCTATTTAACCTTGCACGTTGGATTAGGGACCTTTAGACCCGTTAGTGAAACGAATATTATGGATCATAAAATGCATAGTGAATTTTATCGGTTAACAGAAGATGCTGCTAAAACGTTGAATGATGTCCGCAAGTCAGGTGGTAAAATTATCGCAACCGGAACAACATCAATCCGAACACTTGAGACCGTTGGGTCAAAATTTGATGGCGCTATTCAAGCTGATAGTGGTTGGACTGAAATTTTCATTAAACCTGGATATAACTTTAAAGTTGTTGAAGGATTTATCACTAATTTCCATTTACCAAAATCAACATTAGTTATGTTAGTTGCGGCATTTACAGGACGAGAAAATATTTTAAATGCGTACAAGCATGCGGTTGAGGCTAAATATCGATTCTTTAGTTTTGGCGATGCAATGTACATTAAATAGAATGGAGAATTAATAAATGGTAGAACCAGCAATTAAGTATCGTTTAATTAAAAAAGATAAACGAACTGGTGCCAGACTTGGTGAAATTATTACCCCTCATGGCACATTTCCGACACCCATGTTTATGCCCGTTGGGACATTGGCTTCAGTTAAATCAATGGCGCCTGAAGAATTAGATGAATTAGGGGCTAATATTATTTTATCTAATACGTATCATTTATGGTTACGACCTGGCGAAGACATTGTGCAAGAAGCCGGTGGATTACACAAATTCATGAATTGGGACAAGGGTATTTTGACTGATTCAGGTGGCTTTCAAGTCTTTTCATTAGCTAAAATGCGTGATATTAGTGAAGAAGGTGTTAAGTTTAGAAGCCATTTAAATGGTGAAAAATTATTCTTATCACCAGAAAAAGCAATTCACATTGAAAATGCTTTGGGTGCTGATATTATGATGAGTTTTGATGAGTGTCCTCCATTTATGGAAAGTTACGATTATATTAGTAAATCAGTTGATCGGACGAGTCGCTGGGCTGAACGTGGTCTTAAAGCTCATTTAAATCCTAAAGAACAAGCCTTGTTTGGAATTGTTCAAGGTGGAGGTCATCGTAATTTAAGAGAACGTAGTGCACGTGATTTAGTTTCGATGGATTTTCCTGGTTATTCAATTGGTGGGTTATCTGTGGGTGAATCAAAAGCTGAAATGAATCGTGTCTTAGATTTTACGACGCCTTTATTACCAGAAGACAAACCACGTTATTTAATGGGTGTTGGCTCAGCTGATGCCTTGATTGATGGGGTATTACGTGGCATTGATATGTTCGATTGTGTACTACCAACACGGATTGCTAGAAATGGGACAACCATGACTTCAATGGGTCGTGTGGTTGTTAAAAATGCTAAATATGAACGTGATTTTAGACCATTAGATGAAAACTGTGATTGTTATACATGTAAAAATTATACGCGTGCTTATTTACGTCATTTGATTAAAGCAAATGAAACGTTTGGAATTCGTTTAACGAGTTACCATAATTTATATTTCTTAACACATTTGATGGCAGATGTTCGTCAAGCTATTATGGATGATAATTTATTGGAATTTCGTGAAGCATTTTTCGAACAATATGGATTTTACGATAAAAATCCTAAGAATTTTTAAATTCTTTTGAATAGGTATGGCGTTCGGTCAAAAAGTTTGATACCCTTGTCTAGTAAGAAAAAAGAAAATAGAGGTGGCTAATTAATGCAATATACTAGTATTTTGATGATTGTGGCTTTATTCGTCTTGATGTATTTCATGATGATTCGTCCACAAAAAAAACAACAACAAAAACAACAAGAAATGATGAACCAATTAAAACCTGGGGATGCTGTTGTCACTATTGGTCGTTTACATGGTGTTATTGATAGTTTTGATGAAGAAGCAAAAACTGTTACGCTTGATTGTGATGGTATTTTCTTAACATTCGAACGTTCAGCAATTGCACGTGTTATGCCAAAGACAGTTGAAGTAGATCATATCGCTAAAGAAGAAACAACAACTAGTGATGCTGCTGTTGAAGCAACTGTTGAAGAAGATAAATTTTCTTCAGATGAAAAATAATCATTTTCAAGTATTAACTTTGAGGTAATCAGAGTTAATACTTTTTTTATTGGGTCTTTTAAGTCCAAGATTCTTGTTTATTTTACTAATAAAATGTAAACTTAAACTATTAAATTAGATATTAATAAAGAGGACTGAGACCTCAAGAAATGAGAGTGGTGTGAAATGATAGAAACGCAACAAAAAGCATTGTTTATTATATTTGGTGGTACTGGTGACTTAGCAAAACGTAAATTGTACCCCTCTCTTTTTAAGTTATTTGAAAAAGGCTTTTTGGATGATAATTTTGCTGTTATTGGAACGGCACGACGTCCTTGGACTGATGATTTTTATCAAAATGTTGTCACTGAATCATTGATTGATATTAGTGAAGATAAAGTTAAAATAGCTGATTTTGCATCACATTTTTATTATCAATCACATGATGTTACTGACGTTGCACACTATGTAACTTTGAAAAAATTAGCTGACAAACTTGATGCTAAATATCAAATTGAAGGTAACCGGATGTTTTACTTAGCAATGTCGCCTCAATTTTTCGGGACAATTGCAACTCATTTAGGCTCACAACATTTAGTGACTGAAAATGGCTTTAATCGTTTAATTATTGAAAAACCATTTGGTCATGATTTTGACAGTGCCAAAGACCTGAATGATGAAATTAGGAACACATTTAAAGAAGATCAAATATTTAGAATTGATCATTACTTAGGTAAAGAAATGATTCAAAACATTCCAGCTATTCGTTTTGGTAATATTATTACGCAAACGTTGTGGAATAATCAGTATATCGATAATATCCAATTGACATTGAGTGAATCATTGGGTGTTGAAGAACGTGGTGGTTACTATGAAACGAGTGGTGCTATGCGTGATATGTTCCAAAATCATATTATGCAAGTTGTTTCATTGTTAACGATGGACATGCCAAAAGAGTTTATTGCGTCAGAAATTCGTAAAGAAAAATTGAAGGCTTTGAAAGCAATTCATATTTTAAAACCCGATGAAGTTGATGCAAACTTTGTACGTGGCCAATACGATGCTGATGAAGCTGGAACTGAAAAAGCTTATCGCGATGAAGAACAAATTGCCCCTGATTCAATGATTGAAACATTTATTGCTGGTCGTTTGACAATTGATAATGATCGTTGGGCGGGTGTCCCCGTTTATGTTCGAAGTGGTAAACGACTTGTTGAAAAAAATACTGAAATCAATATTGTCTTTAAAAATGTTGAAAAAAATATTTTTGGAACAGGTGCTGAACATGAACATTTAGGTAAAGATGTCTTAACCATTACGGTTGAACCCGATGAACGCTTTAGATTGACGATTAATACGAAAGAAATTGGTCAAGGGTTTAATACAAATAAAACTAATTTAGATTATGTTAATTCACCTGAAACCAAAGCAAATACACCAGAAGCATACGAAAAATTAATTTTGGATGCATTGAATGGTAACGCAATTAATTTTGCCCATTGGAATGAAGTTGCTAAGGCATGGAATATTGCTGATGTGATTTTAGATACATGGCACAATAATGACGATGATAAATCTGTTTTCCCTAATTACAAGAGTGGTTCAATGGGACCAGATGCATCAGAAAAATTGTTGACAGATGATGGTAATTACTGGATATATAATCCTAAAAAATAAAATGAGGTAACGTTTCGATGTTAATCGAGGCGTTATTTTTTTATATGGTGGGGTTGAAACTAGTGGATAGATAATAAAAAATAATCAGATTGAAAAAGAACGTGCGTTCGTGTAAAATGGACTAAGAAAGGGGTGAGACTAATGGCTGAATTAAACGGTATTACAATAGACGAAAAATTATTAAAAAGGAAAATTATCCATGTTGATATGGATGCTTTTTATGCCTCAATTGAAGAACGTGAACACCCTGAATTTATTGGAAAGCCATTAGTTATCGCCCATGATCCAAGAAAAAATGGTGGTCGTGGCGTCGTAGCTACGGCAAACTATGAGGCAAGAAAACTAGGAATTCATTCCGCAATGGCAGCTCAAGAAGCCTATGAGATTTGTCCTAAGGCCATTTTTCAATCACCTAATTTTACTTTATACAAAGAAGTTTCAAGTCAACTCCATGCAATATTTCATGAATATACCGAAATGATTGAGCCAATTGCCTTTGATGAAGCTTACCTTGATATTACACAAAATAAAAAGGGGCTAAAAAGCGCTATCCAAGCAGCACACATGATTCAAAGAGAAATCTATCAAAAATTACGTTTAACCTGTTCAACAGGTGTTTCATACAATAAATTTTTGGCTAAATTAGCATCAGACTATAATAAACCGGCAGGTATGACGTTAATTCTGCCTGAAGATGTCATTCCGTTTTTATCTGAATTACCAATTGGCAAATTTAGAGGTGTCGGGAAAAAAACGGCACCTAAAATGATTGATCAAGGGATTCTTACTGGAAAAGAATTGTTAGAAAAATCCGAAGTTGAATTAATTCAACAATTTGGTAAATTAGGTTATTTCTTATATAAAAGGGTACGTGGCGTGGATGACCGGCCCGTTGAGTGGCAACGAGAGCGAAAATCAATTGGTAGTGAACGAACATATGGCAAGCTCTTAATGACAACTGATGAGGTTGAAACGCAACTTAGAACTATTGCACATTTGGTTTCTGAAACCTTGAACAAGCAGCAAAAGCATGGCAAGACATTAGTTATTAAAGTTCGCTATCAAGATTTTACGACGCTCACTAAAAGATTAACGCTCGATGAATTTATCCGTAATGATGCACCAACCATTTATTTTTATGGCCGACAGATTTTTGACGAAATTTTGGGTGCAGAAAAAGGGATTCGATTACTTGGCTTAACAATGACAAATTTAGCACCGATAGGTTTTGAGAATATGAAGCTACCATTATTTGAAAAAAAAGTGCCAAATCAGTCTTTGTAATTGCCCACAATAACCGTTATACTTAAGAGCAGCTTTGGAAACGAAAGAAGACTAATTAATTATGAAAATAACATGGCTTGGACAATCAAGTGTTCAAATTCTTACTAATGACAAGATAACGATTTTAATTGATCCATTTATTAAAGATAATCCATTAGTTAAAACGACTGTTGAAGAATTAAATCCAGACTATATTTTGGTGACGCATGCACATGCGGACCACGTTGGTGATACAATTGAATTGGCTAAAAAATCAAACGCTACGGTAATTGCAATTACTGATTTAGCGACTTATTTTAAAGGAGAAGGCTTAACTGTTGAACCTTTGAATTTTGGTGGGCAACTTAAACTACCATTTGGTTCAGTGAAGCTTGTCCCTGCGTGGCATACTGCTGCACTCGTAATCAACGGGAAGCCTAGAACATTAGGTGTTGCTGCAGGATTTGAATTGCATGTTGATGGTAAGGTTCTTTACCATGCCGGAGATACCGCTTTATTTTCAGACATGAAATTAGTTAATCACATGCAACCTGTTGATTTAGCATTTTTACCTATTGGTGACTCATACACAATGGGGATAGAAGATGCAGCAATTGCAGCTGAATTCGTTCAAGCAAAAAAAGTTGTCCCAATACATTACAATACGTTTGTCAGGATTGAACAAGACCCTGTTGAATTTGTTCAATTATTGAATGATGGTGTTGGGATTATTCCCGAGATTGATGTGCCATTCGAGTTTTAAGAAGGAGTCGTTTAAGTGAAAATTGAGCTAGAAATTTTAAAGAAAATCAAACAGTTTGAGACGATTATTATTCATCGACATCAAAGTCCGGACCCTGATGCAATTGGCTCTCAATCAGGTCTAGCAGCAATTATTCGTGCTAGTTTTCCTGATAAAAAGGTGTATCAAGTGGGAACCCCTTCAGCTGGATTAGCATGGATTAGTCATCAGGATGAAATTCCTGATGAAACGTATCAAGAGGCACTTGTAATTGTCATCGATACAGCTAATCGGCCAAGAATTGAAGATGATCGCTATACATCAGGTGCTTATCTGATTAAATTAGATCATCATCCAAATGAGGATGTGTATGGGGACTTAGTTTGGGTAAAAACCAATGCATCAAGTAGTTCCGAATTAGTTATGGATTTAGTTGACCAAGTTGATGGCGGCTTAACGGTTACTGATGATGCAGCTAGAATGTTATATGCTGGCATTGTTGGTGATACGGGTCGTTTTATGTATTCAGCAACGACAGCACATACGATGCAAGTTGTTTCTGAGTTAATGACACATAATTTTTCAACAACTAAAATTAACCAAAAGATGGATAATATTACGGCGGGTGTCGCTAAATTATCAGGATATGTCTATGATAATTTAGTGATTACAGAGCATAAGGCTGCATACGTGATATTAACGCATGACTATCTTGATTCAATAGAGTTGGGCGATGCTGGTTCATCTCAAATTGTACCGTTACCAGGTAAAATAATTGAAGTTCAATGCTGGGCAATTTTTGTACAGCAAAAGGATGGTAGCTACCGTGTTCGATTACGCTCAAAAGGGCCAGTAATCAACCAATTAGCAAAAGCACATGATGGCGGTGGACATCCCATGGCCAGTGGTGCAAGAGCCAAAGACCAAGCAGAGTACGAAGAAATAGTTAAATCACTTGATGATTTAGCTAGAACATATACGGGAGAATAAGATGCCAGAAAATTTTAAAAATTTTGGACTGCAATCGTATCTTTTAAAAGCGATTGAAGCCATTCATTTCGATGTACCAACAGAAGTTCAGCAACGTTTGATTCCCGTTATTTTAAAGGGAAAAAGCGTTGTGGGACAATCTCAAACAGGTAGTGGTAAAACACATACTTTCTTATTACCAATTTTTAACCAAATTGATGTATCAAACAACACGGTTCAAGCAGTTATCACAACACCAAGTCGTGAACTTGCTTACCAAATTTATGAAGCTGCTAAACAATTGGCAGAATTTAGTCCTGAACCCATTCATATTCAAAATTATGTTGGTGGAACGGATAAACAACGTCAAATTGATAAACTAAGCAGAAGACAGCCACAAATTGTTATTGGGACACCAGGACGTATTGCCGATTTAATGAGTAGTAATGCTTTAGATATTCATAATGCATCAACTTTAGTTGTGGATGAAGCAGATATGACTCTTGATTTAGGTTTCTTAAAAGAAACAGATCAAATTGCATCTGCATTACCTTCTGATCTTCAAATGATGGTCTTTTCAGCAACGATTCCGCAAAAATTACAACCATTCTTAAAGAAATACATGAAGAATCCAGTTGTCGAAGAAATTGCGGCTAAGTCAGTGATTAGTGATACCATTGAAAATTGGATTATTCCAACAAAGAGTCATGATCGTAATGAAATTATTTATCAATTAATTACGATGGGTCAACCTTATATTGCGCTTATTTTTGCGAATACAAAAACGCGAGTGGATGAGATTGTTGATTATTTACGTAGTAAGGATTTAAAAGTTGCCAAGATTCATGGTGACGTGCCAGCTCGTGAACGTAAACGTGTGATGAAAGAAGTTCAGAACTTGGATTATCAATACGTTGTAGCAACTGATTTAGCTGCTCGAGGCATTGATATTGAAGGGGTCTCACACGTTATCAATGATGATATTCCAAACGATTTGGAATTCTTTATTCACCGTGTTGGTCGTACTGGCCGTAATGGCCTAAGTGGGATTGCCATGACATTGTATGGACCAAATGAAGAAAATAAAATTGCTGAATTAGAAGCAATGGGTATTAAATTTGCGCCTAAAGATATTAAAAAAGGCGAAATCGTTGATTCTTATGATCGTAATCGTCGTGAAAATCGTAAACAAGCAAAAAATCCTTTAGCTCCTGTGATTAAAGGAATGGTTAAAAAAGAGAAGAAAAAACGTAAACCTGGATATAAGAAAAAGATCCAAAAAGCAATCAAACGTAAAGATCAAATGGATCGTCGCGTTAATAGAAAGCAAAATCGTAAAGAATCGTAAGCAAAATTTGACAATTTGAGTTGGTTTCAATATAATTTTTATTAGAAACAAGGATAATTTTAAATAGCCTAACAGAAACATTTCATTTGCTGAGAGAAATGATTATTTAAAAAAGCTACCTTGTGATGTGAATGAAAAGAATGGCGTCTACTCAACGTTATCGAGCTTAAGAGGTAAACGACTAAAACATCGTTGCAAGTAAGGTGGTACCGCGCTATAAGCGTCCTTACTCGCAGCGGTGTTTTTTGCTTAAAAATAGAAGGGAAGTCACACTTATGAAAAAAATGACAAGTACTGAAATTCGCCAAATGTATTTAGATTTCTTTAAAGAAAAAGGCCATACAATTGAACCTAGCGCCTCATTGCTACCCGTAGATGATCCAACCTTACTTTGGATTAATTCCGGCGTTGCAACTTTGAAAAAATATTTTGATGGATCAGTTGTACCAGAAAATCCTAGAATAACGAATGCTCAAAAAAGTATTCGAACAAATGATATTGAAAATGTAGGTAAAACAGCGCGTCATCATACCTTATTTGAAATGTTGGGTAATTTTTCAATTGGTGATTACTTTAAACCAGAAGCAATTAATTGGGCTTGGGAATTATTGACAAGTGATAAATGGTTTGCATTTGATCCTGAAAAATTATACGTTACCGTTTACCCAAAAGATTTAGAAGCAAAGCGTATTTGGCTAGAAGAAGTTAAATTACCAAAAGATCATCTTGTAGAAGTTGAAGATAATTTTTGGGATATTGGTCAAGGACCTAGTGGCCCAGATACAGAAATTTTTTATGATCGTGGACAAAGTTTTAACAATTTGGCTGAAGATGATCCTGAGAATTATCCTGGTGGTGAAAATGAACGCTATTTAGAAGTCTGGAATATTGTCTTCTCTGAGTTTAACCACACCCCTGAAAATACGTATGAACCACTACCTCATCAAAATATTGATACGGGGATGGGCTTAGAACGTGTTGTCTCGATTTTCCAAAATGCCAAAACTAACTTTGAAACAGATTTATTTTTGCCATTAATTGATGCGACTGAAAAAATGAGTGATAATAAAAAGTATGATGATAACGCACAAGATGATATTTCATTTAAAGTTATTGCAGACCATGCTCGTGCCATTGCATTCGCAATTGGTGATGGTGCTTTACCTTCAAATGAGGGACGTGGTTATGTTATCCGTCGCTTAATTCGTCGTGCAGTTATGCATGGACAAAAATTAGGGATAGAAGGCTCATTTTTGACACAACTTGTGCCCGTTGTTGGAAATATAATGAAAGATTATTATCCAGAAGTTTTGGAACAATCTGAGTACATTTCTAAAATTGTTCGTTCTGAAGAAGAACGTTTCAATGAAACATTAAAAGACGGATTACAGTTATTGAACAACCTAATTTTAACGACGAAAGAAGAACATAAATCAGAATTATCTGGTGCCGGTGTCTTCAAGTTATATGATACTTATGGGTTTCCATTTGAATTAACAAAAGAATACGCTGAAGATGAAGGGCTATCTGTGGATCAAGCAGGCTTTGATGCTGAAATGAAACAGCAGAAGGATCGGGCACGTGCTGCGCGTGGTAACGCTAAATCAATGGGTGTTCAAAATGGCCTGTTAACAGACATTAAAACAGTAAGCGAATACGTCGGTTATACACAATTTAGTGTTGACGATGCCAAAATTGTTGATTTAATTGTGGATAACGCGTTAGTTGATGCTATCAAACCAGGTGATAATGCACAGGTTATTTTCTCTAAAACACCTTTTTATGCTGAAATGGGTGGACAAGTTGCAGATAAAGGAACTGTTAAAGACGCTGAAGGTCATGTGATTGCTGAAGTAGAAGATGTACAACATGCACCAAATGGCCAAAATTTACATGCAATTAAAGTTCTTGCACCAATGAAAAAAGAGCAATTGGTTAAGTTAGAAATTAACCGAGATTTTCATAAAAAAGTTGAAAAAAATCATACCGCTACGCATTTACTTGATCAAGCATTAAGAGATGTTTTGGGGGAACATACGCATCAAGCAGGCTCATTAGTTGAACCTACTTATCTCCGTTTTGATTTTACAAATGTTGGTTCCGTGTCTGAAAAACAGTTAGAACAAGTTGAAAAAATTGTTAATGACAAAATTTGGGCTGAATTAGCTGTCGAAACGGTTGAAACAGATATTGAATCTGCTAAGAAGATGGGCGCGATTGCGTTATTCTCAGAAAAATATGGAAAAGTAGTGCGTGTTGTTAAAATTGGCGACTATTCAATTGAATTCTGTGGTGGAACGCATGTTTCAAATACCAGTGAAATTGGCTTATTTAAAATCATTTCTGAATCTGGTGTTGGTGCAGGTGTTCGTCGTATTGAAGCAGTAACGTCTAAAGAAGCATTTGACTTCTTAAATGGACGTAGTGAGCTTTTGGAAGCAGTTGCGCAACAAGTGAAAACGAACAAAGTTGTAGAAGTGCCTAAAAAGATTAAACACTTACAAAGTGCTTTGAAGGCAAGTGAACAACAAATTCAGGCTTTTGAAGATAAAATTGCCAGCCAACAAGCTGGGGATGTTTTTAAGAATAAACAAGAAATTAATGGTAAAACGTTGATTGCGGCACAAGTCTCTGTTTCAGGGATGTCTCAATTGCGTCAACTTGCTGATCAATGGAAAACGCAAGAATTATCAGATGTTTTAGCTATCGGAACGACGAGTGATGATGGTAAAGTTAATTTAATCACAGCTGTTAGTGCTGCTGGAATTAAATCAGGCTTAAAAGCCGGTGATTTAATTAAGACAATTGCACCATTAGTTGGTGGTGGCGGTGGTGGCCGACCAGATTTAGCCCAAGCTGGTGGTAAAAATCCAGCAGGTCTAGCTGCTGCAATTAAAGAAGCAACAAATTGGTTAGAAAATCAAACAAAATAAAAATTAAAGGAGTATTTATCTATATTGAATAGACAAATACTTTTTTGTTATATTACGGCTTGATTACATCAGCCTATTTTGATTGTCGGATGGGCTTTTTTTTAGTAGAATAGAGGTAACGTAATAAATAGACGGGGGTGTCGCTTTATGAGTTCATTAGATAAAACAATGTTCTTCAATTTCGACGAAAATAATAAAAAAGATGTCCATGATACTTTGGTAACTGTGTACCAAGCACTGGAAGAAAAAGGGTATAATCCTATTAACCAGATTGTTGGCTATTTGTTATCAGGCGATCCCGCATATATTCCTAGATTTAATGATGCACGTAACTTAATTAGAAAATATGAACGTGATGAAATTGTTGAAGAGTTAGTTAAAAATTACTTAAATACAGAAGAAAAGTAGGCAACTAAATGAGATTAATGGGCTTGGATGTTGGTTCAAGAACGGTTGGCGTTTCAATGAGTGATTTGTTAGGATGGACTGCCCAAGGCGTTGAGATTATTCGGATCAATGAGGACAGAAGTGAGTTTGGAATTGAGCGCGTTAAAGAATTGGTCGCAGAGTATGAAGTGACTGGATTTGTGCTTGGATTACCTAAAAATATGAACAACTCATTAGGTCCCCGTGCTGAAGCTGCACAGAAGTATGGTGAGTTATTGGTTGAAACTTTTGACCTACCAATCGATTTTCAAGATGAACGGTTGACAACAGTTGAGGCAGAACGTATGCTTGTTGAACAGGCTGATACATCAAGAAAAAAAAGAAAAAAAGTTATTGATAAAGTTGCTGCAAGCCTGATTTTACAGAACTATTTAGATGGTAAAGGCAAATTAACTAAAGAATAAAGTGAGGTCACAACATGGATAACGAAGAAGAAAATCAACAAATTACATTAGTAGATGATGATGGTAACGAAACGCTTTTTGAAGTTTTATTCACATTTAATTCTGAAGATTACAATAAATCATATATTATGCTTTATCCGCTTGGCTCAGAAGCTGATGAGGAAGTTGAAATTCAAGCTTACTCATTTAATCCTAATGAAAACGGTGAAGCAACTGAAAGTGATTTAGAACCAATCGAAGATGATGCTGAATGGGACATGGTTGAAGAAGTTTTAAATACCTTCCTTTCAGACGAAAGTATGCAATAGGATGTTATTTGAAAAGTTGAACCAATTGGTTTAACTTTTTTATTTTGCTTAAGATTATACAGCTAGTACCGCGATACGCATATCTCTTTTGCGGTATTCGTGGTAAAATTATTTTTAAATGATTAAATGTGAGGAGGGTGTTCGTTGGAAAAACCAAAAAATAGATATAAAACAAAAATTGGTAAAAAAATGTATACAATTGTTGGATCGGAATCAGACTTGCATATGGACGCCGTAGCAACATTAGTAAAAAATGAATTTCAATCAGTGAAAGATATGCTACCTGAAATTGATGATGAACAGGCTGCAATGTTAGTAGCAATTAATGCGGTCTCTGATCAAATTAAATTACAAGAAAAATTAAATAGCATTAATGGTGAAGCACAAGTAAAGGAGTAATATTATGATCGTTTCTTTAGTCGTTATTTTTTTATTAATCGTATCCTTTTTCAGTGGTTATAAAAAAGGATTAGTGTTGACCCTTTTGAGAATAGTTGGCTTTGTGGCTATCTATTTATTTGCTCGTATTTTAACAAGTCCTGTTACTAATTGGCTTGGTGGGTATTTTCCAAAATTTTCAACAACAGATAATACAACGATTACGAATCATCTTCAAACTAATTTCTATTTGATGATTGTATTTGCTGTTTTATTCTTTGTAGGTGGCATACTCGTTAGAAGTATCATTAGAGTCATCAATTCAATCACAAAATTACCGATTATTCATCAAGTAAATTCATTAATTGGTGGCCTTTTATCGGTTGTGTTGATGTTCATTTTTATTTTTATTGGGTTAACCATTCTATCCGTTTGGCCGAATGAAAAAATTAATGCAGCTGTTTCAGAATCGGTTGTTGCTCAAAAAATATTAACGAATACGCCAACAATGGCCAAAAAAATGATTGTGACAAATGAATCCAAGGATTAATTGTTGGGAGGATTAAGAGATGAACGAAAAAGGGTTAAAAACATTAGAATATCAAAAAGTTAAGCAACAAATTCAAGTATTTATATCAACTGAGTCTGGTCAAGATGAGGTTAATGCATTGAAGCCGATGGCTGACCTTGAAAAAATACAAAAAGAGTTAGATGAAACGCAAGATGCCGTAAAAATATTACGGTTACGTGGTGGTATTCCATTACCACAATTGGTCAATGTTAAACCACATATGAAACGCCTTGATATGGGGGCTTCTTTGAATGGTAAAGAATTAGCCGCAGTTGGTCGCGTGTTGCGAACAACAAATGAAGTAAAACTGTTTTTCAAAGATTTAGATGATTCTGAAATTGAATTAACGCGATTATATGATTGGATAGAGAAACTTGAAAGCTTACCTGAAATTAGTCGTAGCTTGAATCAAGCTATTGAAAATGATGGTCATATTACTGATGAGGCGTCGCCAGTATTGCATAGTATTCGACAAAATATTTTGCGTTCAGAGAGTGCTATTAGAGCAAAATTACAAGAATTTACACGTGGAAAAAGTGCTAAATATTTAAGTGAGACGTTGATTACTATTAGAAATGAACGTTATGTCATTCCTGTTAAGGCTGAATATCGTGGCCAATTTGGTGGTGCTGTTCATGATCAAAGTGCAACAGGACAAACATTGTTTATTGAACCGCAAGCAATTGTTGAAATGAATAACCATTTACGTGAACAGCAACTTGCGCAAGCAGATGAAGAACGTCGCATTTTGGCAGAATTATCTGAACTACTGGCGCCTTTTACGGCTGAAATTTTGGAAAATGCGTATATTTTGGGCCATTTTGATTTCGTCAACGCAAAAGCACAATATGCGAGCTCAATTAAGGCAACAGAACCAACGATTAGTGTCGAAAATGATATTTTTTTAAGACAAGCACGTCATCCTTTATTAGATGAAAAAAAAGTGGTTGCCAATGATATTATGTTAGGTAAAGACTATCAAGCGATTGTTGTAACTGGGCCAAATACGGGTGGTAAAACAATTACCTTGAAAACATTGGGATTAATCCAAATGATGGGTCAGTCTGGGTTGAATATTCCTACAAATGAAGGTAGTCGGATTGGTATTTTCGAAGATATCTTTGCAGATATTGGGGATGAACAATCTATTGAACAAAGTTTAAGTACATTTTCTGCACATATGACGAATATTGTCTCTATATTAGCCAATATCAATGAACGTTCATTAGTTTTATTTGATGAATTGGGTGCTGGGACGGATCCGCAAGAAGGTGCTACTTTAGCTATTTCGATTTTAGATGCTGTTGGTGCAAAAGGGAGTTATACAGTTGCGACAACGCATTATCCTGAGTTGAAAGCCTATGGATTCAACCGTGCTGGCACAATCAATGCCAGTATGGAATTTGACAGTGAAACGCTACAACCAACGTATCGATTATTAATTGGTATTCCTGGTCGTAGTAATGCATTTGATATTTCTCGTAAAATTGGATTAGATTCGGCTGTTGTTGATCAAGCACAAAGCCTGACAGATCAGGACAGTCAAGATTTAAATGAAATGATTTCAGATTTAATGAGTAAACGCAAAGAAGCAGAAGATGAAGCTTTGGCTTTGAAGACACAACTAGAAGAATCAACAAAATTGCATGATGATCTTGCTAAAGAATATGGCGAGTTTGTGACGCAAAGAGAATCAATGACGAATAAAGCAAAAGAAAAAGCGAATGAAATTGTATCAGATGCTGAAACGAATGCGGATAAAATTATCAAAGAAATTCGTCAAATGCAAATGGTTCAAGGACAGGCGATTAAGGAACATGAATTAATTGATGCAAAATCACAATTATCACAAATGCATCAACCAACGGATGCCTTAAAGAAAAATAAAGTGTTACGACGTGCTAAAAATAAGCAAGAATTTCATGTAAATGATGATGTTTTAGTCAAAACATATGGGCAACAAGGTGTCTTGGTTAAAAAGATGAGTAAAACTGAATGGGAAGTTCAACTTGGCATTTTAAAAATGAAAATTAGCGAAGATGACCTTCAAAAAGTTCACATTGAAAGTGATAAAAAAGATCGCACTGTCTTTAAAAATGCAGCTTCAACCAGTGTTTCAGCATCACTTGATCTTCGTGGTCAACGTTATGATGATGCAATGAGCCAAGTTGATCAATATATTGATTCCGTGTTACTTGCTGGGTATGCTTCCGTTACGATTGTTCATGGTAAGGGGACTGGCGCACTGAGAACCGGGATAACAGATTATTTAAAATCTAATCGACACATTAAATCATTTGAATTTGCGGCACCTAATGCAGGCGGTAATGGCGCAACAATTGTCCACTTTAAATAAAGTTTACTTTTCGTAAGCAAATATGTGGCACAGTATCGACTTCTCTGATATGCTATTTATAGAAGTAATAAAGGAGGAATTCAAATGGTACAAGCAATTACAGATAAAGAATTTGAAACAGTGACCGATTCTGGTGTTACATTAACTGATTTTTGGGCAACCTGGTGTGGTCCTTGTCGGATGCAATCTCCAGCAATTGAAGAGTTAGAGCAAGAAATGGGCGATACGGTCAAATTTTCAAAAATGGATATTGATAAAAATCCTGCAACGGCACAATCTTTTGGTATCATGAGTATTCCAACGTTAATGATAAAAAAAGATGGCGAAGTTGTTGATACAATCGTCGGTTATCACTCAAAAGATCAAGTTAAAGAAGTTTTAGCACAATATATTTAAGCTAAAGAAGACTGAATTTTTCAGTCTTCTTTTTAGTTATTTTGATAGCTATCAAATGATCATTGAACCTTAGGGCTATTAATTTTTCAAAATTATATAAAGGGTGCTTTATGACTAAGTGGATAAGAAATGAAATGTCTTATAATGTAAACACAAATAAAGACCAAATACCCATAAAAAACGGTATTTGGTCTTTATTTAGTTTTTTGCTATCTGTTATTGTTAAAATTTAATCGTTTTCAGTTGGTGATTCAAAATGAAATTGATTTGTTGGTTCAGCTGAGTTAGGATCTTTTAAATCAGTTTGAACAATGATTGAGATACCAGATTTATTATTTTGATTTTCAATAATCGTTTCTGATGTAAAGCCACTTTGAATTTGAATCGTTTCAGCAATGAAGCCAGCTTCAAGATTAAAATCTGCTGATTCCACTTGATTCTGTCTGAAAGTAACACTATCACCAGAGAGCAACCATGTTTGTTTATCTTTTTTTCCTTTAACAATTTCGAGCTTACCCCAGTTTGCTTTTTCAAAAAAGATCACAAGATCCGTAATGTTGGCTAAATTAATATTACGGGCCATTTTTTTACCAGCCCAGTATAAAATTGTTGAATCTGTGCCAATAACTTCTGGTAGTAAACTATCACGTAAAAGTTCATATGCAAACAGTTCATTTGTATCAGCAGATAATAGATTTTCGATTAGATTTGACTTCATATGAATCTCCCTCTAAATATGTTATATGTAATCATTATACCGTTATTTGAGATTAGATGATATTATTTTTTAGAAATCAAAGATAAACGACTAGACTTGAATTTTAAGTAAAGACAAGTCATAATTAAGAGTAATAAGTAATTGAAAAAGAGGTCATAATAATGAATAATCAAGCAATTGGATTTATCGATTCAGGGGTTGGTGGGCTAACCGTTGTGAAAGAAGCGCTTAAACAATTACCCAATGAAAAAATTTACTATTTAGGTGATACGGCTAGAATGCCATACGGACCTAGGCCTTCAGAACAAGTTTTAGAATTTACTTGGGAGATGACTTCTTTCTTGTTGAGTAAAGGTATAAAAATGTTAGTGATTGCTTGTAATACAGCAACGGCTGCTGCATTGGATGATTTACGAGAAAAATTAGCGATTCCAGTCATTGGTGTGATAAAGCCTGGGAGTAGGGCTGCAATTAAATCATCTAAAAATCAGCGCGTTGGTGTGATTGGTACAGAAGGAACAATTAAAAGTAGTGCCTATAAAAATACATTGCATGAAAAAAATCCTGATTTATTTGTGACCAGTTTACCTTGCCCCAAATTTGTACCAATTGTCGAAAGTGATCAATATGAATCAGAAATTGCTGAACGAGTTGTTAATGAAACATTGGCTTTCTTTGATGATAAAAATATTGATACTTTGGTTATGGGTTGTACCCATTATCCCTTACTCAGACCGTTTATTCAAAAGGCTGTCGGGGATAACGTGACGTTGATTGATTCAGGTGCTGAAACGGTTAATGATGTTTCAACAATCTTAGATTATTTTAATATTGCAGCGAAACGTGACGGAAAACCTGAACATGAATTTTATACAACTGGTGATTCGAGCGATTTTAACGAAATTGCATCGGGCTGGTTAGGTTTAGAGAATATTAACGCTAAAACAATCCATTTAGGGCAAGAGGACTAGTATGCGTAAATATGAGAATAGAGATAATTTAGAAGTAAGACCGGTCTCAATTAAAAAATTAAATCTTAAACAAGTTGATAGTGCGATTGACTACCAACTTGGCCGTACTAAGGTGACAATTTTAGTTAACGAAACACCTGACGTAGGGATTTTAAAAGTGGAAATTAGTCAATGGTTAGGGACCCAATCGGATATTAATAGTGGCTTAATATCCGCATCCCTTAAAATAGCCTTAGCAGAACCATTGTTGGAAAACGGATTTGAAGTACAAGTTCAGCTTATACAAGCGGATGGGGATGTTGTTGCAGCAGTGATTAATGCGAGTTACGTTGCTATTCAAAATTTAATGTTACAGAGTGGTAAGGGCTCTAAGCTAAGCCCATTTTCAGCGATTAATGTGGGCTTTATTGGCTTTGAATTATTTGCTGATTTAACTAATGAAGAAGAATTAAAAGCGGACAGTCATTTAGTCATTGTCCAGAATGAAGCAGGTGCTTTCTTACAACTAAGTTTTGAGAAATCAAATGCTGATTTACTTGGTGATAAATTAACACAACTCTTGGGTGGTGCAATGGAAGGATTATCAGAATTAATGGGTTCTTCACAAAAGCAGACGATAATGATTCAAAACGAGCATATTGAAAATCAAAAAGATGTGATATTAATCGCAACTAAAAATGAGGGAAAAGCAATTGAATTTAAACGCTTTTTCAATCCATTAGGTTTTAAAATTACAACGTTATTAGATTATCCTGAATTACCAGATGTTGAAGAGACGGGAACAACATTTGAAGAAAATGCTAGATTAAAAGCTGAGACGATTTCAAATTTGACGCAACTGCCTGTCCTAGCTGATGATTCGGGCTTGATGGTAGATGCTTTAGATGGACGACCAGGTATTTTTTCTGCTCGATTTGCTGGAGATCATGATGATGCCGCTAATAATGCGAAACTATTACATGAATTGACGGATGTTCCCAGAGACCAACGAACAGCAACTTTTCATACAACCTTAGTTTTTGCAAAACCTGGTAGTGAGTCACTGGTTGTGGATGGTGAGGTGTCTGGTTTGATTCTGGGAATTCCACGTGGAGATAACGGGTTTGGTTATGATCCCCTTTTTTATGTCCCTGAGTTGGACAGATCAATGGCTGAATTAACTGAAGATGAAAAAAATGAAATCAGTCATCGTGGTCGTGCAACAGTTAATTTAATGGCAGAATTTAATGATTGGTGGGAAAAGTAGGATGAAATGTTTAGTTGTGAGTGATAGTCACGGAGATCGTGATATATTAGAGTCTATTTTGGACCATAATCAAAATCAAGTTGATGCCTTTTTTCATTGTGGTGACTCAGAGTTAGAGGCAGATGATACTCTTTTTAATGAGTTTAATGCCGTTATTGGAAATATGGATTTTGATATGAATTTTCCTGAAGAATTAGTTAAAGTTGTGAACGATGAAACAATTTATGTCTCACATGGGCATTTAACAGGTGTGAAGACAGGCTTGTTGACGTTAAAATTAAAAGCACAAGCTAAGCACGCAAAATTTGCATTTTTTGGACATACGCATGAATTAGGGTGTGAAATGGCTGATGGAATGCTGCTTTTAAATCCTGGAAGCATTAGTTTACCTAGAGGAAAGTATCGTGACCTTGGGGGAACATACGCAATTGTCGAAACAAATAAGAAAGTTATTCATGTTTCATATTTTACGCGACAACATAAAATGGTACCTGAATTAACTTTTGAATTTAAACGCTAAAATAAAAAAAGGTAATCTCAAATGATATTGTCATTTTGAGATTACCTTTTTAGGTTTACATGAAAAGTGTTTTATATAAGAAGACTGCGCAAATTCCGGCTGTAATTGGGGCAACAACTGGCACCCAACTGTAACTCCATTGTGACGTTCCTTTATTTTTAAGAGGTAATAGCTGATGTAATAAACGAGGTGCAATATCACGTGCTGGGTTCAAGGCTGGACCAGTTGCGCCACCTAATGAGGCAACTAATACAAGAACTAAGAATCCGACACCCATATTAGCTGTTCCAAGGTTATCAGCGAAGAATGGGGCTTTTGTAATACCAACGGCACCAAATACTAAAATAAAAGTACCAATAAATTCATTAATGAAACCATTTAATTTACTTTGAGCGGCATCAATAGTTGAGAAAGTTCCTAAAATACGATCAGGATCAGTTGTTTGATCATAGTAAGGTTTGTAAGCTGCGACGATAATGGCTTGTCCAACAAATGCACCTAACAATTGTACTGATATATAAGGAAGGACTTCACTCCATGGGAATAAACCAGAAGCGGCTAAACCTAATGTGAAAGCAGGGTTAATATGATTTCCTGAGATACTACCGAAAATTAAGGCGGGAATCATAACACCAAATCCGTAACCAAAGGCGATTAAAGCCCAATCACTACCATGTCCTTTTGTTTGTCCAAGTTCAACGTTGGCAACTGAACCGTTACCTAAAATGACCATAATGGCTGTTCCAATAAATTCTGCTGCCAATCTTGTTGCTAATGAATAATCCATCGTATCCTCCTATTTTTTGATGACAATATTTATTATGATACCAATATTGTTAGCAAATGTAAATATTTATTAATAATTGCAGTAATTTTGGAAAAAAATTAGTGTCTGAGTTCAATCTATTATAAAATAGAGAGTGTACTAAAAGATTGGAAGGAGGATCTATTGAATGATAGCTAAGTCTATTGAAAAAATGTTATCCGAAAACCAGGAACACTTTTTAATTCCAGCCGAAATTGTTGCAAATGTGCAAGAAAATAATTTTCTGGATCATGCATTATTAGTTTTAACAAAAGTGCGTTATGCTAAAATTCCGGTTTTAGATAATGACTATAAGTTTAAGGGATTGTTATCCTTAGCCATGATTACTGAGACAATGTTAGGACTGGATGAATTGGACGTCAGCCGGTTACATGAAATCTGTGTTAAAGATGTTATGGAAACGGATGTCCCAACTATTCAAGATCCTTATGATATTGAAATGGTCTTACATTTACTTGTTGATCATCCTTTTTTATCAGTTGTTGCTAGCGATGGTAGTTTTACGGGAATCGTGACACGACGTGAATTCATGAAAAGTATGAATCATATTGCTCATGAATTTGAGAAAAATTATACGGTTCAAGAAAATGAAAACAAAGAAACTAAAATATAGAGGAGAATGATTATGGCAACTTTAGATGCACACGAAATTATTAATTTTATTAGTAATTCAAAAAAGAAAACACCAGTGAAAGTCTATGTTAAAGGTGATTTAGCAGGGATTAAAGTACCAGATACAATTGAAGACTACTTAAATGACAAAGCGGGTGTTTTATTTGGGGATTGGGCAGATGTTGAACCTTTCCTAAAGGCAACATCAAAAATTACAAGTTCTCATATTGAAAATGAAACACGCAATTCAGCTGTTCCATTATTGGATTTGAAAAAATTTAATGCTCGAATTGAACCAGGTGCAGTGATTCGCGACCAAGTTTTAATTGGAGACAATGCTGTTATTATGATGGGTGCTATCATTAATATTGGTGCAGAAATTGGTAAGGGTACAATGATTGATATGGGTGCTGTTCTAGGTGGCCGTGCAATTGTTGGGGATAACTGTCATATTGGTGCCGGAACAGTCCTTGCCGGAGTTGTTGAACCACCTTCAGCGACACCCGTTATTATTGAAGATGATGTTTTAATCGGTGGTAATGTTGTTGTTCTTGAAGGTGTTCGTGTTGGTAAAGGTGCCGTTGTTGGTGCTGGCGCTGTTGTGACTAAAGATGTTGCGCCTTATACAGTAGTTGTCGGGATGCCCGCCAAAAAAATTAAAGATATTGATGATAAAACAAAAGATAAAACAGAAATTTTAGCAGAGTTACGTAATATCTAGAGATGAATTAGAGAGGTATAGATGGAAATGAGTTTAACAACTGAAGAACTAATTAAAATTAGACGGGATTTACATCAGATTCCAGAAATTGGATTAGAAGAATTTGAAACTCAAGCCTATTTATTGAACTTAATTTCAAAATTCAATCAAGATTTTATGACAATTAAAACGGTTGAAACTGGTATTTTAGTGCGATTATCGGGTTCGACGGGGCATTATACGATTGGATATCGAACTGATATTGATGGGCTACCAGTTGCTGAGAAGACTGGGCTGCCATTTGCATCACGAAATGAGGGCAGAATGCATGCCTGTGGACATGATATTCATATGACAGTTGCATTAGGAATTCTGAATTACTTTTCAGAAAATCAACCGGCAGCAAATATGACGTTTATTTTTCAACCAGCTGAAGAAAATGCTAGTGGCGGTAAACGCCTCTATGAGAGTGGCTTATTAGATGAGTGGATGCCTGATGAGATTTATGCTTTTCATGATAATCCGCAGTTACCTGCTGGGACAATTGGAACGCGATTAGGCACTTTATTTGCAGGAACATGTGAAATTCATGCGCATTTAACGGGTAAAAGTGGGCATGCTGCCTATCCGCATCAAGCTAACGATATGGTTGTTGCGGGGGCACAGTTAGTGACTCAATTGCAAACAATTGTCAGTCGAAATGTTGACCCCATTCAATCTGGAGTCGTTACGTTAGGCCAATTTACCGCAGGAACTACCGGTAATGTGATTGCTGGTGAAGCACAAATTAACGGGACAATTCGGGCATTAACACAAGAAATGAATGTATTAATTCAAAAACGAGTAAAAATAATTTGTGAAGGTGTCGCATTAACGTACGGTTGCGAAGTAGAGTTGAATTTAATTCAAGGTGGTTATTTACCAGTTGAAAATGATGAAAACAAGACTGAAAACTTTATTAATTTTATGAAAAATGACCCAGAAGTTTCATTTGTGGAAACCCAGCCAGCAATGACCGGCGAAGATTTTGGGTTTTTATTGTCAAAAATACCTGGAACTATGTTTTGGTTGGGTGTGGATAGTCCTTATTCACTTCACTCTGAATTTCTGGCGCCAAAAGAATCTGCTATTGATGCAGGGGTTCTTGCAATGACTCACTTTTTAACGGATAGAAATCAACAAATAGCTAAATAACTAAAAATGACTCAATTACGAACACTTCAGAAGTGTCTCATAATTGGGTCATTTTTAGTTAAGTGTAATAGGTGAATTTAAAATGTGCATATGAGCTTCATTTAGCGCTGTCAGGTAACCAGCTAGGAATGTTCGTTGGATAGGTGCTTGTTCCCCATTCAGAGTGAACACAACGACTCTAAAGACTAAATTTCCTTTTCCAAGGTCCACCAAGCCTAAAATATTTGGACCATCTTTAATTTCTGGATGAAGTGGGACTAATTTTTCATTAACACTTTGGACGATTTGAGTAATTTTATCAACGTCATCGGCGACATCAATTCTGATATCAATGACTGCTCGCATATTGTTGCGTGATAAATTGCTGACAATTGTGATATTTCGATTTGGAACAAAATGTAAAATACCATCATAATCTTCAATTTGAGTTGTCCGTAATCCAACGGCTACGATAGGGCCTTCGATAGTATCAATTCTAACGATATCACCGACATCAAATTGTTGTTCTAAAAGAATAAAGAAGCCAGTTACGACATCTGTTACAAATCCCTGTGCACCAAGGCCTAAAGCCACACTTAAAATTCCGGCACCGGCGATTAAAGTGCCTACGGGAACGCCAAGTACGGAAAGAATAGCGTAGAAATAGAAGAATAACATCACGTAATGAAACAGATTTGATGTTAATGAATTGATCGTTCTAACTCTATTTGTCGAGTATTTATCGGATTCTCGATATCGAGTAAAAGTGCGACGAATAATTTTTTTTCCAATCCAATTAATGAGAATAAATAAGAAAGAGAAAAAAATAAGTGAGGATGCTAGTTCAACTAAATGGCTAATAATTGAATCCCAATTAATGTTAGCGATGTAACGCGAAAGAAAGTTACTTTGTTTTGTAACAGTCTTTGTTAAGGTACCTAAAATCAAGTTATTTTTTGAGAAGTGTTCTAAAAAAAGATTGTTCAAAATTTTACTCACCCCTAAATTTATTTATTGGTATTATCATAGCAAACATATGACGCAATGTGTAATTTAAATACTGAAAAGGCGCATGTTATCGATTGCAGTTTAGAGGCTCGAATGCTATTCTATAAGTAGATTTTGTATTATTGTACATATAGTAAATAAGTTTTAGATTTAGACAGGAGGAATTATTATGACAGGTGGACAAATTGCAGGATTAATTGCCGCTATTGCTTTCGCGGTTTTAGTTCTATTTATTATATTCGTTTTGATGCGAATGATGCGAACACTAGGAGAAGTTAATAAAAGCATTTCAGCTATTACTGATGATGTTGATGGGTTGTCAGGAGAAGTTGAAAGTATACTCGTGAAATCAAATGTTTTATTAGATGATGTGAATGGTAAAGTGGCAACGATTGATCCGTTATTTCAAGCAGTTGCTGACTTAAGTGAGAGTGTATCTGATTTGAATGATGCAAGTCGTGATTTGGTATCGCACGTTTCATCGACATCAAAAAAAGCCAGAAATTCATCAGCTTTCATTAACGTTGGTAAAAAAGCATTTGATTTTTATAAAAATAGAAAAGTTTAAGTCAGGGAGGGTTTAATATGTCAAAAAAATTCTTATTAGGATTAGCAATTACAGGTGGGGTTGCCGCATACGTGGCTTCTAAATTGGTTTCTGAAAAAACGAAACAAGATATTAAAAATCAAATCGAAGAAAAAGCCTTGGATGCACGCGATCTTGTGTTAGAGTATAAAGCTTACGCTGAAGATGCTAGCGATGATTTAAAAGGTAGATTGAGTAATTTGGATGAAATAAAAAATAACCTGAGTGATAAAATTTCTGAAAAAAGTGATTTAATCATGAGTCAAGATGCTTATGTGAATGCTAAAGAGGCATTAATTAAAGCAAAAAATGATTTAAAAAATAAATTAGCTATGGAATCAGACGGTATTTTTGAACAAATGACTGATTTAACAGATGATTTTTCAGACTTAGCTGATGAAGATATTTATGTTGATAGTAAAAGTGCATTTGGTGAAGCTAAAGATGCCGATGAAGCAGAAGGAAAAGCTGAAACAATTTATCCAGATGGATGGACAGGCGAAAAATAGAAAATAGCGATGAAAAAGACTCATTACAATTTGTAATGAGTCTTTTTTGATTAATGAAGTTCAATTGTTTGTAATGTTTTTGGTGTAAATGTGAAGGCTTCGTTACCATTTTCAGTTATATGAACACAGTCCTCAATACGGACACCGGCAACGCCTGGGATGTAGATGCCCGGTTCAATTGAGAAGCACATACCAGGTTTAAGTTCCATTTTATTCCCTTCCATAATTGAAGGGAATTCATGTTCACTTTGACCCATACCATGACCTAGTCGATGAATAAAGTAGTCACCATAACCAGCTTTAACAATGATATCGCGAGCAATTTTATCTAAATCTTCAGCAATCATACCGGGTTTAGCGGCAGCTTGTGCTGTTAATTGAGCTTCAAGACAAACTTTATGAATTTCTAATGATTTTTCATTTGGTTTACCAAAAGCAACGGTACGACTAGCATCTGAAATATAACCGTCTGAGATAACCCCTAAATCGAACAAGGTTAAGGCATTTGGTTGAATCAAATCTTTTTTTGCAAAGCCATGAGGTTCTGCAGCATTTTTGCCACTTTGCACAATTGTATCAAAACTCATGTGCATGACACCTTGTTTCATCATTGCGTATTCAATTTCAGCAACAATATCTTGTTCAGTTCTATTTTCTTGAAGGGCCTTGAAGCCAACTTCAAAAGCAACATCTGCCCATTTTCCGGCGACTTTTAATTTTTCAATCTCGTCGGGTGTTTTAATGACTTTGAGGGTTTCAATGAAGCCTGTTGCATCAGCAACGAATTCTGCACTTGGGAAAATACGACGGATAGCGTCATAACGTTCAACAGTTAAGCTACCTTTTTCAATAGCCCATTTTTTTGGTGAATTCTGACGTTTATTAATTTCACCTTGAATGATTGCAAAGGCATCTTCATGGTCAAGGTAGCCATAGACTGGATATTTCCAGCCAGTATCTTTGGCAGCTTCAACTTCAAGAGCTGGTGTAAATAAGAATGGGTCTTGGTCAGGGAATACAAAGAGTGCTAAAACACGCTCAATAGGATCACTTTCAAAACCGGTAAAATATTGGATACTCATAGGGTCGTTGATATAAGCAATGTCTGTACCATTATTGGCAAGCCATTGTTGTAAAGATGCAATATGTGACATGAAATCTCTCCCTTTACAATAGTATACTGCATTATAACATAAGTCAGGAATAACGCAGAAACATCGGGATTTTCATTAAATAAAATTTATTTTCATGAAAATAAGGTAAAAACGCTTGCAATTGTCTTGAAAATTTGCTAAATTATTCTAGTGCTTGAAAACGGAATGAAAACTTGATATTTAAGTAATGAGAGGGAATAATACTAATGGATAAACAAACAATTACAATTTATGATGTAGCAAGAGAAGCAGCTGTTTCAATGGCTACCGTTTCACGTGTGGTTAACGGTAACCCAAATGTTAAACCTGCAACAAGAAAGAAAGTTTTAGAAGTCATTGATCGTCTTGATTACAGACCTAATGCGGTTGCCAGAGGATTGGCAAGTAAGAAAACGACAACAGTTGGGGTTATTATTCCTGATGTGACTAATATTTACTTTTCATCATTAGCTCGTGGAATTGATGATGTTGCAACAATGTATAAATATAATATTATTTTAGCTAATTCTGATCAAAATGGTCAAAAAGAAGTGCAAGTTTTAAACACATTATTAGCAAAACAAGTTGATGGTATTATTTTCATGGGTAATAAAATTACGGATGAGTTACGTGCTGAACTTAAGAGAAGTCGCACACCAGTTGTTCTTTCAGGATCAGTTGATCCTACTGGAGAATTAGGTAGTGTAAATATTGATTACGTTGCAGCTGTTATGGAATCAGTGACTGATTTGATTAATAATGGAAATAAACGTATTGCTTTCGTTTCAGGTTCAATGGATGAACCGATTAATGGTGAATATCGTCTTAAAGGCTACAAGATGGCTTTGGAAAAAGCAGGACTAAAATTTGATAAAGAATTGATTTTTGAAACGGATTATTCTTATCGTGCTGGTGAAACATTATGGCCAGCAATTGCTTCAAGTCATGCAACTGCAGCTTTTGTTGGTGACGATGAGTTAGCTGTTGGGGTCTTGAACGGTGCCAGAGATGCTGGGTTACAAGTACCAGAAGATTTTGAAATTATTACAAGTAATGATTCAAAATTAACTGAAATTGTTCGACCTAAATTATCGTCAATTACACAACCTTTATATGATTTAGGGGCTGTATCAATGAGATTATTAACAAAATTAATGGATAAAGAAGAAGTTAGTGAAAAAACAATTCAATTACCATATGGATTAATTAAACGTTCTTCAACAAAATAATTTAATAAAAACTTGATTTTCCAAATTTCATTTGGGGTAAATCAAGTTTTTTTATTAGAATTGGATGGAATTTTTATGAAAAATAAAAACAATATTTACTTTATTTTAGCAATATTAATTATTATCATTCTGTTTATTAGTTCATCAGAAACTTATAAACAGCAGACGTCGATTCCTTTCCTCGAAAAATATCTAGCTAATAAACCGTTTGAAAATTTGATATCGCATATTTCATTTAATTATGCGGGAGAAGATGAAAGTTTTCAAAATGTTGGTTACTTCAAATTAGTGGAGTTTTTTATTCGGAAGGGTGCTCACTTTACAACGTATTTCCTTATGGCTAGTTTTTTATTTTTAGGATTGAAAAATAAAATTAAAAAATGGCGTTATAGTGGCTTGATTGCAGTTGCCTGTGCAGCAGTTTATGCATCACTTGATGAATTTCATCAAAGTCTCACAGGTGGAAGAACGCCTTTAGTTCAAGATGTTGTGCTTGATACGATAGGTGCAACAATAGGTGTCTTATTGACACTATTAATTTTGACACTTTATCAACGTAGAAAGGCTCAAAAGAACTAAATTAGGCTGTTTTGCGCGAATCATGTTGATATTAGATGGTTATTTTGATACTATAGTAAACGGTTAAAAGTAAAAATTCAGAAACATTTCGGAAAGAGGTAGGGAATTATGTCAGGACATTCAAAATGGAATAACATCCAAGGTCGTAAAAATGCACAAGATGCTAAGCGTGGTAAAATATTCCAAAAATTATCGAGAGAAATTTACATGGCTGCAAAAAGTGGTGGTCCTGATCCCGATTCGAACCCCTCATTACGCTTAATGCTTGATAAAGCTAAAGCTGCAAATATGCCTAAAGATAATATTAAACGTGCCATTGATAAAGCATCTGGTTCAGAGGGTGCAGATTATGAAGAAATCACATATGAAGGTTATGCACCAGGTGGTGTCGCTATTTTAGTTCATACATTGACAGATAATCGTAATCGGACTGCTTCAGAAGTTCGTATTGCGTTTACCCGTAATGGTGGGAACTTAGGTGAAACTGGTTCAGTTAACTACATGTTTGATCGTAAAGGATATATTGTTATTTCTCGTGAAGACTTGGATACTGATGAAGATACAATGTTCGAGGACGTTATTGATGCTGGTGCTGAAGATTTAAAAACATCAGAAGAATTATTTGAAATTTACACAGATTCTAAAGATTTACCAGAAGTCCGTGCTTCATTAGAAGGTAAAGGATACAAATTAGATGTATTCGAATTGGTCATGGTTCCTCAAAATCTTGTACCAGTTCCTGAAGATAAAATTGAACAATTCCATCACATGATTGATGCATTGGAAGACGATGATGATGTTTCAGAAGTATTCCATGCTGGTGATTTATCAAACGAAGAATAAAGTGTATTAAAAATAACGATTAAATGGTCAAAAAATAAAATACGCAAAAAAAGTCAGAATTTAAATATTCTGGCTTTTTTTGCGTATTTCAATATAAGGAGAGGAGGAGTAGTGAAATGATTGAAACAGAAATGGATGCTATTTTTAAAATTTGCGTCGAAAATAGGGCAAGTGATTTATATATCATTCCAAATGCTAAAGGGTGTTGGGTCAAGTATCGGGTGTTAAATAAGTATTATAATCTTGATGCATGTTCAGAAAAAAAGATGATGCAAATGAATAATTTTCTTAAATTTAAGGCAAATATGATTTTGAGTGAAACAAGACGACCTCAGTTTGGTGCTTTTCAGTGGCAGGTAGGACTCGAACAAGTAAACTGTAGAATTTCAAGCGTCGGCGATTTTTTAGGTCGAGAATCAATTGTTATTCGGTTTATTTATTCAGAGACTGAGGGGGCAGCATTCCGACTTTTGCCCAAACAATTTCAACAGTTAGCAGATTTATGCGAATCTAGTGGGTTAATTTTATTTTCAGGTCCAATGGGTTCAGGGAAAACGACAACTATGTATCAATTAGCCGAAATAATACAGAAACAAAGAACCATTTTAACCATTGAGGATCCTGTTGAAATTCTCAACCCTAATTTTATTCAGTTGCAGGTTAATGATAAAGCCAATATGACTTATGCAGAATTAATGAAAGTTGGCTTGAGACATCATCCTGACATTTTTATTATTGGTGAAATTAGGGATGAGTTAACCGCTAATGCAGCCATTAAAGCAGCAATGAGTGGTCATTTAATTTTGAGTACGGTGCATGCCAGAAACGCGGAAGGAACAATTAAGCGACTTGAAAATCTCGGTATTAGTCGCAAGGATTTGACTGAATCATTGCGGGCAGTTAGTTATCAACGACTAATTGAAACAACACAAGGAAAAGAAGGAGTTCTGTTTGATATATTAGCGGGTCAGCATCTGCAGACAGTTTTTGAAAAAACATCTAATCAAGCAACATCTTTGGAAAGGTGGCATAAAAATCTTGATCAATGTATTAAAAACAACATTATTACGACTGAAACAGCAAATCGTTACCAATAGACGACAGTGGGCAATTAAAAAACAAAGTGAATTTTTCGAAGTCCTGGCAGATTTACTAGATTCCGGATTTTCGCTGAGACAAGCCTTAGCCACAACAACAAGATTATTTTCGACAGGTCAGTTAGATATTAAAAAAATTGAAGCAAAGTTAAGGCAAGGGAAACCTTTTTCAGCGGGGATTAAACCCTATATTTCAAGAAGTTCATACTATCAAATTATGATTTCTGAAAAATATGGCGGATTAAATAAAAGTATTGGACAGCTGGGTAAATTGATGGCAGTCAGAGTAAAACAAAAGAGACAATTAAAGCAGCTTCTGCAATATCCAATGATTTTGATGGGTTTATTGGTTGCTTTATATATTGGCATCCAACGATTCATTTTACCCGAAATTAATTATAGTGAATTAGGAAGTACGCCAGCTAATTCTGGTATTAAACTAATTTTATTGAAAAGTATCGTCGCAATTTTTGTGGGTCTAATTGTCTGTTACATGATTAAGACTGCAGTACGTGTTTCAAAGCAAAGTACGATGAATCGACATGTTTGGTATTGCCAGGTGCCAATAATTGGTAAAATTTATCGGGATTATTGTCATTATTATTTAACTTTTAATTTGGGTCTACTTTTAGCAAGTGGACTGAACTTGAATGAAATATGTGATTACTTAAATCAATTCGATCAAAAATCGCTACTGTATCAGTTGGGAAATCAATTAACACGCCATTTTGGAAATGGTGGTAATACGAAACAATTGATTGATAAAAATCCGTTATTTCCAAAAGAATTAACAATATTTATCGCAAAAGGCAACACGCTAGATGTTATGAGTCAGGAATTATTGATGTATTCTGAATTAACTTATCGAAAATTTGAGTCATCTGTTGAAAAAATCATGATTTATGTTCAGCCAATCGCATTTATTATTGTAGCGGCTTGTATTGTTGGTTTATATTTAACGATTCTGTTACCTATGTATCAAACTATGGAGGAAATTCAATGAAAAAAAATAAGAAAAAATTAAAGGCGTTTACGCTTGTTGAAATGTTATGTGTACTTTTTATTATTTCACTTTTAATGTTAATTATATTACCTAATATTGGGCATCAGAGAACCAGTGCCAAGCGTGTGAATGATGAAGCATTAGTGAGTGTTGTTCAAACCCAAGTTGATTTGTATGAGAATGAAACACACAATAAATCTATTAATTTTGCTGATTTAGTTTCAGAAAAATATTTAACTGAAAAGCAAGAAAAGGAAGCACAATCAAATCATATTGTTATTTCAAATAATGTCGTTAAAACTGAAAAATAGATTTGAAGCATTTACTTTATTTGAGATGCTTATAACATTAGCAGTTACCAGTGCATGCGGTTTGCTTTTAATGGGGCCGATGGATCAAGTATTGGCGACAGCTAAAGAAAAACAATTTTGGCAAAGTTTTGAACAGCTTTGGCAAAGTGCAGTAGTCGAGGCACCTATGAATAAATTACCTAGTGTCATTAATTTTAATGATGACAAAATGACCATTATTAATGGAACTGGAAAAATTAAATTAGATTATCCAGAGACGGTGACCGTTAAAAAAAGGGTCAGCATAAAAATAAGTAAAAGTGGCCAAATTACTGGGAAAACAGTTAATTTTAAATCAACATTACCAAACAGAAATCAAAAATTGGTTTTTCAAATTGGATGGGGTCAATTTATTAGAAAGGACGGGGATTAAAATGCGAAAAATGTCAGGAATTGTGCTAGCTGATGCTATTATGACGTTAACAATTGTGGCATCAGGATTTGGACTATATGTTCAAACGAATCATACATTACGCAAACAAGAAGATACTTGGAATCATAAAGTAACGACTACGCGAAATTTAAGAGAAGTTAGTCAATTATTAAGAATTAAGCCAACAGGCGATTTGGCCAAAATAGTTGATGGTGAGTTACAGAGTGCGACTAAATCTGAAATTCGAATTAAATCTGGGGCTGAATTAGTCAGTGTTAAATTAAATTGAAAGGTTTCTCACTATTAGAAACAATCGTCGCTTTAGGTATTTTTGTCATTTCGCTTAGTCTGATGACGACATGCTGGAAGATATGCGCGAACCAATATCAAGAAAACACCGGGAATAGTGAGTTTTCATTACAGCAATGCATCGGATTATTAGAATCAGATCAGCTAAATCTAAAGATAATAGATGTGGGTAAATATACAATTTCAATGAAAAATGACAAAACAGGGGCGCGTTACTATCTGAGTCAGCATGATGAAATGATTCAATTTGTTGGGTTTTCTGGAGGCCATGTGCCCATTTTATATCATGTAAAGTCATTTTCAATTGAATATGACGAGCCTATTTTATTCTTGAAAATTAAACAAGAACGTCAAAATAGGACTTTAAAATTGGTAATTCCAATGGAAAAGAAGGACCAAGATGCGCAAAAATAAATTATTGAAGGGACATTTAGTTGTATCAGCCATATTTTGTTTAATGATGATGATTATTTTATTACTTGGTCAGTTATTATATTTTCATACTAAAATTGCTAGTTATCAAAAGATATGTCATTATAATCAAGCAGAAACGATGAAAAATATGACTATTTTAAATCAAAAATCTAAAAAATCAAATGAAAAGTACGACTATAATTTAGGTGTGGTTGAATGCCAAAAAGAAACTTATCGAGTGACTTTAAGGAATGGCAACCAATATTCTTTTTCTGAAAAATGATAAAAAAGCAACTTGACTTGAATTGAGAATTGAAAATCGTTAAACTGAAACGAGTAAATAAATTCAAGGAGTGATTTTATGTCATTAGAAGAAATTGAAATGAACTTTAATCAAATTAGCGAGACAATTGACATTTTACAAAAAAGTTTGGAAATCACTTATTTGGATGCGTTTATTGAGACTAGCAATAATTTGTTAGACAATAAATCAACGCATGTAGAAGATGGGTTACCGAACGAACAAGATATAAAGTTATTGAATCAAATTTATAAAAAAATGAATTTAGATACGCTATCATCAGAAGATGTACGCAAAGTTGTGCAATTAATTTTACTAAAAGCAACAAGAAAAGAAAGAATTCAGCCTAATCATCAAATGACGCCAGACACGATTGGCTTTTTGGCTGCATTTGTTTTAGAAAAATTAATGAATTCAAAGAAAACGTTTAGTCTATTGGATATTACAGTTGGTTCAGGTAATTTATTGACAACTGTTTTAAATCAAATGACTGCAGATCACTTTAAAATTTCTAAAGCATATGGTGTTGATAACGATGACACCATGCTATCAATTGCTGGACTAAGCGGTCAATTACAACGGCTGAACCTTGAATTATTTCACCAAGATGCAATTGATGATTTAATTGTAAAAAAATCGGACGTCGTTATAGCAGACTTGCCGATTGGTTATTATCCATTAGATGAAAGAGTCACTCATTTTGCTACGCATGCGACTGAAGGCCATTCATATGTTCATCACTTATTAATTGAACAATCAATTAATTATTTGAATGAAGGTGGCTTTGGGGTCTATCTAGTACCAACAGGCTTATTTGAAACAGAAGAAGCTAAAAAATTATTAACTTATATTCAGGCTAATGCCTATCTTCAAGGGATGCTTAATTTGCCAGTTGAATTATTTAGTTCAGCTAATTCACGTAAATCAATTTTAATTTTGCAAAAGCACGGGAACAATAGTGCACAAGTTGATGAAGTATTATTAGGTGATTTTCCATCATTAAAAGATGAAGAGCAGTTTCAAGGTTTTGTTAAGACACTAGATAAGTGGATTCAAACAAATTTTAACAACAAATAAAGTAACTCATATTGTGAGTTACTTTTTTGTTATTAAAATTTTTCTTTGGATATGGGTAAACGTCGTGTATAATTTATCTAATTACATAGAGGGAGTTGAATAACAATGACAGAAAAAAGTTCAGACGAGTACCATTCTAGAGGATTAAAAAGCCGTCATGTTCAACTAATCGCAATTGGTGGAACAATAGGGACTGGATTATTCTTGGGAGCAGGTCAATCTATTCATTTGGCTGGGCCATCTATTTTGCTAGCCTATCTCATTACAGGGATTGCATGTTTTCTTTTAATGCGTTCGCTGGGTGAACTTTTATTATCAAATGTGAATTCACATTCGTTTATTGATTTTATTTATGAATATTTAGGTGAAAAAGTAGGCTTTATAGCTGGCTGGACTTATTGGATTTGCTGGGTAACAATTGCAATGTCAGAAATTACCGCAGTTGGTTTGTATATGAAGTTTTGGTTTCCTAACTTACCGCAATGGATTCCCGGTATGATAATGTTACTCATTCTTTTGGGAATCAATTTAGTTACGGTAGGATTGTTCGGCGAAACAGAATTTTGGTTCGCCCTTATTAAAATTGTTGCTATAATTGCATTGATTTGTGTGGGTATTTATATGGTTGCCGTGAATTTTAAAACGACAGCTGGACATGCTAGTTTGACGAATTTAGTCAGTCATGGTGGCTTTTTCCCCCAAGGAATTAAAGGCTTTATTCTATCATTCCAGATGGTGTTATTTAGTTTTGTGGGTATTGAGATGGTGGGATTAACAGCTGCAGAAACTGAAAATCCAATGAAGGTTATTCCTGAGGCAATTAATGAAATACCATTAAGAATTATTTTATTTTATATGGGTTCATTGCTGGCAATCATTGCCATTTATCCTTGGAATATGATTTCAGAATCTCAAAGTCCATTTGTTCAAGTATTTGAAAATATTGGTATAAAATCGGCTGCTAGTATTATTAATGTCGTTGTTATTACGGCTGCTGCATCCGCTTGTAATGGCTCTTTATTCAGTACGGGCAGAATGTTATTCTCCTTGAATTACAATAAGAAAAATAAATTCTCTAAAAAAATTAGCACATTATCACATAATCAAGTTCCGGCATTTGCACTGAAATTTTCGACAATTGTGATTGCAATTTCAGTTGTGCTGAATATGTTTATGTCAGCATCTGTGTTTACATTTATCTCAAGTATTGCAACGACATGTTTCTTGTTCATTTGGGGCGCAATTGTAATCGCACATTTGAAATATCGACGAAAAATTAAATTAGAAAAAGCGGAAGCAACATTAACGTTTAAAATGCCTCTTTTTCCCATTACAAATTACTTAATTTTGGCATTTCTTGCTTTTGTAGGTATTGTATTATGTTTAAAAGCTGACACATTAATCGCACTAATTGCTTCAATTGGTTGGTTAATCGTGTTATATGTTATTAAAAGTGTTCAAATGAAATTTTCAAATTAAAGTTTGACTGGAAGACCGAGTACTTGTTAAGGTCTTTTTTTGTATATTTGGGATATAAATTATAAAATGGTTAAGAAGAGGGTGAAAGGTTATGGTATTTTTTACAGCGGATACACATTTTATGCATGGAAAATTGCTTGGGAACAGTGATTTTGCACCAAGACCGTTCAAAAATATTGATGAGATGGATCAAGCAATTATTAATAATTGGAATGAAGTGGTTACCGACAATGATTTAGTTTATCATCTTGGAGATATTGCAGTGTTGATGGCTAATTCTGGTGGAAATGATGCCATTTTTCAACTTTTAATGCAATTGAATGGTCGAATTACCTTTATAAAAGGGAATCATGATAATCGTTCAGTTATTAATTATATAAAAAAACAAAATATTTTAATCAACGATAGGCCTAAATTTGTATTTCATGATGTTGGTATTTTATTGAAAATGAATCATCACCAACTATTTTTGACGCATTATCCTATGATGTTGGGAATTACAAACAACAGTATTAATTTACACGGTCATATCCATCATTATAGTGTGAATTCTGAGACTAACATTAATGTTGGCATTGATTCGCCGGAAAGTAGTTATTTAAAAAATAAGAAAAAGTTTGGTGCACCATTCACGATGAATGAAATTGAAGTTATGATTAATGGTAAAAAAGATGCATTAAAAAAGCAGAATGAGGCGGATTAATTAATGGAAAAAATAACGATTTTGCATACAAATGATATGCATTCACATTTAGAAAATTGGCCTAAAATGAGACGGTTTTTACAAGCAGAAAAAATAAAACTTGAAAAACAAAATCAAACTGTCTTAACTTTTGATATTGGAGATGCCATTGATCGTGTTCATCCGTTATCTGAAGCAACAAATGGTAAAGCAAATATTGAATTAATGAACGCAGTAGATTATGATGCGGTCACAATTGGTAACAACGAAGGCATTGGTAATTCTCGAGAACAGTTACAACATTTATATGATGATGCAAAATTTGATGTCATTATTGATAATGTGGTGGACGAAGAAATTAGCAGCCGACCTTCATGGGCGAATGAATATAAGATTATTGAAACGATGGCTGGTACTAAAATTGGCGTCATTGCACTAACTGCACCATTTCCAATGTCATATGAAATGAATGGTTGGGAAGCCAATCGGATAGATACTGTTCTGCCAGCACTTTTAAAAAAATTGACGAATAATGTGGACGTTATTGTCTTATTGTCACATTTAGGACTGGGTGTAGATAGAAAAGTGGCTCAAAAATACCCACAGATAGCTATTATATTAGGCAGCCATACCCATCATTTATTAGAATTTGGCGAAAATATAAACCAATCATTATTGGCCGCCGCAGGTAAATGGGGGATGTACATTGGTGAAGTTTCAATTGAACTTGAGAATCATAAGATTGTAAAAAAATCTGCTAAAGTGATTAAAACCGAAAGCCTGCCCGAAATTATTAGCGATCAATCTGAGATTACAGATTATAGAGCACGCGGCGAGAAAATTTTAAGTTCAGAAGTTATCGCAAAATTACCTGAAGATTTAAAGGCATCATGGACTGAAAATTCAACACTGATGCAAACAACGTTAAAAGCCATTGAAGCAGCTACAAAAACAGATATTGCAATGCTAAACGGTGGGCTACTTTTGAAAGATTTACAAAAGGGTGTTGTGACTAGAAATGATTTACATCAGGCCTTACCACATCCAATGCGGGTTATTACTGTTAAATTAACGGGCTATAATTTATGGCGGTTGGTTCAGGAAATTAAAAAAAATAGACCCTTTCTCAAAAAATTTCCAATCAAAGGGATGGGTTTTAGAGGTCAATTATTTGGTGCTGTTATCATTGATGGACTAGTAGAAGTAGACGGTGAATTAATTTATCATGGTCAAAAGATTAATCCTGACGCGCATTATACCATCGTAACGGTTGATCATTTTATGTATATTCCGTTCTTTCCGACTATAGAAATAACGGGAGAAATCTCAATAAATGGCAAGAAATTTTTAAGAGATTACGTTGGAGACTATTTAAAAGCGGAATTTTCTGTATAATGAAGTATGACTAAAGTAGTAAAAGGAGGTTTGAGAGTTGAATCAAGCACAAAAAGAAAAAAGAGAACAACAGCTTGCTATAAAAGCAGAAAAAATTAAAGCTTATGCAAGCGACGTTGTTCGTCAGAGCGAGACTAGAGTGTTAATCGATAACCGTCCATATGATCTTGTTACCAATTATAGAGATGGCTTTGAAATAGAAAAATTAACTGAAAGATTCAGTCAAATTTTAACAAAATATGATTATATCGTTGGGGATTGGGGATATGATCAACTTCGATTAAGAGGGTTTTATAAGACTGAAAATAAAAAGGCCTATCGATCACAATGTATTGATACACTTGAAGACTATTTGTATGAATACTGTAATTTTGGATGTTCTTATTTTGTTTTACATAATTTGGAAATTCAAAAGCCCGAACCAATTTCTAATCCTAAAGAGCGTAAAAAAACAGTTAAACCAATTAAGAAAAGAAGAAAACCAGCGGCACAAGCACATACAGCTGAAAAAAAATATCAAATTAAAAATAAGAAACCAAAAGTACAATTAAACAAACCTAAACCAGTTAAATCAAAAAAATCTGTTTCAAAATCGGTAGTAAAACCAATACCAAAGCGTACAAAAAAACATGAATTTGTAATCAGACAAAAAGATAAATCTTAAATTTAATAAAGAAGGTAATAATAATGGCATATAAAGGTTATATGATTGATTTAGATGGCACAATCTATCGGGGCAAAGAAAAAATTGCAGCTGCAAAAAGATTCATTGATTCTTTGCAAGCTCGGAAAATACCATTTTTGTTTGTGACTAATAATACAACTAAAATGCCAGTGGATGTTGTTGCTAATTTGGCCAATAATTTTGATATACACGTGACAGAAAAAGAAGTTTATACGGCGGCGCTTGCAACTGCAGACTATTTAGAAGCATTAGATCACGATAAAAGAAGTGTCTATATTATTGGGGAACATGGCTTAAAACAAGCAATTATGGATAAAAATTTCACGGTTGAAGAAGCAACACCTGATTACGTGGTCGTGGGATTGGATTCTGATGTCACATACCACAAATTTGAAATGGCTACATTGGCTATTAAGCGTGGTGCTAAATTTATCGGAACGAATGCTGATACTAATATCCCGAATGAACGTGGGCTTCTTCCTGGAGCTGGATCATTGGTGCGGATGGTTGAGTGTACAACGCAACAAAAGGCGACGTATATTGGTAAACCAGAAACAATTATTATGAAAGAAGCATTATTAAGATTGGGCTTAGAGAAAAATGAAGTTGTGATGGTTGGTGATAACTATATGACAGATATTATGGCTGGAATTAATTTTGGTGTTGATACAATGTTAGTTTATACAGGTGTTTCAACGAAAGCATTAGTGGCATCAAAACCAATTAAACCAACTATTCAAATAGATTCACTTGATGATTGGGACTTTGATAATGATAGAGCGCATTAAAAAAACGGGACAGTGGCTAAGTTTATACCTGGCGATTGTCTCTTTTTCTATTATAATTGTGATTAACAGCACATTTATTTATAAAATTTTTGTGAAAACATCACATCTAGAAAAATTGGTTGGGTTACCTCAGACAGGATTAATAGCTGATTATAAAAGTTTATTAAGTTATTTTAATTATCCGTGGGTCAATAAATTACAAATGACGCTACCATCATCATACAATGGCATGGAGCATTACCATGATGTTAAACAATTATTTCAGTTTAATTATGCCTGTTTTTTAATCTTTGGATTTATCGCGATCCTGTTTATTCGCCAAATGATCAAGCAAAAGGAACTATGGAAATTGATTAGACCATTTCAGATGGCGGCGACTATTCCTTTTCTAAGTGTTTTTTTATTGTTTTTTAATTTTGAACATTATTTTATATTGTTTCATGAACTGATGTTTAGAAATAATGATTGGATATTTAATCCGCAACTGGATCCTATTATTTTGGCATTACCCGAAAATTTTTTTATGATTTGTTTCTTATTAGTTTTTTGTCTAATTGAGTTATGCTTCTTTTTAGGCATGTTTATTGGAAAAAAAGAAATAAAGAAGAGTAAATAAAAATACGAGAACTGTGAGTTAGCCCACAATTCTCGTATTTTTATGGCTCTACAATATTTGTTGTTGGTGATAGAAAATCTATCACTGGCGGCAATTTTTTTATATAATAATACAAAAAAGGGAACTTCGTTTCCTTTAATGGCCAGCCAGCCCAAAAGAAAGAGGTTCCCTCATGATTAATCATACTAAAGTTTTACTTGGAATAGAAGACCCAAATATTATAATTGATAATAATTTAGCTATTCAGTCTGATTCTGATAGTACTATTTTTATTTATGGTACTTTAAATTATCGTCCTAAAGCTTGCCAAAAATGTGGCGTTATCAATACCAATCAGATTATTAATTATGGTTGGCGAACTGTTTCGGTTCGCTTACCTCGTTCATTTGAACGGACTATTATTCTTAAATTACGCAAACAAAATTTCCACTGTAAAACATGCCACGGTTACTTTTTGGCACAAACAACACTCACAACAAAACATTGTTCCATTTCACTTAACTGCCGTAAAGCATGTATTGAAAAATTAAAAGAAACGAGTTCTATGACCCATATCGCAAAAGAACTCGCTACTTCGACTAACTACGTTAGTCGTGTGCTTGCTTTAACCAAACATGATTTCAAAGTGAATTTAAATTATTTACCAGAAGTTCTTCTTTTCGATGAGATTAAAACAACAAAAGATGCCTTAAGCTTTGAATATATGGATGCCAAAACTCACGAATTAATTGATTTAATCGAGGCACGAACCATCTATCAGATTACCAAACACTTTAATCGTTATGTTAAAACTGCACGTGATAACGTCAAAATAATTGTGACAGATATGAATTATACCTATCCTAAACTAGCTGAAACGTTGTTTCCTAATGCCATTGTTGTATATGATCGATTTCATATTGTTCAATCTATGACTAGAGCTTTCAATCAAACTAGAATTCAAGTTATGAAAAAACTTACAGTAAGTTCCCAATCCTACAAACAATTAAAACGATATTGGAAATTGTTATTAAAACCAATGAGCCAATTAAATTATAAGAATTTTCGTCATTGGTCTTACTTCAAAGAATGGCAAACTGAAACAGATCTAATTCAAAATCTACTAGCTATTGATCCAATCTTAGCTAATACCTATGATTGTCTTCAAAATAGCTTAACTGCCATCCGTAATAAAGATTGGTCAAAACTTAATTATCAGTTAACTAACGCCAAAGGCGTTTCAGAACAATTTCAAAAGGTAACTGTATCACTCATGAAACAACCAGATTATTTAAAAAATGCGCTACGATATCCCTATTCTAACGGTCCTTTAGAAGGACTTAACAATAAACTAAAAGTAATTAAGCGCAATGCTTATGGGTTTAAAAATTTTAGCCAGTATCGTTTACGTATTTTGAGTACAATTAAATTTTAAGCAAAAAAAGAAACCTGTTATCAAATAACAGATTTCTCAATGACAATTTCACCAACAACAGTTGACGAAGAGCCATTTTTATTTACTAAATTTTGCCTTTAGGCCACTGAATACAGCTGGAATTAATGAAATCAATATAATACCTAGTACGACAAAAGAAAAATGTTCTTGAACGACTGCAATATTACCAAAGAAAAATCCAGCAGCACAACAGACGGATACCCATGCGAAACCACCAATTAGACTGAAATGTAGGAAGCGAGAATATTTAAACCCACTACCACCAACAATGAATGGGGCAAACGTACGGATAATTGGCATAAATCTGGCTAAAATAATAGCTGGGCCACCGTGTTTGTTAAAGAATTGTTCTGTTCTATCAAGGCTATCCTGGCTAATTAACTTACTGAACATGGGATGGTCTGAAATGGAACTTCCTACTTTTTTACCGATAAAAAAGTTTAATGAGTCGCCCGTGTAGGCAGCCATGATAAAAAGTCCTACGAATATCCAAATATTTAAATGATAAATTGGATTGGCGGCTAAGGCACTGGCCGCAAACAAAAGTGAGTCACCTGGCAAGAAAGGTAGAATGACGGCACCAGTCTCAATAAAAATAATAAGGAATAAAATGAGATAGGTCCAGTTACCAAAGTTGTGAACAATGCTGATTAGGTGTGTATCGATATGTAAAACAAAATCTATGAAGAAGTTTATGACGGACATAATTATAAATACCCCTTTAATTCTTTATTTTATTAGCTGAGTACTGTGAATAGTTCGATGGGTCTTCGGATTAATGAAGCTTAAGGCACTAGTTACAGCGGTTGGTGCTTCACCAAAGCCCGCAGCAATCAGGGCTACTTTGCCTGGATATGAGACAATATCTCCTGCAGCAAAAACACCGGGAATTGAAGTAGCCATTTCAGAATTTACTGAAATTAGTTTTTTAGCCATGTCTAATCCCCATGTTTGAATAAGTTTATTATCGGATAAATAGCCATAATTCACAAGTAAATTATCAACAGTTATTGTTTTATTAATATTATCTTTAGAATGTTTCAATGAAATTGCAAGACGTCCATCTTTTTTAGTAAGTGATTCAATAACAAAGGGCGTTTCAAAAATAGTATCAGTTTTTTGTAATTTTGTGACGCTATATTCCAATGCCCTAAAATTAGGCCGACGATGAATCATATGAATCTGATTTGTAATTGGAACTAATTCATTTGCCCAGTCGATAGCAGAGTCACCACCACCGGCAATTGCAATTGTTTTATGAGCAAATTTTGAAAGGTCACTAATATTGTAAAATAAAAATTCATTTTCCAAAGCGGATGCAGTAGGAACTTTTAATTTACGGGGCTGAAAGGACCCAATTCCAGCAGTTATAATAATTGTTCTACTATATGTAATTCGTTTGGAAGTTTGAATTTTGAAAAGATCATTTTCTTTTTCAAAATGTAAGACTGTTTCATTTAATTTAATATCAGGATTGAATTCGGCTGTTTGATCCGAGAGCTGTTTAATTAAATGTTCACCAGATATACTGGGAAATCCGGCAATATCATAGATTTTTTTTGCGGGATATAATGTATCGACTTGTCCACCAACAGTAGGGAGGCTTTCGATAATTTGTGTTTTAGCTTGCCGCATATGAGCGTAGGTTGAGGCGAACAGCCCAATTGGACCAGCACCAATAATAGTAATATCAAATATTTCATTTGTTGTCATAATTGTCTCCTAACAATCTTTCTTAATAACATTATAGTAGTATAACGCATAAAAAATATAAAGTAATAGTAAAATGGAGTGAAGTTGGGTACAATGAAATTATTAAAGTTTGAAGAGGAGGAACAACAATTATGGCATATCCACAATTAGACTTAGAACATGTAGTTGGACCAAAAGTTAAAATGGTTACAAATTATGGGGATATTACAATTCAATTATTTCCTGAACAAGCACCTAAGACGGTAGAAAATTTTATGGGACTTTCAGAACAAGGTTACTATAAAGATGTTATTTTTCACCGAGTGATTTCTGATTTTATGATTCAATCTGGAGATCCAACTGGATCTGGAATGGGTGGCGAAAGTATTTGGGGTAATTCGTTTGAGGATGAGTTCTCACCAGAATTATTTAATTTACGAGGAGCTTTATCAATGGCTAATTCGGGCCCAGCAACAAATGGTAGTCAGTTTTTCATTGTTCAAAATTCAAATGTTCCTGAACAAATGATTACTCAATTGAAGGATGCAAAGTATCCCGAAGAAGCAATTGAAGAATATAGAAATGGTGGAACACCTTGGTTAGATTTTCATCATACGGTATTTGGACAAGTAATCAATGGAATGGAAGTTGTTGACAAGATTGCAAATGCAAAAACAGCTATGCAAGATAAACCAATTGAACCAATTGTAATTAAAGATATGATAGTAACAAAATAAAGAGGATGAAAATCCTTTTTATTTTGTCACGATTTATTGAAAGGAGTTTTAATGAAATATAGAATTGGGCAAGAAATATCAGGAATTGTAACAGGTATTCAACCATATGGGGCTTTTGTAACTATTTCGGAAGGTGTCCAGGGATTGATTCATATTTCGGAATGTCATAATGGTTATGTGGATAACATATTAAATTATTTAAAAATCAATGAACAAATTACGGTTAAAATTATTGATATTGATGAATATAACGGTAAAATGAGTTTTTCAATTAGAGACTTAGATAGAATAAATAATGATTTTAAAAGCTTTGGGGTTAAGATAGCACATAAATATTATTGGACAAATAGGTCTGTAGATACTGGATTTAAAGCAATTGATGACAAAATAGACTTATGGATTGATCAGCAATTAGATGATATTAAAAGAAATAAGCTTGACCAGGAAAAAGAAAGCTGATATATTAAATAAGTGCTGTTAAGGCGACAATGAATATTATAAATAAAGTATTGACATGAGATATACCAGATGGTATATTAATAAAGCTGATTGATACGGCGAGACAAAATGAATATTTATTCAAAATAAATCTTGACAAATCATGACGTGGTTGATATGATGTAAAAGTTGTCAAAAGCAACCAAGTAGATCTTTGAAAACTGAACAAATTTTCGACAAATCAAATGTGTAGGGTCTCTTAACTAAGAGTTAAGAGCAAACATTTGCGAAGTCAATTCGCTAGTTTTAAAAAGCAACAAAACAATAAGAGCAATCAAATTTTTATATGAGAGTTTGATCCTGGCTCAGGATGAACGCTGGCGGCGTGCCTAATACATGCAAGTCGAACGCAATATCTTCACCGAGTGCTTGCACTCACCGAAGGTATTGAGTGGCGAACGGGTGAGTAACACGTGGGTAACCTGCCCAAAAGAGGGGGATAACACTTGGAAACAGGTGCTAATACCGCATAATTTGTTAAACCGCATGGTTTGATAATGAAAGACGGCGTAAGCTGTCACTTTTGGATGGACCCGCGGCGTATTAGCTAGTTGGTGAGGTAAAGGCCCACCAAGGCAATGATACGTAGCCGACCTGAGAGGGTGATCGGCCACATTGGGACTGAGACACGGCCCAAACTCCTACGGGAGGCAGCAGTAGGGAATCTTCCACAATGGACGAAAGTCTGATGGAGCAACGCCGCGTGAGTGAAGAAGGTTTTCGGATCGTAAAGCTCTGTTGTTAGAGAAGAATGTAGGTAAGAGTAACTGTTTACCTAGTGACGGTATCTAACCAGAAAGCCACGGCTAACTACGTGCCAGCAGCCGCGGTAATACGTAGGTGGCAAGCGTTATCCGGATTTATTGGGCGTAAAGCGAACGCAGGCGGTTTTTTAAGTCTGATGTGAAAGCCTTCGGCTCAACCGAAGAAATGCATTGGAAACTGGATAACTTGAGTGCAGAAGAGGAGAGTGGAACACCATGTGTAGCGGTGAAATGCGTAGATATATGGTAGAACACCAGTGGCGAAAGCGGCTCTCTGGTCTGTAACTGACGCTGAGGTTCGAAAGCATGGGTAGCAAACAGGATTAGATACCCTGGTAGTCCATGCCGTAAACGATGAGTGCTAAGTGTTGGAGGGTTTCCGCCCTTCAGTGCTGCAGCTAACGCATTAAGCACTCCGCCTGGGGAGTACGACCGCAAGGTTGAAACTCAAAGGAATTGACGGGGGCCCGCACAAGCGGTGGAGCATGTGGTTTAATTCGAAGCAACGCGAAGAACCTTACCAGGTCTTGACATCTTCTGACAAACCTAGAGATAGGCCGTTCCCTTCGGGGACAGAATGACAGGTGGTGCATGGTTGTCGTCAGCTCGTGTCGTGAGATGTTGGGTTAAGTCCCGCAACGAGCGCAACCCTTATTATTAGTTGCCAGCATTAAGTTGGGCACTCTAATGAGACTGCCGGTGACAAACCGGAGGAAGGTGGGGATGACGTCAAATCATCATGCCCCTTATGACCTGGGCTACACACGTGCTACAATGGACGGTACAACGAGTTGCGAGACCGCGAGGTTAAGCTAATCTCTTAAAGCCGTTCTCAGTTCGGATTGTAGGCTGCAACTCGCCTACATGAAGTTGGAATCGCTAGTAATCGCGGATCAGAATGCCGCGGTGAATACGTTCCCGGGCCTTGTACACACCGCCCGTCACACCATGAGAGTTTGTAACACCCAAAGCCGGTGAGGTAACCTTTTAGGAGCCAGCCGTCTAAGGTGGGACAGATGATTAGGGTGAAGTCGTAACAAGGTAGCCGTAGGAGAACCTGCGGCTGGATCACCTCCTTTCTAAGGAATATTACGGAAACCTACACACTTGTCGAAAATTTGTTTAGTTTTGAGAGATTCACTCTCAAAAGCGTTTACGGGCCTATAGCTCAGCTGGTTTAGAGCGCACGCCTGATAAGCGTGAGGTCGATGGTTCGAGTCCATTTAGGCCCATTTACCAATTAATAAAATACCCATTATGGGGCCTTAGCTCAGCTGGGAGAGCGCCTGCCTTGCACGCAGGAGGTCATCGGTTCGATCCCGTTAGGCTCCATTGACAATTTTAATTGTCGAATTTGTTCTTTGAAAACTAGATAATATTTATTAAATTTTTAAGCAATAAGCCGAGAAACACCGCGTTTTATTAGTTAAGAACGTAGTTCTTAACAAAACCACTTTGCTTTATGTAAAGTTAGGTTAAGTTATCAAGGGCGCATGGTGAATGCCTTGGCACTAGGAGCCGATGAAGGACGGGACTAACACCGATATGCTTCGGGGAGCTGTAAGTAAGCTTTGATCCGGAGATTTCCGAATGGGGGAACCCAGCAGTTTTAATCGACTGTTACTATTAACTGAATACATAGGTTATATAGAGGTAAACGCAGGGAACTGAAACATCTAATTACCTGCAGGAATAGAAAGAAAAATCGATTCCCTAAGTAGCGGCGAGCGAACAGGGAAGAGCCCAAACCAAGAAGCTTGCTTCTTGGGGTTGTAGGACTGCTCATTTGAGTTACCAAAGATTTTTATAGCAGAAGAGTCTGGGAAGACTCGCCGTAGAGGGTGATAGCCCCGTACGCTAAATGAAAATCTCTCAGAGCAGTATCCTGAGTACGGCGGAACACGAGAAATTCCGTCGGAATCCGGGAGGACCATCTCCCAAGGCTAAATACTCCCTAGTGACCGATAGTGAACCAGTACCGTGAGGGAAAGGTGAAAAGCACCCCGGAAGGGGAGTGAAATAGTTCCTGAAACCATGTG